>JBFWYG010000008.1:0-100735 GCA_050186725.1 Gammaproteobacteria bacterium | reverse complement strand
CGGCCGGACGTAGAGATAATTTTGACCAGGGGCCTTAGCTCAGCGCGGCATGAAGGTCGAGGGCGGCGGGCCCGGGTCCGCGCCGGCGGCGCCCATCACCTCGACGTACATGAGCAGCGTCAGCTCGAGCGGATGGCGATTGTCGTCCGAGACCAGGAAATAGCGCTCGCCCTCGTGGCGCGCGAGCCCCTCGAAATTGTCCAGCGACCAGCCGGCGCTGCTGTCGAAGCGCGCCACCTGGAACTGGCGGAGCGCCCGCCCGTCGTCGGCGACCTCCAGGCGCTCGAGCCCGATGACCAGCGGCTGGAATATCGACACGTAGCGCCGCGTCAGCAGCAGGAACTGGTCGTCGCCCGTGATGGCCAGGTCGACCAGGCCGCCGTGCCGCGCGTCTTCCATGCGTAGCGGCCAGGCCTGGCCGTCGCGCGCGTAGAGCCGTGGCTCGCTCACCCCGCGCAGCGGGCGCTCGGGCGCGGCCGTGAGGCCGAAGCGCTGCGACTCGCCGAGCGACTCGAGCGCCTGGTTGGGGCCGGCATAGGCGGCCGCGCGCAGCCCCGGCGGCAGCACCGCGGCGCCGGACCACACACCGGTGGTCGAGTACACCTCGATGCGCGGCACGCGCTCGAAGGCCACCAGCAGCTGGCCGTCACCGCGCCGGCCGTTGGCGCCGTTGCGGAGCGCGAGGCCCTCGGCGTCGGCCCAGGCCGGCGGCAGGCGCTCGCCGGCACGACCAAGCAGGGCATGGGCGCCGCAGAAGTCGACGCCGACGAGCACGCCGTCGGCGAAGCGCGGTCGCAGGTGCACCAGCTGACCGAAGTCCGACAGGGCATAGAGCCGCCCGTCGTCCGCATCCCAGGCCAGTCCCGACAGACCATGCAGCGCTTCTCCAACGGCTCCGGGCGCGGCGAGGCGCAGGGCGCCCCGCAGGCGCAGACCGGCGAAGCGGTCACCGTCCCGCAGTCGCGTATGGAGTCGCTGTGGCGCGCTCACGTCCTGCCCGCAGTCGGCAGCCGGCGCCGCGGCACCGAGCGCGAGGTGCAGCACAAACAGCGCGACCAGGGCTCTTCGCGGCACTGCGGCAAAAAATCTGTGGGTAAGTGAAACCATCGCATTTATAATCTCTTAGTGCACGACAACGACACCAGTTCGAGGACTGGCGCGGACGCGCCATGGCTGGCCGCGCTGGGCGGTCTCGCCGCCTGCGTCGGGGTGGGTCTGGACGCGCTCAACGCCCACGCTTTCGCCCAGCGCTTCGATGCCCACGCGCTCGGCGTGCTGGCGACCGCGGCGCGCTACCTGCTGGTACACGGCCTGCTGCTGCTCATCGTCGCGCACTGGCGGCGAAAGGCAGGTGCCGCGCCGCTGCTCAAACTGGCGGGCTGGCTGGCCGCTACGGGAATCGTGCTGTTCTGCGCGGGTCTCATCGCCAGCACGCTGACCGGCGTGGGGTGGCTCGGCAAGGGCGCCCCATGGGGCGGTACCGCCTTCATGGCGGCATGGCTGACCCTCGGACTGCACGGTCTGCGCCAGAGCGCCGGCAGGAATGGATAGCTATCAGGAAGGCATCGACACCATGCATGCATCGATACGCAAACGTCTGGCCGCGCCTCTGCTCGGCCTGCTGCTGGCCGGCACGGCGCTGGACGTCGTGGCGGGGCCGGCCCCGGTCTACGTCCTGACGCCGGAAGCCCCCGACGTCATCGGCGAACTGTCCCGCACGACCACCGTGTACGAGGACACCATCTCCGACCTGTCGCGGGTCTTCGATCAGGGCTACCGCGAAATGCGGCTCGCCAATCCCAAGGTCGACTCCTGGCTGCCGGGCGACGGCACCGAGGTCGTGGTGCCGTCCATGTACGTCATCCCCAAGGCGGCGCGCGACGGCATCATCATCAACATCGCTGAGATGCGGATGTACTACTTCCTCGGCAAGAACGGCGGCAACGGCAAGCGCCTGATGACCTTCCCGATCAGCATCGGCCGCGAGAAGTGGGTGACGCCCAAGGGCAAGACCACGGTGGTCAGCAAGGTCAAGAATCCGGCCTGGCACCCGCCGAAGTCGATTCGCAAGGAGCACGCGGAGGAGGGCGACATCCTGCCGACCGTGGTGCCGCCGGGTCCGAACAATCCGCTCGGTACCCATGCGCTCATGCTCGGCTTCAACGGATACCTGATCCATGGCACCGACAAGCCCTACGGCATCGGCATGCGCGTCACCCACGGCTGCATCCGCATGTACCCCGAGGACATCGTGACGATGTTCAACCAGACGCCGGTCGGCACGCCGGTGCACATCGTCAACCAGCCGTACAAGGTGGGCATCGCCAACGGCAACATCTATCTCGAGGTGCATCCGCACCTGGAGGAAGAGCAGGCCAAGGCCTCGGCTCAGCAGTATTCGCTCGCGGTGAAGGAGATCCTGGCGCGGGTGAAAGGCTATGACGCTGCGCTGGTGTGGGCCGACATCAAGCGCGCGGTGGAGTCGCCGACCGGCGTGCCGACCGTGGTCGGCACGGTGCAGACCAGGACCCGCACCGAGGCCGCGCTGACACACGCCGGCCCCCGCCTCGTGCGTAACTGAGCGCGCCCCATCCCCGGCGCGTCCAGCGATTAGCCGGGCCCGCCGCGGCAAACCTGTCCCCCAGAAACGCAGAACCCCGCCGAAGCGGGGTTCTGGTGGAGAAGGTAAGGGAGACCCTTACTTCTTCATGATCTTCTCGAACACGCGGTCGAGGCGATCCTTGTTCTCGTTGCAGCAAGCCATCGCTGCATCGGCGGTGCTCTTCGCAGCGTCGGCGGTAGCCTGAGCAGCGGTAGCAGCAGCCTTGGCTTCGGTGGCAGCCTTCAGCGCAGCAGCTGCGTTGGAGGCGGCGGTCCTGGCATCCGACGCGGCGCTGGTCGCCTTCGCGTCGACGGCCGACAGCTGCTCCGGGGTCACCGTCGAGCAGGCGCTGGTCAGGCCAAGAACGGCGCATACCGCCGCAAGCTTCAGAACATTCTTCATCGTCGTCATCCTCCTAACTCGGGGGGCTAGTTTACGAAACGTGTGTCTCGAAGTTGGATTAAGTAAAGCTTTCGATTGCGCGGATGATGAACGATTTCTTCGATTGATGCAATGCAATTTCACGATCGCCGACGCGGGGTTGGCGCGTCGGCCGATTGCTCTCGGTGCGGCGTGCACCTTCGCGGTCCGGGTTCACTCGCTCGCCGCGGCGCCCGGCCGTATCCATCCGCGCCTGCCGCTCCCGGGTGGGACGCGGCTGCGCGCATCGTGTCTGGCGAGCAGCAATTGGCCGAGCGCGCGCTCGAAACTGTCCATCTGGTGCTGGTCGCAATAGTCGTGCAGCCACTGCACCGCGGTCTCGAGCGACTCGCCGCCGAGCGCGTCATAGGTCTCGGGCGCGAGGGTATTGAAGGCGGTGAGGTAGCCCATCAGGAAATCGCGAAAGGCCGCGGCCTGGGCCGGGTCCGCGACGTCGAACTGGTGGCACGAGCGTCCACCTGCGCCCCAGATGGCGTAGTTGCCGGCGGCATCGGCCGCCACGGCCGGCAGCGCGGCCGCGGTCAGCGCCGCGCAGAGCCACAGGCGCGCGCGCCTCACACGAGCCCCGGAATGCGGCTCTGCGCGTTGAACTGCGATTTCAGGAAATCCATCTGGTCGGCGAGGATGCGCCGATTGGACAGCGCGAGGAACTCGGCCCAGTTGGGCACGTAGGGCACTGCCAGCAGGGGCATGGCCGCCTGCTCTGGCGTGCGGCCGCCCTTGCGCGTGTTGCAGTGGCGGCAGGCGCTGACCACGTTCGACCAGCGATCGATGCCGCCGCGCGACAGCGGCACGACATGGTCGCGGGTCAACTGGTGTTCGGGAAAGTGTCCGCCGCAATACAGGCACAGGTAGCCGTCGCGGCGGAAGAGTTCATGGTTGCTGAGCGGCGGCACGTGGCGCTTGGGATGCTGGCCGCGCTTGGAATGCTTGATCGCGATGATCGAATGGACGGTGATGCTGGAGCGCTCGGCGCGCCCCCGCGCGAAGCCGCCGCGAAAGGTGAAGGCGTTGTCGCCCGCGGTCCAGGCGACCAGGTTGCGGCTGTACAAGCAGACCGCGTCCTGCCACGGGATCCAGCGAATCGGCGCCCCCGCCACATCGAGGCGCAGGATCAGGGGCGTGCTGGGCAAGTGCGCGGTGTCGGCGTCCGTCATGGCTGCATTGGACCACGAAAACGGCTAGATTCTCAGCGCATTCCAGCGCTTCGATCAAGACCGCCGCGGCAGGCACTCAGGGCCTGGCCGTGCGCGCAGGAGTTCCATGCCATGGCTGACCTCGCGCGCCTGCGCCAGATCATGCGTCGTCTGCGCAGCGCCGAGGGCGGCTGTCCCTGGGATCGCGCCCAGACCTACGGCTCGCTGGTACCTCATACCCTCGAAGAGGCGTTCGAAGTGGCGGACGCGATCGAGCAGGGGCAGCTCGGCGAACTGCCGGGCGAACTCGGCGACCTGCTTTTCCAGGTGGTGTTCTACAGCCAGATTGGCGAGGAAGAGGGCCGCTTCGACCTGGACGAGGTGGTGGGCGGCATCGAAGCCAAGCTGCTCGCCCGCCATCCTCACGTGTTCGGCGAGGCGCACGCGAGCGACGCCGCGACGGTCGCCGATGCCTGGGAAACCGGCAAGGCCGCCGAGCGGCGGGCACGGCGCGGCGGCGCGGTGAGCGAACTCGACGACGTCGCGCTCGCGCTGCCGGCGCTGACCCGCGCACGCAAGCTGCAGAAGCGCGCGGCGCGGGTCGGCTTTGATTGGCCGGACGCGCGCGGCGCCTGGCTGAAGCTCCACGAGGAGGTGGCCGAGCTCGAGACCGCGGCGGCGGCGGGTGAGCCGCGCGCCATCGAGGCGGAACTCGGCGACCTGCTGTTCAGCGTGGTCAACCTCGCGCGCCATCTCGAAGTCGATTCGGAAGCGGCGCTGCGTGGCGCCAGCGCGCGCTTCGAGCAGCGCTTCCGGCATGTCGAGTCACGGGTCGCGGCTGCGGGGGAACGGCTGGAGGACACCGCGCTCGAGCGTCTCGACGCGCTGTGGGACGAGGCCAAGCGCCAGGGGCTGTGACGCGCGAAAAAAAAACGGGCGCCGCAGCACCCGTAATGGACCAAAGGGAGGAGTGCGAAGGTCGAGGACCTTCGCATGCCTTGGATACTGCAGGTGTCGTGCCAGGCGATCGCGGCGCGCGTGGGCCCCTGTTTACGACTCTCGAACCGGCCGCGCGTCGCGCGAATGACGGATTGCTGGCGGTTCTGCCAGTGTCGGTGACGGGTTTCCGTCGCCGTTTCAGCGATCGCGCTTGACGATGAAGTTCGCGATCATCGCCAGGGTGTCGCCACGCGCGCCGAGCGGCGCGAGACTGGCCAGCGCCTCGTCGCACAAGCGCCGGGCGGTCGCCTTGGCCTCGTCCATGCCGAGCAGGTTGGGGTAGGTGGGCTTGTCTCGATCAGCGTCCGAGCCCTGCGGCTTGCCGATCACTTCGGTGGCGCCTTCGACGTCGAGGATGTCGTCCTGCACCTGGAAGGCGAGGCCGATGCAGGTCGCGTAGGTGTCCAGCCCGCGTGCCAGCGCGGCATCGTCGGCGCCGCTCGCCAGCAATCCGAGCCGCACGCTGGCGCGGATCAGGGCGCCGGTCTTGTGCTTGTGCATGTTCTCCAGCTCGGCCAGCGTCAGCCGTTGGCCGACCGCGCCGAGATCGAGCGCCTGGCCGCCGGCCATGCCGCGCGAGCCGCTGGCCTCGGCGAGTGTCGCTACCATCGCCAGGCGGCATGTGGCCGGGAGCGTGGCCGCGCGTGTATCGAGCAAGGATTCGAAGGCCAGCGCCTGCAGTGCGTCCCCGGCCAGTATCGCCGTCGCCTCGTCGAACTGGCGGTGACAGGTCGGCCGGCCGCGGCGCAGATCGTCGTCGTCCATCGCCGGCAGGTCATCGTGAATCAACGAGTAGGCGTGGATCAGCTCGACGGCCACGGCGGCCGGATCCAGCTGGTCCAGCGCCACGTCCAGCGCGGCACCCGTGGCATAGGTCAGCACCGGTCGAATGCGCTTGCCGGGCGCCAGCACCGCGTAGCGCATGGCTTCGTGGAGGCGCCGTGGCGCTTCGTCGGCGCGCGGCAGGAAGCGGTCCAAGGCGGCGTCGGCGCGCTCACGGAGCGGCGCGAGTCGTTCATCGAGCGTGCTCAAGGGTGGTCAGGTCTCGTCTGCCAGCGCGAAGTCCTGCAGGGACTCCTGGTTGTTGTCGGCCGCCAGTTTCAGCACTTTCTGCTCGGCCACGCGCAGCGCCCGCTGGCACTGTCGCGCGAGTTGCATGCCGCGTTCGAACTGGCGGATGGAGTCTTCGAGGGAGAATTCGCCCTGTTCCATGCGTTCGACCAGCGATTCGAGTTCGCCCATCGCGGCCTCGAAGTCGATGGTGTCGTTGGCTGTCTCGCTCATATGCAGGGCCCGCGCTCGCGGCTACGCGGGCGTCCGTCGTGGAAGAGGCGCGACTCTACTGACGGCGCATCACAGGGTCAACGCCGACGCGGCTTGACGCTTCCGGCGAGGCCCACTTAGACTCGCTCCAAGTTTAGACTTAGTCTAACTTCGCGGGCTGCACGCGCAGCCCAGCACCACACAACGAATGACGACCAGGAGGACAGCGCACATGTCTCTCAAAGGCACCAAGACCGAGGATAACCTGAAGGCCGCGTTCGCCGGCGAATCGCAGGCCAACCGCCGCTACCTGTATTTCGCCCAGAAGGCCGACGTAGAGGGTTACAACGACGTTTCCGCGGTGTTCCGTTCCACCGCCGAAGGCGAGACCGGCCACGCGCACGGCCACCTCGAGTATCTCGAGGCGGTGGGCGACCCGGCCACCGGCAAGCCCATCGGCAGCACCGCGCTGAATCTGGCCGCGGCGATCGCCGGTGAGACCCACGAGTACTCCGACATGTACCCGGGCATGGCCAAGACCGCCCGCGACGAAGGCTTCGACGAGATCGCCGACTGGTTCGAGACGCTGGCCAAGGCCGAGCGTTCCCACGCGAACCGCTTCCAGAAGGCGCTCGACTCCCTGGCCTGAGCGCCCGGCGTCAAGCCGCGAACGAAGCCGGGCAATGCCCGGCTTCCTTTTTAGCCACCGTCGAACAGCAGGTAGCGGCCATGCGAGATCCCAATGCCGAGCGTCGTGAGGGCAGCCTGGAGGCCCCGACGCGCCACCCCGTGCCCTGGCAGGAGTCCTCGTTCTACGACGAGCAGGCGCTGGAACACGAACTCGAGCGCGTCTACGACATCTGTCACGGCTGCCGCCGCTGCGTCAGCCTGTGCAATGCCTTTCCCACGCTCTTCGACCTGGTGGACGAGTCCAGCACCATGGAAGTGGACGGGATCGCGAAGTCGGATTACGGCAAGGTGGTCGACCAGTGCTACCTGTGCGACCTGTGCTACATGACCAAGTGCCCCTACGTGCCGCCGCACGAGTGGAACGTCGATTTCCCGCACCTGATGCTGCGCGCCAAGGCGGTCAAGTTCAAAAAGGAAGGTGCGACGCTGCGCGACAAGGTGCTGACCTCCACCGACCTGGTCGGCTCGCTGGCCGGCATTCCGGTGGTGGCCGAAGTGGTCAACGCGGTGAACGCCAACGGCGCCGCGCGCAAGCTGATGCAGAGCGCCATCGGCGTGCACGCCGAGGCGCCCCTGCCCAAGTTCCACGCCGCCAATGCCCGCGCGCGGCTGGCGAAGCGCCCCGCGGCGGCCAATCCCGATGCGCGCATCGCGCTGTTCGTGACCTGCTACGGCAACCGCAATTCGCCGCAGACCGTGGAGGACATGGTGGCGGTGTTCGAACACAACGGCGTGGCGGTCGAGGTGGTGTCGAACGAGGTGTGCTGTGGCATGCCCAAGCTCGAACTCGGCGATCTCGAGACCGTGCAGAAGCACATGGAACGGAACATTCCGCGACTGCTCGAACTCGCCGAGCGGGGCCTGCGCATCACCGCGCCGATCCCGAGTTGCGTGCTGATGTACCGCCAGGAACTGCCGCTGCTGTTTCCCGACGACGCGCGCGTGAAGAAGGTGCAGGCGGCCTTCACCGATCCCTTCGAGTTCCTCATGGCGCGGCATCGCGCGGGCCAGCTGCGTACCGACTTCAAGAGTGGCTTGGGCAAGGTGGCGTGGCATGCGCCCTGTCATCAGCGCGTGCAGAACATCGGGCAGAAGACCAAGGACATGCTGGAGCTCGTGCCGGGCACCGAGGTGGTGGTGATCGAGCGCTGCTCGGGCCACGACGGCACCTACGCGGTGAAGACGGAGAACTACGCCTTTGCCCAGAAGATCTGCCGGCCGATAGTCAAACGTATCAGCGACAGCAAGGTCGACCACTACGCGAGCGACTGTCCCATGGCCGGTGAACTGATCGAGCACGGCGTGGGCGACGCGACCCATGCCACCTCGGCCTTCAGCCTGCTGAAACTCGCCTACGGACTGTGAAGCCGCCATGCAGAAACTGACCCGCGCCGATCTCCTGACCCTCGAGGCCTACCACGAGCAGCGCGCCGCCTTGCGCGCCAAGGTGCTGGCGCACAAGGCGCGGCGCAAGGTGTTCATCGGCGCGCACGCCGGTCTCTACTTCGAAGACCGCCTGACCATCCAGTACCAGATCCAGGAGATGCTGCGGGTCGAGAAGATCTTCGTGGGGGCCGCCATCCAGGAAGAACTCGACGCCTACAACCCGCTCATTCCCGATGGCGACAACCTCAAGGCGACCTTCATGCTGGAGTACACCGATGTCGAAGAGCGGCGCGTCGCGCTCGGCGCCCTGCGCGGCATCGAGCACCAGGTGTGGCTGGAGGTCGAGGGGCAGCCGCGCGTGGCCGCCGTCCCCGACGAGGATCTCGAGCGCGCCGACGAGACCAAGACCGCGGCGGTGCATTTCCTGCGCTTTCAACTGCCGGCGATGACGGCCGCGGCGTTCAAGGCGGGCGGCACGGTGCGCATGGGCATCAATCACCCGGCCTACCGCCACGCGCTCACGCTGCCCGAGGAGACGCGCGCGGCGCTCGCCGCCGATCTCGACTGAGCCGCGCTTCACCGCGCCGCGGGGGGTTGGCATAATCGCGCCGGCCCGACCCGACCCTCGAATGCGCCGCGATGGCGCGATGGAATCCTGCCTTTGAGCTCACGCTACGACGCCGCGGACATCGAAGTCCTGACCGGCCTGGAACCGGTGCGCAAGCGCCCGGGGATGTATACCGACACCTCGCGCCCCAATCACCTGGTGCAGGAGGTGGTCGACAACTCGGTCGACGAGGCGATCGCCGGTCACTGCTCGCAGATCGAAGTCACGCTGCACGCGGACGGCACGATCACCGTCGCCGACAACGGCCGCGGCATGCCGGTGGACGAGCACCCGGGCGAAAAGATCAGCGGCGTCGAGGTCATCCTCACGCGGCTGCACGCGGGCGGCAAGTTCTCGCGCAAGAACTACAAGTATTCCGGCGGTCTGCACGGCGTCGGCGTGTCGGTGGTGAACGCGCTGTCGAAGGAACTGGAAGTCAGGGTCAAGCGCGGCGGGCGCGAGTACCGCATGCTGTTCCGCGGCGGCGAGCCGGCCTCGCGGCTGGAAGAAGTGGGCACGGTCGGCGCGCGCAACACCGGCACCAGCATCCGCTTCCTGCCGGACGAACGCTACTTCGACGCGGTCAAGCTCGCCCTGCCGCGCCTGAAGCACCTGCTGCGCGCCAAGGCCGTGCTGTGCCCCGGTCTCACCATCAAGTTCCACGACGAAGCCGCGAACGAGAAGATCGAGTGGCATTTCGAGCGCGGCCTCGCGAGCTACCTCGCCGAAGCGCTCGCCGGCGTCGAGCTGCTGCCGGCCGAGCCCTTCGCCGGTGACATCGAAGGCCCGCACGAACACGCCACCTGGGCGCTGCACTGGTGTCCCGAGGACGTCGAACTGGTCACCGAGAGCTACGTGAACCTGGTGCCGACGGTGCAGGGCGGCACCCATGTCGCCGGTCTGCGCCAGGGCCTGCTGGAAGCGATGCGCGAGTTCTGCGACAACCGCAATCTCCTGCCGCGCGGGGTCAAGCTCGCGCCGGAGGACGTGTTCGAACGCTGCACCTACATCCTCTCGGTCAAGCTGGAAGAGCCGCAGTTCTCCGGCCAGACCAAGGAACGGCTCTCGTCGCGTGGCGTCGCGGCCTTCGTCACCGGCGTGGTGCGCGATGCCTTCAGCCTGTGGCTGCACCAGCACGTGGAGAGCGGCGAGCGCATCGCGGAACTCGCCATCAGCCGCGCGCAGCGACGGCTCAAGGCCGCCAAGGTGGTGCGCAAGCGCATCGCCGGCAACGGTCCCGCGCTGCCCGGCAAGCTCGCCGACTGTTCGGCGCAGGATCTGGAGCGCACCGAACTCTTCCTGGTGGAGGGCGACTCCGCCGGCGGTTCCGCCAAGCAGGCGCGCGACCGTGAGTTCCAGGCCATCCTGCCGCTGCGCGGCAAGATCCTGAACACCTGGGAAGTGGAGTCGGCGCAGGTGCTGGCCTCGAACGAGGTCCATGACATCGCGGTCGCCCTCGGTATCGATCCGGGTTCGCCCGAACTCGCCAACCTGCGCTACGGCAAGGTGTGCATCCTGGCCGACGCCGATTCCGACGGCCTGCACATCGCGACCCTGCTGTGCGCGCTCTTCGTGCGTCACTTCCGCGCGCTGGTCGAGGCGGGACGCGTGCACGTCGCCATGCCGCCGCTGTTTCGCATCGACGTCGGCAAGGAAGTGTTCTACGCGCTGGACGAAGACGAGAAGGCCGGCATCCTCGACCGCATCGCGGCCGAGAAGATCAAGGGCAAGGTCAACGTGCAGCGCTTCAAGGGTCTCGGCGAGATGAATCCGCTGCAGCTGCGCGAGACCACCATGGCGGTCGAGACCCGGCGCCTGGTGCGACTCGAGATCGACAGCCTGACCGAGACCGAGGCAATGATGGACATGCTGCTCGCCAAGAAGCGCTCCGGCGATCGCCGCGCCTGGCTCGAACGCAAGGGCAACCTTGCCTCCGTCAACTGAGACCGACGTCCATGGCCAACGGCGATTCCCTCGATCTCGAAAAGATGCTGCTGCGCGAGTTCACCGAGCGCGCCTACCTCGATTACTCGATGTACGTCATTCTCGACCGCGCGCTGCCGCACATCGGCGACGGTCTGAAGCCCGTGCAGCGGCGCATCATCTACGCGATGTCCGAACTCGGGCTCGACGCCGCGGCCAAGTACAAGAAGTCGGCGCGCACCGTCGGCGACGTGATCGGCAAGTTCCACCCGCACGGCGACTCGGCCTGCTACGAGGCCATGGTGCTGATGGCCCAGCCGTTCAGCTATCGCTACCCGCTGGTCGACGGGCAGGGTAACTGGGGTTCGACCGACGATCCGAAGTCCTTCGCCGCGATGCGCTACACCGAGGCCAAGCTCACGCCCTATGCCGACGTGCTGCTCGCCGAGCTCGCGCAGGGCACGGCCGACTGGGTGCCGAACTTCGACGGCACGCTGGATGAGCCCTCGATCCTGCCGGCGCGCCTGCCGAACGTGCTCCTGAATGGCACCACCGGCATCGCGGTCGGCATGGCGACCGACATTCCGCCGCACAACCTGCGTGAAGTGGCGGCCGCCTGCATGCACCTGCTGGACAATCCCAAGGCCACCGTCGACGAACTGTGCCAGTTCGTGCCAGCGCCGGACTTTCCGGGCGGCGGCGAGATCATCACGTCCGCGGCCGACCTGCGTCAGCTCTACGCGACCGGCAACGGCACGGTGCGGCTGCGCGCGAAGTACACCCGCGAGGACGGCAACATCATCGTCACCGCGCTGCCCTACCAGAGCTCGGGGGCGAAGATCCTGGAGCAGATAGCCGCGCAGATGCAGGCCAAGAAGCTGCCGCTGCTGGAGGATCTGCGCGACGAGTCCGACCATGAAACGCCGGTGCGCCTGGTGCTGGTGCCGCGCTCCAACCGCGTCGACGTCGAACCGTTGATGCAGCACCTGTTCGCGACCACCGATCTCGAGCGCAACTACCGGGTCAACCTGAACGTCATCGGCACCGACGGCCTGCCGGCGGTGCACAACCTGCGCGACCTGCTCGCCGAGTGGATCGAATTCCGCGTCACCACCGTGCGCCGCCGCCTGCAGTTCCGCCTCGACAAGGTGCTGGCCCGCCTGCACGTGCTGGAAGGCTATCTCATCGCCTTCCTCAACATCGACGAAGTCATCCACATCATCCGCACCGAGGAGCAGCCGAAGCAGGTGCTGATGGCGCGCTTCGGCCTGTCGGACATCCAGGCCGATGCCATCCTCGATCTGCGTCTGCGCCATCTCGCCAGGCTGGAGGAGATGCGCATCCGTGGCGAGCAGGCCGAACTCGAGAAGGAGCGCAAGTCGCTCGAACAGACGCTCGGTTCGAACAAGCGGCTGCGCAACCTGGTGCGCGACGAGATCGAGGCCGACAGCGCGCGTTTCGGTGACGAACGTCGCTGTGAACTGGTGGAGCGGGAAGCGGCCCAGGCGCTGGCCGAGACCGACCTGGTCGCGGCCGAGCCGGTGACCGTGGTGCTGTCCTCCAAGGGCTGGGTGCGCGCGGCCAAGGGTCACGACGTCAACCCGCGCGAGCTCAACTTCCGCAGCGGTGACGAGTTCCAGGCGGCGGCGCGCGGCCGCAGCAACCAGAACGCGGTGTTCTTCGATTCGACCGGCCGCGCCTACACCCTGCCGGCCCACGGCCTGCCGTCCGCGCGCGGCCTGGGCGAGCCGTTGTCAGGGCGGCTGACCCCGCCCGAAGGCGCGACCTTTGCCGGCGTGGTGATGGCCGGCGCTCGGCCCTGGGTGCTGCTCGCCTCGGATCACGGCTACGGCTTCGTCGCGACGGTCGAGGAGCTGATTACCAAGAATCGCGCCGGCAAGGCGGTATTGAGCCTCGGCCCCGGCGCGCGCGTGCTGCCGCCGGTCGCGTTCGACAGTCCGGACGACGACTGGGTAGCCTGCGCCACCAACACCGGGCACCTGCTGATCTTCGCGGCGAGCGAGATGCCGCGCATGGCGCGGGGCAAGGGCCAGAAGCTGCTGCAGCTGCCGTCCGCGAAGCTGAAGAGCCGCGAGGAGATCATGCAGTCGGTGGTGGTCCTGAGAAAGGGGCAGGAATTGCGAGTGCATTCCGGCAACCGGCACTTCACCCTGAAGGACAGCGATCAGCGTCACTATCTCGCCGAGCGCGCGCGCCGCGGACTCAAGCTGCCGCGCGGTTTCCAGCGGGTGGACAGGCTCGAAGCGGTGGAGCAGGACTGATCCCCGGCGCGGGCGAGCACCGGTCGCCGCCGCGCGGGCAAAAAAAATGCGGGCCGGCTTGGGAAAGCCGGCCCGCGAGGAATGAACGGACCAGGGAGGGTAGGGATGTTCCGTTCGGTACCCTGTATCGTCGCCCTTCCGGAAAACCTTTAGCGCGGCATGCTCAAATGACCGCGAAGCTCATGCTGTCGTCGACCAGCAGGGTGGCCGCACCCAGGGTGAAACTGCGGTAGTCCTGGCCTGCGATGGTCTGCACCGTGCCCTCGGTCCAGTTCTGCAGCGTGGTCACCGCATCGCCGCTGTCGCCGAGCACACGCAGCGTGCCATCGCCCAGCGCGAGCACGTCGGTCAGCCCGAGGATGAGCGCGTTGTTGCCGCTGCCGGTGAGGTCGATGTTCTCGATGCCGGTCACGCGGCTGTCCGGCACCAGGCTCAGATCGAGCGTCACGCCCTGGCCCACCAGGCGCAGGGTGTCGTCGCCGCCGCCACCGTCCAGGCGCAGGTGGCTCGCATTCCACACCAGGACGTCGTCACCGGCGCCGCCGAGCAGCACGTTGCCGCCGGCGCCGCTCAGGATGTCGGCGCCGCGGCCGCCGACGACGCGATCGCCCTGCGCACCTTGGAACTGGTCATCGCCGTCGCCGCCGACGAAGCGCACGTCGCCGGTGAAGTCGCGGCCGAGCAGCACGTAGCTCGCGCCGCTGTCGGTCTGCGCGCCGTCGGCGCGCGGGGCGCCGAGCAGCACGTCGGCGAAGCCATCGCCGTCGACGTCGCCGAGTCCGGCCACCAGCGCGCCGGTGCGGTCGCCATTGGCGACACCCTGCACCACCAGGCCGTCGCTGCCGTCGAGCGCGCCGAGGGACAGGGTCGCGGCGAAGCCGCCGGCCTTGCCGAACAACAAGTAGGCGCCGCCGGTCTCCACGCCGTTGGCGTCGGCGCGCAGCGCGCCGACGATGAGGTCGTCGAAGCCGTCACCGTTCACGTCCCCGGCCCCCGCAACCGACTGGCCGGCGCGGTCGAGCGACGCCACGCCATCGAGGCGGAAGCCGTTGGTGCCGTTCAGCGTGCCGAGGTCGATGTTCGCCGCGAAGCCGCCGGCCTGGCCGAGCAGCACGTAGGCGCGACCGTTGTCGCTGGTACGCGACGGCGCGCCGATCAAGAGGTCGGCGAAGCCGTCGCCGTTCAAGTCGCCGAGCAGGGAGACGCTCGCGCCGGCTGCCGCCTGCGCGGTGCTGTCGTCGAGTCGAAAGCCGTTGGTGCCGTCCAGCGTGTCGAGGTCGAGTTCCGCGCCGAAGCCGTCGCTGCGACCGAACACCACGAAACCACTACCGCGCTCGTCGTTCGCGCCGATGGCGCCGATCACGAAGTCGTGCAGGCCGTCGCCGTTGAAGTCCGCGCCGCTGGCGAGACTCCAGCCGAGGTTGTCACCCGCGGCGCTGCCGACGATGCGGAAGCCGTTGGCGCCGTTCAGGGCGCCGACCGCCAGCGGCGTCGTGATGTCGTCGCTCGTGCCGTAGATCACGTAGGCGGCGCCGCTCGCGTTGCCACCGCCGTCGCCTAGCGGCGCGCCCAGCAGCAGATCGCTGAAGCCGTCACCGTTGACGTCGCCGCTGGTCAGCCCGATGCCGAAGGAGTCCTGAGCAGTGAGGCCGTCGATGGCGAAGCCGTTGCTGCCGTTCAGGCCGTCGAGAGCCAGAACGCCCGTGGGCCGCGTCGCGTCGCCGAACACCACGTAGACCCGGCCGGGACCGTCGACCGGCGAAGGATGGGTCGGGGAGGAGACCAGCAGATCGGCGAGTCCATCGCCATTGAAGTCACCCGCGCTCGCCAGGCTGTAGGCGGCCAGCCCGAACTGCACATCGCTGACCAGTTCGAAGCCGCGCGCGGCCGCGACCGTGGTGGCGTCGGCGCTCGCGGCGAAGGCCTCGGGGCCGCCATAGACCACGTAGGCGCCGCCGCGCAGATCGGGCAGGCTGCTGAAGGGATGGCCGACGACGAAGTCGGCGAAGCCGTCGCCATCGAGGTCGCCGGCCGCGGCCAGCGAGTCGCCGAGGCCCTCGCCCGACAAGACGCCGCGCAGCGCGAAGCCGTCGCCACCGTCCAGCGCGCCGAGTGGAATGATGCCGTTCAGGGTCAGCGCCGCGCCCTGCTCAATGAGCAGATCCGCGCCATTGGCGGCGGTGAAGTGGCGGTACACCACGCCATCCAGTTCAACGTCGGTCGCGGCGGTCCAACCACCGTGCAGCGTCACGCGTTCGTTGGCGTCGGCGCGCACGCGCAGCGCCTTCCCGGCCCCGGCCAGCGCCAGCACGTCGTCTATGCCCAGAATCAGTTCATTGCCGCCGCTGCCGCGTACGTCCAGCACCTCGACGTTTCGCACCGCGTTCAGCGCGGCGCTGCCGAGGTTGCGCCCCGCGCCCTCGACCAGCAGCGTGTCACTGTCCGCGCCGCCATCCAGCAGCGCATCCTGCAGGTCGAACACCAGCGTGTCGTTGCCGCCCGCGCCGTTGACGCTGTCGGCGCCGCCCGCGCCGTCCAGGCGATTGGCGGCGGCGTTGCCGAGCAGTGTATTGGCGCCGGCGTTGCCGGTGCCGTCGATCGCGCCGGTGCCGATGAGCGCCAGGCGTTCCTGGAATGCGCCGAGGGTGTAGGTCACCGTGGAGCGCACGCTATCGATGCCGGCATCGACGCGGGATTTGTCGATCTCGAGCGCGTTGTCGATGAGGTAGGTGTCGTTGCCGCCGTCCCCGCGCAGGCTGTCCACGCCGCGCCCGCCGTTCAGCACGTCGTTGCCGCCACCACCGCTCAGGCGGTTGGCGCCGTCGTTGCCGGTCAGTTGGTTGGCGCCGCTGTTGCCGGTGCCGAACAGCGCGGCCTTGCCGGTCAGGCGCAGGTTCTCCTGGCGCGTGCCGAGCACGTAGCTCACGCTCGACACCACGGTGTCGATGCCGGCGTCGGTCACGCGCTTGTCGATCTCGGTGGCGCGGTCGATGAAGTAGGTGTCGTTGCCAGCCTCGCCGCGCAGCAGGTCACGCCCCGCGCCGCCGATCAGCGTGTCGTTGCCGGCGCCGCCGAACAGTCGGTCATTGCCGCGACCGCCGTCCAGGCGATCCTTGCCGCCGCGACCGCGCAACTGGTCGTTGCCGGCGAGGCCGAGCAGCACATCGTTGCCGGCGGTGCCACTCAGGAGGTCGTTGGTTGCCGTTCCGCGCCGCGTTGCCATGTCGTCATTCTCCGTTCGATAGCTGAGCCGACCGTTGGCGCGAGGCGCCGGTCGGTGCGTGATGGGGGCGAACTATTGCCTGTCGAAGGCGTGCGCAACGTGACCGCGGTCACGCGCGCGCCGCGTTGGCGTGTCAAACAATGTCATGTGAAAAACTGTGCCGACGACAGCGATCGTGTCAGGCCCTGCGCGGCGCGTCCGCGATCGTGGTCAGCGGCAGCTTGGCCTCTGCGCCCGGCACTTCGCGCACGAAGCGCGGCACGAGATAGCCCGGCAGGCGCGCGCGCAGCGCGTGCTCGAGGGCGAGACCCCGCGCGTCGCCCGCGTCGAAGTGCGCGGCGCCGCGCACGGCGTCCAGTGCATGCACGTAGTAGGGCAGCACGCCGGCCGCGAACAGCGTCTCGGACAGCGCGGCCAGGCTGTCGACGTCGTCGTTGACCCCGCGCAGCAACACCGACTGGTTCAACAGCGTCACGTTCGCCGCGCGCAGCGCGCGGCACGCGTGCCGCACGCTGTCGTCCACCTCCCGCGCATGGTTGACGTGCAGCACCAGCGCGACGGCGAAGCGCGAGTCGGCCAGCAACGTGCATAGCCGCGGCGTGACCCGTGCCGGCAGCACCACCGGCAGGCGTGTATGGATGCGCAGGCGCTGCAGGTGCGCAATGGCGTGCAGGCGGGCGAGCAGGGCGGCCAGCGCCGCGTCGTCGACAGACAGCGGATCGCCGCCGCTCAGCAACACCTCGTTGATGCTCGCATCGGCGGCCAGGCTGGACAGTGCGGCGGTCATTCTCGCGTTGCCCGCGGCTTCCGTATAGGGAAACTCGCGACGAAAGCAGTAGCGGCAATGGATGGCGCAGGCGCCGGTGGTGACCAGGAGCGCGCGCCCCGCGTACTTCCTGAGCAGCGCGCCGTCGGCGAACTCGGCCTGTTCGGCGAGCGGATCGGCGATGAAGCCCGCGACCGCGGCGCGCTCCGCGGCCAGCGGCAGCACCTGGCGGAGCAGGGGATCGCGCGGGTCGCCGGGGCGCATGCGCGCGGCAAACTCGCGCGTGACGCGGAAGGGAAACGGGGAATCGAGGTCGAGGTCCAGGTCGGCCGGCGCGAGACCGAGGTAGGCGAGCAGCGCGCGCGGGTCGCGATAGGCCGCGCGCAGCGCCGCCTGCCAGCCCGGCGTTCCCACCGGCTGCGGGCTTCGCGCTATCATGTCGGCCGCGAAATTTTCGGAATCACCTAGGTCTATGGCCACTTTCAGCACGAACCAGTTCAAGCCCGGACTCAAGCTCCTGTTCGATGGCGATCCCTACACCATCCTGGACAACGAGTTCGTCAAGCCCGGCAAGGGCCAGGCGTTCAATCGTATCAAAATACGCAATCTCAAGACTGGCCGCGTGATCGAGAAGACCATGAAGTCCGGCGACACCGCCGAGGGCGCCGACGTGGTCGACCTGGAACTCCAGTTCCTCTATACCGACGGCAACGAATACCACTTCATGAATCCCACCTCGTTCGATCAGCTGATCGCGCCGGCGGCGGCGGTGGCGGACGCGGCGAAGTGGCTGAAGGGCCAGGAGATGTGCAGCGTCACGCTGTGGAACGACGTGCCGATTTCGGTCAGCGCGCCGAACTTCGTCGTGCTGCGCATCGAGGAGACCGATCCCGGTCTGCGCGGCGACACCGCCACCGGCGGCACCAAGCCGGCGCGCATGGAGACCGGCGCGGTGGTCAAGGTGCCGCTCTTCATCGAGCAGGGGGATCTGCTCAGGATCGACACCCGCACCGGCGAGTACGTGTCGCGCGCCAAGGAGTGACGCGGCGCTCAGGCTGATGGCCTTCGCCTGGGGCCCCGGCCTGCCGCTGGCGAGGCTCGCCGCGCGAGCCCGCACGCTCGCGACGCTGCGCGCGTTCTTCGCATCCCGCGGCGTGCTCGAGGTCGACACGCCGCTGTTATCCAGTCACGCCAGCACCGAGCCCACGCTCGCCAACCTCGCGGTCGAACTGCCGGGCAGCCGCGCCGGGCGCGGCTACCTGCGGACTTCGCCCGAGTCCGCGATGAAGCGCCTGCTGGCCGCCGGCAGCGGCGACATCTACCAGCTGGGTCCGGTGTTCCGCGGTGACGAACTGGGCCGTCGTCACCTGCGCGAGTTCACCCTGCTCGAGTGGTACCGGGTCGGCTTCGATCATCTGCGACTCATGGACGAGATCGACGCGCTGCTGCGCGCGGTCGGTTACGCGGCGCCGGTGACGCGGCTCGCCTACGGCGAGTTGTTCGCCGAGCACTTCGGCGTCTCACCGCACGGCTTGAACACTGCTGCCCTGGCTGCGCTGGTCGCCGCCCAGGGCATGGCGCTCGCGGCCGACGAGCGCGATGACCGCGCGCTGCTCTTCGATTGCCTCTACGCGACGGTGCTGGAGCCCGCGCTCGCGACGCGCGGCGCGGTGCTGCTCTATGACTACCCCTGCGAGCTGCGCGCCTACGCGCGGCTGAGCGGTGGGTCGCCGCCGGTCGCGGAGCGCTTCGAACTGGTGGTCGATGGCTTGGAGCTCGCCAATGGTTATCACGAGATCACCGAGGCCGCCGAGCAGGCCGCGTGTTTCGCCGCCGAGAACGCCTTGCGCGCGCGGCGCGGCCTGCCTCACGTCGCGCTCGATAGTCGCTGGCTGGACGCGCTCCGCGCCGGCATGCCGCGCGCGGCCGGCGTTGCGCTCGGCGTGGAGCGGCTCTTGATGGTGCTCGAGGGCGCCACGCGCATCGACCAGGTCGCGGCCTTTGCCGATGAACTGCCGGGCTGAGCTGCTTGTTTCTCGATCAGCGACTTAGGCTAAACTCGCGCGGTTCGTGACGGACGATGACGGTGCGCGGCGTGGGTGTCTACGAAATCGACAAGCTGATGAACGAGGCGCGCCGCCTGGCGGCGGAGTACCGCCGCGCGACCGGCAAGACGCTGGCCATCAGTGGTGAGATCGCGGTCAGTGACGCCATCCACCTGCTGGGCCTGGAACCGGCACCCGCCGACGCCGAAGGCTACGACGCGGTGCGCCTGGTCGATGGTCGCGCAGAGCGGCTGCAGGTCAAGGCGCGCGCGGTGTTCGACGACACGCGGCGACCCCATCGCCTGGGCCAGCTCAAGCTGGACAAGCCCTGGGACGCGGCGCTGCTCGTGCTGATGGACGAGAACTACGAGCCGGTGGAGATCCACGAAGCCTCGCGCGGCGCGCTCGAGGCGGCGCTCGCGGAAGCCACGCCCAACAAGCGCGGCACGGTGTCGGTGGGCCGCTTTCGCATGGTGGGCCGCTGCCTGTGGAGCCGTGACGGCGTGACCGGCGACGCGCCATCCCGTTGAGCGTCTCGCGGGCCGCACCGGGCGAGGACGACGCGCCGGCCGCGACGGCCGCGATGCTGCTCGGCGAGAGCGGCCCGTTCGCGCGCCTCGTGCCCGGCTTCAGACCGCGCGAGGTGCAGCAGGAGATGGCCAGCGTGGTGGCCCGCACGCTGGCGCGCCGCGAGGTGCTGGTGTGCGAAGCGGGCACCGGCACCGGCAAGACCTTCGCCTACCTGGTGCCGGTGCTGGCCTCGGGGCTCAAGGCCATTCTCTCCACCGCCACCAAGACCCTGCAGGATCAGCTCTTTCATCGCGACCTGCCGCTGGTGCAGGACGCCCTCGGCGCGGACGTCGAGGTCGCGCTCTTGAAGGGCCGCCAGAACTACGTGTGTCTCTATCGCCTCGAGCGGGCGCGCGCGAGCCTCGAACTCGATCCGCGTCGCGTGCCGCAGCTCGCGCACCTCGAGCGCTGGGCCGGCAATTCGCGCAGCGGCGATCTCGAGGAGGCGCGGCTGCTGGACGAGGATCCGCAGCTGCGCGCGCTGGTGACGTCCACCACCGACAACTGCCTCGGCCAGGACTGTCCGCGCTACGAGGACTGTTTCGTCGCCAAGGCGCGGCGTGCCGCGGCGGCGGCCGACGTGGTGGTGGTCAACCATCACCTCTTGTTCGCGGATCTCGTGCTGCGCGAGACCGGCTTCGCCGAACTGCTGCCCAACGCCGACGTGATCGTGCTGGACGAGGCGCACAAGGTGCCGGACATCGCCTCGACCTTCTTCAGCCACAGCCTTTCCGCCCAGCAGCTCGGCAGCCTGCTGCGCGACGCGCGCATCGGCGCCGAGGACGAGGCGCCGGACATGCCCGCGCTCAAGGTCGCGGTGGGCAGTCTGGAACGCGCGCTCGGCGCGCTGCGCGACGCCTGCGGCAACCAGCCGCGCCGCGTCGACTGGCCGGCGCTGTGCGAGGAGCGCGCGCTGCCGTTCGCGGTGCAGGCCTTCGACGAGGCGCTGGCCGAACTCGAGGCCATGCTGGAACTCGCCGCCGGTCGCGGCACGCTGCTCGCGAGCCTCGCCGAGCGCATGACGGATCTGCGCGCGCGCTGGACGCGCTTCAGCGCGGCGGGCGAGGCCGAGCGCGTGCGCTGGGTCGAAATCGGCGCGCGCAATCTCACCCTGCACGACACGCCGGTGTCGGTGGCGGCCGACTTCGCCCAGCACCTCGGCCTGTCGCAGGCCGCCTGGGTGATGACCTCGGCGACGCTCGCGGTGGAGGGGCGCTTCGAGCATTTCCTGGGCGCGCTCGGCATCGAGCACGCACGCCAGGCGCTGTGGGCGAGTCCCTTCGACTATGCGCACCAGGCGCTCTTGTACGTGCCGCGGCTCGCGCGGGAGCCGCGCGACCGGGACTTCGAGCGCGAGCTGGTGGAGGCCGCGCTGCCGGTGCTGCGCGCGAGCCAGGGCCGCGCGTTCTTCCTGTTCACGAGTTACCGCTCGCTCGATCTCTGCGCGGCGCTGCTGCGCGAGGCCTTGCCCTATCCACTGCTGGTGCAGGGCGAGGCGCCGCGCAGCGAACTCCTGCGCCGTTTCCAGACCACCGACAACGCGGTGCTGCTGGGCACCGCGACCTTCTGGGAAGGGGTGGACGTGCGCGGCGAGCGCCTGTCGCTGGTGATCATCGACAAGCTGCCCTTTGGCGTGCCGGACGATCCGGTGATGCGCGCGCGCAGCGCGGCGCTCGCCGCGGCGGGCGAGAACCCGTTCCGCGCGCTCACCCTGCCCGACGCGGTGACGACGCTCAAGCAGGGCGCCGGTCGGTTGATCCGCGACGTGGACGACCGCGGCGTGCTGATGATCGGTGACGTGCGCCTCAGGCGCAAAAGCTACGGCCGCACCTTCCTGGCGTCGCTGCCGCCCATGCCGCTGACCGAGGACCTGGCCGTGGTACAGGCCTTCTTCGCCGACGCTTGAGGACGGCTATACTCGCGCCTGGTTCGGACAGCGGGATTCCCTTTCATGCGCACGCGCGAAGCGATGTTGGAGCAGACCTGCGTGATGCTCGGCATGCAGGACGAGATGAATCGTCACGTCGATGCCGATTGGCTGGAGCGTGACCGCGAGTGGTATCGCGCCATCTGGATCGAGTGCGCCGAACTCATGGATCACTACGGCGGCTGGAAATGGTGGAAGCATTCGACGCCCGACATTCCACAGGTGGTGCTGGAAATAGTCGACATCTGGCACTTCGGCCTCAGCCTGCGCATCGACGCGCGGCGTGACTGGCGCGCCATCGCCGGCGCCATCGTCGACGAGTGGCACGCGCCGCCGCCGGCACTGCCCTTCCTTCAGGAAGTCGAACGCCTGGCCCAGGCGGCGGTCGGCGAGCAGCGTTTCGCGGTCGGCTCGGTGCGCAACCTGCTCGCGGCCTGCGAGCGCGACTTCGATGACCTGTACCGTGCCTACGTGGCGAAGAACGTGCTGAACGTGTTCCGCCAGGATCACGGCTATAAGCGCGGCGACTACGTCAAAGTGTGGCACGGCCGCGAAGACAACGAGGTGCTGCACGAGCTGATGGAAGCGCTCGACAGCACGCGGCCGGATTTTCGCGAGGCGGTGTACCAGGGACTGAAATCCCGGTATCCGGGCTGAACGTACCGCTCTAAACCGCGGCTCCCTGTAGGGCGGGTTTCAACCCGCCATTTGTCTCAGACCTGCGACCACCGTTCTGGAACAGGAATGGCGGGTTGAAACCCGCCCTACAACGGGGCGCGGGAAGCACGTGAGTGACGTTCAGCCGTGCTGCGCCTCCAGCCAGCGCTCTGCGTCCAGCGCTGCCTGGCAGCCGGCGCCGGCCGAGGTGATGGCCTGGCGATACACCGGGTCGGCGACGTCGCCGGCGGCGAACACGCCCGGCACGCTGGTCTGCGTGGCGAAGCCGTGGCCGCTGCCCTGGCCCACCTTGATGTAGCCGCCGTCCATCGCCAACTGCCCGGCGAAAATGCCGGTGTTGGGCTGGTGCCCGATGGCGATGAAGGTGCCGTGCACCTGCACGTCGCGGGTCGCCTGCGTGTTGACGTCCTTCACGCGAATGCCGGTCACGCCTTGTGTATCGCCCAGCACCTCGTCCAGGGTGCTGTTCCACAGGATCGACACGTTGCCGCCCTGGGTCTTGGCCTCGAGACGATTGCTCATGATCTTCTCGGCGCGGAAGCGATCGCGTCGATGCACGACCGTCACGTGGGAGGCGATGTTCGACAGGTACAGCGCTTCCTCGACCGCGGTGTTGCCACCGCCGATCACCGCCACCGGCTTGTTGCGGTAGAAGAAGCCGTCGCAGGTCGCGCAGGCCGACACGCCCTTGCCCTTGAACGCGTCCTCCGACGGCAGGCCGAGATACTTGGCCGAGGCGCCGGTCGCGATGATCAGCGCGTCGCAGGTATAGGTGCCGGCGTCGCCGCGCAGGGTGAAGGGCCGGCCGCCGAGTTCCGCCGTGTGGATGTGGTCGTGCACGAGCTGCGTGCCGAAGCGCTCCGCATGGCGCTTCATGCGCTCCATCAGTTCCGGCCCCAGTACGCCCTGGTCGTCCCCCGGCCAGTTGTCGACGTCGGTGGTGGTCATCATCTGCCCGCCTACTTCCACGCCGGTGATCAGCACGGGCTCGAGCGCGGCGCGTGCCGCGTACACCGCGGCGGTGTAACCGGCCGGGCCGGATCCGATGATGATGAGACGGTGATGGGTAGTGCTCATGACGGACTCTCGAAGGTGATGGGCGCCATTCTACTGAAGGCGGCGGGGGCGATCCCGTAGGTCGGGCTTCAGCCCGACATTCGTGCAGGGCCCATGTTCGATGCTCTGGAACCGAATGGCGGGCTGAAACCCGCCCTACAGTTGCCGGGGTTGTAGGGCCGATTTCAATCGGCCATTCGTTTCCAGAGCGTCACGAGGTGCTCCAGGACGAATGTCGGGTGCAAGTCCGACCTACAAGGGGTTCTGCGGCTAGAATCTCTCGCCCGCCACCACCGAGATCTCTTGTCATGTCCCACACCACCCTCCCCACCGACATGCAGGCCGTCGCCGTCAGTCAGCCCGGCGGGCCGGAGGTCCTGACGCCGGTGCGCGTGCCGCTGCCGACGCTGCGCGACGACGAGGTGCTGATCGAGGTCGCGGCGGCGGGTGTGAATCGACCCGACTGCCTGCAGCGCGCCGGCCACTACCCGGTGCCGCCGGACGCGAGTCCGCTGCCCGGGCTCGAAGTGGCGGGCGTGGTGGTGGCGCGCGGCCCGGCGGTCGAAGCCTGGGCGCTGGGGGAGCGGGTGGTCGCGCTGACCCATGGCGGCGGCTATG
This sequence comes from Gammaproteobacteria bacterium, assembly GCA_050186725.1. GTDB lineage: Bacteria > Pseudomonadota > Gammaproteobacteria > JADJYF01. Next base: position 76,523 of record JBFWYG010000008.1, on the reverse strand, counting down.
CCGAGTATTGCGCGGCCAATGCCGCGCACTGCCTGCCCTGGCCGGCCGGGTTGTCGGCGGCGGAGGCCGCGACCCTGCCTGAAACGCTCTTCACCGTGCACCACAATCTCATCGAGCGCGCGCGCCTCGCGGCGGGGGAGACGGTGCTCATCCACGGCGGCAGCAGCGGCATCGGCTCGACCGCCATCCAGGTCGCCAAGGCCTGGGGTGCGACGGTGATCACCACCGCCGGCTCGGCGGACAAGCTCGCCTACTGCACGAGCATGGGCGCCGATCACGCGCTCAACTACCGCGAGGGCGACTGGGAGGCGACGGTCAAGGACCTGACCCGCCCGCGCGGCGTGGACGTGGTGCTCGACATGGTCGCCGGGCCCTACGTCATGAAGAACCTGCGACTGCTCGGCAACGACGGCCGTTACGCGATGATCGCCTTCCTGCTGGGCGCGACGACCGAGGTCAATTTCGCCTACCTGCTGCCCAAGCGACTGACCATCACAGGTTCGACGCTGCGTCCGCAGCCGGTGGCGCGCAAGGCCGCCATCGCGCGGGCCGTGCTGCGCGATTTCTGGCCGCTCCTGGCCGATGGTCGCCTGCGCAGCCACGTGCATGCGCGTTTCCCCCTGGCCGCCGCCGCCGACGCCCATCGACTGATGGAGGCGAGCGATCACATGGGCAAGCTGGTGCTCGAGGTGCGCGCGGCCTAGCGCGCAACCCTGATCTATCTGGGGCATTTTTCCTGCCCCGCGCGCGGTTTGCCCGCGCCGCACAAATGTCATAACGTGCCGAGGATTCATGCCCGGACCGTCCTGATGCCCTCGACCCCGCGCCGCGCCTCGAGCGCGGCCAGCCTGCTCGCGCTCGCCCTGCTCGTCGCCTGCCAGAAGCCCGAAACGCCACCGGCCGCGCCGCCTGGCGGCGCGCCGCCCGTGACGGTGGCGGCCGCGATCACCCGAGAAGTGCTGGACAGCGACGAGTTTCCGGGCCGCATCGAGGCGATCCAGGCAGTGCGCGTGCGCGCGCGGGTCAACGGCTACGTCGAGCGCGTGGCGTTCAAGCCCGGCAGCGAGGTGGCGGCCGGGGATCTCCTCTACGAACTCGACGCGCGCCCGTTCAAGGCGCGGGTCGCCGAAGCCGAGGCCGCACTGGCCGCGACCGAGGCACAACTCGCGCTGGCACGCACCGAGAGCAAGCGTCAGGCGCAGATGCTCGAAACCCAGGCGACCAGCCGGCGCGAGTACGACGCGGCCGTCGCGCTGGTGAAGAATCTCGAGGCGGGCCGCGGCGCGAACCGCGCGACCTTGGCCCGCGCGCGGCTCGACCTGGGCTACACGCGCGTCACCGCGCCCATCGCCGGGCGTGTCGGCAAGGACGAGATCACGGTCGGCAACCTGGTGCAGGGCGAGAGCGCCGACTCGCCGGTGTTGACCACCCTGGTGTCCATCGACCCGGTCTACGTGTCCTTCGAGGCCGACGAGCGCGCCTATCTCAAGTACATCGCCGGCGCGCGCGGCACGCCGCTCAAGGTCGCGGTCGGGCTCGCCGACGAAGAGGGCTTTCCCCACGAGGCGCGACTCAACTTCGTCGACAACAACATCGAGTCGGCGAGCGGCACGGTGCGCCTGCGCGCGACGCTGCCGAACACCGAGCGGCGTTTCACGCCGGGGCTGTTCGCCCGCGTACGGCTCGAGGCCGCCACCGGGGCGCGCGAGGTGGTGATGGTCGCCGATCGCGCCATCGGCACCGATCAGAGCAAGCGCTACGTGCTGGTGGTGGGCGACGACAAGGTCGCGAACTACCGCGAGGTGCACATCGGCCGCAAGGTGGGCGGCCTGCGGGTGATCGAGGACGGGCTCGAGGCCGGCGAGAGCATCGTCGTCAACGGCCTGCAGCGCGTGCGGCCCGGTACGCCGGTGACGCCGAGCAGCGTGCCCATGGAGAAGGCCGACCAGGCCGCGACCCAGAGCTCGTCGCCGGCGGCGTCATGAACGTCTCGCGTGCCTTCATCGATCGCCCGATCCTGGCGGGCGTGCTGTCCGTGCTGGTGTTCGTCGCCGGGCTGATCTCCATCTTCTTCCTGCCGGTGTCGGAGTATCCGAACGTCGTGCCGCCGTCCATCGTGGTCAGCGCGAACTACCCGGGCGCGACGCCCAAGGTCATCGCCGACACCGTCGCCGCGCCGCTCGAAGAGCAGGTCAACGGCGTGGAGAACATGCTCTACATGTCCTCCATGGCGACCGCCGATGGCGCGCTCCAGCTACGAGTGACGTTCAAGATCGGCACCGATCCCGATCTCGCCGAGAACCAGGTGCAGAACCGCGTGCAGCGCGCGCTGCCGCGCCTGCCGACCGAGGTGCGGCAGATCGGCGTCATCACCCAGAAGCAGTCGCCGAACCTCACCATGGTGGTCAACCTGGTGTCGACCGACGGCCGTTACGACGAGCTCTACCTGCGCAACTACGGCGTGCTGAACCTGAAGGACAACCTGCGTCGCCTGCCAGGCATGGGCGAGGTGTTCGTGTTCGGCGCCGGCGACTACGCGATGCGCATCTGGCTCGATCCGGCCAAGCTCGCCGCCCGCGGCCTGACCGCGGCCGACGTGGTCAACGCCATTCGCGAGCAGAATCAGCAGGTGGCGGCCGGCGTGGTCGGCGCGCCGCCGGTGGTGGAGCACACCGACTTCCAGCTCTCGGTCAACACCCTCGGGCGGTTGAGCACCGAGGCCGAGTTTCGCGACATCATCGTCGCCACCGCGCCGGACGGCGGGGTGCTGCGCCTGAAGGACGTCGCGCGCATCGAGCTCGGCGCCGGCGAATACGCCTTGCGCAGCCGCTCGAACAACCAGCCCTCGGTCGCCATCGCGGCCTTCGAGGCGCCCGGCGCGAACGCAATCGCGCTGTCGAACTCGGTGCGCGCGCTGATGGCCGAGGCGAAGAGCGGCTTTCCGCTCGGCGTGGACTACCAGATCGTCTACGACCCGACACGCTTCGTGAAGCAGTCCATCGAGGCGGTGGTGAAGACGCTGCTGGAAGCGGTGCTGATGGTGCTGCTGGTGGTGATCCTGTTCCTGAAGACCTGGCGCGCGTCGATCATTCCGCTGATCGCCGTGCCGGTGTCGATCATCGGTACCTTCGCGGTGATGCTGCTGGCGGGCTTTTCCATCAACACCCTGACCCTGTTCGGCATGGTGCTCGCCATCGGCATCGTGGTCGACGATGCGATCGTGGTGGTGGAGAACGTCGAGCGGAACATCGCCCTCGGGCTGGACGCGAAGGCCGCCACCCACCGCGCGATGGACGAAGTGAGCGGCCCGATCATCACCATCGCGCTCACGCTCTGCGCGGTGTTCGTGCCCATCGCCTTCATCAGCGGCCTGACCGGACAGTTCTACCGGCAGTTCGCGCTCACCATCGCCATTTCGACGGTGATCTCGGCGTTCAGCTCCCTGACCCTCTCGCCGGCGCTCGCCGCGACCCTGTTGCGCAGCCACAGCGCGCCGCGCGACGGCGTGACGGTGGTGCTGGATGCGCTGTTCGGCTGGCTGTTCCGCGGTTTCGACCGGCTGTTTCACCGCGCCGCTCGCGGTTACGTCAAGGGCGTGCGCGGCGTGCTCAAGATCAAGTTCGTGGTGCTGCTGGTCTACGTCGGGCTGCTCGGCCTGACCTGGTACGGCTTCCAGCAGATCCCGACCGGCTTCATCCCGACCTCCGACAAGCAGTACCTCATCGGCATGGTGCAGCTGCCGGACGGCGCCTCGCTCGACCGCACCGACAAGGTGCTGTCGCGGGTCACCGAGATATCGATGAAGAACGAGGGCATGAACGCCGACAACGCTTTCCCGGGCCTGTCGATCAACGGGTTCACCAACTCGCCCAATGCGGGCCTGGTGTTCTTCAACCTCGAGCCCTTCGAGAAGCGCCACCGTCCCGAGCTCGCCGCCGGCGCCATCGCGCAGCGTCTGAACGAACAGCTCGCGGTCATCGAGGACGCCTTCATCGCGGTGTTCCCGGCGCCGCCGGTGGACGGTCTCGGCGCCATCGGCGGCTTCAAGCTGCAGCTGGAGGATCGCGCCGGCCTCGGCGACGAGGTGCTGTACCAGGCGACCCAGGCGGTGCTGATGAAGGCCTGGCAGACGCCGGAGCTGGCCGGCGTGTTCTCCAGCTACCAGATCAACGTGCCGCAGCTCTACGTCGACATCGACCGCGCCAAGGCCAAGCGCATGGGGGTCGATCTGAACGACGTGTTCGCCACCCTGCAGATCTACCTCGGCTCGTACTACGTGAATGACTTCAACCAGTTCGGCAAGACCTACCGGGTGGTGGTGCAGGCAGACGCGCCCTATCGCGCGCAGGCCGAGGACATCGCCGCGCTGAAGACGCGCAACAAGGACGGCGAGATGGTGCCGCTCGGCGCCATTCTCGAGGTCAGGAACAGCTTCGGGCCGGACCGCGCCATGCGCTACAACGCGTTTCCCGCCGCCGACATCAACGGCGCGGCGGCGCCGGGCTACAGTTCCGGCCAGGCGCAGGCCGCCATCGAGCGTGTCATCGCCGAGACCGTGCCGCGCGGCATCACCTTCGAGTGGACCGACCTGACCTACCAGGAGATCCTCGCCGGCAACACCGCGGCGGTGGTGTTCCCGCTGTGCGCGCTGCTGGTGTTCCTGGTGCTCGCCGCGCAGTACGAGAGCTTCAAGCTGCCGCTCGCGATCATCCTCATCGTGCCGATGTGCCTGCTGTTTGCCATCGGTGGCGTGTGGTACACGGGCGGTGACCGCAACATCTTCACCCAGGTGGCGCTGTTCGTGCTGATGGGCCTGGCGTGCAAGAACGCCATCCTGCTGGTCGAGTTCGCGCGCGAGCATGAACTCAAACGTCCGACCGACGGGCCGGTAAAGGCGGTGCTGGAAGCCTGCAGCATGCGCCTGCGGCCGATCCTCATGACCTCCATCGCCTTCATTGCCGGCGTCACGCCGCTGGTGCTGTCGACCGGCGCCGGCGCGGAGATGCGGCGCGCGATGGGCACCGCGGTGGCCTCCGGCATGTTCGGCGTGACCTTGTTCGGGCTGTTCCTGACGCCGGTGTTCTACGTGCTGCTGCATCGCCAGCCGCCGCCCCAGCCCGACGCGGTGACCGCCGCCACGGAGAGCGAGTGATGCGCCGCGCCTGGCCGCTCGGCGTCACATTGCTGCTGGGCGGCTGTTCGCTCGCGCCGCCGCTCGCGCCGCCGGACGTGTCGGTGCCCGCAGCGTTCAAGGAAGCGGCGGCACTGGCGCCGGATCCGGGCAACGATCAGTGGCGGCCTGCGGCGCCGGCCGACGACGCCTCGCGCGCCGGCTGGTGGACGGTGTTCGGCGATCCGCTGCTCAACCACTTCGAGAGCCGCGTGCTGGCCGCGAACCAGACCCTGGCCGCGTCGCTCGCGCGCCTCGAGGCCAGCCGCGCGCTGGTCGATGTGGCGCGCGCGGCGCGCCTGCCGCGCCTGGACGGCAACGCCTCGGTGGTGCGCACGCGGCTGTCCGAGAGCCAGCCGCTCGCGCCGCTGCCGGGCGGCATCATGTACAACAATTTCCAATACGGCGTGACGGCGCAGTACGAACTCGACCTCTTCGGACGCGTGCGCGACAGCGTGCAGGCGGCGCGCGCCGACGCCGCCGCCGAGACTGCGCTGTTCGAATCGTTGTCCTTGAGCGTCACCGCCGACGTCGCGCAGGTGTACTTCCTGCTGCGCGCCGCCGACGCCGAACTGGCGGTGCTGGGCGAGGCGCTGGCCAGCCGCGAAGCCACGCATCGGCTGTTCGAGCAGCGGCTCGCGGCCGGCGACGTGAGTCGCCTGGATGTCGATCGCACGCGAGCCGAGCTCGAGATCGCGCGCGCCGAGGTGCAGGCGGTCACGCGCCAGCGCGCCCAGTACGAGCACGCGCTGGCGGTGCTGCTCGGCGTGGCCCCGGCGGAGTTCAGCGTCGCGCCGGCGCCGGTCGCGGCCGGGCGCCTGCCGGCGATCCCGGCCGGGGTCCCGTCGACCCTGCTCGAGCGTCGTCCGGACATCGCCGCCGCGCAGCGGCGCATGGAAGCGGCCAACGCGCGCATCGGCGTGGCGCGCGCCGCCTTCTACCCACTGGTCAATCTCACCGCCAGCGCCGGCTTCAGCGCGGCGACCGCGGGCGAACTCTTCGAGTGGGGCAGCCGCACCTGGGCGCTCGGTCCGCTGGCCGGCGCGCTGATCGCGGGACCACTGTTCGACGGCGGCCGCAACCGCGCCAATCTCTCACGCGCCGAGGCCGCGCTCGACGCCGAGATCGCGTCCTATCGCAACACCGTGCTCGGCGCGTTCCGCGAGGTGGAGGACCAGCTGGTCGCCATCACCACGCTCGGCGAGCAGGCGTCGAGCACCGACGCCGCGGCCGCGGCCGCGGCCAGCGCCCACGCGGTGGCGCGCGCGCGCTTCGAGGCGGGCGCGACGGGGACGCTCGACCTGCTCGAGGCAGAGCGCACCTTGCTCACCCTGCGTCGCCAGCAGGCGCAGCTCGCCGGGCAGCGCGCGGTGGCCACCGCCGGCCTGGTGCGCGCGCTGGGCGGCGGCTGGTAGCGCGGGGGCGGGGCGAGGTGCGCGGCGCGGCGAGAACCTTCGGGCGCTGTGCGGCGGCGCTGCTGGCCCTCGTGCTGATTGTCCCCACCGCGCGCGCGGCGCTCCCGCCCGCGCCGCTCGAAGCCGCGGGCTACGCGCGCCTGAGCAGCGCCGCCGAGATCGTCGCCGACCTGGACGCGCTGGCGGCGGCCTCGCCGCGCGCTCGACGCGAGACCGTGGGGCTCTCCGTGCAGCAGCGGCCGCTCGCCACCCTGGTGCTGTCCAGTGCCACCGGCGAGCCCGCGACGCCGCGACCCACGCTGCTCCTGATCGCTTCCCAGCATGGCGCGGCCGAGCCGGCCGGCGGCGAGGCCATGCTGTTCCTCGCCCGCGAACTGCTGGCTGGCGCGCTGCGTGACGTGCTCGAGACCTTCGATGTCGTGCTGCTGCCGGACGCCAACCCCGACGGCCGCGATCTCGGCCATCGCGCCAACGCAGACGGCGTCAATCTCAACACCGACTTCGTCATGCTCGCCGAGCCCGAGAGCCGCGCGCTGGTCGCGGCGCTGGCGCGCTACCGGCCGCTGGCGGTGCTCGATGTGCACGAGTCGGCGGTGCTGAAGCGCCGCTCGCTCGCGCGCGAAGGCTATCTCACCGACTTCGAAGCGCAGTTCGAAACCGCCAACAACCCGGCAGTGCCGGCCGCGCTGCTGAACTACGGACGCGAGCGGCTGCTGCCGCGCCTGGTCGCCCTGGCCGGCGCCGAGGGGCTCGCCGCGCAGCGCTACATCGGCGAGATCACCAGCGCGTCCCAGCCGATCACCAACGGCGGCCTCAGCTTGCGCAACTTGCGCAATCGCGCCGCGCTGGACGGCACGTTGGCGGTGCTGACCGAGACCAAGCTCGACCCGAGCGACGATCCGGCGCCGACCTGGCGCAACATCCAGGTGCGCGCCCAGCGCTCACTGGTCTGCCAGCGCGCCTTCCTGCGCGCGCTCGTGGAACAGCGCGCGGCGGCGAGCGAGGTGGTGGCCACGGCGCGCGCCGCGCTGCCCACCGAGCCCCTGGTCCTCGGCGCGCGCTATGTGCTCGACGAGGCCCATCCGCGGGTCAGCCTGCCGCTCCGCCGCCTGGCCGGTCGCGAGCGGGTGATGATCGACTTCGCCGACCATCGTCGCGTGGCGGAAGGCGAACGCGTGCCGATGCCGGGCACCCTGGTGCTGCCCGCGCCGAGCGAAGCCTTGCGCGCGGCGCTCGAGCGCCAGGGCATCGTCGCCGAGCGCCAGTCCCAGGCCCTCGAGATTCCGGTGCTGGCCGCGCGTTACCGGCGCGAGCCGCAGGGCGAGGTGCGCATGACGGCCAGCGCGCCGCGCCTCTTGAGCACCGCGCCGGGCGCGCTGATCGTCGACTTGAGTCAGCGCCGCGGGCGGCTGGCGGCCGTGCTGCTCGATCCGCGCTCGCCGAGCAGCCTGTTCGCCAGCGCGCCGTTCGCCGCGGCGCTGGACGCCGACCGCGAGTTCGAGGTGTACGCCGTGCGCAAGGGCGTGTCGCGCGGCGCGCCCGCCGAGCCCTGAGGCGCGCGCGTGGACGCGCTCCGCACGCCGCTGGAGGAGGTCGGGCATGCGCGGCTGTCCAGCGCCGCCGAGGTGCGCGTGTTCCTGCGCCGGCTGGTGGCGACGACGCGCGGCGCCGAACTCATCGACCTCGGCCTGTCGGCCGGCGGCCGGCCGCTCACGGCGCTGCGCCTGCATCCCCGCGGCGTGGCGGGGCGGCCGCTGCGCGTGCTGCTGGTCGGTGGCCAACACGGCGCCTCCGAGGCGGCGGGCGGCGAGGCGCTGCTCCTACTGGCGCGCGAACTCGCCCATGGCGAACTGGCCGCGGCGCGCGCGGCGCTGGATCTCGTGCTGGTGCCGGACGCCAATCCCGACGGTCGCGATCTGGATTCGCCGCGCAACGCCGACGAGGTCAACATCAATCGTGACTACGTGCTCGTGACCCAGCCCGAGGCGCGCGCGCTGACCGCGCTGCTCACCGGCTTCGCGCCGCAGGTAGTACTCGACGCCCACGAGTCGGCCGCGCTCAAGCGCAAGACGCTCGGGCGCGAGGGCTGGATGACCGACTTCGAGACCCAGTTCGATTGCGGCAACCATCCGGCGATCCCCGCGAGGCTCCGCGCCTACGCGGAACACGAGCTGCTGCCGGCGCTGATCGACGCGGTGCGCGCGGCAGGCCGGCCCACCCAGCGCTACATTCGCGAGATCCTGTCGCTCCGCCAACCCCTGACCCACGGCGGCCTCGGCGTGCACAACCTGCGCAACCGCGCGGCGCTGGGCGGCGCGCTGGCGGTGCTGCTCGAAACCCGCATGGATCCGCGCGACGGCCACTACCCGAGCTTTCGTAACATCGCGGTGCGCGCCGCGCGCCAGCTCGAGGCGCAGCGGCTGTTCCTCGTGACCATCACCGCGCGCGAGCGCGAACTCCGCGCCGTGCTGGGCGCGCACGCCCACAGCCGCGAGCCGCTCTCGGCCCACGGCGAGTACATCGCCCACGAACCGCCCCGGCAGATGCTGATTGCGCTGCGCGGCGTCGCGGATGACGCCCTGCGCGAGTTCGAATTCCCCGATCACCGCCGGGTGCGGCACGCGCCGCCCATGCCCCTGCCCGGCGCCTACTGGGTGCTCGGCCAGGTCGAGGCCGTGGCGCGCGTGCTCGCCGCACAGGGCATCGCCACTCGCCGCCTGGCGCGGGACGAGGCGCACTGGGTCAGTCCGCTCACGATCCCTTCGCCGCCCGCGCGGCGCGTGCTGCCGGCCGGCGCGCTCGAAGTGCCGGTCAGTGGACTGCAGGCGCGGCTCCTGCCGCCGCTATTCGAACCCGACTCGCCCTCGGCGCTGTGGCGCTACCCGGTGTTTGCCCGGGCCCTGGGCGAGGCAGGGGAGGGTGGCGTGCTGCGTGGCCACGCCCGCGGCGGGGCGTGATGCGGACCGCGCGGCAGAACGCGGCCGCGAGACGGTCCATACCCCTCCACTATCGGGCATAATGCGGCAGTTTCGCGTTCCGGCGTGGCCGGTCCGTTCCCAGTCAATCGAGTCAATGCTGAACGCAAGGAGACAGTGCGTGCGGTCGAGCTACCTCTTTACCAGTGAATCCGTGTCCGAAGGCCATCCCGACAAGGTCTGCGATCGCATTTCCGACGCCGTGGTGGACGCCTACCTCGCCGCCGAGCCCCAGGCCCGCGTCGCGGTCGAGACGCTCTGCACCACCAACCGCATCGTGATCGCCGGCGAAGTGCGTGGTCCGGCCTCCATCACCTCGGAGACCATCGAGACCCTGGCGCGCAACGCGGTCAAGGCCATCGGCTACGAGCAGGAAGGCTTTCACTGGAAGACCGCCGACGTCTCCTGCTACGTGCACTCGCAGTCCTCCGACATCGCCCAGGGCGTGGACAGCGGCGCGGACAAGGACGAGGGCGCGGGCGACCAGGGCATCATGTTCGGTTACGCCTGCCGCGAGACCGACGTGCTGATGCCGGCGCCGCTGTACTACTCCCATCGCATCCTGCAGGACATGGCCGCGGCCCGTCACAGCGGCAAGGAGAAGGGCCTGCTGCCCGACGCCAAGAGCCAGGTGACCCTGCAGTACGAGAACGGCAAGCCGGTGCGCGCGACCTCGGTCGTGGTCTCCACCCAGCACACCGAGAACCTGTCCCAGGCCGACGTGCGCGAGATCGTGCGCCCCTACGTGCTCGCGGTGCTGCCCGAGGGCTGGATGTGCCCGGAGAGCGAGTTCTACGTCAATCCCACCGGTCGCTTCGTGATCGGCGGGCCCGACGGTGACTCCGGCCTCACCGGCCGCAAGATCATCGTCGACACCTACGGCGGCGCGGCGCCCCACGGCGGCGGCGCGTTCTCCGGCAAGGACCCGAGCAAGGTCGATCGCTCCGCCGCCTACGCGGCGCGCTACCTGGCCAAGAACGTGGTCGCGGCCGGCTTCGCCGATCGCTGCACCATTCAGCTGGCCTACGCCATCGGCGTGGCCAAGCCGCTGTCGCTGTACGTCGACCTGCATGGCACCGGCCAGGTCGACGAGGCGAAGCTCGAGCGCGCGCTGGCCGAGGTCATGAACCTCACGCCGCGCGGCATTCGTCAGCACCTGCAGTTGAACCGCCCGATCTACGAGCGCACTGCGGCCTACGGCCACTTCGGCCGCCAGCCCGAGGCCGACGGCGGCTTCTCGTGGGAGAAGACCGACCTGGTCGACAAGCTGAAGAGCGCGCTGGCCTGAGATCCGGCCCGCGCCACACGACGTAGACAAGCCACCTGATTTTTCATTGAGGTATTTGCATGGCTCGAGGTAACGGCAGCAGCGCGAAGGCGAAGGCGCCGCGCAAGGCGCGCGCTAGCGCGCAGGACTACGCGATCAAGGACATCGCGCTGGCGGAGTACGGCCGCAAGGAGATCGATCTCGCAGAGCAGGAGATGCCGGGCCTGATGGCGATGCGCGAGGAGTTCGGCAAGTCCAAGCCGCTCAAGGGCGCGCGCATCACCGGCTCACTGCACATGACCATCCAGACGGCGGTGCTGATCGAGACCCTGCAGCAGCTTGGCGCGCAGGTGCGCTGGGCGAGCTGCAACATCTTCTCGACCCAGGATCACGCCGCGGCCGCTATCGCCGCGCGCGGCACGCCGGTGTTCGCGGTCAAGGGCGAGTCCATCGCTGACTACTGGGACTACACCGATCGCATCCTCGACTGGGGCGACGGCACCGGCCCGAACATGATCCTGGACGACGGTGGCGACGCGACGCTGTTCGTGCTGCTCGGCTACAAGGCCGAAAAGGATCCGAAGGTGCTGGACGTCAAGCCGGCCAACGAGGAAGAGGCGCAGCTCTACGCAGCGCTGAAGCGCTCGCTGAAGCGCGACCCGCAGCGCTTCCACCGCATGGTGCCGGGCATCCGCGGCGTCACCGAGGAGACCACCACCGGCGTGCACCGGCTCTACCAGCTGCGCGATCGCGGCGAGCTCTTGTTCCCGGCGATGAACGTCAACGACTCGGTCACCAAGTCCAAGTTCGACAACCTCTACGGCTGCCGTCATTCGCTGGTCGACGCGATCAACCGCGCGACCGACGTGATGATCTCCGGCAAGGTCGCGGTGGTGGCCGGCTACGGCGACGTCGGCAAGGGCTCCTGCCAGTCGCTGCGCGGCCAGGGTGCGCGCGTCATCGTCACCGAAATCGATCCGATCTGCGCGCTGCAGGCGGCGATGGAGGGCTACGAAGTGATGCGCATGGATGACGCCTGCAAGATTGGCGACATCTTCGTCACCACCACCGGCTGCTGCGACGTGATCACCGAAGCGCACATGAAGCAGATGAAGGACCTGGCCATCGTGTGCAACATCGGCCACTTCGACAGCGAGATCCAGGTCGACCGCCTGCGCAAGTACACCTGGAAGGAGATCAAGCCGCAGGTGCACCGCGTGTACCTCACGGCCAAGAAGAGCATCCTGCTGCTGGCCGAGGGCCGCCTGGTGAATCTCGGCTGCGCCACCGGCCATCCGAGCTTCGTGATGTCGAACAGCTTCACCAACCAGACCATCGCCCAGATCGAGATGTACAACCACCCGGAGCGCTACCCGCTCGGCGTGTACACCCTGCCGAAGGCGTTGGACGAGAAGGTCGCGCGCCTGCATCTGAAGAAGATCAGCGTGAATCTCGATGTGCTCTCGAATATGCTGGCGGAATATCTCGGTATCGCGGTCGACGTACCGTTCAAGCCCGAGCACTACCGCTACTGAGCCGCTGTCGGCGCCGGGTGTGAACCCGGCGCCGACCCTCACCACGCCGCGAGGTCCTCCACCGATGCGGATCCTGAACACGGCCGAGCACTACGGCCTCGTCACCAAGCTGCTGCACTGGGCGACCGCGCTCCTGATCGTCGGGCTGGTCGTGCTCGGCTGGTACATGGTCGGTCTCAGCTACTACGACCGCTGGTATCACAAGGCCCTGGAGAGCCATAAGGCGCTCGGCATGCTGGTCTTCGTGCTCGGCGTGGCGACGCTCCTGTGGCGCCGTGTGTCGCCTTCGCCCGGCCACGCGGGCCTGAAGCGCTGGGAGCGGGTCGCCGCGACCGCCATGCACCACACGCTCTTCCTGCTGGTGTTCCTGATCCCGGTCACCGGCTTCCTGGTCTCGACCTCGGAGGGGCACGGCGTGTCCTTCTTCGAGTGGTTCGAGGTGCCGGCGCTGGTGGTGATCCCGGAGCGTCTGCGCGATCTCGCCATCGACGTGCACTACTTCTGCGGCTATGGCACGGCGGTGCTGGTGGCGCTGCACGCGGCCGCGGCGTGCAAGCACCAGTTCCTCGACCGCGACGGCACCCTGGCTCGCATGCTCTGGCGCTGAGCCGATGGGCGCGGCGCGGCGCCTTGGGTATACTGCGCCGCTTTCTCGCCCGCCGGCGCTGGGGCTCGCCCACATGGCACTCGAACTCTACAACTCGCTCACCCGCCGCAAGGAAGTCTTCACGCCGGCCGACCCCGCGCGGGTCACGATGTATGCCTGTGGACCGACGGTCTACAACCCGCCGCACATCGGCAATGCCCGCGCGGCGGTGGTCTATGACCTCTTGTACCGCGTGCTGAAGCGTCACTACGCGAACGTGGTGTACGCGCGCAACATCACCGACGTCGACGACAAGATCAACGCCGCCGCGGCCAGCGAAGGCGTGCCCATCTCGGTGGTGACCGAGCGCTACACCGCGGTCTACCACGCCGACGTCGCCGCGCTCGGCGTGCTGCCGCCGCCGATAGAGCCGCGCGCGACCGCCCATATCGGCGACATCATCGCCATGATCGGCGCGCTCATCGAGCGCGGACACGCCTACGAGGTTGAGGGTCACGTGCTGTTCAACGTGCCGAGCTTCGCCGAGTACGGCCAGCTCTCCGGGCGCAACCGCGACGAGATGATCGCCGGCGCGCGGGTCGAGGTCGCGCCCTTCAAGCGCGACCCCGCGGACTTCGTGCTGTGGAAGCCGTCCTCGCCGGATCTGCCCGGCTGGGACAGTCCCTGGGGCCGCGGCCGGCCCGGTTGGCACATGGAGTGCTCGGCGATGATCGAGCACCACCTGGGGCGCAGCATCGACATCCACGGGGGCGGCAACGACCTCAAGTTCCCGCACCACGAGAACGAGATCGCGCAGAGCCGCTGCGCGCACCAGGGCGCGCCGCTGGCGCGCTACTGGGTGCACAATGGCTTCGTCGAAATAGACGCGACCAAGATGTCGAAATCGATCGGCAACGTGCTCCTGGTGCGCGAACTGTTGAAGAAGCACCCGGGCGAGGCGCTGCGCATGGCGCTCATTCGCGGCAAGTACCGCGAGCCGCTGAACTGGACCGACGAGCTGGTGGAACAGGCCAAGGCCCAGCTCGACCGCATGTACGGAACGTTGGAACGACTTGCCGACGTCGAACTCGCGGCGGACGAAGTCGTGCCGTCGAAGGCCTTCACCGCGGCGATGGACGACGACCTCAACACGCCCAAGGCCATCGCCGTGCTGATGGAAGCGGTGACGCTCGCCAACCGCTCGCAGGACGCCGCCGAGCGGCGGCGCTGCAAGGCATGGCTCCTGGCCGGCGGTCGCGAACTCGGCATCCTGCAGCAGGACCCGGTGGCCTGGGCCAAGGCCGGCGCGGTCGGCGCCGAGGACGATGACGCCGAGATCGACGCGCTGGTCGCGGCGCGCAGCGCCGCGCGCGCGGCGAAGGATTGGAAGCGCGCCGACGAACTGCGCGATGAACTCGCCGCGCGCGGCATCGCCATCAAGGATGGCGCGGGCGGCACGGAGTGGCGACGGATATGAGTGACGCACCGGGCAAGCTCGAGCCGGCGGAGGACATCCTCGCCACGCAGCGCGACATCGTCGAGACCTTCCAGTTGTTCGGCGACTGGACCGAGCGCTACCAGTACATCATCGACCTCGGTCGCCAGGCGCCGCCGTTTCCCGAGGAGTGGAAGACCGACAAGTACAAGCTGCACGGCTGCCAGTCCCAGGTGTGGATCGTGACCGAGAAGCGCGGCGACCTGCTGCACTACGAGGCGACCAGCGATTCCGCCATCGTCGCGGGCCTGATCCAGCTGCTGCTGTCGGTCTACTCGGACCGGCGCCCGGCCGACATTCTCGCCACGCCGCCGGACTTCCTGAAGGACATCGAGCTCGCCGAGCACCTCTCGCCGACCCGCAGCAACGGCCTGCACGCCATGGTCCAGCAGATCCGCCAGCACGCGGTGCAGGCGATGGTGGAGGCGGGGTAGGTCGGGCGCCTTGCATGGCCGATTGAAATCGGCCCTACAAGGATGCCTCCACTCCCCGGACGACGGGTTTCAACGCGCCATCCCATGTAGGGCGGGTTTCAACCCGCCATTCGTGCCAGAGCGCTCCGCGCCTCAATCCTGCAACGACGTCCAGATCCGATCGAATTCCAGGTGATGGGTGGCGAACAGCTCGATGAGCTTCGGATCGAAATGCCCGCGCGGGTCGATGCGCTCGTCGCCGATGGTGAGGATCTGCACCGCCTGTTCATGGGGAAAGCCCTTCTTGTAGGGCCGCTCGGAGCGCAGCGCGTCGTAGATGTCGGCGAGCTGCACGATGCGCGCCGAGAGCGGGATGGCTTCGCCCTGGACGCCCTGGGGATAGCCCGTGCCGTCCCACTTCTCGTGGTGGTAGAGCGCGATCTCGGCGCCGAGTGACAGGCGCGGCGAGGCCGACAGGATCTGGAAGCCGTACTCCGTGTGGCGGTTCATCTCCTGGCGTTCGTCAGGGGTCAGCGGGCCCTTCTTCTTCAGCACCGCGGAGTCCACGCTCATCTTGCCGACGTCGTGCAGCTGGGCGCTGTAGCGGATGTCATCGCACCAGCTGTCGGGCATGCCCAAGCGCTTGGCGATGGCGTAGCTGTATTCGTTGACGCGGATGATGTGGTTGCCGGTCTCCTCGTCGTGGATCTCGGCGGCGCGGGCGAGCAGGGTGACCGACACCTTGAAGGCCGCCTCGGTCTCCTCCTGCAGGGCCGCGATGCGCGAGCGCTGCTCGGCGAGCTGGCGGTTGCGGGTGCTGAGCGTCTTGTTCTTGGCGCGGATCTGGTCGAGCATCTCCGCGCGCTCGATGGAGTGGCCGACGACCCGCGCGATGGGCGCGATGAGCTGCTCGGCGTCCCGGGTGAAGGGCAGCAGCTTGCGACTCTTGCCGCCGCGGCGGTTGATCAGCTGCACCACGCCGATCACGTCGCTCTGCAGGTTGCGCAGCGGAAAGCACAGCATGGAGTGGGTCTTGTAGTTGCGCCGCTCGAAGCGCGCGTCGAACTTGTAGGGGCTGCGCGCGGGGATGTCGTAGACGTCGTCGATGCGCACCGTGCGCCCCTTGTGCGCCACGTAGCCGGCGATGCTGCCAGGCCCGATGGGTACGATGAAGTCGGCGCGTTTGACCTTGACGGCGTCGTTCTGGATGCTCGCCGGCTCGAGCCAGCGCTCGCGCCCCTTGGCGCGGGCGATGAAGATGGTGCCGGCCTCGGCGCCAGTCAGAAGCCGGCTCTTCTGCAGTATGCGGTCGAGCAGTTGGCTGGCGGACTGGTTCTTCTGGCCTTCGACGAACTGCAGGAATTCGAGAACCTGATCTCCGCTCACGCTGCCTCCATCCCGTGCTGGCCAAGGGCGTGCCTCATTGTTCCACGTCGACCGCCCGCGCGCATGCAAAAAAATTACACAGGCAGGGGCGTCCGCAGGCCCCGTGGCGAGCGCCCGGTGAGGGCCGCCAGCACGCCATCGGCTATACTCCCTGGCTCTTTGCCCGACCCCTTCAACCACCTACGCCCGGCACGGTTAATGACGACCTCCTTTCTCGAAATCAAGGCGCTGGACCTGCCCCAGCTCGAACTCGACATGCTCGAGACCTGGGCGCGGGAAGACACCTTCGGCCAGAGCATCCGCGCGCGCGACGGCGCGCCGTCCTTCACCTTCTATGAAGGCCCGCCGACCGCCAACGGCCGGCCCGGCATCCACCACGTGCTCGGCCGCACCATCAAGGACGTGTTCTGCCGCTACAAGACCCTCAAGGGCTTTCGCGTCGAGCGCAAGGGCGGCTGGGACACCCACGGCCTGCCGGTCGAGATCGAGGTGGAGAAGGAGCTCGGGCTCGACGGTCGCGCCGAGGTCGAGAAATTCGGCATCGAAGCCTTCAACGCCGCCTGCAAGGCGAGCGTCTCGCGCTACAAGCGCGACTGGGACGAACTCACCCGCCGCATCGGCTACTGGGTGGACCTCGAGCACCCCTACGTCACCTTCCACACCGAGTACATCGAGTCGGTGTGGTGGCTGCTGAAGCAGATGTACGAGCAGGGGCTCCTGTACAAGGGCTACAAGATCCAGTGGTACAGCCCCGGCACCGGCACGGTGCTGTCCTCCCACGAGGTGAGCCTGGGTTACGAGGAAGTCACAGACCCGTCCGTCTACGTGCGCTTCCAGGACCAGGACGACCCGGGCCTGTCCTACCTCGCCTGGACCACCACGCCCTGGACGCTCATCTCCAACGTCGCGCTGGTGGTGAACGAGGACCTGGACTACGTGACCGTGCGCCAGGGTGAGGAGCGCCTGGTGCTGGCCAGCGCGCGCCTCGCCGCGCTGGAAGGCGAGTACACGGTGCTGGAGACCTGCAAGGGGCGGGACCTCATCGGCCGTCGCTACACGCCCTTGTTCAAGGTCGCGGGCTTCGATTACCCGGCCGACACCTGGCGCATCGCGAGCGCCACCTACGTGACGGTCGAGGACGGCACCGGTCTCGTGCACATCGCGCCGGCCTTCGGCGCCGAGGACTACGAGGTCGGGCGCAAGGAAGGCCTGCCGCTGGTCAACCCGGTGGCGCCCGACGGCCGCTTCACCGACGCCGCGCCGCTGGTCGCGGGGCTGTGGTTCAAGGACGCCGACAAGCCCATCATGCGCGACCTGAAGTCGCGCGGCCTGCTCTACAAGCGCGTCGACTACCTGCACAACTACCCGCACGACTGGCGCAAGGGCACGCCCTTGATGAGCTACCCGGTGGAGTCGTGGTTCGTGCGCACCACCGCCGAGAAGCAGCGCCTGGTGGACTTGAACCAGACCATCCACTGGCATCCACCGGCGATCCGCGACGGGCGCTTCGGCAACTGGCTGGAGAACAACGTCGACTGGGCGCTGTCCCGCAAGCGCTACTGGGGCACGCCGCTGCCGATCTGGGTGTCGGACGCGCCGGGCTCGGAGTACTTCGAGGTCATCGGCTCGATCGCCGAACTGCGCGAGAAGTGCGGCGCCAGCCTGCCGGAGGGGGACGCGCTGGACCTGCACCGGCCCTACGTCGACCGCCTCACCTGGCCGGCGCCGGACGGCGGCACCATGCGCCGCGTGCCGGACGTGCTCGACGTGTGGTTCGACTCGGGCGCGATGCCGTTCGCCCAGTGGCACTATCCGTTCGAGAACAAGGAGGCCTTCGAGCGCAATTTCCCGGCGGACTTCATCTGCGAGGGCGTCGACCAGACCCGTGGCTGGTTCTACACCCTGCATGCCATCGCGACGCTGGTGAAGAAGGACGTGGCGTTCAGGAACGTGGTGGTGAACGGCCTCATTCTCGACGAGAAGGGCGAGAAGATGTCGAAGTCCCGTGGTAACACGGTGAACCCGATGGAGGTGGTGGGCCGCTACGGCGCCGACGTGCTGCGCTGGTACATGATGAGCAACTCGCCACCCTGGGACAACATGAAGTTCGCCGAGCGCGGGCTCATGGAGACCCGCGGCAAGCTGTTCGGCACCATCGAGAACGTCTACCGCTTCATGGCGAGCTACGCCAACATCGACGGCTTCGTGGGCGCCGAGCCCGCCGTGCCGCCGAGCGCGCGCAGCGAGCTCGACCAGTGGATCCTCAGCCGGCTCAATACCACCATCGCGCACTGCGACCAGGCCTACGCCGCCTACGACTGCACGCGCGCGGCGCGCACGCTGGAGCAGTTCGTCGAAGAGCTGTCGAACTGGTACATCCGCCGCTCGCGTCCGCGCTTCTGGGCGGCCAAGAAGGCCAGCGCGAGCACGGAGGCGGTCTCCGCCCACGACAAGCTGTGCGCCTACCAGACCACCTTCGAGTGCCTGTTCGGGCTCGCCATCATGATGAGCCCGGTGGCGCCGTTCTTCGCCGACTGGCTCTACCGGCGGCTGAACGAGGTGACGGGCCGCGACCAGGCCGCGTCGGTGCACCTGGCCGATTTCCCGGTGGCGGACCAGGCCGTCATGCAGCCCGATCTCGAGGCGCGCATGGAACTCGCGCGCACCGTGGTGCAACTCGTGCTGCTGCTCAGGAACAAGAGCCACATCAACGTGCGCCAGCCGCTCGCGCGGCTCCTGCTGGTGGTGGGCGGCGACGTCACCGAGGCCGAGGTCGAGCGCGTGCGCGACATCATCCTGGACGAGGTCAACGTGCGCGCCATCGAGTACATCAGCGACTCGGCCGGGGTGGTCAAGCGCTCGGCCAAGGCCGACTTCAAGAAGCTCGGTCCGCGCCTCGGCAAGCAGATGAAGGCGGTGGCGGCCGCCATCGCCACCTTCGGCGACGCCGAGATCCGCGGCCTGCAGGCCGCGGGCCGCATCGCGGTCGCGGTGGACGGCGGCAGCGTCGAGGTCATGCTGGAGGAGGTCGACATCCTGAGCGAGGAGGTCGGCGAATGGAGCGTCGCCCAGGAAGGTGGCATCACCGTCGCGCTGGACGTACGCATCGACGACGAACTGCGCGCGCTCGGCCACGCCCGCGAGGTCGTCAACCGCATCCAGAACCTGCGCAAGGCGCTGGATCTCGACCTCACCGACAGGATTCGGGTCGAGCTCGAGGCGTCCGCGCCGCTCGCCGCTTCCATCGAGCGGCACCGGGAGTTCATCATGCAGGAGACGCTCGCGCTCGAACTCGCCGCGGTGGCCGCGCCCACCGGCGCGCGGGTCGAGCGCTTCGACATCGGTGACGAGCACCTGGTGGCCGGCGTCGAGCGCCGCGCGGTCTAGCAACGGAACGAGAGACTGGAACCATGACGCCCCTGATCCGCACCTGGACCCTCTGCCTGCTGCTCGTGAGTGGCGGGGCCGGCGCCGCCGCGCCGACGCCGACCGAGACCGTCCACGTTGCGGTGGACCGCGTGTTCGGCGTGCTGCGCCAGCCGGATCTCAGCCAGTCGCAGCGCTGGAGCGACATCGGCGCAATCATCAACGAGCGCTTCGACTTCCGCAGCATGTCGCAGAGCGTGCTCGCGACCAGCTGGAAGGAGGCGAGCACCGAGGAAAAGCGCCAGTTCGTCGAGTATTTCTCCCAGTACCTCGAAGACACCTACCGCAATCGCATCGAGTCCATCGCCTCGAGCCGGGTGGAATACCTCGGTGAGCAGGTGCGCAACGATCGCGCCACGGTCGACACCCTGGTGGTCACGCCGGAGCGCCGCGTGCCCATCACCTACCGCCTGAAGAACAACGACGGTCAGTGGATGGCCTACGACGTGGTGATCGACGGCGACAGCCTGGTCAACAATTACCGCGACACCTTCAGCGCCATCGTCAAGGCCGGCGGCATGGATGGTCTCTTGACCGACCTCGAGGGCCGCATCGCGAACTACAAGCAGAAGCACGGCGCGGGGGCGGCAGGGAAATGAGGCCCGTGCCTGGCGGGTTGAAACCCGCCCTACACAGGGCTCCGATGTAGGGCCGATTTCAATCGGCCACGCGCGGCTTCGATGTAGGGCCGATTTCAATCGGCCATGCACGGCGTTTGACGAGGCAATGCCTGGCGGGTTGAAGCCCGCCCTACACAGGGCTTCGATGTAGGGCCGATTTCAATCGGCCACGCGCGGCGTTCGGTGAGGCAATGCCTGGCGGGTTGAAACCCGCCCTACAATAAATCCCCCCGACAACGAGTCATCACCATGAGCCGCAGCGAAGTCGAGATCCTCACCCGTGGGCGTGACTGGCTGGCGGCTGGCGAACGGGTGGTGCTGGCCACCGTCGCCCACACCTGGGGCTCGTCGCCGCGTCAGCCCGGCGCGCTGATGGTGCTCGGCGAGGGCGGGCGCTTCGCCGGTTCGGTGTCGGGCGGCTGCATCGAGAGCGAACTCCTGGCCCGCATCCGCGACAGCTTTCCGACGCGCTTCGAGACCGTCGAGTACCGCTCCGACACCTCGCGCACCTTGCCCTGCGGTGGCCGGTTGCTGCTGACGCTCGAACCTCTCGCCGAGGTGCCAGACCTGGACGGCATGCTCGCCGCGCTGGCGGCGGGCCAGGCCGTCGAACGGCGTCTCGACCTCGCGACCGGTACGGTGGCCTGGTCGCTCGCCGGGCCCGAGGCCCGCACCGCGCTCGACGACACGCGCCTCTCCGTGGTCTACGAACCAGCCTGGCGCCTGGTGGTGGTGGGCACCGGTGAACTGGCCAGCTGGGTGTGTCGTTTCGCGACCCTGCTCGACTACGAACTCGCGGTATGCGACCCGCGACCCGAGTACCGCGAGGGCTGGGTACACGAGGAGTGGCCGGCCTCGGCCGAATTCCCCGACGACTTCATCGCCGCGCGCGGCTGCGATGCGCACACGGCCATCGTCGCGCTGACCCACGATCCCAAGGTCGACGACCTCGCGATGATGGAGGCCTTGCGCACACAAGCCTTCTACATCGGCGCGCTGGGCTCGCGCGGCACCACCGCCAAGCGCGCCGCGCGCCTGGTCGAACACTTCGACATGAGCGGGACCGAGGTCGCGCGCATCCGCGGGCCCATCGGCATCGATCTGCGCACGCGCAAGCCCGCCGAGATCGCGCTCGCGGTGGTGACCGACATCACCGCGGTACGCAACGGCGTCACCATCGACACCACGCGCGAGGCCCGGTGAGCGACGCGGGCCGCCTGGTCGGCGTGCTGCTGGCGGGCGGCGCGGCGCGACGCTTCGGTGGCGGCAAGCTGCGCGCGCCGCTGGCGAATGCCGAACCCCTCGGCCTGGTCAGCGCCCGCCGCGTGGCGGGCGCGGTCGAGCGCCTGGTGGTGGTGACGCGCGCCGAGGACGTCATGACCACGGCCATGTTCCGCGACGCGGGCTTCGACGTGATCGCGAGCCCGGACGCCGCGCGCGGCATGGCGCACAGTCTCGCGGCCGGCGTCGCCGCGAGCCCCGACGCGGCGGCCTGGATGATCGCGCTGGCCGACATGCCGCGCGTCGCCACCGCGACCCTGGCCGGGCTCGCGGCGCGCTGGCGCGCGACGGACGCCATCGTCGTGCCGGCCTGCGACGGGCGGCGTGGTCACCCGGTGATCTTTCCCGCGCGCTTTGGCGCCGAACTGCGCACGCTGGAGGGCGACCAGGGCGCGCGGCCGCTGCTCCTCGCCCATGCCACCGAGGTCGTGCCGTGGGAATGCGGGGATGCGGGTGTGCTGACCGACGTCGACACGCCGGACGATCTGCGCGCGCTCGAGTCCCGCGAGCCTCAGGCCTCGCCGAGCACCTCGACCATCGGCCGCGGCAGCCCGACCGCGTAGCCCTGCACGTAGTCCACGCCGAGATCGCGCAGCAGCGCGATGGTGGTCTCGCTCTCGACGAACTCGGCCACGGTGTGCTTGCCGAGCAGGTGGCCGATGTCATTGATGGAGCGCACCATGGCGAAGTCGATGGAGTCGGTCGCCATGTCGCGCACGAAGGCGCCGTCGATCTTGAGATAGTCCACCGGCAGCTGCTTGAGATAGACCAGCGACGAGAAGCCGTTGCCGAAGTCGTCGAGCGCGAAGCGGCAGCCGTGTTCCTTCAGGCGACGGATGAACTGGTTGGCGCCGGCGAGATCCGCCACCGCGGCGGTCTCGGTGATCTCGAAGCAGATCTTGTGCGCCGGCACGTGGGTGCCGCGCAGCGCCTCGAGAATGCAGCCGAGCATTTCGCTCTGGCCGAGCGAGCGGCCCGAGAGGTTGATCGACAGCTGGCCAATCCGCGCCAGCACGCCGGGGCGCGCGGCAATCCACTCGAAGACCTGTTCCACCACCCAGCGATCGATGCGTGCCGCGAGGTTGTAACGCTCGGCGGCGGGCAGGAACTCGCCCGGCTTGATGCGCGCGCCGAGCTCGTCGCGCATGCGCAGCAGGACCTCGTAGTGCGGGCCGTCGGGCCCGGCGCGCAGCGCGGAGATCGGCTGGCAGTCGAGTTCGAAGCGCTGGTCGTTCAGCGCCTGGATGATGCTGCTCGCCCAGCGCATCTCGCCGCGCCGGAGCTGCACCGGCAGGCTGTCGGTCTCCCAGGTGTGGACGCAGTTGCGCCCCGAGTCCTTGGCCGCGTAGCAGGCAGTGTCGGCCATGCTGAGCAGGCTGCCGGGCGTGTCGCTGGTCTCGGTCACCGCCACGATGCCGACGCTGACGGTGATGGCGTGGTCGCGCCCGCGCCAGTGGAACACGTGCTGTTCGACCGCGCGGCGCAGCGCCTCCACCGCGCGTTGCGCGTTCGGCAGCGGGCAGTCCTCGAGCAGCACGGCGAACTCGTCGCTGCCGATGCGCGCGACCGTGTCGCGCCGACGCGCCACGTCCTTCAATACGCGCCCGATCTGGCGCAGCAGCTCGTCGCCCGCCTGCGAGCCGCCGGCGTCGTTCACCAGCTTGAACTGGTCGAGGTCGAACACCGCCAGCGCGTGCACCGTGTGCTCGACCTGGGCGGACTCGATGACCTGCGCGAGGCGCGCCTCGAGGCTCTTGCGGTTGGCGAGCCCGGTCAGTTCGTCGTGGTGGGACTGGAAGGACAGCAACTCGCTCAGGCGGTAGGCGTCGTCGATGTCCTCGCAGGTCAGGAGCACCAGGTCCAGGCCGCCGTCGCGCACCGCGCGCGCGGTGTTGCGCATCCAGATCACCTCGCCGTTCTTCTTCACCTGGCGAATGTCCCAGCGGTGGATGCGGCCCGGCAGGTCGCGCGCCGCGGCGAGATTCTCCTGGGCCAGTGCGCGATCCTCCGGCACGTAGAGGTCGAGCATCGAGCGGCCGAGCAGGGCGCGCGCGTCGTAGCCGAGGTAGCGCGCGCCGAAGTGGTTGGTGTGCAGCACGTGACCGTCGGCCGACAGCGCGAAGCAGGTCATGGGGGTGTGGTCGTGCAGCACGTCGAAGGGAATGCGCTGGGTGGGGCCGGCCTTGGCCCCCGGCAGCATGCCGCCGCTCGGCACCAGCGCCAGCGTCTCGCGCAAGAGCGCGCTCTGGGTCCGCAGGCGCGAGACGGTCGCGCGCAGCGTGAGCTGGGTGTTGATGCGGGTCAGCAGGATGGGAAAGTCGCCGGGCTTGACGATGTAGTCATTGGCGCCGAGCGCCAGCGTGCGCTGGATGTCGCCCTTGTCGCTGCTGGCTGCGAGCACGATCACCGGCAGCTGGGTCGCGGTGTAGCGCTGGCGCAGGCGGCGCAGTACTTCCTCGCCGCGCATCTCCGGCATCTGCAGGTCGAGGATCACGAGATCGAAGGCACGGCGCTCGATCAATGCGAGCGCGCTAGGCCCGTCCGCGGCGGTCACGACGTCGAAACCCTTCGCGCCAAGGCGCATGGAGATGGCCTTGCGGATGGTGGCGTTGTCATCGACGGCCAGGACGGCCGCGGCGGCGCTCATGCTGCGGGTACTCCTCACGCGGTCCGCTGTGCCGGGCGGTCTGGGGCGTTCGACGCGGGGCGGGGCGTGGTTCGCGGTTGGCGCCGAGTCTAGCGCCTGTGTGCCGCGCCGAGGACGGCGCGTTGGCGCGACTCACTCACTCGGTGGATGAATTGCGAAGTGCGACACGCTCACGATTGTGAACGTTTGTGCCGCGCTCAACCCGCGCCCAGGCGATGCAGCGGCGGCAGCGCTTCCGCGCGCGCGCCGGCCTGGCCACGCGGCATGCTGCGCTCGCCTTCGGCCTGCCAGGCGGCGAGCAGCGGCGCGCCGGACCAGCGCGCGGGATCGGCGCCGTAGCGCTGGCGCTCGAGTTCGGCGATGGCGAGCGCGAGTGGCGTGTCAGGGCCCGCGGCCAGCGCGCGCGGCGCCGTGCCGAGGCCGCGCGCGCGTGCGAGGCGCAGCAAGGCGGCGTAGGCCGCGCGGGCATCGTTGGCGCGACAGGCGCCGGCCAGGTCCTCGGACCCGCGTGGCGCGGGTGTGAGCACGGCGTCACCGGACCGCGCGCTCGAGACGGTGGTCGGCGCGCCGCGGCTGCGCCACCACAGCACCAGGGTCGCCAGCCACACCAGCGCCAGCACCGCGGCCACGGCGCGCCACGGGGAGTCTGCGGCGGCCGCCGACGCGGGCGCCGCAGGCGCGCGGTCCGGGATGTCGGTCGCGGCGCGCTCGGCCGGCGCGGGGATGGGGGGGGGTGACGCCGACGGTGCGGCGCCCGGCGCCGCGATGACCTCGAGTTCACGCGCCGGCAGCCGCGCGACTTCGAGCGCGTCGGTCTCGGTGTTCCACCACGGCACTTCCAGGGTATCGAAGCGCGGCTTGCCGGGCTGCGCGGCGATCACCGCGAACTTCTGCTGCAGCACCGCGGTATAGCCGGTGGCGGTGTCCTGATCGCTGGTCTGAGCCTGGTCCGGATAGAGCTTGACGTCCGCCGGCGCGCGCAGCGCGAGCTTCGGCAGCTGGCCGGACAGGAGGCCGTCGACCCACAGGAACACCGTGCGCGTGATGGGTGCGCCGACCTCGGCGCTGCTCTGGTCCGGCTCCCATTCCTCGTGCAGGCGCAGGCGCCGCGCCGGCAGCCAGGTGGCGCCGGCGGGAAAGGCGGCGGGCACCGGCCGCACCTCGAGTTCCACCGGCTTGGATTCGATGCGCCGGGTGCTCAAGGACTGCGCGAAGGGATCGAACACCGAGCGCCGTCCGCCGACCACCACCTCGGCCGTGACCACCGCCGGCGCCAGGCGCAGCGTGCCGCTCGCCTGCGGGAACACTGCGTACTTCATCTCGAAGCCTTCGTAGCTGCGGCCGTCGCGGGTCTCGCTGACCTGGCGACCGTCGCCCAGCTGTTTCACGACCGCGTCGCCGCTCGCGCTGACCGGCGTCAGGCGCGGGCTGCTGACCTGCACCGCGAACAGCGCCCGCACGGTGTAGATCACCTGTTGCTGCACGTAGGGCGTGGCGGTCGATACCAGCGCCTCGACGATGAAGTCCGGCGCGCCGCCGGCGTCGCCGGCGAGCGGCTCCTCGCGAATCTCGAGCTGTCGCGCCGGGCTGCGCGCGCCGCCGAAGGACAGCGCGGGAATGACCACCTTGCCGCTGCGCTTGGGCATCACTTCCAGCACGTAGGTGGTGGACCGCTCGACCCGGCCGTTCAGCGCGAACTGGCTCGACTGGCTGCTGGTCTTGACGATGTCGAACAGCGCCGCCAGCGGACTGAAGTCCGGCGCTTCCTCGACCACGGCCGGCACCCGGAAGCGCAGTTCGATGGACTGGTTCAGCACCGCCGGATCGGGGCGCACCTCGAGCTCCACCTGGGCGCGCGCCGCGAGGCAGCCGCAGGCCAGGAACAGGGTCAGCAGTCGCGTCAGCCAGTCCACCCGCGTGAGCCAGTTCACCATGGGGTCTCTCCGCGCGGCGCGTCGCCGTACATCTGCTTGTACTGGTATTCGAACTTGCGGCGCAGCAGGCCGGACGGGTCGTCGGGGATCTGCTGCAGCCACTGCTCGGTGGCCTGGGCGCGTTCGGCGGCGGACTCGTCGCTGCGTTCCTCGGCCGCCGCCTGCTGCTGCTCGTCGCCTTCCGCCTGGTCACCGCCCTGGGGCTTGCCCACGCGTTCGCGTGCCTTGCCCTTGCCGCGCCCGCTGTCGCTCGACTGGTCTTCGTCGTGCTGCCGCTCGCGCGACTCGGCGCCGCCGCCGGCGTTGGTCGCGCCGCTGGTGTCCTGGTCGGACTGTCCGCCCTTGTCGCCGCCGAACTGCTGATCGCCGCGCTCGCTCTGCGACGGCTTGCGCCGCGGGTCCTGCTTGCCCGGCTGCTGCTTGCCGCTGTCCTTGCCGTCCTGCTCGCGCTGCTCGAGCAGCTTCAGCACCTGCTCGCGATTGTGCCGCGCGTCGGCGTCGGCGGGGGCGCGCTTCAGGGCCTCGTCGTAGGCGGCCAGGGCTTCCTTGAGCTGGCCTTCGCGGGCCAGCGCGTTGCCGCGGTTGTAGAAGTCGTCGGCGCCGTCCCGGCCTTCGAGACCCTTGGCGGCGGCGGCGTAATCGCCCGCGCGGTAGCGCGCCGCGGCGCGCCAGGCCGGATCCTCGAAGCGTTGCGCCGCGTCGGCGTAGTCGCGCGCCTCGAAGGCCGCCTGGCCGGCCTGGTCTGGTGTGCGCCACCAGTCGGCGCGCGCCGGCGTGGGACCGCCGAGCGCGAGGCCGACAGCCACGGCCACCGCCAGCACACCGCGCCGAAAACCGAGCGCGGCGAGCGGCAGCAGCGGCAGCAACAGCCAGGGACCGACCTCGTGCCATTGGCTCGCGGCGAGCTGGTCCAGTTCGCGCACCTTGGCCGCGCGGTCCTCGTCGAAGCTGTGGGCGAGTGCTTCGACGTCACCGTCGTCGACCCGCGCCTGCACGTAGTCGCCACCGCCGGCGCTGGCCAGGGCGGCGAGCGCACCACCGTCCAGCCGCGCGAGCGCGACGCCGCCGCCCGAATCCTTGACGAAGCCGCCGTTGCTGTCCGGAATCGGTGCGCCGTCGGCGCTGCCGACGCCCAGCACGCTCACGCTGTAGTCCGCGCCCGCGGCCACCTCGCGGGCCCGAGCCAGCGCATCGGCGTCGCCGCCGTCGGTCACCAGCAGCACGTGGCCGCGCGGCATGCCGGCCTGGGTGAGCAGCTTGCCGGCCAGCTCCAGCGCCGCCGCGGGGTTGCTGCCCTGTACCGGCATGATGGCGGTCTCGAGCGCCTGCAGCTGCGAAGCGATGGTCGCGGTGTCGCTGGTCAGCGGTGTCACCACGAAGGCCTGGCCGGCGAACACCAGGAGCGCGGTCTGGCCGGTGCGGCGGAGCGCCAGCAGATCCGCCACCTTGAAACGCGCGCGCGCCAGCCTGGAGGGCTTGATGTCCTCGGCGTCCATCGACGCGGACAGGTCGAGCGCCACGACCAGCGCCGACTCCCCACGAAACACCGGCACCGGCAGCCGTTCCCAGGTGGGGCCGGCCGCCGCGGTCACGGCCAGCGCCGCGGCCAGCGCCAGCAGGCCGCCCGCGCGTCCCTGGTGAGCGCCCTCACCATGTTCCATCACGAACGGCAGCAGGCCCGGATCGCAGACCCGCGTCCAGGCGCCGCCGCGCCCGCGTCCGCGCAGCGCCCACCACAACAGGCCGGCCAGCGGCAGCAGGGCCAGGAACCAGGCCGGTCTCAGGAAGTGGAACTCGGCCATCACGCCACCGCCGCGCGCGGTTGTCGCACGCTGGTCGCGAGCAGCAGTGCGAACAGCCCGAGCGCGGCGCCCAACGGCCAGTGGAACAGCGCGGTCTTTGGCCGGAAATGCTGGCCGCTATGTTCGACCGGTTCGAGCTTGTCGATCTCGGCGTAGATGCTCTCGAAGCTCGCCGCGTCGCGCGCGCGGAAATAGCGCCCGCCGGTCTTCCTGGCGATGGCGCGCATGGTGTCCTCGTCGAGATCGCTGGCCGGGTTGATGCGGATCGAGCCGAAGAAGCCGCGCTGCATCGCGGCGTCGGCGCCAATACCGACGGTGTAGACCGTCAGCCCCGCCTCCTTGGCGAGTTCGGCGGCGCGCAGCGGGTCGACTTCGCCGGCGGTGTTGCGCCCGTCGGTCATCAGGATCAGCACCTTGTGTTCGGACTGCTGGGTGCGCAGGCGCTTCACCGCGAGGCCGAGCGCATCGCCGAGCGCGGTGCGCCGCCCGGCGATGCCGATCACCGCTTCTTCCAGCATGCGCGCCACGGTCGCGCGGTCGAAGGTCAGCGGCACCTGCAGGTAGGCCTGGTCGGCGAACAGGATGAGGCCGATGCGGTCACCGACGCGTCGGCCGATGAACTTGCTCGCCACCGCCTTGCTGGCGGTGAGACGGTCCACCGGCTCGTCGTTCAGCACGAAGTCGCTCTCGTGCATGCTCTCCGACAGATCGACCGCAAGCATGAGGTCGCGGCCGCTCACCGGCACTTCCACCGGTTCACCAAGCCATTCCGGGCGCGCCGCGCCGGTCACCAGCAGGAGCCAGGCGAGGCTCGCGAGCAGCATGCTGGCGCGCCGGCCTTCGCTGCCGCCGCCCGCGCCCAGCAGCACCTCGAAGTCGCGCAGTTCTGGCACGCGCAGCGCCGCGCCCTCGGCCGGGCCCGCCGGGCGCAGCAGGCGCCGCGCCAGCCACGGCAGCGGCAGCGCGAGGAACAGCCAGGGCCAGTCAAAGTGCAGCATGGGGGACACCGGGCGCCGGCGCGCGCAGGCGCGCGAGCCAGGGCCGCAGGGCGCTCACCGCGGCGCGGTAGTCGTCGCCGGCGAGACCGCGTGCCGCGCTTGGCGAGTAGGGTGCGGCCGTCATCACGCGCTCGAGGGGCGCGGGCGGCGGACCGGCGCGCAGCGCCCCGAGCGTCGCGGCGAGCGCCGCGTAATCGACCTCGCTCGCGCCCGACCCGCGTGCGAGCACGGCGAGGCGATGCAGCAGGCGGGACAGGGCCGCCGCGCAGGCATGGCCGTCGCCGGCCGTCACGTAGGCCGCTTCGATGGCGGCGAGTTCGGCCAGCGCGGCGCGACGCAGGCGGCGCGTCGGCGCGCCGCGCCGCCACAGCACGAGGCCGAGCGCGGCCAGCAGCACGGCGATCAGCAGCAGCCACCAGCCTGGGGCGAGCGGCCACCACGACACCGGGGCGGGCAGGTGGATGTCGCGCAGCTCGAGCGTCGGGGCCGCCATGGACTCAGCCGCCGAACATGCGCATCAGCGCCGCGACCGGATCGGCGCCGGTGTCGAGACTCGCGAACAGCAGGCCCTGCTCGCGGCACAGCCCGCGCACCGTCGCGACCCGCGCCTCGAACTGCGCGGCATAGCGCTCACGCTGGCTCGCGCCCACGCCGGCCAGGCGCAGGCGCCGCTCGCCGCTCGCGATGGTGGCCGCTTCGTCCAGCATCGGAAACGCCGCTTCGAGGGCATCGTGGACCAGGATGAGGCCCAGGTCCGCATGCTGGCCGAGGCGCGCCAGCGCGGCGCGCGCGGCATCGTCGAAGCCGCGAAAGTCACTGATCACGAAGATCAGCGTGCCGGGCTTGGCGACCCGCGCGAGACGCGTGAAGGTGGCCGCCAGCGGGGCCGGCGTGGCGACCGGCGGCGCGGTACGCAGCCGCGGCGCGCTGTCGGCCAGGAGTTTCAGCCAGCGCAGCGTCGCCGCGCGACCCCGCCGCGGCGGCAGCTCGTGGTGTTCGTCGTCGGCGAACAGGAGCCCGCCCAGGCGGTCGCCGTTCTGCTGCGCGCGCCAGGCGAGCAGCGCCGCGGCGCGCGCCGCCTGCACGACCTTGAACACGCCGCGGGTGGCGAAGAACATCGGGCCGCGGAAATCCACGCACAGGAGCACCGGGCGCTCGCGCTCCTCGCGGAACAACTTGGTGTGCGGCCGGCCGGTGCGCGCGGTGACGCGCCAGTCGAGCTGACGGATGTCGTCGCCCGGCAGGTAGGGGCGGGATTCGTCGTACTCCATGCCACGACCGCGGAAGCGCGACAGGAAGGGGCCGCTGCTGCGGTTGCGGATGGCGCGGGTCCAGGGCGGCAGCGCGCCGGCCTGGGCGGCCAGCGCCAGCAACTCGCGAAGCTGCGGTTCGACGCGTTCGCGGCCGGCGGCAGCAGGCGCGGGTGGGGCAGTGTGGGCGGCGCGCATGCGACGCGGTGACCGGCCCCGTTCAGGGTACCGGGATGCGCTCCAGCAGCTGGCCGATGAATCTGTCCGGGGTGACGCCGTCGGCGGCCGCTTCGTAGTTCAGGATCACGCGGTGGCGCAGCGCGTCGCGCGCCACGTCCTGCACGTCGGCCGGGCAGACGAAGTCCTGGCCGCGCAGCCAGGCGTGCGCGCGCGCCGCGCGGTCGATGGCGATGGTGGCGCGCGGACTGCCGCCGTAGGCCAGCCAGCCTGCGAGATCGCTGCCGTAGGCGGACGGCGCGCGGGTCGCGAACACGATTTCCATCAGGTAGTTCTCGACGTCTTCGCTCATGTAGACATCGAGCACCTCGCGGCGCGCCGCGAAGATCTGCGCCTGGTCCACCACCGGCGAGGCCGACAGCGCGTGGGGCGCGCTGCTGGCGGCTTCCTGGCGGGCGAGGTGCAGGATGCGCTTCTCGTCCTCGTGGCGCGGATAGTCGATCAGGATGTGCAGCAGGAAGCGATCGAGCTGGGCCTCGGGCAAGGGGTAGGTGCCTTCGTGCTCCAGCGGGTTCTGGGTCGCCATCACCATGAAGAGTTCCGGCAGCGGGTAGGACACGCGGCCGATGGTGATCTGGCGTTCGGCCATGGCTTCGAGGAGCGCCGACTGCACCTTGGCCGGCGCGCGGTTCACTTCGTCGGCCAGCACCAGGTTGTGGAACAGCGGGCCCTGCTGAAAGGTGAAGCTGCCGTCCTGCGGACGGTAGATCTCGGTGCCGGTCAGGTCGGCCGGCAGCAGATCGGGCGTGAACTGGATGCGATGGAACTCGCCTTCGATGCCTTCCGACAGCACCTTGATGGCGCGAGTCTTGGCCAGGCCCGGCGCGCCCTCCACCAGCAGGTGGCCGTCGGCGAGCAGCGCCACCAGCATGCGCTCCACCAGGTGGTCCTGGCCGAGGATGCGGCGTGTCACGTAGTCACGCAGCTGCACTATGGCCGCGCGGGTCTCGGTTCTGATGTCCACCTTGCCTACTTTCGCATCCGGCGGCGAGGGCCGGCCACGGATCGATTCTACTGGCTGGAACGACTGGATCGAAAGCGTGAAGTTCCAGCACGCCGCCGCCGCGCGGCGGCGTGACATGCGGCACAGCGCGCGGTCATGACGCTTGCATGAGCCACGGTTACACTAGCCGGCCATCGTAGAGCGTGAGAGGAAGAGTCCGTGGGCCGTACCCGTCGCATGCCGCCGCGCCATCGCTTCTCGCCGGGCTTCACGCTCATCGAAGTGATGGTGGTGGTGGTGATCCTCGGCATCCTCGCAGCGATCGTCGTGCCGCGCGTCATGAGCCGTCCGGACGAGGCGCGCGTGGTGCGCGCCCAGCAGGACCTGCGCGCCATCGGCGCGGCGCTCGACCTGTTCAAGCTCGACAACCTCACCTATCCGACCACCGAGCAGGGCCTGGAAGCCCTGGTGCGCAAGCCCGCTGGCCTGCCGCCCGGCGCGCGCTACAAGGACGACGGCTACATCGAGGCAGTCCCCAAGGATCCGTGGGGTGGTGACTACCAGTACCTCTACCCCGGGCAGCACAACAATTTCGATCTCTACTCCCATGGTGCCGACGGCATACCCGGCGGCGAGGGGTTCAATGCCGACATCGGCAACTGGACCACGCAATAGCGCGGGCGGCCGCACGCCGCGCGGCTTCACCCTGCTGGAGGTGATGGTGGTGGTCGCCATCATCGGCGTGCTGCTGGTGGTGGTGCGCCTGGCGCTCCCCGACCGCCGCGGTGAGGCGCTCGCCGCCGAAGCGCGGCAGTTCGTCCTGGCGCTGGAGGAATGCCGTGACAGCGCGGTGCTGTCCGGTGCGCCGGTCGGCATACGGCTGCGCGGCGACGCGTATGGCTTCGAACACTACCGAGGCCGTTGGCAGCCACGGCTCACGCCGCGCGGCGAGCCGGACCTGCACCGACTGCCCATCGGCCTCGAGATCGCGCTGGCGCGCGCCGGTGGGACGCGGCCGGCGGTGGTGTGCCTGCCCGATGGCGAGACGCGCATCGGCGCGGTGATGCTCGGCGCGCACGGTGAGCGCGAGCACTACCGCTTTCGCGACGACCTGGACGGCATGTTCGTCGCCGACTGGGTCGGACCGTCGTCGTGATGCGCCGCGCCGCGGGCTTCACCCTGCTGGAAGTGCTGGTGGCCCTGGCGCTGGTCGCGACCGTGCTGGGCGGCGTGCTCGGGCTGGTGCGCGAGGCGATCGCGAGCCAGGCCCATCTCGAAAGCCGCCAGGTGGCGGAGTGGGCGGCGAGCAACGTGCTCGCGCAGTACCTGCTCGAGCACCGAGGGCTGGTGGCGGACAAGCGCGAGGGTGTGGAGGAGATCCTCGGGCGGCGGCTGCAGGTGCGCCTCGTGGTGCGCGAATTGCCACCGCCGCCTCGCGAGTCGCTGCGCGAGGATCCCGACGCGCCCGAGGTCACGCCGCCGCCGCGCTACGGGATCACGGTCGACGTACGCGACGGCCCGCGCAGCGCCACGCCGCTCGCGCGGCTGTACGTCGAGCGCGAGACGCGGAGCGCGGAATGACGCGCCGGACGCGTGGCTTCACCCTGCTCGAACTGCTGGTCGCGGTGGCGATCTTCGCGGTGCTCGCGACCTTGTCCTACGGCGGCCTGCGCCAGGTGATGTCGCTCGACGCCGGGCTCGCCGCGAGCAGCGCGCGCCAGGCCGCGCTGCGTCACGCCGTGACCGTGATGGAGCAGGACCTTGGCGCGCTGGCGCCGCGCGGCGTGCGCGACGCGCTCGGCGAATCCGAGCCGGCGCTCCGCGCCGGCCTGCGCGGAGAACTGCTGACCTTCACGCGGCGCGTCAGCGACCTGGTGGACGATGGCCAGCCGGCGCTGCGCCGCGTGC
The DNA here is from genome assembly GCA_050186725.1 of Gammaproteobacteria bacterium. GTDB lineage: Bacteria > Pseudomonadota > Gammaproteobacteria > JADJYF01. Next base: position 43,235 of record JBFWYG010000008.1, on the reverse strand, counting down.
GCTACCGGCTGCAGGACGGCGCGCTGTACCGCGACGTGTGGGACGTGCTCGATCGCACGCCCGACACCGGTTTTCGCAGCCAGCGCCTGCTGAAGGATGTCGGCGCGCTGGAACTGCGCTTCTTCGACGGCGAGACCTGGACACCGTTCTGGCCGCGGGACGAGGACGAAGTGGTGGCCGATGACCTGCCGCGCGGGCTGGAATTCCGCCTGCGCTTCGCCGACTCGCGTGTCCTGCGGCGCGTGCTCGAGGGCCCGGGCTGATGCGCGCCAGGCAACACGGCATGGCGCTGCTCGGCGCGCTGGTGATAGTCGTGCTGGTGGTGGCGCTCGCGGCCACCATCGGGCTGCGCAGCGCGCACGGCATCGCCGCCACCGCGCGCGGTTTCGAGGCGCGCGCCGCGACACCGCTGTTCGAGGCGCTGGAGGACGAGGCGCGGCGCGCGCTGGCGCGGGACGCGCGCGGCGAGGCCTTCGACGCCGAGGACGACCTGTGGGCGCAGGTTCCCCTGCTGGTCGATCGCGCCGAGGGCCGCGGCAACGCCACGCTGCAGGACGCGCAGGCGCTGTTCAACCTGCGCGACATCGCGTTCGCGCCAGACGTGCTCGCAGCGGGCGGCGACGCGCGTCGGGAGGCGGAGGAAACGTCGGCCCCGCCGCCGGCGAGGGACGCCGCGGCGGCGGACCAGGACGTTGCGTCGGGTGGCGGCGCGGGCAGTGGTCTGTCCGGGCGCCCGCGGGACGCGAACCCGCGCGACGAGGCGCCCGGCGGCGACAGCCTGGCGATGATGGCGCTCGCGACCCTGCCGGGCGTGGTCGGGGCCGGCATGCCGACCAGCGCGGGCGCCGCGGGCCAGGGCCTCACCTTGAGCGAGCAGCAGGTCGCGGTGGCGCGCCTCGCGCTCTTGCTGCGTACGCTCGAAATCGACGACGCGGTGTTGCCGGCGATCCTCGACTGGCTGGACGCGGACAGCGACACGCGCTTTCCGAACGGCGCCGAGGACGACTATTACATGCGCCAGTCGCCGCCCTATCGCGCGGCGAACCGCGCCTTCGCCGACGTGAGCGAATTGCGCCTGGTGCGAGGCATCGATGCCAAGACCTATGAGAAGCTGCGAAGATTCGTCACCGTGCTACCCATGACTACGCCCATCAACCTGAATACCGCGCCGCTCGAAGTGCTGATGAGCCTGAGCCCGGCCTTCGATCGTTCCACCGCGGAGATGATCGAACACACCCGCCGCGTGCGGCCGCTGCGCAGCGTCGCCGAGTTGCTGGCCTTGCCGATGGTCGCCGGCCGGCCGGTGGTGAGCGAGGGACTCGCGGTGAACTCGCAGTACTTCAGCCTGCGCATGCAGGTGCGCAGCGGCGATTCGCAGTTCACCGCCCGCGCGCTGCTCGCGCGACCCGGCGGTGACGCCGTGACCGTGCTGTCCCGCGACAAGGGCTGGTTCGATGAATGACACGCTGATCGCGCGAGTCGACCCGCAGGACTGCATGCGCCTGCACTGGCGAGACGACGACGGTCGCGCGCGCAGCGACGGACTGCCGGTCTTCGCCACCGCGCTCGCGGGACGCGAGTGCGTGCTGCTGGTGGACGCCGCGCGGGTCACGCTGCTGATACTGGAACTGCCGGTCGCCGACCTGCGCACCGCGCGCCAGGCCGCGCCTTTTGCCGCCGAGGAGCGCCTCGCGCAGCCGCTGGACGAACTCCATTTCGCGCTGGCCGCGCGCGGTGATGGCCGCTACGCGCTGGCGGCTATCGAACGCGCGTGGCGCGAGGCGCTCGGCGAGGCGCTGCGCAACGCCGGCCTCGAGCCGCGCCTGGTGCTGCCCGAGGCCTGCGGTCTGCCGCGCACGCAGGACGGCTGGACCATCGCCCTGGACGGCGACTCGGCGCTGCTGCGCACCGCCGCGGGCGAAGCGTTCAAGACCGACCTCGCGGGCCTCGCCGGGCTGCTGCCCCTGCTGCGCCAGCAGCTGCCGGACACCGCGCGCGTGGTGGTGCTGGCGAACGCTGAACCCGAGGCCTGGCCGCGCGCCGCCCTGCAAGGGCTGGAGGTGGTGTGGCGCGCGCCGCTCACGCCCGGCGAGCAACTCGCGACGCTCGCGGACGAGGCGGACCTGCGCCTGTTCGAGACCGCCAGCATGAGCGCGCAGCGCGCGCGGGCGGGTCGGCTGTGGCGCGCGGCGGCGGCGGTCGCGGCGTTGACGGTGCTGGCCTGGCCGGCCTTGCTCGCCTGGCAGCACAGCGTCCTGGAACGGGAGGCGAGCGCCCAGAACGCGGCCAACGAAGCGTTGTTCCGCGCGACCTTTCCCGAGGTCACGCGCCTGGTCAATCCGCGCGTGCAAGCCGACCAGGCGCTGGCCGCGCTGCGCGGCGGCAGCACCGCCACCCCGCGCCTGCTCGATCTGCTAGCGCGCATCGAACAGGTGCGCCAGAACGAGTTTCCGAAAGACACCCGCGTGACGCTGGCGAGCTTCGCCGGCGGCCTGCTGGAACTCGGCGTGGAAGTGGCGGGCATGGACGCCGTCGAGGCCCTGCGTGGCGCACTGCTTGGCGCCGGGCTCGGCGCTGAGACGGTCAGCGCCGAGGCCGCGGACGGCAAGGTCGTGGCCCGACTGCGCGTGCAGGTGGGTTCCTGATGAACGCCTGGTTCGCCGCGCGCAGCGACTCGGAGAAAGTGCTTCTGACCGTCGGCGCGCTGACGGTCGCCGCCGCGCTGTACTTCCTGCTGGTGCTCGATCCGATGAGCGAGGCCAACGCGCGTCTCGCCACGCGGCTCGCCGCGGCGCGGGATCTCGGCGCCCATCTCACCGAGGTGGCCGCCGAAGCGCAGGCCCTCGGCGCCCAGGCGCCGGCGCGCGCGCGCCTCGCGCCGAACGCCTCGCTGCTAGCGGTCGTCACCAGCAGCGCCAAGGCCGCCGACGTCCAGCCCCACGCGCGCAAGATGGCCCCGGTCGGCGCGCGCGCGCTGTCGCTCTACCTGGAAGACATTCCCTACGCCAAGCTCGCGGCCTGGCTGGTGAGCCTGGACCAGGAGGCCGGCGTGGAACTGGAGCGGGCGAACATCGAGGCGCAGGCGCCAGGGGTGGTGCGGGCGGATCTGACGTTGAAGGGGCGGTGAGCGCGGGTCGCAGGCATATTCGGGGACAGACCACGGTTTCGCAGAAACCGTGGTCTGTCCCCGAATTCGCACCCGACACTCCATGGTGCGCTCTGGAACCGAATGGCGGGTTGAAACCCGCCCTACAGCAGGCTCCGATGTAGGGCCGATTTCAATCGGCCGTGCAGATACGGGGTCTCTCCCCATGTGTCCCCGTATCGATCTGATTACACCAGCCGGTTCATGTCGAAGATCGGCAGCAGGATGGCGAGCACGATCACCAGCACGATCGCGCCCATCAGCAGGATCAGCAGAGGCTCGGCGAGGCCCATCAGCACGGCTATCTTGACCTGCATGCTGCGTTCGTGGGCATCCGCCGCGGAGTCCAGCATGCGCGGCAGTTCGCCCGAGTTCTCGCCGTTCGCGACCAGGTGGGCGAGGAGCGGCGGAAAGCCTCGTACACGGCTCAAGGCCTGCGACAGCGCCGCGCCTTCGCGCACGCGTTCGATGGCGGCGTCCAGCTCGAGCGCGGTGGCGCGGTTCGCGACCGCCTTGCCGGCGATGTGCAGCGCTTCGAGCATGGAGAGACCACTGCCGAGCAGGATGGCCAGCGTGCGCGCGAAGCGTCCGGCATCGGCCTCGCGGATCAGGGTGCCGACCAGCGGCACGCGCAGCGCGAACCCGTCGCGCGCGAGACGCGGCGCGGGCCGCGCGAACACCGCGCGCAGCAGCCAGGTGAGCGCCGCCAATACCAATGCCACCGCCCACCCCCAGGCGCGTACGAAATCGCTGGTGGCGATCAGCCCGCGGGTCAGCGCCGGCAGTTCGCGGTGCATCTCGGTGAAGACCTTCACCACCTCGGGCACCACGTAGCCGAGCAGGCCGGTGACCACCGCCGCGGCGACCACCGACAACACGGCCGGGTAGATCATCGCGACCTTGAGCCGCGAGGCAATCTTCTGGCGTTCTTCGAGAAACTCCGCGAGCCGCGCCAGCACCGTCGGCAGATGCCGGGTCTGCGCGCCGGCCGCGACGGTCGCGCGGTACACCGGCGGAAAGATGCGCGGGAACTGGTCGAGGCCCGCGGCCAGGCCATGGCCTTCCAGCACGCGCGCGCGCACGTCGAGCGCGACGCGCTTGAAGTCCGCGCTCTCCGACTGCTTGGAGAGCGCGGTCAGCGCGTCGTCGAGCGGCAGGCCGGAATTCAGCAGCGTGGCGAGCAGGCGCGTGAACAGCACCACCTGGTCGCCGGACAGCCGCGCGCCGCGGCCGAAGGCGCGACGCCGGTTGGCGACGCCGCTGCCGCGCCGGCTGGCTTCGACGCTGAGCGGCACGAGTCCCTGGTCACGCAGACGCTGGCGCGCCTGCTGTTCGGTGTCGGCCTCGGTGACGCCGCGCTGGCGCGCGCCGCTCGCGGTCAAGGCCAGGTAGTCGTAGGCGGGCATGCCGGGCGCGCTCAGCTCGCGGTGGTGACGCGGATGAGTTCCTCGGCGGTGGTCTCGCCGGCCAGCACCTTGGCGCGGCCGTTGGCGAACAGGCTGGGGGAATGGCGACGCACGTATTCCTCGATCACCGGCTCGCCGGCGTTGTCGTGGATGAGGCGACGCACTTCCTTGTCGATGGACACGAACTCGTAGATGGCCGTGCGACCACGAAAACCGATCTGCATGCAGCGCGCGCAGCCGGTGGCCTCGAACACCGTGTGCCGCTCGAGCTCGGCCAGCGGCAGCGCGAGGCGCGCGGCGAGCGCCGCGTCCGGCGCGACCGGTTGGCGGCAGTGGGGGCACAGGCGCCGTACCAGGCGCTGCGCCAGCACGCCGACCAGGCTCGAGGCCAGCAGGAAGGGCTCGGTGCCCATGTCGGCCAGGCGGGTCAGCGCGCCGACCGCGGAATTGGTGTGCAGCGTCGAGAGCACGAGATGGCCGGTGAGACTCGCCTGGATGGCGATCTGCGCGGTCTCGATGTCGCGAATCTCGCCGACCATCACCACGTCCGGATCCTGGCGCAGGATGGCGCGCAGGCCGCGCGCGAAGGTCATGTCGACCTTGGTATTGACCTGGGTCTGGGCGATGCCGTCGATGTAGTACTCGATCGGATCCTCGACCGTCATGATGTTGCGGCTGCGATCGTTGATGCGCGCCAGCGCCGCGTACAGCGTGGTGGTCTTGCCCGAGCCGGTGGGGCCGGTGACGAGAAAGATGCCGTGGGGCAGGTGGATGATCTGGTCGATGCCGGCGGTGGTCTCGTCGTCCATGCCGATCTGTTCCAGCTGCAGGCGGCCGGCCTGCTTGTCCAGCAGACGCAGCACCACGCGCTCGCCGCTGCCGGACGGGATGGTCGAGACGCGCACGTCCACCGGGCGGTTGGCGATGCGAAGCGAGATGCGCCCGTCCTGCGGCACGCGCTTCTCGGCGATGTCGAGCTTGGCCATGATCTTGATGCGCGACACCAGCAGCGGGCCGATGGCGGCCGGCGGCTCCATCACCTGGCGCAGCACGCCGTCCACGCGCAGGCGGATCGAGAGACGCGATTCGAACGGTTCGACGTGGATGTCCGAGGCGTTCTCGCGGATCGCCTCGCTGATCACCGCGTTGATCAGCCTGATGATCGGCGCGTCGTCCGCGCTCTCCAGCAGATCGGTCGGCTCGCGCAGTTCCTCGGCGAGATCCGCCAGGTCGAACTCGCCGCCGAACTCCGCCATGCTCTGGCCATTGCCCTGCGCGGCGCCTTCGTAGGCGCGCTGCAGTTCGGTCTCGAACTGGTCGTCGCTCAAGGGCGCGAGCGGCAGCAGGCCACCCGCCACGCGCTGCGCCTCCGCCAACGCGGCGAGCGACGCGCCGGGACGGCACACCAGGGTCTCGCCGTGCTCCGCCGCGCGCACGAACACGCCGTGGCGGCGGGCAAAGGCGAAGGGCACGTTCATTCCAGCAGACCGTCCGGCGCCGGCAGGCGCGGCGCGGGAGCGTGGATCAGGTTGCCGCGACGCCGCGGTTCCTCGGCGTCCTGGCGCGAGCGGATGAAATCGTAGCGCGCGACCGCGGTGCTGTGGTTGCCCTCGCGGTCGGTGATGATGGTCGGGCGCAGGAACACCATCAGGTTGGTCTTGGTGTGATCGTCGCGGGTGTTCTTGAACAGGTGGCCCAGGATCGGAATGTCACCCACCCACGGCACCTTCTGCGCGTTCTCAGTGAGATTGTTCTGAATGAGCCCGCCGAGCACCACGATGTCACTGTCGTCCACCAGCACCGTGGTCTTGATCGCGCGCTTGTTGGTGATGAGGTCAGCGCCGGCGGTGGAGGAGTCGACGCTCGACACCTCCTGCTCGAGTTCCAGCGTCACGGTGCCTCCGTCGTTGATCTGCGGCTTGACCTTCAACAGGATGCCGACGTCCTTGCGCTCGATGGTCTGGAATGGACTGTCGGGCGTGGTCGTCTGGTTGGTGAACTGGCCGGTGACGAAGGGCACGTTCTGGCCGACCACGATCTCGGCCTCGGCGTTGTCGAGGGTCATGAGCGTGGGCGTGGACAGCACGTTGGTGTAGCGGTCACCGGCGAAGGCGCGCAGCAGCGCGCGAATGTCACCGTTGCGCAGGTAGCCGAGCGTGAAGCCGTTCAACAGCGCGAGCTGGCCGCTGGTGACCGCGTCGTCGATACCGCCCGAGATGTTGCCGGGAAAGCGCGTACCGGTGGCGACGCCGTCGACGGTATCCGAGGTGCGCCACTGGATGCCGAGTTCGGTGCCACGCTGAGTGGTGAGTTCGGCGATGATGCCTTCGACCAGCACCTGGTTGCGCCGCACGTCGAGCTTGGAGATGACGTCGCGCAGCATCTTCATCTGGCGCGGCGGCGCCTGCAGGATGAGGGTGTTGGTGGCTTCATCGGCCTGGATGTTGGCGCCGCCCGGGAGCGGCTCCATGCCGCCGAAACCGGCATTGCGCACGGCGTTGCGCCGCCCGGTCCCGCCGCTGCTGTCGTTGCTCTGGCCGCCGCCCATGTCGAAGCTCTGCTGGGGCATGGACTCACCGCTCAGCACGCCCTGCAGCACCGGCACGAGATCCGCCGCGGTCGCGAATCGCAGCGGCACCACTTCCACCGCCTCGGGACCCCGATCGGGGACGTCCAGCGCCTCGATCAGCCGTCGATAGCCCTGCAACGCGCCGGGCGGCGCGAGCATCAGCACGGTGTTGGTCCGCGCGTAGGCCACGAACTGCGGGCCCGGCAGGCCGGGCGCCTGCGGCCGCGCCGGGTCGCCCGACAGCGCGTTCATCACCTTCACCACTTCCTCGGCGTCGGCGTGCTTGAGTTCGTAGATCTCGGTCGACTTGGGCGTGGCGGTGTCGAGGTCCGCCACCAGGCGCATCATGCGTCGCACGTTGACGCCTGAATCGGCGATCACCAGCACGTTGCTGGCGGCGAGGCCGGCCAGGTGAGCCTCCTGGGGCAGCAGTGGACGCAGCACCGCCACCAGTTCGGGGGCGCTGACGTGCTTGACCGGAATGACGGCGGTCACCAGCGCGTCGTTGTCACGCGCGATATAGGTTGCCGGGGTGTCCTGACCCTCCTGCTTGGCGGTCGCGTCGGGCACGATCTTGATCACGTTGCCGCTCGGAATGGCGGCGAAGCCGTGCACCTTCAAGACCGACAGGAACACGTCGTAGAGCGCGTCGGGACTGGTGGGCGCGGCGGAGATCACCGTGACGTTGCCCTTCACCCGCGGGTCCACCACGAAGTTCTTGTGGGTCACGTCTGCGATGGCGGCGATGAAGGCGCGCACGTCGGCGTCGCGCAGGTTCAGGGTGAAGGTGCCGTCGTCCTTCGGCACCAAGCCTTCAGCGTCGTCGTCCTCGGCCCACGCCGGCGAGCACAACGCGAGGCAGGAGAGCAGCACCAGGGAGAGCAGGGCCGCGAGGGCGCGCGGGCGTCTTGGGGTCGAAGGCACGATGCTCGAATACTCCGGAGTGCGAGGCGCGACTGGCCCGCGATGTTAGCAGAACGGGCCAGGCCGCCCGGGCCGGCGGCCCGCCGCGCGCGCTGCGATGATGCGCTTCATTGGTAGCTGCCGTCGTCCATGCCGGCGGCGGGATCCTCGCTGTCGAGCGCGGCGGGGTCGGAGACCTCGGGCGCGTAGTCATAGGTCGCCGTATCGTCCATGGGCAGTTCCTCGGGCGGCTCGGGTTCGGGCTCGGGTTCGGGCTCGGTGTAGTCGGTGGGCAGCGGCTGGAAGGCCTGGGCAGAGGCGGGCGGCACCGCGCCACGGCGCATCGCGCCATAGGGATCGGAGGCGCCCTGCGGCAGGCCGGCCTGGCCTGGCGCGGCGCCCGCGCCGAGCTTGGGATCCTTCAGCAGCAGTGCCTTCAGCTCGCCGTCCTGTTCGACCACCACGCGGCGCGCCTCGATGAACTTGATGGTCGCGCCGCGCAGGTCGTCGCCGACGCGACGGGCCTCGATACGCGGACCGTCGCCGCCGATGATGGCGCGGCGGTCGGCCGGATTGTCGTCGAACAAGATGCCCTGCAGGCTGAGCGCGAGACTCGCCTCGGGCAGCGCGTCGGGCGGAGTGTCCGACGCGAGCGGCGCCGGCGCTTGCTTGGTGGGCGCGTCGCTCGCGCGGGTGGTCGCCTCGTCACTGGCCGGATCGAAATGACCGAACAGATCGCTCGCGGCGAGGCTGCGCAGATCGGGCGTGGCGCTCGGCGGCGCAGTAGCCGTGGCGGCTCCCACGGCCGTGACCCGTGGCGCATCGGCGCGCAGGCCGCGCACCGCGAGCGTGGTACGCACCACCAAGCTCAGCGCGAGGACGCTCGTGAGCGCCAGCGCCAGGGTGGGCATGAGCACCGCGCGCGGTGGCCATCCGGCTTGCGACACATCGGGTTCCATTGACGGGATTGCGCGCGTTATAGCACATCCCTTCGCGTGGGCTGGTGTGGTGATTCCCACCCGCGTTCTGACGGCGAGGTCGGTGCGGCCGTGGAGACCGATGGATGCCTGCTTTCGCAGGCATGACGGATCGGGACGACACGGCAGTCCGTCGCGCTCTACATCATCCTCACTACACCTTCACCCTCGGGTGCAAGCGAGGGTCCATTGGCGGTCGGCGAGGCCGATGGATTCCTGCTTTCGCAGGAATGACGGGCCTGGGGTACTTATTGGCGGCAGAACGGTCTGCGACTTCGCTTAGACACCGTCACCCTCGAGCAAGCGAGGGTGCATGGGCGGTTGGCGAGGCTGATGGATGCCTGCTTACGCAGGCATGACGGACCTGGGCGAAACGGCAGTCCGTAACGGTCCACATCATCCTCACTACACCGTCATCCTCGCGCAAGCGAGGGTCCATGGGCGGTCGACGGAGCCGCTGCATGACGAGGTTCGCAGGCCTGACGGATCCGAGCGGCAAGGCATGGTCGCGCAACGCCACGCCACGGCGCGGCGCCGAGGCGTGCCGGTCTTGCTCGAATGGTCGACGTCGCGCCAGCGACCGCCCCGCTGTCACGAATCCTTAACATGGCGCCAAGACAATGCGCGCGACCGCGACCGCCACGGTCGACCGCCCCGTCCTCGAGGACCGCGCCCTTGCTTCGTCTCCCCGCGCCCCTGCGCCTGCTCCCGCTCTCGCTCGCGATCTCCCTCTTGGTGCGGCCGGTGGCGGCGCAGAATCCACCGCAGGGTCGTGAGCTGCCGCGCGTGTGCGCGTCGGGCAACTGCACGGGCGGCGTGAACAGTTGGGCGGCGCCCGGGCCCGGCGCGCCGGCCCGCGCGGTCAACGGCCGCACGATGACCATTCGCCAGCCGCGCCAGCGCGAACTCTACAACTGGGAGAGCTTCGACGTCGGCGCCGGCTACAAGGTCGAATTCGAACAGAAATTCGGCAGCGCCGCCGTGGCGCTGAACCGCGTGCTCGGCAAGACCAATCCGCAGAGCTTCATCAACGGCCAGGTGAAGGCGCCGGGCGAAGTCTATGTCATCAACCAGAACGGCATCGTGTTCGGGCCGCAGGCGAAGGTCGACACCCATTCGCTGACGGCCTCCACCCTGAAGCTGTGGGACGACCAGGAATTCCTCGCCGGTGGACTGACCGCCGCCATCCGCAAGACCGACGCGGCCGGCAACCCCACGCCAGAACCAGCTTTCGACCATAGCGGCGCGGCCGGCGCCGTCGAAGTGCGGAAGGGCGCGCGCATCACGAGCGCGAAGGGCGGGCGCGTGCTGCTGGTCGCGCCCAAGGTCGAGAACGCCGGCCGCATCGAGACCCCGGACGGTCAGACCGTGCTGGCCGGCAGTCACGATCGTGTCTACATCGCGGCCGCCGACGATCCCAACCTGCGCGGCCTGGTGGTGGAGGTCGACACCGGCGGACGGGTGGACAACCTGGGCGAGATCATCGCCGAGCGCGGCAACGTCTCCATGGTCGGCCTGGCGGTCAACCAGGAAGGCGTGGCGCGCGCCACGACCGCGGTCAATTTCAACGGCTCGGTGCGGCTCTCGGCACGGCACAAGGCGAATCCCGGCGCGATCGTCAACAACGGCGGCAATGTCAGCATCAACACCGCGGTGCTGCAGACCACGCCCGCCGCCGACGATCCGGAGCAGAGCTTCGGCGTGCGCCTCGGCCGCGGCAGCGTCACCGAGGTGTTGCCGGACCAGGACACCGCGACCCGCGCGATCGACGCCGCGCCACAGCGCCCGTCGATCGTCGAGGCGGTCGGCAAGACCGTCGCGCTCGAGCGCGACGCGCGCATCACCGCGCCCGGCGGCCAGGTCAGCCTGCGCGGCGTGAGCGGCGAGGTGCCGGGCGAGGTCAAGCTCGAACGCGGCGCGCGCATCGACGTCGCTGGCACCACCGACAGCGTGCTGCCGATGAGCGCCAACATCGGTGAACTCGAACTGCGCGGCAACGAACTCGCGGACTTCCCGCTGCAGCGCGACGGCGTGCTGCGCGGGCGCAAGGTGTTCTTCGATCTGCGCGAACTGCGCTTCGTCGACAACGACGCGGCCGACGCCGACGACGACCAGTATTTCCTGCCGGTCGGCAACGTCACCGCGGCGGTTACCGGCGTGCGGCGCGGCGTCAGTGAGCGACTCGCGCGCGGCGGCAGCATCACCATCGACGCCGATCGCGCCGATCTCGGGGCTGGCTCGCTGGTCGATTTCTCCGGCGGCCTGGTCTCGGTCGAACCCGGCTTCGTGCAGACCTCGCTGCTCATCTCCCAGGGCCGCGTGTTCGACATCCACGAGGCCGATCCGAGCCTGGTGTACGACGCGGTACTGCCCTTCCTCGACGTCGACTACAACCGCTGGGGCGTGACCGAGCGCTACAACGTGTTCGGCCGCGCGCTGGGCCTCGGCCGCTTCGAAGCCGGCTACACGGTCGGCTACGACGCCGGCTCGCTCAGCATTCGCGCGCTCGACGTGACGCTGGACGGACGCCTGCGCGGCGAGGCGACGCCGGGCCGTCTGCAGCGCGAATTGCCCGGCGCGGTGATCGCCGGACGGCAGCGGTTCAGCACCGAGCGGCCGCTGGCCGGCCTGTTCCAACTCGGCAGCATCGCGCTCGGCACCGGCCTGCCGGTGGGACCGGCGGGCATCCGCCTCGGCACGCGCCAGGCGGACGACGAAGACCTCGCGCTCGCCATCCCGGCGCAGATCTTTAACGACGGCGGCATCAACCGGGTGCACGTGATCAGCGGCGGCGCGGTGCGGCTCGGCGACTTCACCCTCGAGGCGGGCGGCGAACTCGCGTTGACCGGCAGTGGCGATTCGCGCATCGATGGCCAGGTCGCCGTGCCGGGTGGCACGGTGAGCGTGGATCTCCTGCAGCCGCCGGCGCTGCGCCCGAGTCTCACCGTCACCGCGGACGCGCGCATCGACGTCGCAGGCCGCTGGGTCAACGACACGCCGCTCCTGAATCCGAACGGGCCGACCGCGCCGCTCTTCATCCACGGCGGCGACGTGCGGCTGGGCGCGGCGGGCGATCTCACGCTGGAGGCCGGCAGTCTCATCGACGTCAGCGGCGCCGCGCGCCTCACCGCCGCGGGCGAGCTGGAAGCCGGACACGCGGGCAGCATTCGTCTCACCAGCCTGCCGGCGAACGCCGAGACCACCGGCACGCAGATGACCCTGGACGGCGAACTTCTTGGCCATGGACTCGAGGACGGCGGCAGCCTGGAACTGCGCGCCGGCGCCTTCGACATCGCGACCATCGCCCATCCCGAGCGCGCAGGGCGCGTGCAGCTCACGCCCGCGTTCTTCGCGAGCGGCGGCTTCACGCACTACAGCTTGCACGCGGAGAGCACGCAGGACGCGGCCGACGAGGTGCTGATCGACGTCGCGCCAGGCACGCGGGTGGACGCGCGCGCGGAGAGTCTCGTCCTGGGCGGCGACTTCAACACCGCGCCCACCGGCACGGACTTCGCCACGCTCACCGGGCTCGCGCTGCTACCGGTCGAGACGCGCCCGGCGACCCATCTCGCCTTCGACACGCAGCGGCGCCTGTACCAGCAGGCGGATGCGCGGCCGTCGATCGTCATCGGTCGCGGCGCGCGGCTCGGCACGGAGATCGGCGGCGACATCCAGCTGGTCGCGCGCGATCGCATCGTGGTCGACGGCGAACTCGACGCGCCGGCCGGCGGCATCAGGCTCGAACTGCGCGATGCCGGTGACCAGGTGGGCTTTCGCAATGAAGGCCTGTGGCTGCTGGACGGCGCGGCGCTCACCGCGCGCGGCGCGGATCGCACGTTCATCGACAGCGAAGGCCTGCGCACCGGCGATATCCTGGCTGGCGGCAGCATCACCCTGGCCGCCGCGCGCGGCGCGGTGGTCATCGCGCCGGAGGCACTGCTCGACGTGTCCGGCACGGTCGGCACACTCGAGCGGCTCGACAACAGCAGCGCGCGGCCGGAAGTGCGCAGCGAGCGCGTCGCGACCGCGGCGGGCAGCATCGAACTCCGCGCGAGCGAAACCCTGCTGCCCTACGGCGAACTGGTCGGCCGGCCCGGCGGCGCGGGCGCGGCCGGCGGCAGCCTGCGCGTCACGCTCGACCTGACCGGGCGACTCGGCAACGCGGCGTTCAGCGGTTCGCTGCCGGATCTCTTCCCCGAAGACGCGCGCGTGCTGACGCTCGGTGAGCGCGCGGTCTGGCAGAACACCTGGGTGACTTTCGGCGACGCGGGCTTCGAAGCCGCGCTCCGCACCTCCGGCATCGACGCCGCGGGTCGCGTCGACACGAGCCTCGGCGTGCACGGCACCGCGGCGGTCGACGCCGCGGCCGTCATGGCCGGCGGCTTCGACGCGCTGGAGCTCGGCGCGCGCCAGGGCATCGCGCAGCGCGCCGACGGCGTCAGCCAGTTCCTCGGCCTGCCGGCCGAGGTGCGCATGGCCGGTACGGTCTCCCTCGACCTCGGGCGCGAGCTGCGCATCGACGCGCCGATCCTGTCTTCGGACGGCGGCCGCGCGCGCCTGGAGGCGCCCTACGTCCAGCTCGGCTCCACCAACCGCACGTTCCGTGTCGGCGGGGTGGAGACGCGCAACCTGTTCGAGCCTTTCGGCGGGGCCGGGCGCCTGGACGTGCGCGCGGATACGCTCGACCTGGTCGGCTTCAGCAGCCTGCAAGGATTCGGTCACGGCACGCGGCCGAGCAGCGCGACCAGCCCGGTGCGCCTCGCCGCGCGCGGCGACCTGCGCCTGCACGGCCTGCCGGTGCCGCCGCTCAATTCCAACACCTTGAGCGCGCTGTCGGACGTGCAGGGCGCGTTCGAGACCGCCACCGATCTGACCCTCGCGGCGGCGCAGATCTACCCGACCACCCTGTCCGAGTTCACCGTCGCCGTGCGCGGCGAGACTGGCACGCTCACGGTGCGCGGCAGCGGCCGCGCCAGCGAGACGCCGCTCTCGGCGGGTGGCGTGCTGACACTCGCGGCGCCGAACATCGAGCAGGGCGGTGTGCTGCGTGCGCCGCTCGGCCGGATCGAACTCCTGGCCGGCGCGAGCGACGCCACCGCCATCGCGCGCGCCCGCGCCGCCGCCACCGTGGCCAGCCCCTATGACGGCGCGCGGGTCGTGCAGGCCTTGGCGGCTGCCGGCAACCAGGGCCGTGGTGACGTGCGCGGCGCGGTTGCAACGCTCGCCGCCCTCGATCCCAGCGACTATCGCCTGACCTACATCGGCGACGGACGCTACAACCTCGTCCGCTTGCGCGACGGTCTCGAACGCAGTATCGACACGGGCGGCGCGTCGCTCTTCACCACCAGCACCATCGATGGGTTCCGCCTGACGCTGCGCGACACCGCCCAGGTGCAGCCCGGCGACAGCTACCTGGTTCGCCACGGTGACCAGGCGGTGCTCGGCAGCAATCGCCTGCTGGCCGGCAGCCTGACTTCGGTGTCCGGCGCCGACCTGCCCGTGCCCTTCGGCCAGTTGCTGCTCGAGAACAACTGGGTGCTGCCGATCAACGGCGTGGCGCGCACCTTGGACGAGCCGCGCATCTTCGAATCCAATCCCAGCGCCGCGGCGCTGGAACAGCGGCCGTTCAACGCGCCGGACCGCCCCTGGACCAAGCGCATCGCGGTCAACGGCGCGGACATCGAACTGGCCGAAGGCGCGCGGCTCGATCTGAGTGGAGGCGGCGATCTGATCGCCGCCGAATTCCGCCCCGGCCCGGGCGGCAGCCGCGACCTGCTCGCCAGCGCCGCGGACGGGCTGGCCTTCGCGCTGGTGCCGAGCCTGGGCCTGGGTCCACGACCGCGCGATCCCTTCTACACCATGGACGATGCGCTGGCCTCGTCCTTCGCGCCGGAGCTGCCGGCGGTGCCGGTGGCGGATCTCGATCTCACCGTCGAGATCGGGGAGGGCAGCGCGCTTGCGCCCGGGCGCTACCAGGTGCTGCCGCGCGCCTATGCACTGCTGCCGGGCGCGTTCCTGGTGTCGCCGCAGACGTCGCTTCGCGATCTGCCGAGTGACGGCGGTGGTGTCGGGCTCGACGGCGTGCCAGTGGTCGCGGCGCGTTTCGCCGTGGGCGAGGGGCAGACCGCACAACAGCGCGCCATCGGTCTGCGCGTCGAGAGTCGCGAGCAGGTGTTCGAGCGCGCGGAGTACGCGGTCGCGACC
This sequence comes from Gammaproteobacteria bacterium, assembly GCA_050186725.1. GTDB lineage: Bacteria > Pseudomonadota > Gammaproteobacteria > JADJYF01. Next base: position 28,031 of record JBFWYG010000008.1, on the reverse strand, counting down.
GCCAACCAGTTCTTCGCGGCGCGTGCGGCCAAGCGTGAACAGCTCGCGCCGCAGTTGCCGGTGGACGGCGGGCGCCTGGTGCTGTCCGCGACCGACAGCCTGCGCCTCGCCGGTCAGCTCGCGCCCAACGCCGGCAGCGGCCGCAGCGCGCAGGTGGATGTCGTCGCGGACAATCTCGCCGTGGTCGACAGTCTCAGCGGCGCGAATGATCGCGTCGAACTGCTGGCGGATGACTTGAACGGTCTCGGCGCGGAGAGCCTGCTGCTCGGCGGCACGCGCAACTTCGCCGAGTCGTCCTTTGAACTCGACCTCACCGCGCGCGAGGTGAGCGTCGCCGAGAACGTGCGCCTGCGTCTGCCGGAACTGCTGCTCGGCGCGCGCGAGGGCGTCGACATCGCCGGCCGCATCGACGCGGTGGGCGAGGTCAAGGGCGCGCCGAGCCTGAGCTTCCGCGCGAACAGCGATGGCACGCCGCGCAGCCGCGCGCTGGTGCGCGTGTCGGCCGACGGCCAGGTCGATCTCACCGGCGAGAGCGCCGCGGGCGGCATCGTCCGCGTGCGGGACGGCGCGAGCCTGCGCGCGCCGGGCTCGATCACCATCGACGGCTCGAGTGACGTGTTCATCGACGGGCGGCTGGCGAGCGCGGGCGGCTCGGTGTCGCTCAACACCTCGCGCATCAGCATCGGCAGAGTACCGAGCGGTACCGGGGGCCTGGTCATGGCGTCGCTGGACGCCTTCGCGGCGAGCGACCTGCGCCTGGTCAGCGCCACGTCCATCGATTTCCATGGCGAGCTGCCCGACCATCGGCGCTTCGTCAGCCTGGTGCTGGACGCCGAAGCGCTGCGTGGCTTCGACGCCAGCGGCGCGATCGGCGCCGGCTCGCTGACCCTGCGCAACAGCGGCACGGCCGGCGCGCCCGCCGCCGGCAGCGGCGGCGGCGTGCTGCGCATCGAGGCCGACACGCTCGAGTTCGCCGGCGGCGACATGGCGTGGAGCGGCTTCGCGCGCGTCGCGCTCAGCGCGCCGACGGTGGTGGCGAGCGGCGACAACGTGCTCGCGAGCGCGGCGGACGTGGATTTCGCGAGCGCCACGCTTGCCAGTAGCGAAGGCGGGCGACTCGCGTTGGATGTCGACGGCGACCTGCGCCTGCTGGCGCGCGGCGCGGCAAGCGATGTCTACGCTTTCAACGGCGCTGCGCCTACCAGGCGCGTGGCCGGGAGCGTCGGCCTCGGTGGCCGGCTGCGGCTGGCAGCGGACGACATCGAACTCGCGAGCGTGGTGCGTCTGCCTTCCGGCAGCATCGAACTCGAAGCGCGTGACGGCGACGTGCGGCTCGGTGCCGGCGCGGTACTGGACGTGGCGGGACAGCTGCGGCGCTTCGACACACGGCTGACCGGCACCGAGGGCGGCAGCGTGTCACTGCATGCGGTGACGGGCGACGTGGTGCTGGATGCAGGCAGCGTGATCGACGTGGCCGGCACCGCGGTCGACGCGCGCAACGTCGCCGCCGCGGGCAGGCTCGAGCTGCGCGCGCCGGGTGGCGCGGTGGCGCTCGCGGCCGGTCGACTGATCGGCGGTTTCTGGACCGAGCAGGGCAATGATGCCTACACGCTGCTCGCACCGACCGACGCCACCGTCGCGCGCGCCGGTCACCTCGCGCTCGACCTGGGACAGCTGGACGCCGACGGCATCGCGTGGCGCGACCTCGCGGCGAACGGGTTCATCGGCGCGCTCGATCTGCGCCTGCGCGAAGGTGACCTGGCGATCGCCGCGGACCAGCAGGTGCGGGCGGCCGACATTCGCCTGGCGGTCGATCGTGGCCGTCTGGACATCTTCGGCACGCTCGACGCGAACGCGCCGACGGGCGGCCGCATCGCGCTCGCGGCGGGCGGCGACCTGGTGATCGACGGCAGCCTGCACGCGGCCGCGACCGCGCGCGGCGCGGACGGTGGGCGCGTCGAACTCGCGAGCCGCGAGGGGCGCATCACGTTCAGCGCCACCGGCGACATCGATGTGCGCGGGCGTCGCGCGGACGGCACGGCGAGCGTTGACGGCCTGGTGCGCATCATCGCGCCGCGCGGTGCGGACAACACGAGCGTCGCGGTGGATCCGCTCGCCGGCAGCGTGATCGGCGCGGGCAGCATCGAGGTGATCGCGAACCGCGTGTACGCGGGCATCGAGCGCATCGACGCGCTGGAGACCGCCACCGCGACGCAGATCGGGCTCGATACCCTGCGCACGGACAATGATGCCTTCGCCCTGGCCGCGCCCGGCCTGGCCACGACGCTCGATCCCGACGGCGCCCTGGGCGCACGGCTGATGGTGATGCCCGGCATCGAGATTCGCAGCGATGCCGGCCGCGCGCTGGAACTCGCCACCGATTGGGCGCTCACCGACTGGCGCGCCGGTACTGCGCCCGGACTGCTGACGCTCCGCGCCGGCGGCGACCTGCTGCTGAACGGCGGGCTGAGCGACGGCCTCACGCAGCGTGACAACCTGCAGGCGCTGACCAACTTCTCGCTCGACCCGGCCGACTTCGGCAAGGTCGACATGCTGCTGGACGGTGCCTCGTGGAGCTATCGCCTGGTGGCCGGCGCGGATCTCGACAGCGCCACGAGCAACGGCGCACCGGCCGTGGCGGCGGCAAACGCGCTCGCGGTACGCGACGATGGCGAAGGTGACCTGCGGCTCGCCAACAATCGCCGCGTGCGCACCGGCACCGGCAGCATCGAGCTGGCGGCGGCCGGTGACGTGCGCTACCTCGGCAACGGCGCGGCCATCTACACCATGGGCCGCGACGCGGGCTACGGCAACATCGCGTTCGATCCGGCCGAGCTCGACGCCCTCGGCGCCTTCATCGGCGACTTCCTCGACGCGCAGCTCGCCTTGGGCTTCGACTACGGCAGCGTGCTCGATGGTCGCGAGGACATCGCCTTCGCGCCTTACTTCTTCGATCGCTACCTGCCGGGCGCGGTGTTCGGCGAGCAGGGCGGAGACATCCGCATCCAGGCGGGGGGCGACATCGTCGGGCCCGGCAGCACGCAGCTCATGACCCAGTGGCTGGTGGTGATGGGCGGTGAGAGTGGCGATGTACGCCTGACCGTGGGCGGCCAGGAACTGCCGACGATGTGGGTCATGCGTCCGGACCTGTTCCGCCAGAATCTCGGCACGCTCGGCGGTGGCGACATCGCGATCGCGGCCGGCGGCGAGGTGAGCAATCTCTCCGTGGTGCTGCCGACCAGCGGCCGTCCAGATGGCGAGGGCTTCACCTACCTGCCCTTCACCGGCGCCTTCGGCAATGCCGGCGTCAACGCGGTCACCGAACTCGGCGGCGGCAATCTCACCCTGCGCGCCGGTGGCGATCTGCTCGCGCCGCGCGTGATGGTCGGCCGTGGCAGCGCTGAAGTGCGCAGTGGCGGGCGTATCGGCGCGCCCGTGGGCGCGTCGGTCGACGCGCTGTTCGCGCTCGGCCATGGCAGCTTCGACGTCGTGGCGGCCGAGGGCGTCACGCTCGAGGCGATGTTCAATTTCTCGATGATGCGCCGCCCGTTGCTCGCTGCGCCGGGCGGCGGCACGCTGGACGCCGATACCCGCTCGTATTTCTTCACCTACGGCGAGGGCAGCGCGCTCGCGGTTGACAGCCTGGCCGGCGATGTACTGCTCGAGAACCGCACGCGCTCGACCGATCCTTTGTTCGCGAGCATCCTCGGCAACGCCGGCGTGACCAGCCTGGACGAGTCCGCGCTGCGCATCTATCCCGGCAGCGTGCGGGTGCGCGCCTTCGGCGGCGACGTGCAGCTCGCCCGTGGCTTCCAACTGTTTCCAGACGCGGACGGCACGCTCGAGATGCTGGCGGCCGGCAGCATCACCGACCTGGGCTTCGAAGTCGGCCGGCAGCGCGTGACCGTGGTGCAGTCGGACGCCGACGCGGGTCGTCTGCCGAGCGTGTTCAATCCGGCCGCAGGCAGCCCCGGCATCGGCTCGACCTTCCTGCCGGCCAAGCAGCGCCCGGTGTCCGATGAACAGCGCGCCTGGCACGCGACCCGACCCGTGCATCTCGAGGACGACGAGCCCAGCATGCTGATCGCCGAGGGTGGGACCATCGGCCAGGCGCGGCCCGAGGCGCGCGGCTTCCGCCTGTTCCTCGCCGAGCCGGGGCGCATCATCGCGGGCCGCGACATCCTGAATCTCGATTTCGAGATCCAGCACGTGGCATCCGACCAGTCCAGCGTGGTGCGCGCCGGGCGGGACTTCGTCTACACCCCGAACCGCGACCTCGCCGGCAACCTCGCGCAGAGCCAGCAGGAACGCTTTCAGGGCGCGCTGTTCAGCGGCCCCGGCCGCGGCCTGGTGCTGGCCGGTCGCAACATCGATCTGGGCACCTCCGACGGCATAGTGTCGGTCGGCAACCTGCGCAACTTCGCGCTGCCCGACACCGGCGCGAGCCTGCACGTGTTCGCCGGCGCCGGGGAAGGACCGGATCTCGCGCGCTTCTACGCGCGCTACCTGCGCGACCTGCCCGGCGCCAGCGCCGAGGCCGTGCCCTACCTGCAAGCGCTGGTGGGCAAGGACCTCTCGGCCGAGGAAGCGGCGTCGATGTTCAAGGATCTGCAGGCCGCACAGCGCGCGCTCGCCGACGCGGGCGTGGCGCCAGGCGCTCGGGACGTGGATCTCGACCTCGGTTCGGCGCTGAGCGAACGCCTCCTCGCTCTGTTCTTCGGCGAACTCGAGCGCGCCGGCGTCGGCGCCACCACCACCGGCTCCGACGACTATTCGCGCGGCTTCGCCGCCATCGAGACGCTGTTCCCTGGCACGTCGCGCGAGGGCGCGCTCAGCCTGCTCTTGAGCCGCATACACACCGAGGACGGCGGCGACATCAATCTCTACGTGCCGGGCGGCAGCGCCAACACCGGCGCCGCCGCCACCGCCAGCGTCACCAAGTCGGAGAACGAACTCGGCGTGGTGGTGCAGGCTCAAGGCGACGTACGCGGCTTCGTGCGCGACGACTTCCTGGTCAACGCCTCGCGCGTGTTCGCGCTGCTCGGCGGCGACATCCTCCTGTGGGCGAGCGAAGGCGACATCGACGCCGGCCGCGGCGCCAAGTCGGCGCTCGCAGCGCCGCCGCCGCAGGTGGTGTTCGACCCGGCCTCCGGGCAGTTCGTCACCGTGTTCCCGCCGGAGGTCGCCGGCAGCGGCATCCGCAACTTCGCGCCGCCAGGCACGGTGCCCGGCAACGTCTTCCTGTTCGCGCCCCAGGGCGTGATCAGCGCCGGCGACGCGGGCATCGCCTCGGCCGGCAACATCACCATCGGCGCGCGCGAAGTGATCGGCGCCGACAACATCGATGTCGGCGGCACGGCGGTCGGCGTGCCGCAGGCGGACATCGGCGTCGCGGCGGGCCTCGGCAGCGTGTCGAACGTGGCCAATGCCGCTGCCCGCGGCGCGCAGGACTCGGCCGCGGAGAATGCCAAGGAAGCCGCGGCCATGGCCGCCAACGCGCTCGAGCAGCCGTCGGTGTCGATCATCTCGGTGGAGGTGCTCGGCTTCGGCGGCTGAGCCGCGCGCGCTGCGGCCTAGGTGACGGGCCGCGGGGCGCGTGTCGGCAGGCAGAGTGTCAGCGCGAAACAGAGCGCGAGCATGACGCTGCTGCCGAGCAGGCAGGCGGGTAACCCGCCTGCTGCGGTCAAGGTGCCCGAGAGCAGCACGCCGCACAGGCGCCCACCCGCGTTGGCCGCGTAGTAGAAGCCGACGTCCTCGGCCGCTTTCTCCGATCCTGCGTAGGCGAGGATGAGGTAGGAATGCAGGGACGACATCACCGCGAACGCCCCGCCGAACGCGCATAAGCCCACGGTAACGATCGTCGCGGCGTGATCGCGCGTGGCGTATTCCAGCAGCAACGCGATCGCGAGCGGCAGACCGACCAGCGCCGCGCTCCACAGGCGTGCCTCGGGCACTTCGCTGGTGAGACCGTCGGGGCTGCGCCGCACGACGCGCGGCGCGAGCGCCTGCACCAGGCCGTAGCCGATGGTCCACACCGCGAGGAAGCCTGCCACTTCCGCGTAGCGCCAGCCGTGAGCGTAGAGAAACACCGGCAGGCCGACCACGAACCACACGTCGCGCGCGCCGAACAGGCACAGGCGCGCCGCCGCCATCAGGTTGACGGCCCGCGATTTGGCGAAGAGCTCCCTGATGGAGCGCGAGGCCTTGGCCTGGCCGAGGCTGCGCGGCAGGGCGAGTGTCGCGGTGAGCAGCACCGCGACCAGTGCGGCGGCCATCACTGCGAGCGCGCCGCGAAACCCCAGCGCCTCGAGCAGCACGCCGCCAAGGAAGAAGCCGATGCCCTTCATGGTGTTCTTCGAGCCGGTGAACCACGCCACCCAGCGGAACAATCGGCCGTGCTCGCCAGCCGAGGTGACCTTGAGCGCGGACTTGGCGGCGGTCTTGGTCAGATCCTTGGCCACGCCCGCGATCCCCTGCGCGAGGACCACCCAGGCGACCGACAGCGGCGCCTGCCAGCCAGGGTCGAGCGCCGCCAAGGCGCCCATGCCAGCCAATTGCAGGACCATGCCCGTCATCAGCATGCGCGGAATGCCGTAACGGGTCGCGAGCCAGCCACCGACGAGGTTGGCCACCACGCCCGCGCCCTCGTACAGCACGAACAGGGTCGCGAGCTGCACGGGCGTGAAGCCCAGTCGGTTGAAGTACAGCAGGATGAGCGTGCGCAGCGCGCCGTCGGTGAGGGTGAACACCCAGTAGGCGGCGGTCACCACCGCGTAGCTGCGCACGGCGGACATCAGGCGTCCCGCGCTTCCACGATGCTGGCGAGATCGATCATGCGGCAGGCGTAGCCGGCTTCGTTGTCGTACCAGGCATACACCTTGAGCAGGGTGCCGTCGGTCACCAGCGTGCTCGGACCGTCGATGATGGCGCTGCGCGTGTCGTTGGCGTAATCGGCGGACACCAGCGGGCGCGACTCGAAGCCGAGAATGCCGGCCAGCGGGCCGGCGGCGGTGGCCGCGAACAGCTGGTTGATTTCGTCGGCCGTGATCGCGCGCCGCATCTCGAACACGCAGTCGGTGAGGCTCGCGTTCAGCACCGGCACGCGCACCGCGTGGCCGTTCAGCTTGCCGACCAGTTCCGGGTAGATGAGGCCGATGGCCGTGGCGCTGCCGGTGGTGGTGGGCGCGAGCGAGAGCAGGGCCGAGCGTGCGCGGCGCAGATCCGCATGGGGCGCGTCGACCACCACGTTGGTGTTGGTCGGGTCGTGCAGCGTGGTGATCTGGCCATGGTGGATGCCGATGGCTTCGTGCAGCACCTTCACCACCGGCGCGAGGCAGTTGGTGGTGCAGGACGCGGCGGTCAGCAGCCGGTGTTCCGCCGAACGGTAGAGATGATCGTTCACGCCGACCACCACGTTCAGCGCGCTGCCGTCCTTGACCGGCGCCGCGACGATCACCCGTTTCACGCCCTGGCGGAAGTAGCCTTCGAGGGTTGCCTGCGTCAGGAACCGGCCGGTGCATTCCAGCACGAGTTCGCAGCCGAGCGCGCCCCAGGGCACGTCGCCGGGGGCGGGCAGGGCGCTGAAGCCGATGCGTCGGCCCGTGACAAGCAACGCGTCGGGCCCGTCCGTCGCGATCTCGGTGCGCCAGCGGCCGTGCACGCTGTCGAATTCCAGCAGGTGGGCGGTGGCGGCCGCACCGCCCTTGATCTCGTTGACATGCACGATGTCCAGGCGCTGCGCGCCACGCGGATCGTCCGCCGGGCGGGGCAGGCCGCCCAGCGCGGCGCGCGCAACCAGGCGCCCGATGCGACCCATGCCGTTGATGCCGACTCGCATCTTTCGTCCTCCTTCAGTGATGGGGTCAAGCGTCGCCGTCGACGTCGCGTGGCATTCGCCCGATGTCGTCGAGCTCGCGTTGCAGCGTCAACGAGTCAAGCGACGCCAGGGGCAGGCTCAAGAAGAGTTCGAGGCGTCGCTTGATCTGCAGCGTCGCCTGCTCGAACGCGCGTCGTCGCGCCGCCGGAGGACCACCCCTGAGTCCAGGGTCGTCGATACCCCAATGCGCAGTCACGGGCTGCCCGGGCCATTGCGGACAGGTCTCGCCGGCGGCGGCGTCGCACAGGGTGAAGATGAAATCGAGGTGCGGTGCCGAGGGGCGGGTGAACTCGTCCCAGGACTTGCTGCGCATGTTGTCGGTCGGCAGGTGCATCTCCTCGATCATCACTCGAGCGAGCGGATGCACGAAGCCCGATGGGTGGCTGCCGGCCGAATAGGCCTGGAATCGTCCGCCGCCGAGATGCGCGAGCAGTGCTTCCGCGATCAGGGAGCGCGACGAATTGGCCGTGCAGAGGAACAGTACAGCGTAGCTGCGGTCGGGTGATCCGGTCATGCCGCGGGACACTGCCTGGAGGGTGGGCGTCGAAGGTAGAAGGGCATTGTTACGGATGCATGACGCGCCGTGAGGGCCGGGATATTAGTTGCCATTGACAACTGAATGCCCGGCGTCTACTTTCTTCTCATGGTTTCCACTAGCAACCAATCATGACAGACACATCGACCGCTGGCGCACTGCTGCGCGACATCGCCCGCAGGTACTCACGAGCGCAGAGAGTGGTGGCTGACTGCTGCCGCGCCACCGGCACCCAGTGCCACCTGTTGACCGAGTTGGATGGCGCGGGGCCGCTCTCGCTGATCGACCTCGGCGCCCGCCTGTGTCTCGAGAAGAGCTGGGTGTCGCGCGCGGTCGACGCCATGGTCCAGCGTGGCCTGGTCACCAAGGAACCCAACCCGGCCGACGCGCGCAGCTGGCTGGTCACCCTGACCCCGGCCGGCGCGCAGACCGCCGCCGAACTCAATCGCAGCCTCGACCACCACGCCGAGCAGCTGCTGGCCGGGCTCAATGCCCGTCAGCGCGCCAGCGTCGAAGCCAGCCTGCATCTCCTGATGGAGGCTCTCAAACAGGACAGCGCCGCGAATTGCTGCCTGCCCGCGACCACGAAGAAAGGAGCGAGCTCATGCTGCTGAACGAATCCCTGCGACTTAGGCCCGCCACGCCGGCCGACTGGCCGGCGATCGCGACCCTGCTGGAGAGCCGGCAACTGCCCCTGGCCGGCGCGCGCGATCACCTGGCCACCTTCGCGGTGGCGACCTTGGACGAGCGCGTGGTGGGCGTCGCCGGCGCCGAAGTGCATGGCGATGTGGCCCTGTTGCGCTCGGTGGCGGTGGAGGCGGGCATGCACGGCCGCGGCATCGGCCGGCGCCTGGTCGAGCTGATGCTGGTTGAGGCCACACGCCGCGACATCGTGGAGCTGTTTCTCCTCACTACCAGCGCCGCCGAGTACTTTCCGCGTTTCGGTTTCACGCCGCGAGACAGGGCGCAGGCGCCCGCCGCGCTCGCGGCGTCCGCGGAGTTCCAGGGCGCGTGCCCGGATTCGGCGGCGCTGCTCGGCCTGCGCCTGCGCGACCGATTGGCGCCGAGTCCCGGGCTGCCGGTGGCCGTGATCGGCGCCGGGCCGGTCGGCCTCGCCGCGGTGGCGCGCCTGCTCGAACGCGGCATCGAGCCGCTGGTGTTCGAAGCGGGGGCGAGCGTCGGCGCGAGCTACGTCGACTTCGGCCATGTGCGGCTGTTCTCGCCGTGGCGCGCGAACCTCGACCCGAGCATGACGGCGATGCTCACAGCGCGCGGCTGGACCGCGCCGCCCGCCGAAGAGCTGCCGCTCGCGGGCGAGGTCGTGCGTCAGGTGCTGGAACCCTTCGCTGGCCTGCCGGAGGTGGCGCGCCATCTGCGCCTGCGCAGCAAGGTGGTGGCCATCACGCGCGAAGGCCACGACAAGGTGCTGAGCGCCGGGCGCGAGGGCGCGCCCTTCGTGCTGCGCGTCGAGCGCGATGGTGTCGTCGAGCAGTTCCGCGCGCGCGCCGTGATCGATGCGAGTGGCACCTGGCAATCACCGAATCCCCTGGGCGGCAACGGCCTGCCGGCGTTGGGCGAGCGGCAGCACGCGGCCCGCATCCACTACGGCATACCGGACGTGCTGGGCGCGGCGCGTGGGCGCTATGCGGGTAAGCGCACGCTGGTGGTCGGCGCCGGGCATTCGGCGGCCAACAGCCTGCTGGCGCTCTCGGAACTCGCGCGCGAAGCGGCGGGAACTCGTTTCGTGTGGGCGGTGCGGTCGGAATCGCTCGCCCGCGTGTTCGGCGGTGGCGCGGCTGATGGCCTGCCGGCGCGAGGCCAGCTCGGCACGGCGCTGAAGGCGCTGCGCGACTCGGGGCAGATGGAGTTCGTGAGCGGTGTGCGTATCGAGGCGCTCGAGCGCGACGGCGCGAGCTTGCGCGTGCGTGGCAGACGGGCCGATGGTGAGGCAGTGGAGATCGCCGACGTCGACGAGATCATCTGCGCCACCGGCCAGCGACCCGACCTCGGCATGACCCGCGAACTGCGCCTGGCGCTCGACCCCTGGCTGGAATCGGCCCAGGCGCTGGGACCGCTGATCGATCCCAACCTGCATAGCTGCGGCTCGGTGCGCCCCCACGGGCACCGCGAGCTGTCGCACCCGGAAGCCGGTTTCTATACCGTCGGGGTCAAGAGCTACGGCCGCGCACCGACCTTCCTGATGATGACCGGCTTCGAACAGGTGCGCTCGGTGGTGGCGGCGTTGGCGGGCGACCTTGCGGCTGCCGACCGGCTCGAACTCGAGCTGCCCGAGACCGGCGTATGTTCGGTCAGCGCAGACGTCGAGCTGACCGTCGGCAGCGCCTGTTGTGGCCCGACCAAGGTCGAGGTGCCGGCGCCCGCTGCCAGCGCTTGTTGCGCAGCGGCGCCGGCGGCAGCGACCGAGAGCGCCTGCTGCGCGAAGCCGGCGGCTGCCACGTCGGCGGCCTGCTGCGGCTGAGACGCGCCGATGTCGCGCACCGCGACTGTCGTCGTGCTCGGCATCGGCCAGACGCTCGGCTGGGGCTCGACCTACTACCTGCCGGCGGTGCTCGCCGCGCCGATGGCGCGCGAGCTCGGCGTGCCGACGGCGATGGTGTACGCGGCGTTCTCCGCGTCGCTCGTGCTGTCCGCGCTGATCGGCCCGGCGGCCGGTCGCCTCATCGACCGCCACGGTGGCCGCGGCCTGCTGATGGCGACCAACGTGATTTTCGCGCTCGGCCTCGCCGCGCTCGGCGCCGCGCAGGGCGCGGTCTCGCTATTCGCGGCCTGGGCGGTGCTCGGCGTTGGCATGGGCAGCGGGCTCTACGAGGCGGCGTTCGCCACCGTGGTCAGGCTGTGGCGCTACGAGTCGCGGAACGCCATCACCGGCATCACGCTCATCGCGGGCTTCGCCAGCACCGTGGCATGGCCGCTCAGCGCCTGGCTCGATGCTGAATTCGGCTGGCGCACGGCGTGTCTCGCATGGGCGGGGTTGCATCTCGGCGTCGCGTTGCCCTTGCACATGCGTGTGCCGCGCCCGGTTGAGGACTACGCGCCGGCCGCGCAGCCGGGCGCGGAAGCGCCCGTTGCGGAGTCGGCCGCCAGCGAGCCGCTCCCCACCAATCCCACCGTCACCGCGGCCGTGCTCGGCTACGTGTTCGCCGTGACCTGGTTCATCGCCACCGCGATGGCGGCGCATCTGCCGCGCATGCTCGAAGCCGCCGGCGCGAGCGTGACGCTCGCGGTGGCGGCGGGCGCGCTGATCGGCCCCGCCCAAGTGGGCGCGCGCTTGCTGGAGTTCAGCCTGCTGCGCCACCTCTCGCCGCTGTTCTCCGCGCGGCTCGCGGCCGTGGCCCATCCGCTCGGTGCGCTGGCACTGCTGTTCGGCGGCGGCGGATTCGCTGCCGCGTTCACGGTGCTGCACGGCGCAGGCAATGGCATCCTGACCATCGCCAAGGGCACCTTGCCGTTGGTGTTCTTCGGGCCCGACGGCTACGGCGCGCGCCAGGGCTGGCTGATGCTGCCCGCGCGGGTCGCGCAGGCCATCGCGCCGCTGGCCTTCAGCCTGGCCTTGGATGGACTCGGTGGCCAGGTCGCCTGGCTGTCCGGTGGTCTCGCGACCAGCGCGCTGCTGGCGCTGCTATTACTCAGGCCACCCACGCGCAGCGCGATGTCCATGACATCGAAGGCCTAGACGCGGACTCTCACCCATCACCATTAACAAGCAACGAAGGATAGACACATGAGCACTCTCTCCATGCGCGATCGCGAACTCGTGGCGCTGGGCGCCGCGCTGGCCAGCAACTGCATTCCCTGTCTCGAGTTCCACGTCCCCGCCGCTCGCCAGGCCGGCCTCAGCGATGCTGACATCGCCGAGGCCATCGCGCTCGCCGACAAGATCCGCAAAGTGCCGGCGGACAAGGCGCTCGATGCGGCCCACGCGCAGCTGGGCGCGGCGCCGACGGTGTCCGGCAGCGCCTGCTGCGCGCCTTCGGCGGAGCCGGGCAAAGCGTGCTGTTGAACGCGCGGCCCGGCCGGCCAGGGCCGGCCGGGTGCGCAGAGGACAGCGTTGATGCATGAGTTGCCCGACACTGCGCTCGACTTCGCGTCGATCGTGCGTGAGCACTCTCCTGATCTGCTGCGCTATCTACGCCGGCAGGTGGGGGACGACGCTGACGCCGCCGATCTGTTGCAGGAGACCTTGCTCAAGGCCAGTCGAGGCATGGCCAGCTACGCTGGTCGGGCTTCGCCGCGGACCTGGCTGTTCGCCATCGCGCGCAACGTCGTCAACGATTTTCTACGCTCCCGGCCGCGGCGCCACGGGGTCGTCGCATTGGACGAGGCGGGCGATGTCGAAGATGCCGCGCACAGTGTCGAGCAGCGTATCGAGTTCGGCGAAACGAACCGTTGCATACGCGAAGTCATCGACAGCCTGCCTCCCGGCTACAGAACGGCGCTCGTCGTGCACGAGCTCGACGAGCTGACCTACGAGCAGACCGCCGAGGTCCTGGGCGGCAGCGTCGGGGCAGTCAAGGTGCGCCTCCATCGCGCGCGGCAGCGCCTGAAATCGGCGCTCGAGCGCAGCTGCGAGTTCTATCGGGACAGCAACAGCGTGCTGCGCTGCGAGCGGCGCGACGCGTCGATTTCCGCGGCAGGCCGAGCAGTTGCTCTCCGACCACAGACCACGCGCTGATAGGGTCCCCCACTGTAACTCCTGCGGCATTGCTCGCGTCTACCCGCATGACGCGCTCGCTCGGAATGCACGAGCTCGAGCGCGGTGGACGCAATTCAGCCGAGGACCGACAGAATGAAATACATCACGCAGTTTCGCCGTCGCGCTCTTGAGTTCCTGATACGGATACCAGCGAGTATCGCCCGTAGGTGCAAGCGCATGTGTACCTGCTGCACGGGTCGGATGTGCGCCCCGACGCCACCACGAGATGACGCCGTGAGCGCGAGGGCACGCGCATGAGCATCGCGTACGACCGGTTGCGTGACGAGGCGCTGGTCAGCACCGCCTGGCTGGCGGCCAACCTCGATCGCCCAGGCCAGCGTGTCGTCGACATGCGCAAGGGGGATGGCTATGACGCCGCGCACGTACCCGGTGCGGTCAGCCACGGCGGCAGCCCGTTTCTGCGCGAGAACTCCAACGTCATCACGCCCGCTTCATTCGCCGCGCTGATGGTCAGGCTGGGCATCGACCAGCACACCGACATCATCGCCTACGACGATGGGAACGGCCTGTTCGCCGCCCGCCTGTGGTAGGTGGCGCGTTACTACGGTCACACGCGCATCAAGGTGCTGGATGGCGGCTGGGACGCCTGGTGCCTGGAAGGCCGCGAGACGACGAGCGCCCGGACCACGCCGCCCGCTGGCGCTTTCGTGGCCCGGCCGCAGCCGACGCTGATCGCCACCACTGACTACGTGAACGCTGCGCTGCGCAAGCGCGACGTCCAACTGCTCGACGTTCGCGGCGACGATGAGTGGACGCGCGCGGTCTCCAACGAGAGTGCGATCGCCGGTCACATTCCGGGCGCGCTTCACCTGCTGTGGACCGCCGTGATCGATGCGTCCACCCGGCGCTTCCTGCCAGGAGAGTCTTTGCGCGCTGCCTTCCTGGCGGCGGGCATCGTCCCAGGCCGCGAGGTCGTGTCCTACTGCCAGGGCGGTATACGCGCAGCGCACACGATGCTGGCGCTGCATCTCGCGGGGATCGCGCCGGCGCGAAACTACGAGGGCTCGTGGGCGGCGTGGAGCAAGGCCGGTACGCCGATCGAGTTACCCGTGGCGCAGTCGGTCGGAGATGGGCAATGAGTACCAAGGTTATTCTGTCCGGGCACGACGCCGACCTGTTAAGTCACGTCCGTAGCCGACTGGCGGCGATGTGCGAGGGGATGGACGTGACCATCCAGGACGTCGCGTCGGCCGCGTGCACATCCGGCGATCTGTTGATCGCCTTGGACGCCGCGGCGGGCGGCACACCGGCGCCGCCGGCCCGGGTTCGCTACGTCGATTGGTCTCTACTGGGCGGCGCGTGGGCGCGCACCCGCGCGGAGCATGTAGCCCTCAGCACCGCGCGTACCGCGCTGGATACGCTGCTCACGCCGCGTATCGACGTGCTGCTGGCGCTGTTGCGAGTGCCTGCCGGACCCGTCGCCGTGGAGTTCCACGCCAGCCTGCGCGTGCGGGACCTGCCGCAGAGCGTGGCCTTCTACGCCTGGCTGCTGAACGCCTGGCCGCGGGAATGGACGCACCGCTACGCGACTTTCGTCCGACCGGAACTCGGACTCAATCTCGTGCTGATGGTCGCCGACGGCAACACGCTCCACCACGACACGCTGTACCACCTCGGCATCGCGCTGCCCGATCGGGCTGCGGTCATCGATACCTACCACCGCGCTCGCAGCTTCGGTGCTGAAGTCGTGAAGCCGCCGCGCACGACCTGGCGCGGCACGCCCTTGCATGAGCTCTGGCTGGAAGATCCGGACGGCACGCTCATCGAGATCTACGCGCGACTGGCTCCTGGCGAACTGGCGGAGATGCCGGCGGACCAGGCGCCCCTGTTCCTGGTGCCTGGCACCACGCCGTGAACGCGTGGGGCTCGCCGGGAGCGGCGAGCCCCACGGAGATATCAGGCCGTCCGCAAACCGCACTCGTACCAGTGCTTCGAGCGATTCACGACGCGTACCACCAGCAGCATCACCGGCACCTCGATCAATACGCCGACCACGGTCGCGAGCGCCGCGCCGGACTCGAAGCCGAACAGGCTGATGGCGGCGGCGACAGCCAGCTCGAAGAAATTCGAAGCCCCGATCAGAGCCGAAGGACAGGCCACGTCATGGCTCTCGCCCAAGGCGCGATTGAGGCCATAGGCGAGCGCCGAGTTGAACAGCACCTGCAGCAGTATCGGCACCGCTAGCAGGGCGATGACCAGTGGTTGCTCGAGGATGGCCTTGCCCTGGAAGGCGAACAGCAGCACGAGCGTCGCGAGCAGCGCGGTGATCGACCACGGACCGATGCGTTGCATCGCGGCGTCGAAGGCTGCCTGGCCATTAACCAGCAAGCGCCTGCGCCACGCCTGCGCCAGCACCACCGGGATGACGATGTACAGCACGACCGACGTGAGCAAGGTCGCCCACGGCACCGTGATGGACGATATGCCGAGCAGGAGCGCGACGATGGGCGCGAAGGCGAACACCATGATGGTGTCGTTCAGGGCCACTTGTGAGAGCGTGAACAGCGGATGCCCGTTGGTGAGCCGGCTCCACACGAACACCATCGCCGTGCAGGGCGCGGCGGCCAGCAGGATGAGGCCCGCGATGTAGCTGTCCAACTGCTCGGCCGGCAGCCAGGGCGCGAACAGGCCGCGAATGAACACCCAGCCGAGCAGCGCCATCGAGAACGGCTTCACCAGCCAGTTCACGAACAGCGTCACGCCGATGCCCTTCATGTGCCGGCGCACCTCGTGCAGCGCGCCGAAGTCCACCTTCACCAGCATCGGGATGATCATCACCCAGATGAGCAGACCCACCGGGAGGTTGACTTGCGCGAACTCCAGCTTGCCTATCGCCTGGAACAGTCCGGGCAGCGCCTGGCCCGCGCCTATGCCGGCGAGGATGCAGAGAAACACCCACAGCGTCAGGTAGCGCTCGAAGATGCTCATGGGTGCGGGGGCAGTGTTCACGTCGGGGACTCCATAGATGCGTGTGTTCGATTGACTAAAGCGCGTCCGCGCCGTGGGTGGCCAGCCGCCGCAGGCGCGCTACGCCCACCGGTTCCTCGGTCAATAGAGGGACGACGGCATGACGCCTGGCGTGTCGCGTGCGCACCGCGTCGATCTCGCGCAGTTCATTGGCGGCGCGTTGGCGCAGCAGGGGCGCTGCGGGATGGCTCGCGGCGACGCAGTTGTTGATCACCCAGGCCCAGGGCTCGATGCCGGCCCGGCGGAGATCTGCCTGCAAGTTCGCGGCTTCCAGCACCGGGGTGGTCTCCGCCAGGGTCACCAGCAGGACCTTGGTGCGCTCGGGATCCTGGAGCTGCATCATCGGTGTGTGATAGCGCAGCGACGAGCCGCTCAGCTGGCGCACGATCTCGCGGTGGTAGGCGCCGGTGGCATCCAGCAGCAACAGGGTGTGGCCGGTGGGCGCCGTGTCCATCACCACGAACTTCTTGCCCGCTTCGCGAATCATGCGCGAGAACGCCTGGAACACCGCCACTTCCTCGGTGCAAGGCGAGCGCAGGTCTTCCTCGAGCAGGGCGCGGCCCGCCGCGTCGAGCTTCGCGCCCTTGGTGTCCATGACGTGCTGACGATAGCGCGCGGTTTCCGCGTGGGGATCGATGCGATCAACGGTCAGGTGCGGCAGGGCGCCGTCCAAGGTGTCCGCGAGATGAGCGGCCGGATCCGACGTGGTCAGGTGCACGTCGTGCCCGCGCATCGCGAGTTCGACCGCGACCGCGGCGGCGAGCGTGGTCTTGCCGACACCGCCCTTGCCCATCTGCATCACGAGCCCATGACCACTCACGGCGATGTCGTCGACGAGCGAGGCCAGGCTCGGCGCGTTCAGCGGCGGCAGGACCGGCGGCGGGGCGCAGGCAATGTCCACGGTGTCGCGCAACATCTGGCGCAATGCGTCCACGCCGACCAGGTTGAAGGGCTTGAGCGCAACCTCGTCGCGCGGCAAGGCCTGCAGCGCCTCGGGCAGGGTGGCGAGTTCATGCTGTTCCCGGCGGCACACCGCCTGGGCCAGCGGGTCGTCGCCGGCGCCATCGCGCGGGTAGACGCCGTTGATGACCAGGTACTGCTGGCTGATGCCGAGCTGCGCAAGTTCATCGTGGGTGCGGGCAGCTTCGCGCAGGGTCGAGCGCTGCGCGCGGGCGACCAGCACGAGGCGTGTGCGGGTCGCATCGGCCAGTGCCGCCACCGCCGCGCGATACTGGTCACGTTGCTTCTCCAGGCCTGCGAGCGGCCCGAGACAGGACGCATCGCCCTTGCCGGCGTCGAGAAAGCCGCTCCAGGCGCCAGGTAGCTGCAACAGTCGGATGGTGTGACCGGTGGGCGCGGTGTCGAACACGATGTGCGCGTAGCGACGCGTGAGTTCCGGATCGGTCAGCAGGCCCGTGAACTCATCGAAGGCGGCGATCTCGGTGGTACACGCTCCCGACAACTGCTCTTCGATGCTGCGTACGACGCTGTCCGGTAGCACGCCGCGCACCGGGCCAACGATGCGATCCCGGTAGGTCTGGGCGGCGGCCTGCGGGTCGATTTCCAGGGCGCTCAGGTTCGGCACCGCCGCGATGGGCGTCACGCGATTGCCGATGGCGACGTCGAACACCTGGCCGACATTCGAGGCCGGATCGGTGCTGACCAGCAGCACCGCTTTACCGTGACTGGCGAGTTCCACGGCGGTCGCGCACGCAAGCGATGTCTTGCCTACCCCGCCCTTGCCGGTGAAGAACAGGAAAATCGGCGGCGCCTGCATAAAGCGCAACATGGCTGGTCTCTCAGCAGCACTGCGAGCCGCTGCAGCACCCGCTGGCGCTCGGCGCGGATGGCACGGCCTCGAGACTCGCCCAGCGCGCGAGCTCGGTGCGGCTCGGGTAACGACCGTTCAGCACCGCCCGACCATCCACCAGCACCAGGGGCAAGCCGGCCTCGCCGCTCGCGTGCAGGAACGCGCTGACGACAGGATTGCTGGCGAACTCGAGCGGCGCCTGGGCGAGATTATGGCGCCTGATGACGGCGCCCTGTTTACCCGCCCATTCGAGGTCGGCGGCGAAATAGAGCAGCGCTTCGTCGATGTCGACGCCGCACACGCCACTGGCGCAGCACAAGGGCGGATCATAGATGTCGATGGTCGGCACGGTGATTCCTCGTATTCACTGATAGTTCGGTCAGGCGCGGCGTGATGAGGCCACGCAGGACACGCCGCAGGGGACGAGTGTCATCACCTCGCGGCCACGCGGGCGCGCACGCGCGTCGCCGCCTGGCAAGGGACCGTGGCCGTGGCGTCGGCGCACTGTTCTGGATGGCCCTGGCAACACTCGTCGGTGAGAAAGCCCACCAGGTCGCGTACCGCCGACAGCAGCGCGCGGTAGCGCTGGAAGCGTCCCTCGGCGGTCACGGTGACCAGGCCGGCATGGGTCAGGGTCTTGAGATGGAAGGACAGGTTTGCCGGTGTGACGCCGAGCGCTGTGGCAATCTCTCCTGCCACCAGACCCGTGGGCTCGTGGCGCACCAGGAGGCGAAAGGTCTCCAGGCGCACCGTGGAAGAAAGCGCCTCAAAGACCTTGCTGGCATCGGCGGCGTTCATGGCGGTCGATTAAATGCTTAAAGAAACATTAAAACGTCGCCGCCGCCGCCAGGTCAACTGGCACGACGCGGGCACGGCCATAACAGACGTGGGCGAGGGCACGCCGCAGGCGCGGCGCCACGCGCTTAGTGCGCGGGAGGTTCCTGGGCCGGCGGCGCAAGCCGCTGGTCCTCGTTGCGGTGGCGCAGGTCCTGCTCGAGGTTCTCGATCTCGACCTGTTTCAAGCCCAGCGCCGGTTCACTCTGCAGGAAGCTGGTCCAGGAAGTCTTGGACTTGAAGTGTTCGAGGATCTCGGCGTTGATGCCGTAGAGCTCGTGGTTGCGCTTGCGCGCGGCGGCGAGGTCGGCGCGGGTGACTGTGAGTTGGGACTCGAGTTCGCCCTTGGCGGCGAGGGTGGCGCGGTGTTCGGCCGCGAGCTCGCGACATTTGGCGACCGTGTCGCGCAGGCGGGTCTCGGTCTGGGCCAGGCGCTCGCCGCTGCCGGCGAGCTTCTTGTCCAGTGACTCGGACTTGCGCGCCGCGAGTTCGAGGTCGGTCGCGAGTTCATCACGCGCGTGTTTCTCGCGCGCGAGATCGCGCTCGAGACCTGCAATCTTCACCTGCGCGGCGGCGTTATCCGCCTCGAGCCGCGTGCGCTGCTCGGCGAGCTGCCGCAAGAGTCCCTGGGCGCGATTCAAGGCCTGCTGCAGGGCCGCGGGATCGGCGGCGGCCTGCTGTGCCTGCGGCGCGGCGCCGTGCGCGACGAGCAGCGCCGCCGTGACCAGGCTCAGATGCCAGCGGCCCGCGGCGCGCCGCTCAGAAGTTCGCATTTACGTCGACCTGCAGGACATCCATGCTGAACGGCACACCGTCGATCTCGTCGCTCGACATCCAGCGCGTGCGCAGCCAGGTGCCGCGCGTCAGGCCGTAGTCGGCGCCGATCACGTAGCCCTGGGTGTTGGTGCCGCCGAGATTGAAGTTGGAGTCGGTGAAGGCATCCAGCATGGAGTCGCGCTGCAGGTAGCGGTAGTAGCTGTACAGCGTCCACTCGCCGGCGCGATCGACGCAGTGGCTCAAGGCCTGCACCGTATCGCAGGCATTGCCGACCTGCATGCCGAGATGCCAGGCCAGCGATCTCTCGGGCACGCGCACGCCGGTGCGGCGCGCGATCTCACCCTCGTCGTAGCCGATGTTCTTGACGATTTCACCGGTCAGCCAGACGTCCGCCGCGTCGAAGCCCGAGTAGCGGTACTGCATCGAGAGATTGATGAGCGTGAAGTCGGCGGCCAGGCCGAACAACTCGGTGGTCAGGTCGAGATCGTTGCGCAGGTCGTACAGGGTGTTGCCCTTGACCACGCTGCGCGGCGCGGTCCAGTCGCGCAGCACGCTGTTGAACTGGTTCCGCTGTCCCGGGACGTTGATGTAATCGTGAAAGGCGAAGGCGACCGTCGCCGCCTGCGTCGACGTGAAGGCGAAGTCGATGCCGGCCTGACCGCCCCATAGCCATTTGTCGTTGGACTTGTCGTCGGCGACCGGCAATTCGTTCTCGAGCAGCGGGAAGGCGCCGAGTGTCAGGAACACCTGGCGCTTCGGGCTCGCCGGGCCCGCGACCTGGTCCAGGAACCACAGCGGCTGATGCGCGCTGACGGCGAAGCCTTCGAAGGCCAGATCGTTGTCCCACAGCACGTCGGAAGGCGTGAAGTAGGGGTTGGGAATGCGGCCGCCGCGCGCGAATACACGTGAAAAGCCGTCGGCGTCGCGCTGGTTCCAGCCGATCCACAGGCGGTCGACGTTGAATTCGATCGGGTCGCTCTGGCGACCCAGCGTCTCGTTCAAGGAGATCGGGTTGTCCAGCCGACCGGTGACGAAGCGCAGGCCGACATCGACATTGTCGGCGACCGTGGCGTCCAGCGCGAGGCGCGCACGCACGCGCGTGCGGTGACGGTCCTCGGTGGAATTCAGAAACGCGTTCTGGCCGGCGCGGGTGATGCCGCCCGCCTCGTTGATGGCCTGGAAGTTGGGCAGTGACGAGGGCGGGTTGCTGCTCGCGAAGTAATCACCTTGGTAACGCAGGCGCGCGTCGCCACTCCAGCGCAGCGCGGTAACCCAGGCGGGCAGGGCGTCCTTCAGACCCCAGCGCTCTTCCTTGGCCTTGGCGACCACGTCGGCGGTGACGTCCTTGCGCAACTCGGCGCGGACCTGTTCACGAATCTCGTCCTTCACGAAGTTCGGCACGTAGGGCACGCGCACCACCTTGCCGGCGGCGGCGGGCTTGTCCGCGGCCTCGTCGGCGGGCGCCGCTTCCACCACGGTCTCGCGCGCGGCATCGGCGCGCGCGCGCGCCGCCGCTTCGTTCTTCAGCGCCTGGGCCTTTGCCTCCGTCAGGATGCCTTGTTCCACCAGCGCATCGACCAGGTTCAGGATCGTGTTCTTCATTTCGAGCAGATCGGTGCGCTCGTCCGCCCAGGTGGTGGCCATGGGCAGGGCGAGCAACAGCGCCGCGGCGGGGCGACTCAAGGCTTTCATCGGTTGGAGCGGGACTCGAGGCTTGGAATTCGGGTGTGGCATCAACTGCGCGAGGAGATGCGGATTCGGATCGGCTGCGGCAGATCTTCCGGCGGCGCGTGCGACAGGCGCAGGCCACCGGCCAGCGCGCGACGCACGGCCTCGTCGACGGCCCGGTCGCCGGTGCCGCGCATGACCTCGGCTTGCTGCAGGCGGCCTTCGTCATCGATCCAGATGCGCACGACCACGGCGTAGCGGCCCTTGTGCATCTCCGATATGTCGGCGAGCAGGGCCTGCAGTTCGGTCTGGATCACGCCTGCGTACCACTTCTTGCTGTCGCCGCCGCCGATCAGCGCGCGGCCACCCTTCTTGGCCTTCAGACCGAATCCATCGGCACCGGCCACACCGTCGGCGTCGAGGCCGAGATCGTCACCCGGCGGCGGTTCGTCACTGGGCTGTTCGGCCACCGGTTCCGGCTCGGGCTCCGGTACGTCGACCTCCTGCACTTCCGGCGGCGGCTCTTCCACCTGCGGCGGCGGCGGTGGTGGCGGCGGGGGTGGCTGCACGATGGAGATCTGCTGGATCTCGGGCACCTTGGGCGCATCCGCGCCACCCATGCTGCCGAAGAAGAAGTACAGGCCTGCGGCGATCACGAGGACGACCAGCGCGGCGGAGGCCTGCGCGCCGTAGCGGCGCCAGAGTCCGTCCTCGCTGTCGTCGTCGGCGTCGAATCGAGGTTCCATCATTTGACGAGCTTCTGTGTGACGAGTCCGATTTGCGTGATGCCCAGGCGGCCGCACATGTCCAGCACGTCGACCACCAGCTGGTACTGCACGGTCGAATCGCCCTTGATGATGACCGGCAGGCCCGGATCGGCGGCATGCAGGCTGCCGAGGCGCGACTCCAGTTCCTGGATGGTCACGGGATAGGTGTCGAGGTAGATGGTGCCGTCGGCGGAAATGGTCACCGCCTTGGTCTTCGGTGTTTCGAGCGGCGGCGCGCTGCTCGCCTGCGGCAGGTTGACCTGGATGCCCTGCACGGCGGCCGTGGTCATGATGATGAAGATGATCAGCAGCACGAAGGTGAGATCCACCATCGGCGTGATGTTGATGTCGTCGTAGGGTTCGTTGTCGCCCTTGAGTTCAGCAGCCATGGTCCGAGTCCCGTCCTGCCGTCTAGCGGCCGTAGTACTCGTTGACGCGCGCCATGAACTCGTCGGCGAACACGTGCATGTCGGCGGAGATGTCCTTGACCCGCGCGCCGAGGTAGTTGTAACCAAAGAGCGACGGTATCGCGACGCCGAGGCCGGCCACCGTGGCGAGCAGCGCGGCGGCCATACCGGGCGCGATCGCGGCGATGTTGACGTCGCCGGTCGCGGCGATGGCGGCGAAGGTGACCATCACGCCGACCACCGTGCCGAGCAGGCCGATGAAAGGACCTCCGGAAATCGCGATGGTCAGCAGCACCAGCTGGCTGTTCAGCTTCTGACCTTCACGCACCATGACGGCGTCGAGCACCGCGCGCAGCGACATCATGGCCTTGTCGTCCAGCCCCACGGGCGCGGCGCCCACCGCCGGCGAGAAGCGCGAGCGCACCTCGTCCAATCCACGTCGATACACGCGGAACAGCGGCGAGTCCTTGAACGCGCGGGCGCGATCGTAGAGCGAGGTGAAGCCCTTGTTGGGATCGTCGATGGTCGGCGCGAGACCTTCATAGGCCGCGAGGAACTGCGCGGTCGCCTTGCGCGCGCGGCCGAGGGCGATGCCCTTCATGACCATGACCAGCGCCGCGATGATCATCATCACGCCGCACACGCCGATCACGAGCTGTTCGACCAGCGCGTCCTTGTTGCCGAACACGCTCTGGAAAATGATGGTGAAGTGCCCGACGGCCTGGGCTTCGCCTTCGCCACCGGCCGCGCTGTCGGCGCTCTCGTCCGCAGCGTAGGTGATGACCCGGTCGTTCTGCGTGCCCTGCACGGTGCTGGCGAGTGCCAGGTACTCGGCGCTGCGCGCCACGGTGCTCACTTCTACTTCGTCGAGCGCCACGGCCACGGGGGCGCTGCCGTCGCCGGCACCACCGAGCGTGAGGGGGCCTTCGAGGTCGGTCATGGTGACCGCCGCGCTGCCGGCCAGGCGCCCATCGACGAACAGGCGCAGTTCGCCGCCGCCCGCGCTGACGGCGATGTGCTGCCAGGTCGCGGCGACCAGCGGCGTGGCGCTCACCACGCGCTGGCCGGCGTACTCGACCGAGAGCTCCGCGCCATTTACATCGACCGCGAACCGCTGGCCGGCGCCGTCGCGCTCGATGAGGCGTCCCGCGCTGGCCGGCAGGCTGTCGAAGCGCGTCCACATCGCCACCGTGAAGCCCTTGTCGGCGGTGAAGCGCAGGTGCGGCGCGTCGGCGATGGTCAGCACATTGCTGCCATCCAGCAGCGCGCCCTGGCCGATCAGCGATGCGGGATTCGGCACCGCCGTGCCACTGACCTGGGTCTGGTAGGCGGTGCTGTCGGCGAGCAACGCGCTGCCCGCGAAGTGCAGGGCGAGCGCGGTGTCGGCATCGAAGCTCGCGGCCGGGTCAGCGGCTTCGACCGCTTGCGCGTTGCCGAAGTACATGAACAGGCGGTTGTCGGGTGTCTGTGGATTGACCACCGGCAGCTTGACCCACACCAGCGCCATCTGCGCCGCCGCGTCGAATTTCTCGACGTGGTACTTGAGCGGCGTCTGGTCGTCGCCCGCGACGAAGCGCAGATCGAGACCGCCCTCGCGCACGTTCAGGAACTGTGGAAAGTTGCCCGCGTGCAGGCGCAGGAGCAGCGGCGCGTCGTTCACCGGCGCGGTGAGGTTCGCGCCCGTGGTGCCGGTATCGACTGAGAGCGGTTTGCGCTGGGTCCATTCCTTCGCCCACCACGCCGAGGCGGGCTGGGTGACGGACAGGGCGAGGGCGCAGAGCGCGCAGCGCAGGAAGGTGGAGCGTCGAAGCGTTGCTAGGCTCATGGCGTCAGCTTTATATGATGTTCTCGTTACGCTCTCGTGACAGTTGCGCTGCGCGGCTCGCACTCACTTCGGCCACCCTAGGTGAACCGCGAGTCATGCGTGTGACGCGCGCGTTCAGAAGCCGTACTCGAGACGAAAATGCACGCGTGAGTCGCCGTTCGCGATGGTGCCCGAGTCCTTGAAGGGCGTGGCCCAGTCGAGCTCCGCCTGGAAGGCGTCGAAGGCGCGCAGGCGGAAGCCGAGACCCGCGCTCCACAAGGTGGCGGTCGCGTCCTGGGCGGGCAGCGCGTCCTGGGTGCGGCCGCTCGCGCCTTCCACGAAGCCGTGCACGCGTGCGCTCGAGAGCGCGGTCCACAGGCGCTTTGCGAAGTCGGGCGAGCGCAGTTCGAGCGACGCGCGCAGCCCGTCATCGAAGAACTGCTGGGACTCGAGGTAGCCGCGAATGCTTTGCACGCCGCCCACGCCGAACTGCTCGTTGCTGATCAGCGGTGCGGCGGCGACCTGGCCGTCGAGCGCGCCGAACATCTCCGCGCCGCCCGGCAGAGGCTGCAGATGCGAGAGCCGTGCGTTCAAATAGATGAAGTTCGGCTTGGCGCGGAAGCGCTTGTCGGCGAACTCGCTGGTGCGGTTGCCCATGCCGCGCAGCGCGAAGTTGAGGCCCGCGCTGACTTCTGTCTCGCTCGCGCCACCGAGGTACACGCCGCTGTAGAGCGCGCTCAGCACGTGATAGCTGATGGGCGTGTTGAGGGTGTCGGCGCCGAGCAGCTGGATGGACTCGCCGAAGTCCTTGTAGTCGCCGCCGAGCGTCAGGCTCTGGAAGAAGCTGCCGCGCGCCGGCAGCGGCAGGGTCGCGCGCACCCCGCCGATGACGCCATTGCCCACCACGCCGAGCGTGCCGACCGCCGCCACGTCGCTCGAGGTCTTGACGCCGTAGAGGGTGAAGACCTTGTCCGAGTCCGGCAGCCGGAAACTGTAGGTCGATGAGAACACCTCGACGTTGTCGCGGTTCTCGGGCGCGACCTGGTAGGCGGCGGAGATGGCGTGTTCGCGTTGCCAGAGATTGCCGTAGCGCACTTCGGCGTTGAGCCTGAGCCTCTCGGTGTTCTGCGTGAAGCGATCGTTCAGTTCGAGGCTCGCGTGTACCGGCAGCTTGTCCTCGACCTTCAGTTCGACTTCCAGCGTGCCGGGGGTGGAGCCCGGACGCAGCACCGGTGTGATGCTGCGATCCGGGCTCGCCTGGTTCAGGCGCTGGAGCTCCTGCTGCACGGCCGGCAGGTGCGGCACACCGCCCTCGGCCAGGGCCGGCACCTGGGCGCGGATGCGACCTAGGGAGAAGTAGCGCGAGCCGGTGACCTTGAGCCGCTGCACGCGCCCCTCGACCACGCGCAGGCGCACGATGCCCGCGACCACGTCCTGCTCGGGGATGTCGATCAGCACCGTGCCGTAGCCGCGTTCCTTGTAGACCTTCTCGAGCGCGCCGCGCGCGGCCTCGACCGTGTCGATGGTCTTGTCCGGTCCGAGATGAGGGTAGACGGCGCGCTCGATGAACTCGGCGTCGATGAGCGTGTTGCCTTCGACCTGGTATTCCCACACGTCGAAGGTCGCGTCGTCTTCCTCGGCGGGCGATTCAGGGACAGGCGCTTCCTGGGCCGGCGCTTCCTGTGCGGCGAGATCGATGGTCGTCAAGAGACCGGCAATGCAGACGGCGCTGATGGCTGCGCGCGCCACGACACTGGTGTTCACAGGTCGCTCGGTGACCGAGGTCGAGGCGCGCGGTGAAAGGGAGAGGACGCCATCGAGGGTGCGGAGCAACATAAGCCGCGCATCATGGCGACGATTTATGACCAATGCGTGACGTTTATGTCGATTGCTGTGGTAATGGCAGAGGGCGCTTACACGCATGGGCTTCGACGATCGCCGATGGACCCCTGCTTTCGCAGGGGTGACGGAGTCGTTGGGCGGAGGTGACGGCCGTTTCGATGGCCCCGCGATTTCGCGACGGTGACGGAGTGGTGGTGATGGCGCAGATTGTCAGGCCACCGTCGAGCTATCCAATCCGTCATTCCTGCGAAAGCAGGAATCCATGGGCCTTGCCGATCGCCGATGGCCCCCTGCTTGCGCAGGGGTGACGGGGGGGTGAGGGCGGGCGAAGTAGTGAGGGCGGACGAAGACTGTCACGCCGCCACGAAATCTTCCTGTCCGTCATTCCTGCGAAAGCAGGAATCCATGGGCTTCGCCGACTGCCGATGAACCCCCGCTTGCGCGGGGGGACGGGGTGATGTGAGGTCAGTTGTGGACCGTCGTATCCGGCCTCTCATCTCTTCTGCTTCAAGAGCTTGCGTAGCCGAGTGATCTCCTTGTTGCGGGCCGAGATGATCTTGTTGCGATCATTGACCTGCTTCGTGCGCTTGGCCAGCAGGGTGTCCTTGCTCGCGATGCGCGCATTCGCGGAGTTCAGCCGGGTCTGCAGCGTGGCCGCGCTGGCTTCGGCCTCGGCCAACTGGTCCAGCAGGTCGCTGGCGCCGGAGCCCGTCGCATCGACGTTCTTGCGCTTCAGATTCACCGGGTCGAACACCACCGGCGCCGAGCAGCTCTCGCCGCGATAGGTCCAGGTGTTGATCGGCAGCGGGTCGTCGGGGTTCATGAGACCGGCCGCGGTCAGCGGCGCGTCGGGCAGCGCGCCGCCGGTGGAAGCGAGAGGGGCCGACAGCCAGCCGCCCACACCCCAGGGGTGGAGGAAGTTCTGGTTGGTGTCGAACACGTCCACCGGGCCCGCGACGCACACCGCGTCGAAGATCGCGCGCAGCTCGGACGGCACCGCGTTCGGGTCGATCGCGGAGTTGTCCTTGCGCATCTGGCAGGTGCCTTCGTAGTGGTCGAAGTAGTCGCCGAGCCACACGTTCTCGATGGTCGGCGCGAGTTCGTCGATCTTGGCGAAGCGGTACTTCTGCGCGAGGTCGGGGTTCTTCTCCGTGCTCTGCACGCCGATGGCCCAGGCGTAGCGCGGACCGAGCGGGCCGGCGCCGCCAAACAGCGTGCTGGTGTTGGTGGTGCCGTTCTCGAGGTCGTTCAGGCAGCGATCGACTTCACTCGAGCCGCGGTTCGAGCACACCACCGACTGGGTGGAGTAGCTGCAGGTGCTCGGCCCGGGGTTCAGCGGCTGCTCGGCGGTCATCTCGCCAGCGACGTTCATGCACGGGCGGTCGAGGAAGAAGGCGTTGAACTGCGCCTGGGTGCCCGAGCCGTCATTACGCCGGCAGACGTGCACGCGCTGGTTGTCGAGCGCCGGCACCGCGCTGGTGGTGGGCACCGGCAGGCCGGCCGCGGTCGCGGCTTCCACGACGGTCACGCCGTCACGGTGCAACTGGCTCCACTTGGTGATGCGCCCGGTCAGGATGCCGGCCACTTCCGCGCGCGTCAGGCTCGGCATGCAGGCTTCGCTGTCGGCCACCGTGGCCTTGCCGAGCGAGGGCGAGACGTCGGCCGTGGCGTTCTTGCTGCCTGCGGCGACGCGCGCCACGTCGAGCGCTTCGGGCAGACCGTCGCCATTGGTGTCGGCCGAGGTGGGCAGGAGGGCGCTCCACGCCGCGTTCGACGGATGGCAGGCGCTGGCGGTGGGGAACTGCAGTGCCTGCAGGGCGTTGCGCAGGCCGAGCGTCATGGGCAGGCCGAAGCCGAGGCCGGCGAGCGGCTTCACATCGATCAGCGCCGAGTCGTCGGCGGTGAAGGCGATGCCGGTGGAAGGCGTGTTGACGTCGAAGAAGAGCTTGGGCTCGACGTCCGAGGTGCCGATGTCGCCGCCCGAGAGCGGCTGGTTCGGGATGTTGCAG
>JBFWYG010000007.1:0-128793 GCA_050186725.1 Gammaproteobacteria bacterium | reverse complement strand
TCCAGGGTGGAGGCGAATCCCAGGCGCGCCAATGCATCGCGCGCGGTCTTGTAACGCAGCTCCGGCCGTTCGCCGAGCGTGAACAGCGCTTCCTTGCAGCCCAGCCGCTGCCCCTGGCGCGCGAGTTCGACCACGGCCTCGAGACTCATGTAGGGCTCGGTCACCCGCTTCGGCGCCTGGGCGAAGGTGCAGTAGTGACACACGTCGCGGCACAGCTGGGTGAGCGGAATGAAGATCTTGCGCGAATAGGTCACGCCATTGCCGAAGCCCGCGTCGCGCAGGCGCGCGGCACTCGCCATCAGCGCGGGCAGGTCGTCACAGGTGGCGAGCGCCAGCGCGTCCTCGTCGCTCGGCGCGCGGCCCGCCTCCGCGGCCGCCAGCAGGTGCGTGTAATCGGTCATGACTCAGAGCAGTCGCGAGGCGGCGGCGATGTCGCTGGAGTCGCGGGCGCTGACGTGGTGGGGCAGGACGCGCCGCGCGATGCCGCTGTCGCACAGGTAGGCGAGCGTCTCGGTCTCGCTGTCGTGGGTCAGCAGCGTCTGCAGGTCCAGGGGGTGGTCGAGATCCAGCGCGAGCCCGGGCAGGAAACGTGTCTCGGGCACGATGCCGGCGGCGAGCGCCGCCTCGCGGTGACGCGAGTAGCTGTCCTGGCCGAAGGCGAAGTCGATGGCGTCCACCGGGCTCACCGCGAGCGCGTTGGTGCCGTCGTGTTCGCGATCCGGCACCAGGGTCACGGCCGGCGCGGCGCGATGCGCGGCCAGCACTTCGTCGATTTCATGGGCGCTGACCAGCGGCACGTCGCCCGGCACCATAAGCATGCCGCGCTGGCCATGGGTCGCGAGCCACTGTCCGCCCTGCGCGATGGCCGCGGAGAGACCGCTGCCGGTTTCTTCGAGAAAGAGGCCGCCGCTGCGCTCCACGCTGTAGCGCGCGCGCACTTCGCGCGACACCACCAACACGCCGGAGGCCAGGCGGCTCGCGCGCACCGCGCGCAGCACGTCGTTCAGCATCGCCTGCGCCAGCGATTCACGCTCGGCGGCGGACAGCAACGGCGCGAGGCGCGTCTTGGCGTTGGAGAAGCGTTTGACGGGAACGACGACCCACATGATCTATTGGAACGCCCGCAGGAATTCGAGCGCAGTGTGCGCCAGATTGATCCTATCGTCCAGCGTCGACATGACGCTCTGCGCGCAGGTCACGCGCAGCGTGTCGCTGGTCAATTCCGGCAGCAGCGCGCGGTCGGTTTCGTCGAGAATGAAGCCGTCGATCAGCCCCGCGTAATGCGCCGCGACCGCGCTCGCCGACTGCGGCAATTGCAATTCCTCCATGATCTTCGCGGTCGGTCCCTTGAGCGCCGCGCCCGCGACGATGGGCGACACCGCGATGACCGGCGCCGCGCAAGACGCGAGCGCCGCGCGTATACCGCCGACGGCGAGTATCGGGTCGATGCTCAAGAACGGATTCGACGGGCAGACGATCACGCCGGCGAGATCCGCGGCGCCGAGGGCCTCGAGCACGCCCGGCGCGGCGCTCGCGCGCTCCGCGCCGGCGAAGCTGAAGCCGCTCACCCGCGGCGCGCAGCGTTCGCGCACGAAGTAGTGTTGAAACGCCAGCGTGCCCATGTCGCAGTGCACCAGCGTGCGCACCGGCTGGTCGCTCATCGGCAGCGCGCGGTGCGCGATGCCATGGGCGGCGAACAGTTCCGCGCTCACCGCGCTGAGCGTCGCGCCCGCGCGCAGACGCGCAGTGCGCTGCAGGTGCACGGCGAGATCGCGATCGCCGAGCCGAAACCAGCTCTCGCCGCCGAGCGCGGCCAGGGTGTCCAGGCACTGCCAGGTCTCGCCCGCGCGTCCCCAGCCGGTCTCGAGGTTGGAGACGCCGCCCAGGGTGTACATCAGCGTGTCGAGATCGGGACAGACGTGGAGACCCAGGTGCTCGAAGTCGTCACCGGTGTTGACCACGAACAGAAGCTCGTCGGGGCCGAGCAGATGGGTGAGGCCGAGCGCGAGCTTCGCCCCGCCGACGCCGCCGGTGATGGCGAGATAACGTGCCATCTCAGTTGAAGAGATCGTCCGCCGCCGGCCGGATGATGTCGGCCGCGCGCCCTTGGCGCGCATCCACCGCGAAGCCCTGCACCACCGCCACCGGCGTGCGCTCGATGGATTCGCCCATCAGGAGCGTGGCCATGGCGGCGATGGAATCGGCGCGGTTGATCATCGTGACCTTGAGTTCGCGGCCGAACATGTCGTGCTGCCCGCGGCGATCGTCCAGCACTTCGAGGCCGGCGCAGCCGATGGCGCCGCCCACCGTGCCCAGTCGCCACGGCCGGTTCATGCTGTCGCAGATGATGACCGCGAGGTGACAGCCCGCGGCCGCGCTCAGTTCGGCCTGCAGGCGCGCGGCCGAGGCGTCAGGATCGCGCGGCAGCAGCAGCGCATGCTCGCCGCCCTCGTGTTCGACATTGGACTGGTCGATGCCGGCGTTCGCGCCGACATGGCCGAGCCGATGGCGCACGATGATCACGCCCGGCTTCTTGCGCAGCACCGTGGCGCACTCGTCCAGGATGAGTTGGGCGAGGCGCGGATCCTTGTCGGTCTCCGCGGCCAGCGCGCGCGCCTCGGGGCCCGGCGTGACGCTCGCGAGCGGCACCAGGCGGCCCTCGGCCTTGGATACGATCTTCTGCGCGACCACCACCACGTCGCCGGCGCCGAAGCGTAGGCCGTGATCCTCGGCGGCGCGCAGGATCAGCGCGGTGAGCGAGTCACCCTTCCTCACCAGGGGAAGGCCCGGGAGCGTGGTCAGCGAGATGCTTGGCATGGCGAGTCCGTGGCTGCTGCGACGCCGTCGCGCAGCCGCGACGGAGGCGGCCAATTAACGGCGATCGACGCGACGCGCGCAAGCGTCCGAGGCCAGGCGCACACCCGCCAGGGCAATACCTCCCGCGAGGGGCGATGGAGTACTATCCGGCCCCTGCCCGAGACCCTTCGCAACGCACCGCACCATGGTCGCCGGGTCCGACATTCACCAGGAGAGCGTCCGTGAAGCCGAAGATCGGCGTATTCCAGATTCTGCCGGACCGGCGCGCCGATCCGGCCGTGGTGGCGAAGACCGCCGAGACGCTCGGCTTTCATTCCTACTGGGTGCCCGAACACGCCATCATGCCGCTGGCCTTCGCCTCGGATTACGTGGGCGATCCGGGCAACGTGCCCGATTACCTGTGGCAGATGCCGGACACCTGGGTGGCGCTGTCGCGCGCCGCGGCCACCACCGAGCGCATCCTGCTCGGCAGCGGCATCTGTCTCGTTCCGGAACACAATCCGCTCCTGCTCGCCAAGCAGGTCGCCTCGGTCGACCACTACAGCCATGGTCGCGTGCTGTTCGGCATCGGCGCCGGGTGGAACCGCGAGGAGTCGGAAATCCTCGGCGTGGACTTCGACCATCGCTGGACCCAGACCCGCGAATGCGTGGAAGTGATGCGCAAGCTGTGGGCCGAGGACGCGCCCTCCCACGACGGCCGCTACTACAAGTTCCCGCCGCTGCGCTCCTACCCCAAGCCCGAGCGCCCGGCCGGCCCACCGGTGATGTTCGGCTCGTCCGGCTCGCCGCGCGTGTTCAAGCGCGTGGTGACCTGGGGCCAGGGCTGGATCCCGGTCATGTCCTCCTTTGACGAGTTCGCCGCCGGCTGCCGTGAACTCGAGGCGGCCTGCGCGGCCGCGGGCCGCGATCGCGCCAGCGTGCACGTCGCGCCCTTCACGCTGGAGGGGCAGTGCCGCACGCGCGCCGATCGCGATCGCATCCTGGCCGCCGGCGCCGACGAAGTGATCATCTGGCTCGTGGCCAAGGAGACCGCCGCGGTGCAGGACGAACTCCACGAACTCGCCGAGGTGATGCTCGGCTCACTCGGCTGAACTCGCGGCGCACGCGTCGCAATCGCCTCAAGACCAACCTCAGGAGAACTGTGCAACATGGGTATGCTCGACGGCAAAGTGGTCCTCGTGACCGGCGGCGGACGCGGCATCGGCCGCGATTTTTCCCTGGCGCTCGCCGCGGCCGGCGCCAAGGTGGTGGTCAACGATCTCGGCGCCAGCACCGACGGCACCGACATCGAGGGCACCCCGGCCGAGGAAGTGGTGCGTGAGATCGAGGCCATGGGCGGCCAGGCCATCGCCAACTTCGGCAGCGTGGCGCGCTGGGAAGACGCGCAGGCGATGATCGCCGACGCGATCAAGGCTTTCGGTCAGCTCGACGGCGTGATCAACAACGCCGGCATCCTGCGCGACCGCATGTTTCACAAGATGAGCCTCGAAGAATGGCACGCCGTGATCGATGTGCATCTGCACGGCACCTTCTACGTGAGCCGCGCCGCCGCCGAGCATTTCCGCGAGCGCAACACCGGCGCGTTCGTGCACATGACCTCGACCTCCGGCCTCATCGGCAACTTCGGCCAGGCCAACTACGCCGCGGCCAAGCTCGGCATCGCCGCGCTGTCGAAGAGCATCGCGCTCGACCTGGGTCGCAACGGGGTGCGTTCGAACTGCATCGCGCCCTTCGCCTGGACGCGCATGATCGGCACCATTCCGATCACCGACGAGGCGCAGCGCCAGCGTGTCGAGCGCCTGAAGGAGATGACCCCGGCCAAGATCGCGCCGATGGCCGTCTACCTGCTGTCCGACGCGGCCAAGGACGTCACCGGCCAGATCTTCGCGGTGCGCAACAATGAGATCTTCCTCATGAGCCAGCACCGCCCGAAGCGCTCCATGCACCGCGGCGACGGCTGGACGGCGGAGACCATCGCCGAACACTGCATGCCGGCGCTGAAGGCGGACTTCTACCCGCTCGATCGCTCGCAGGACGTGTGGCCCTGGGACCCGGTGTGAGCGGGACGCGGCGCGCATGACGGCTGTGACCGCGGCGGCCACCCTCGCCGCCCTGCCCGGCGTCCTCGACGATCTCGGCGCGCTGTTCCAGCGCGCCCTGGCCCACACCCGCGCGGAGGTCGCCGCCAGCGGCGATGCCAACGCGGCCCTGGATCATTGCCAGGTGCAGGGCTACGAGTTCGCCATGATCAATGCCGAACTGCACGCCGCGCGTTCCATCCTGGGCTATGCCACGGCCTGTGGCGCATCGCCTGGCGAGGATCTGCTCGAATCGCGCCTGGCGGGCGCCTTCATCGTCGAGATCCTGACCCGCCTGCGCGGGCGCTTCGAGAAGATTCGTCACCTCACCGGCCTCACGGCCGCCGAGGTCGGGCGTGCCTTCGAGAGTCCGGCGGCGGAAGCCTTTGCCATGGCCCATCTCGATCCCGCCTTCCTCGAGACCACCGCCAGCCGGGTGCTCGAGCACGGCGGCCACGGCCGCTCGCTGCTGGACGAAGACAAGCAGATCATCGCCGCGAGTTTCGCGCGGGTGGCCGAGGACATCGTGGCGCCCCAGGCCGAGCGCATCCATCGCGAGGATCTGGACATTCCCGCCGACATTCTCGGCGCGCTCATCGAGATGGGCTGTTTCGCGCTGTCGATCCCCGAGGCCTACGGCGGCACCGCGCCGCCTTCGGGGCACGACAACCTCGCGATGTGCGTGGTGACCGAGGAACTCTCGCGCGCCTCGCTCGCCGCCGCCGGCAGCCCGCTCACGCGGCCGGAGATCCTGTCCCGCGCGCTGATGGCGGGGAATCACGAAGCGCAGAAGAAGAAATGGCTGCCCGGCATCGCCGCCGGCAAACCGCTGGTCGCGATCGCCGTCACCGAGCCCGACTGCGGCTCGGACGTCGCGGCCGTGCGCCTGCGCGCGACACCGACCGACGGCGGCTGGCTTCTGAACGGCGCGAAGACCTGGTGCACCTTCGCCGGCAAGGCCGAGTTGCTGATGGTGCTCGCGCGCACCGACCCGGACCCTACCGCCGGCCACCGCGGCCTCACCCTGTTCCTGGTCGAGAAGCCGGAGAGCGACGCCAAGGCCTTCGAGTACCGCCAGCCCTCGGGCGGCGTGCTGAGCGGCAAAGCCATACCGACCATCGGCTACCGCGGCATGCACTCCTACACCTTGTTCCTCGACAACCTGTTCGTGCCGGCCGAGAACGTCATCGGCGGCCCCGACGCCGTCGGCAAGGGCTTCTATCACACCATGGCGGGTTTCGCCGGCGGCCGCCTGCAGACCGCGGCGCGCGCCTGC
Organism: Gammaproteobacteria bacterium; assembly: GCA_050186725.1. Lineage (GTDB taxonomy): Bacteria > Pseudomonadota > Gammaproteobacteria > JADJYF01. The sequence continues at coordinate 122,622 of JBFWYG010000007.1, read as the reverse complement.
GGCGTGATGCGCGCGGCCTTCGAAGCCGCGCTGCGCTACGCGCAGGACCGGCGCGTGTTCGGCCAGCCGCTCGCCGACTACCAGCTGACGCGCGCGAAGCTCGTGTCCATGGCTGCCAACCTGCGCGCCTGCCAGGAGATGACCTACGCGGTCGCGCGGCTGATGGACCAGGGCCGCGGCCAGATGGAAGCGAGCCTGGTCAAGCTCTACGCCTGCCGCGCGGCCGAGTCCGTGACCCGCGAGGCGATGCAGATCCACGGCGGCATGGGCTACTCCGAGGAAACCGCGGTAAGTCGGTACTTCGTCGACGCGCGCGTACTGTCGATCTTCGAAGGCGCGGAGGAGACGCTCGCGCTGAAGGTCGTGGCGCGGGAGTTGATTCTGAAGGGCGGCTGAGCCGTACACGGCCGATTGAAATCGGCCCTACAGGAAGCTGCTCGGATCCTGTAGGGCCGATTTCAATCGGCCATGCACAGTCTCGATTCACCATCTCGAGAGGTAATCATGAACAACCACGGCGCGCTCATCGGCACTGTCATCAATCGCCAGACCGAGACCTACGGCGTCAAGGACAGCATCCTCTACGCGCTCGCGGTCGGCGTCGGCGCGGATGCCACCGATCCGAAGCAACTGCCCTACGTCTACGAGGAGCCGGCGCTCCAGACCCTGCCGACCCTGGCACTGGTGATCGCCTACCCAGGCTTCTGGATGCGCGATCCCAAGTACGGCTTCACCTGGCAGAAGGTGCTGCACGCGGAGGAGTCCCTCGAGATCCACCAGCCGCTGCCAGGCGCCGGCACGGTCACCGGTGAGACCGTGATCGAGGACGTGGTCGATCGCGGCGCCGACAAGGGCTGCTTCGTGTACCTGAAGAAAGAGCTGCGCAGCGCCGATGGTGCCACGCTCTACGCCACGGTGCGCTCCAACACGCTGGCGCGGGCCGACGGTGGTTTCGGCGGCAAGAGCACGCCGCGCCCGGCGCCCCCGGCGGTCCCGGATCGCGCACCGGACCTGGTGTGCGATCTGCCGACGCCCTACAACGCCGCGCTGCTCTATCGCCTGTGCGGCGACATGAACCCGCTGCACGCCGATCCCGCGGTCGCGACCGGCGCCGGCTTCGAACGCCCCATCCTGCACGGCCGCTGCACGCTCGGCGTGGCCATGCACGCGGTATTGAAGAGCTGCTGCGACTACGACGCGTCGCGCATGAAGACGCTCGAAGTGCGCTTCTCCGCGCCCTTCCTGCCCGGCGAGACCCTGCGCACCGAGATCTGGCACGGTGACGGCATGGCGCACTTCCGCAGTTCGTCGGTCGAGCGCGGCGTGGTGGTGCTGAACAACGGCAGCGCGCGCATCGCGCCGGCTTGAGGAGATCTTCCATGCAGGCAATCCTGAAGGGCATGCGCATCGTCGAAGGCTCGGCTTTCATCGCCGCGCCGATGTGCGGCATGACGCTCGCGCAGCTTGGCGCCGACGTGATCCGTTTCGATCAGCTCGGCGGCGGTATCGACTACCACCGCTGGCCGGTGACCAAGGACGACGTCAGCATCTACTGGGCGGAGATGAACAAGGGCAAGCGCTCCATCGCCGTCGACATCCGCTCGCCGGCCGGGCGCGAACTGGTGACCGAGCTCATCTGCGCGCCGGGCGAGAACGGCGGCATCTTCTCCACCAACCTGCCGGCGCGCGGCTGGCTGGCCTACGAGACGCTGGCCGCTCGGCGCCCGGATCTGATCCAGCACGAGATCGTGGGCGACAGGCACGGCTCGAGCGCGCTCGACTACACGGTCAACGCCAAGGTCGGATTTCCCTATCTCACCGGCCCCGAGGAAGACCCGCGCCCGGTGAACCACGTGCTGCCGGCCTGGGACATCGCCACTGCGTACCTGGCCGCCATCGACCTGCTGGCGGCCGAGCGTCATCGTCGCCTGACCGGTGAAGGGCAGCAAATCAAGCTCGCGCTCGCCGACGTCGCGCTCGCGGCGGTCGGCAATCTCGGCTTCGTCGGCGAACTGCACGTGAACAAGGAGACCCGCGGTCGCAACGGCAACTACCTGTACGGCGCCCTGGGGCGCGACTTCGTCTCGTCCGACGGGCAGCGCGTGATGATCATCGCCGTCAGCGCCAAGCAGTGGCAGGGCCTGCTCGCCGCCACCGGGCTCAGTGCCGAGGTGGCGGCGCTCGCCGCGCGTCTGGGTCTCGACTTCGATCAGGAGGGGTCCCGCTTCCAGGCGCGGCGCGAGCTCTGCGCGCTGCTCGAGCCGTGGTTCGCCAGCCAGCCCTTTACGCGGCTGAAGAAGGTGTTCGACGAGTGCGGCATCTGCTGGGACAAGTACCAGACCATGGAGGAACTGGTGACGCGGGACCCCGACTGTTCGCCCGACAACCCGATCTTCAGCACCATCGAACAGCCCGGCATCGGCCGTTACCCTGTGTGCGGGACACCGATGAGCTTTTCCAAGATGGAACGACAGCCGCCGCGGCCCGCGCCGCGCGTCGGCCAGCACACGGACGAGATCCTTGCCGACGTCCTCGGTCTCGACAGCGCGGCCATCGGCCGTCTGCATGACCAGGGCATCGTCGCCAGCCCCTAAACGAGAAGTCCCATGAGTACCCGTCAGGAGAAGTTTTCCGGAACCAAGGAAGTGCAGGCGCACCTCGCGTTTTCCGTCGCGCGCCTCGAAGCCTACCTGGCCGAGCACGTCGCGGGCTTCGCCGGTCCCTTGACCGTGCGCGAGTTCAAGGGCGGCCAGTCCAATCCGACCTACCAGCTCATCACCCCGACCCGCAACTACGTGCTGCGACGCAAGCCGCCGGGTCACCTGCTGCCTTCGGCCCACCAGGTCGATCGCGAATTCAGGGTCACCGACGCGCTGTGCAAGGCGGGCTTTCCCGTGCCGCGTCCCTTCGTGCTGTGCGAGGACGACGGCATCATCGGCACCATGTTCTACGTCATGGAGATGATCGACGGCCGCATCGAGTGGGACCTGCACCTGCCGAACTCGACGCCGGCGGCGCGCTCCGGCATCTACGACGCGATGGTGACGACGCTCGCCAACCTGCAGTCTCTGGACTACCGCGCCATCGGCCTCGAGGGCTTCGGCAAGCCGAACGACTACATCGCGCGCCAGGTGCACGTGTGGAGCAAGAACTACCGCGCGTCGGAGATCAACAAGATCCCGGCGATGGACGCGCTGATGGACTGGCTGCCGAAGCACATTCCGCCATCCGACACGGTGTGCGTGATCCACGGCGACTACCGCATGGACAACATGGTGTTCCACAAGACCGAGCAGCGCGTGATCGCGGTGCTCGACTGGGAACTCGCGACCTTGGGCGATCCGCTCGGCGACTTCAGCTACCACATGGCGCCCTGGGTGATCCCGGCGGTGGACGAACGCGTATCCAGCCTCGAGGGTCTGGATCTCGCCGCGATGGGCATCCCGACCCAGGCGCAGTACATCGCTCGCTACTGCGAGCTGACCGGGCGCAAGACCATCGAGCACATGGAGTTCTACAACGCCTACACCGCGTGGCGACTGGCCGCCATCTACCAGGGCATCATCAAGCGCGTGCAGGACGGCACCGCCTCGAGCTCCGACGCGCCCACCACCACCGACATCGTCGAGCAGTTCGCCGAGCGCGCCTGGGAATACGCCCAGGGCAAGCGCGGCTGAGCGCCCGGTCCACCACGGTATCCACCACGGCATCCACCACCCCAGGGTGATCACATGACATCAGTAGCCGATAAATTGCGCTTCGAGCCGAGCCCGCTGCCGGCGCACCTCGAAACGCTGCGCGCCGAAGTGCGCGCCTTCCTGAAGGACGCCCTGGCCGACGTGCCGGTGGTGACCCGCAGCCACAGCTGGGAAGCCTACGACGCGGAGTTCTCCGCCAAGCTCGGCGCCCGCGGCTGGCTCGGCATGACGCTGCCCAAGGAATACGGCGGCCACGGCCGCAGCGCGTTCGAGCGCTACGTGGTGGTCGAGGAATGCCTGGTCGCGGGCGCGCCCACCGGCTTCCACTGGGTGGCGGACAGGCAGAGCGGCCCGCTTCTGCTGCGCTACGGCAACGAGGCGCAGAAGCGCGAGATCCTGCCGAAGATCGCGGCCGGGAAGGCCTGCTTCGCCATCGGCATGAGCGAGCCTAACTCCGGCTCCGATCTCGCCTCGCTGCGTACCCGCGCCGAGCGTACGGCGAATGGCTGGCGCGTGAACGGCACCAAGATCTGGACCAGCAACGCGCATCGCGCGAACTACATGATCGCGCTGTTCCGCACCGATCCCGACCCGAACAAGAAGCACGCCGGCCTCTCGCAGTTCCTGATCGACCTCTCCAAGACCCAGGGCATCACGCCGCGCCCGATCAAGAACCTGCAGGGCGGGCGCAACTTCAACGAAGTGGCCTTCGTCGACGCCGAGCTGCCGCCCGACGCGCTGATCGGCACCGAGGGACAGGGATGGCGCCAGGTGACCGAAGAGCTGGCCTTCGAACGCAGCGGACCGGAGCGCTATCTCTCCTGCTTCTTCCTGCTGCGCAAGCTCATCGACCAGGTGCGCGACCGCGCCTCGCCGGCCACGCTCGCGCGCATCGGCACCCAGGTCGCCTGGGCCGCGACGCTCCGCACCATGTCGCTCAGTATCGCGGCCAAGCTGAACGCCGGGCAGGACCCGGCGCTCGAGGCGTCGGTGGTCAAGGACCTCGGCTGCCAGTGGGAGCAGGCCCTGCCGGGTCTCGCGCAGGAACTGTGCGAGCTCGAGCCGACACTGGAAGGCTTCGGCACCGAGTACCAGCAGGTGCTGGGCTCGCTGGTACAGGTCGCGCCGTCCTTCTCCCTGCGTGGCGGCACGCCGGAAATCATGCGCGGCATCATTGCGAAAGGGCTGGGTGTGCGATGAACGAAACACAACAGATGCTGGAAGACTCGGTCAATCGCCTGTTCGGCGACCGGCTGGGCTGGGACCAACTGACGGCCATCGAGGAACAGGGCTTCCCCACCGCGCTGTGGCAGGAGGCGGTGGAGCAAGGCATTACCAGGGTGCTGGCGAGCGAAGCAGCCGGCGGCATGGGCGTGGGCTGGTACGACGCCTACCCCGTGCTGCGCGCGGCGGGACGCCACGCCGTGCCGCTGCCGGTGGTCGAGGCGGCAATCGCCGAATGGCTGGCCGGCCAGGCCGGCGTGGAATTGCCGGAAGGTATCCCGGGCCTGCTGCCTGGCACCCTGGGCGCGGCACAGGTCACCTCGGCCGGCCTGCGCCTCGACAACGTCCGCACGCCCTGGGGCCGGAATGCCGACTACCTGGTCGGCGTGGCCGAGGCCAGCGCCGGCGCCGAGCTGCTGGTGGCCTCACCCAAGGGGCTCACCATCACCAGCGAAGACAACATCGGCCGCGATCCGCGCGACAGCCTGTCCGGCACCGCGGCGTTCATCGCGCGCCACGCCCTGCCGCAGCCCGCCGACAGCGTGCGCTGGCTGGGCGCGCTCGCGCGCAGCGCGCAGATCGCGGGCGCCGGCGCGGCCGCGCTCGATCTCGCGCTCAAGTACTCGAGCGAACGCTCGCAGTTCGGCAAGCCCTTGTCCGGCTTCCAGGCCATCCAGCACTACCTCGCCGATCTCGCCGGGCTGGTGGCCTCGGTGGACGCCATCACGATGGCGGCCTGCGCCGGGCTCGACCAGCGCGGCATGGCGGCCAGCGGACGCAATGCGCGCTTCGAGATCGCGGCGGCCAAGTGTCGCGCCAGCGAGGCGGTGGAGAAGCTCACCCGCCTCTCCCACCAGTGCCACGGCGCGATCGGCTTCACCTACGAGTACGGCCTGCATTTCCTGACCCGCCGCCTGTGGGCCTGGCGCGCCGAGTTCGGCGGCGCCGGCGAATGGGGCGAGTATCTCGGTCGCATCGCGGCCGAGGTCGGCGGCGATGGCATCTGGCCGGCGATCACCGCCTGAGGACCGCGCCATGCTGGACAACGACCTGCTGCTCACCATGGACGGGCCCGTCGCCCGTCTGACCTTGAACCGTCCCGAGACCCGCAATCCGCTCGGCGTGCCGGGCGACGGCGCGCGCTTTCGCGCCGCGGCCGACGCGATCAACGCCAACCAAGAACTGCGCTGCGTGATCATGACCGGCGCCGGTCCGGCCTTCTCCGCCGGCGGCGATCTCAAGGCGATGCGCGACAAGACCGGCAACTTCGGCGGCTCGCCGGCCGAGTTGCGCGATCACTACCGCCATTCCATCCACGGCATCATCCACGCGCTGTGGGACATCGAAGTACCGATGATCGGCGCCATCAACGGCGCGGCCATCGGGCTCGGCAACGATGTCGCGTCGCTGTGCGACATCCGCATCGCGGCCAGTTCGGCGCGCTTCGGCGCGACCTTCTTGAAGATGGGCCTGCTGCCGGGAGACGGTGGCGCCTGGCTGCTGCCGCGCCACATCGGCTGGTCGCGCGCCGCGCAGCTCTTCTTCACCGGCGAGCTCATCGATGCCGACACGGCCTGCACATGGGGACTGGTGTCGGAAGTGGTGCCGGACATGAGCCTGATGGCCCGCTGCGAGGCGCTCGCCAAGAGCATCTGCGGCCAGCCGCCGCAGGCGCTGCGCATGACCAAGAAGCTGATGCGCGAAGGTTCGCAGGCGCCGTTCAACACCATCATGGAGATGTCGGCCGCTCTGCAGGTCACCCTGCACCAGACCGAGGATCACATGGAGGCGCTGAACGCCTTCTTCGACAAGCGCGCGCCTGAGTTCAAGGGCCGCTGAGCGCTGTGCTCAGGCGCTGAACTTCGCCGCCAGCCGCGCGGCTATCAGCAGCGCCGGACGACCCTGGGCGCGCCGCGTGGGGCGCATGGGCGCGCCCTCCAGGGCCTGGGTGACGAAGCGCTCGATGACGGCCGGGTCGTAGTGACTCAGCACGACCCCCTCCTCCAGGCCATCGCGCCTCTCGGTGGCGTCGCGCATCAGCAGGGTAGGGATGCCGAGCCACGCGAGCTCCTCCTGGTTGCTGCCACCGTCGCTTACCACGAAGCGCGCGCCGCACAGGAGCTTGAGGAACGGCACGTAGGTCATGCGCGCCTCGAGGCGGATGCGCGGATGATTCTCCAGTCGCGCCAGCAGCCCGAACTTCTCCGCCTGCTTGCGCGTGGCCGGGTGCAGCACGAACACCAGCGGCAGACGCTCCGCCATGCGCTCCAGCGTGGAGACGATGAACTCGAAGCGCTCGGCCTCGAAGATGTTCTCGAAGCGATGCAGCGAGACCACCGCGTAGGGCGCGGGCGGCAATTCCAGCGCCACCTCGGCGAAGCGCGCGCGCGCCTCCTCCACCGCGTCGAAGATGGTGTTGCCGCCGGTGTCCACCACTTCGGCGGCACGGCCGCGCATGTGCTTGGTCGACCAGGCGTCCGGACAGAAGGCGATGTCGCACAGACGAAACACCAGGCGCCGGGTCAGCTCCTCGGGAAAGGGTTCGCGCCAGCGGCCAGAGGTGAGGCCGGACTCGACGTGCACAACCTGCATGCGCAGCAGGCGGCCGAGCAGCGCGCCGAGCAGGGTCGAGATCGTGTCGCCGTGCACCACCATGCAGTCCTTCACGCCGCGCGGAAACAGGCGCGCGCGATCGCGCCAGGCGCGCCACAGCACGCGCGGAAACCAGCGCGCCATCTGCGCGATGCCGGTGATCTCCTCGCCTTCGTACAGCATCACCGGCGGCGTGCGCACGCCGAATTCGCCGAGCAGCGCCGCCATGGTTACGCGGTGCTGACCGCTCATGACCAGGCTATAGGGCGTGGCGGTGCGCTCGAAGGCCAGCAGGACCGGCGCCATCTTGATGAGCTGCGCGCGCGTGCCGATGAGGATGTGGATCATGCGTGGAAGAGGCGGTCAGGGGTCATACATAACCCGGACCGGCGATGGCCTGGCTGGCGGCCAGCAGCGCCATGTCCAGTTCGATGCCGAGGCCCACGCCGTCCGGCGCCCGCATCGCGCCGCGCGCGTCCAGCGTACCAAGGCCGCGGGTCAGGCGATCGCGAAACGGGTTGTAGGCAGTGACGTCGGCCTCGTAATACCCGCCATTGTCGATGCACGACAGGAAATGCAGGCTCGCCGCCATGTTGAACCCGGTGACCGAGGTGTGGGGATGGATGACGATGCCGGCGCTCGCCGCGAGGCGCGCGATGCGCAGCGCCTCGGTCAGTCCCCCGGTCTTGGAGAGATCCGGCTGCCATACGCGGATCGCGCCGTCGCTCAGCACCCGTTCGAAGTCGAAGCGCGTGTAGTGATTCTCGCCCGCCGCGAGCGGCACCGAGGTGAGGCTCACGGCGGCCTGGTAGTCGCGCCACGCATGCGCGGGGAACGGCTCTTCCAGCCAGCCGACGCGACAGGCGTCGAGCACCGGCGCCATGGCCTCGACGTCGGCCAGGGTGTAGGCGGTGTTGGCGTCGACCAGTATCTCCACTTGGTCGCCGAGGCGCGCACGCACGGCTTCGATGCGCGCGCGATCGTTCGCCACGCCGTCACCGACGCGCAGCTTGAGCGCGCGATAACCGAGCGCGACGAAACCGGCGGCCTCCTCCGCCAGCGCGTCCGGCGCCTGAAAGCCGAGGCTGATGCCGCCCGCGTAGGCCGGTATGTCGCGCGGGCGGCCGCCGAGCAGGCGCCACAGCGGCTCTCCGGCGCTGCGTGCCTTCAGGTCCCAGAGCGCGAGATCGATGCCCGAGAGGCCGATGACCGCGGCCGCCCCAGCCCCGTGGCTGGCCAGCTGCATGCGGTAGACGCGCGCCCATACCGCGTCGATGTCGGTGGCGTCGAGCCCGGTGACCAGGTCGGCGAGCGTGGTGTTGACGAGTTCGGCGATGGCGGTCGGCGCGCGCGCGGCGTGGGCTTCTCCCCAGCCGCAGTCTCCACTGTCGGTCGCGACCCGCACCAGCACCGCGTCGCGTTTCACGGTGCGACCGATCCCCAAGCTCACCTGCTGGGCGGGCGGCACGGCGAAGGAGATGGGAAAGGCGCGTACGCTCGAAATCCGCAACGTCACGCCCTCAATCGAAGCGCCAGGCGTCCATCGCCAGCGTGCCGTAGGTGATGCTGTGATGGAGTCGGGTGCCGCGTCCGCCCTCGCCCGCCGCGCCCAGGGCGACCATGAGCGGCACCAGGTGCTCCTCGCTCGGATGGCAGTCGCGCGCGTGGGGCGCCGCGCGCTGGTAGTCGCACAGCGCCTCGCCGTCGCCGGCGGCGAGCGTGTCGTCCATCCAGGCCAGGAAGGCTCGCACCCAGGGCGCCGCGGCGTCGTGGTCCATGGGTGGCCTGACGCGACCGAGGTTATGGGTCATGGAGCCGGAGCCGATCACCAGGACGCCCTCGGCGCGCAGCGCGCTCAATGCGCGGCCGAGCCGGAAGTGGTAGCGCGCGTCGCCCCGCGGGTCGAGGCTCAGCAGCACCAGCGGAATGTCGGCCTCCGGATAGATGCGCATGAGCGGACTCCACGCGCCGTGGTCGAAGCCCCAGCTTTCGTCCGCAATGCCTTCGACACGAAGTTCAGCGCGCAGCAGTTCGAGCACGCGCGCCGCCAGCGCCGGGTCGCCCGGCGCGGGATAACGCATGTCGTAGAGCGTGTCCTCGAAGCCGTGGAAGTCGTGGATCGTGCGCGGCGCCGTGGCGACCGTCACGGCGGGTTGCGCCGTCGCGTAGTGCGCGGATGCGACCAGCAGCGCGCGCGGTCGCGGCAAGGTCGCCGCGAGCCCATCGAAGAAACGTCGCGCGGGCAGATCGTACAGGGCGACGTTGGGCGCGCCGTGGGACAGGAACAACGTAGGCAGCATCGACCTGCTCTTCGCTTCAAGGCTTGCGGCTACTATACCGCCGAACCCGCGCGCCGCCGCGCGCGAGCACCGGACTTTGGAGACTCACCATGCATCACACCATCCTGGGCGGCCGCGTCACGCTGGCCGACGGCACGCCCCTCCCCTTGTCGAAGGCCATTCGCGCCGGCGATTTCGTCTACCTCTCCGGCCAGCTCGGATTCGACGAGACCGGCCGGCTGCCGGCAGGCGTCGAAGCGCAGACCCGTCATTGCCTGCGGCACATCGGCGCGCTGCTCGCGTCCGCCGGCGCCGGCGTCGAGCACGTCGTGAAGGCCACCGTGTGGCTGACCGAGGTCGGCGACTTCGCCGCGTTCAATCGCGTCTACGCCGAAGCCTTCGGCGATGCACCGCCCTGCCGCTCGACGGTCGTGTCCGGCCTCGTACTGGCGGACGCGAAGGTGGAGATCGAGGTGGTGGCGTACGCGCCGGTGTAGGGCCGATTTCAATCGGCCGTGCACGGCGCTGCTGAATGCGACGCTCTGGAATCGAATGGCGGGTTGAAACCCGCCCTACACACGCCTCCGTTGTAGGGCCGATGTCAATCGGCCGTCCACGGCGCTGCTGCACGCGACGCTCTGGAATCGAATGGCGGGTTGAAACCCGCCCTACACACGCCTCCGTTGTAGGGCCGATGTCAATCGGCCGTGCACGGCGCTGCTGCATGCGAAGCCCTGGAATCGAATGGCGGGTTGAAACCCGCCCTACACACGCCTCCGTTGTAGGGCCGATTTCAATCGGCCGTGCACGGCTACACACGCCTCCGTTGTAGGGCCGATTTCAATCGGCCGTGCACGGCGCTGCTGCATGCGAAGCCCTGGAATTGAATGGCGGGTTGAAACCCGCCCTACAGGCGCAGCCCGGCCTGCTTGAGCAGCGGCATCACGCGCTCGCCGAAGTACTCGAGTTCCGGCAGGTAGTCGAGCCACGACAGGATGAAGCCCTCGATGCCCATGGCGTGGATGTTCTGCATCTGTTCGACCACCTGTTCGGGCGTGCCGACCAGGGGATAGCCGCCCCAGCCGGCGATGAAGCGCTCGCCGAGGTTGCGCACCGTCTCCTGGTTGCCGAAAGAGGTACTCTCGATGCCGAGCAGGCGCATGATGTTCTCGGTCGCTTCCCAGTCGCCGTGACGCACGATGCTGTCGTAGAGTTCACGCGCTTCCTTCTCGGTGTCGCGGCAGCACACCAGGCCGTAGGTCATCACACCGCATCGACGACGATGCGCCGCGGCGCGGCGCTTGACGTCCTCGATGAGGAACGCGGCCTCCTCTTCGGTGGTGATGGTGATGAAGTTGAAGTCCACGTGGCGCGCGGAGAACTCGCGCCCGGCCTCGGAACTGCCGGCGTTGATGATGGCCGGCCATGGCTGCTGCACCGGCTTGGGCAGCAAGAAGCCCTGCTTGATGTGGTAGAAGTCGCCGTCGAAGTCGAAATCCTGCTCGGTCCACGCGCGCTTCATGCACGTCAGCCATTCGTCGGCCATGCGGTAGCGGTCGTCGTGGGCGATGAGGTCGGCGCCGAACATCTCGATCTCGGGGCGGAACCAGCCGCACACGATGTTGAGCCCGAAACGTCCGGCGGAGATCTGATCGATGGTCGCGGCCTGCTTGGCGGCGAACAAGGGGTGCACGGTCGGCACGTGGGAGGTGGCGAACACCATCACCCGCTCGGTGTTGCAGGCCATGGCCGTGGCCCAGGTATACACCTCGAGATTGTTCTCGTTGAAGCGCGTGCTGCCGCCGAAGTGCTTCCAGCGCCCCACCGGCACCAGCAGTTCCAGGCCGAGCCTGTCGGCCAGTCGGCTGATCGCGACATTGTGGGCGTAGGTCGGCTCGAAGCTGGTCGGCGCGTGGGTGATGGTGCAGCCGTTGGAACAGTTCTGGCCGAATATGCCGAGTTTGAGCGGATTGTCGTTGAACAGCGGCACGTGGGTGCGCCGCCAGGCAAGGAGATCATCGGGATGCACAGCACTCATGGCGATGGGGTCCGAGACGACGAACAGCGCGCAGTCTACACGCCGTCGCCCTCGCCCGCGCCGACCAGCAGGAGGCCGTCATGGACACGCTGAACTACCTCGCCTACGGCTCCAACCTGTGGCCACCGCGTCTCGCGGCGCGCGTCAGCGTCCTCGCGAGCCTCGGCAAGGTGGCGCTGCCCGGGCAGACGCTCGCCTTCACCAAGCGCGGGGCCGACGGCTCCGGCAAATGTCACCTGGCGAGCGCGGCGGCGGCCACCGCCTGGGGCGTCGTGTACCGCATTCCGGCACAGGACAAGCCGGTGCTCGATCGCATCGAAGGCGTGGGCCATGGCTATGCGGTCGCGCAAGTGGAAGTCGCGGCGCATGGCCTGTGCTTCGTCTACCAGGCGCTCGCGACGGCGCTGGACCCGCGCCTGAGACCCTTCGACTGGTATCGCGCCTACGTGCTGGCCGGCGCGCGGCACCACGGCCTGCCGTCGGACTACATCGAGGCCATCGCGAGCACGCCGACCGTGTCCGACACGGATGCCGCGCGTGACGCGCAGAACCGCGCCTGCCTCGCGCAAGTCGCGACGGTCTGACAGCCTGCAGCTGAACAAAAAAAGGGCGGCTTGCGCCGCCCTAGCCCCCCTTCGGTCAGACTGACCGCGCAGTGCGCGTGTCGCCGGACTTCCCCCTGATGCGCGGCGCCGCGCAGTCCGTGCGCGGGCGCCCTGATTCGTCTAGGCGCGGAGGATACCGTGTTTGCGGCAGAAGTCACCAGTGAAGCGGGCGACCAGCGCCGGCGCCTCGAACATCGGGTAATGGCCGACCTCGGCCAGGTGCAGCACCTCGCCCCTGGGCAGCGCCCGCGCGGTCTCGTCGGCGAGTTCGCGTGGCACCCAGAAGTCATCCTCGCCGCGCACCACCAGCATCGGGCACTGCACCTCGGCGAGCCCGCCGAGCACGTCGTGCGTCGCCCACGCGACCAGGTCACCCACCGCGCTCACCTGCGCATTGCGGTGCTGCCAGCGCAGCTCCTCGCGCTTCTCTTCCGACACGCCGCGGCCCAGTGACTCGACGGCCGCGCGCTCCATCATGTCCTGCCAGCCCGGGGTCCAGGCCGGATGGGTCATGTCCTTCGGACTCGGAAAAGTCGGAGACCGTCCCAGGCCCTCCATGGCGATGCCGGCCGCCATCTCCCGCCAGTGATGCACGGCGTAATCGAGGGTGATGTCGCCGCCGATGGAACAACCGGTGATGACCGGATTGTCGAGGCCCAAGGTCCGCACGAAGGCGTGCACGAACTCCGCGTGCTGGTGGATGCTGCGATGCGCCTCCCAGCCCACCGGGTAGGAGCGCGAATGGCCGGGCAGGTCGAGGGCATAGGCATGGAAGCCCTGTTCCGCGTACAGCGGCAGCGCGTACTGGTACTCGAGCGAACTCGCGCCGGCGGTGTGCACGCACACCAGCGGCTGGCCCGCGCCGAGTTCGTCGTAGAACACGCGGGTGCCGCCGACTCGCACGTAGTGGCCGCGGATGTCTTCAGGGGTACTCATGACTGGTCTCTCCTCGTGTCGCGTCGCGTGGCGCGTGAACGTGATCGTGGGCCAGGCGCCGTCAGCGCTCAGGCCGCCACCTGGCGCAGCGTGTAGGCCAGTTCGAACATCGCCTCGGTGAGGCGGCCGGCCTCGAGCAGGTTGCCCTCGGTGGCGATGGCGACCGACAGTTCGCCGACCCGCGTCAGGTCGGGGTCGTCGCTGAAGTCGCGCTTGCCGGGAAAGGTGAGGTCGGCCCACAGGCGTTTGCCACTCACCAGATCGCGCCACGCGGCTTCCGCGCCGCGCAGCTTGAAGGTGTAGCCGAAGATCGACGGCGCGGCCTGGTGGTCGATGACCCGGCCCTTGTAGATCTTGAGCCACAGGCAGTCGGCATCGACCTCGATCTGCACGGCGCCATCGAAGGCTCGCGCCTGGGTGGCGAAGCGCGGGTTGGCGTTCAGCGCGTCGACGAAGCGTTGTTGCAGGGCGGGATCGGACAAAAAGCTCATGGCGGGCTCCGGGAAACTGCGCGGGCAGCCAGCCTCCCCGAAAGCGGCGCCGCTGTAAACCCGCGAACGCCTCGATGCGCCGCGCGCACGTCCCCGCCGCGCGGGCCCTGCGCTAGACTGCGCCGACCTTCGGCCCGGGCCGCGCTCCATGGATTTTCGCAACCTGCGCTACTTCGTGACCATCGTCGAGCAAGGCTCGATGAAGCGTGCCGCCGATGCGCTCTACGTCGCGCAGCCGGCGCTGAGCCAGCAGGTCAAGAAGCTCGAGGACGAACTGGGCGTGAAGCTGCTGTCGCGCTCGGTCCGCGGCGTGGTGCCGACCGAGGCCGGGCGCGAACTCCTGGCGCGCGCGCGCCTGATCCTCGACCAGGTGGCCGACGCGCGTCAGGCCATCCAGGCGGGCAGCCGCGATCCGCGCGGCAGCGTGGTGCTGGGACTACCGGCCTCGATCAGCGCGGTGCTGTCCGTGCCGCTGGTGGTGCGCATGCAGGAGGCCCTGCCCAAGGTCGCGCTGCGCGTGGTCGAAGGCACCAGCGGCTATGTCCTCGACTGGCTGCGCAGCGGTCAGCTCGACCTCGGCATCCTGCACGGCGTGCAGCGCGACGCCGGCATCGCCACCACGCCTTTGTTCAGCGAAGAGCTGTTCCTGGTCGAGAGCGCAACCCGCCGTCGTCGGCGGCGCGCGGTGCGCTTCGCCGAACTGGGCGACATGGACCTCATTCTCCCCGGCCGCCACCACGGACTGCGCGCGATGCTCGACCGGGTTGCGCTCGAGCACGGCGTGGCGCTCGCGCCCAAGGTCGAGATCGATGCCTTCATGCAAATGAAGACCCTGGCGCGGCTCGGCGTCGGCAACACCGTGCTGTCCCGCGCGGCGGTGGCGGACGAGGTCGCGCGTGGCGAGTTGCACGCGGTGCCCATCACCCAGCCGCGGCTGGAACGACGCATGGTGCTGGCGCGCGCCGGCAGCCGGCCGGTCTCGAATGCCGTGCGCGCCACTGCGGAGTTGCTGCTGGCCTGCGTGCGCGGCTTCGACGGCCAGTACTGGCGCGTGGCCGCCGAGGCCGCCCAGGTCGTCGACCTATAAGCCTGGCTTATCGCCCGTATCGCCAGTTGCTCATTTACACGGGCTCGAAGCCGCCAGTACATTGCCCCCTCACTCGCGCCGCCTCCGCCCCGCGCGGCCGGCGACGCGCCGTCCAGAAGGCGCACGCCGCGGCGTGGCGGCACAGTTTCAAGCTAGAGGGAGAATCACCATGTTCGATCTGCCCTGGGTCAGGAAGTGGCAGGACGCGGTCAACAGCAACGGGCCGATGAAATGGATCGGCAAGCACTTCACCGCGCAGCTGCTCTTGGGTTTCGGCGACAAGGAATACGTCGTCAGTTTCGACAAAGGCAGGCTCGCCGAGGTCAGCGACCAGTTCGGCCCCGAGACGTGCTACGAGCTCGCCATCCGTGGTCCGGCCGAGAGCTGGGCCAAGTTCTGCCAGCCCGTACCGCCACCGATGTACAACGACCTGTGGGCGATGGCGCATCCGCTGCACGGCCGCGTGCGGCTCGAAGGCAACCAGATGGTCCTGTGGCAGAACATGCGCGCGTTCATGTGGGCGCTCGACCGCATGCGTGAAGTCTGAGCGGACGTTAGGAGAATCGACATGGCAAAGATTGAACCGATCATCGGCCGCTACGTATGGGTGCCGTTCGAGGGCACCGAGTACCGCATGTACTTCGAGGAAACGGGCCCCGCCGACGGCATTCCGCTGGTCTGCCTGCACACCGCCGGCACCGATGGCCGCGAGTGGCGCCACCAGCTGTGCGACCCGGCCATCAACAAGAACTTTCGCGTCATCGCGCTGGATCTGCCGCGTCACGGCAAGTCCATCCCACCCTACGAGTGGTACAAGGAAAACGACGAGTACAAGCTCACCGCGCACTACTACGCCGGCATCATCATGGCCTTCTGCCGTGAGCTCGGACTGGTGAAGCCGGTGATCATGGGCAGTTCCATGGGCGGCAACATCTGCCTGCACCTCGCCGAGAAGTACGAGAACGACGTCAAGGCACTGATCGCGATAGAAGCCTGCGAGTACTCGCCGGGCTGGCACCTCGACTGGCTGCACCACTCGCACATCCACGGCGGCGAGGCCTGCGCGCAGTCGGTGTTCGGCCTGATGGCCCCGCAGAGCCCCGACAAGTACCGCTGGGAAACCTTCTGGTACTACGCGCAGGGCGGCCCGGGCGTGTTCAAGGGCGATCTCAACTTCTACTCGGTGGATCACGACTTCCGCGGCCGCACCGAGAAGCTGTCGGGCAAGGTGCCGATGTACTACATGACCGGCGTCTACGACTTCGCCTGCACCCCGGAGATGACCGAGGAAGCGGCGAAGAAGACCAAGAACTCCGAGTGCATCATCATGGAGGAGATCGGTCACTTCCCCATGAGCGAGAACCCGGACGTCTTCAACCGCTACCTGATGCCGGTGCTGGACAAGATTCTCGCCCAGTAAGCCATCGCGGTGCGCTCTTCACGTGGACGGCGCGCGCGCCGTCCACGACTCGGATCGTCGGCCGGCGCCGGGGGCGCCGGCCCCCTGTTTCACCAGTCTGGAAAGATCAAATCATGAGCGACGAACAGCAGGAAATCGTCACGCAGCTGCGCGACACGGTGAAGAAGGTCTGCGAGGAATTCGCCGGCGAGTACTGGCGCGAAAAGGATCGCGAGCGGCAATACCCGAAGGAATTCGTCGATCGCCTGACCGAGCTCGGCCTGCTGGCGGCGCTGATCCCCGAGGAGTACGGCGGCAGCGGCCTGCCGATTTCCATGGGCGTGGAGATCCTGAAGGCGATCCACGAGTTCGGCGGCAACGCCGGCGCCTGCCACGCGCAGATGTACACCATGGGCACGGTCCTGCGTCACGGCAGCCCCGAGCAGAAGCAGAAATACCTGCCGGGTGTCGCCTCGGGTGAACTGCGCCTGCAGGCCTTCGGCGTCACCGAGCCGACCGCCGGCACCGACACCACCTCCATCTCCACCATCGCGGTGCGGGACGGCGACAAGTACATCGTCAACGGCCAGAAGGTGTGGACCTCGCGCGCGCTGCAGTCGGATCTCATGATCCTGCTGGCCCGCACCACCGCGAAGGACAAGGTCGCCAAGCGTGCCGATGGTCTCTCGGTGTTCCTGGTCGACATGCGCGAAGCGAAGAAGAACGGGATGAGCATCAATCCCATCCGCACGATGATCAACCACTCGACCAACGCGGTGTTCTTCGACAACGTGCCGATCCCGGCCGACAGCCTGATCGGCGAGGAAGGCAAGGGTTTCCGTTACATCCTCTCCGGCATGAATGCCGAGCGCATCCTGATTGCCGCGGAGTGCATCGGCGACGCGCGCTGGTTCATCAAGAAGGCCTCGGACTACGCCCGGGAACGCGTGGTGTTCGGCCGACCCATCGGCCAGAACCAGGGCATCCAGTTCCCCATCGCCCAGGCCTACGCGCAGACTGTGGCGGCCGAGGCGGTGCTGGAGAAGGCCTGCGCGGTGTACGAATCGGGCGGCAACGCCGGCACGCTGGCCAATCTCTCCAAGATGCTGGCCTCGGAGGCCTCCTGGGCGGCGGCGGACACCTGCATGCAGACCCACGGCGGCTTCGGTGTCGCCGAGGAGTACGACGTGGAGCGCAAGTTCCGTGAAGCGCGCCTGTATCGCATCGCGCCCATTTCCACCAACCTGATCCTGTCCTACATCGCGGAGCACGAACTCGAGCTGCCGCGCTCCTACTGAGGACAGGCCCGTCGTTCACGGAGTCCCGACCATGACCCGAGCCGCCGATCTGCCGCGCTTCGATGCCTACATCAACGGCGCGACGGTCGCGCCCGCTGGTGGCGAGTACTTCGAGACCGTCAATCCCTACACCTCGAAGATCTGGGCCGAGGTCGCGCGCTGCGGCGCGGCCGAGGTCGATGCCGCGGTGGATGCCGCCCACGCGGCCTTCACCCGCGGGCCCTGGGCGGACATGACCGCCACCCAGCGCGGTCACCTGCTGCGCCGGGTGGGCGATCTGATCGCAGCCCACGCCGAGGAACTGGCCGCCATGGAGGTGCGCGACAACGGCAAGCTCATCAGCGAAATGGGCGCGCAGTGCGCCTACCTGCCGCAGTGGTACTACTACTTCGGTGGCCTCGCCGACAAGATCGAGGGCGCGGTCATTCCAATAGACAAGCCCGAGACCTTCAACTTCACGCGTCACGAGCCGCTCGGCGTGGTCGCGGCGATCACGCCGTGGAACTCGCCGCTGCTGCTGCTCTCCTTCAAGCTCGCGCCGGCGCTGGCGGCCGGCAACACGGTGGTGATCAAGCCCTCCGAGTTCACCTCCACTTCGACGCTGCGTTTTGCAGAGCTGTTCACGCAAGCCGGCTTTCCGCCCGGCGTGGTGAACGTCGTCACCGGCTTCGGCGCCGAGGTCGGCGCGCGCCTGGTGGAACATCCCAAGGTCGCGATGGTGGCCTTCACCGGCGGCAGCGAGAGCGGCGCGCGGGTCTACCAGGCGGCAGCCAAGGGGCTCAAGCGCTGCACGCTGGAACTCGGCGGCAAGTCGCCCAACATCGTGTTCGACGACGCGGTGCTGGGCGACGCGGTCAAGGGCGCCATCTCGGGCATCTTCGCCGCCACCGGCCAGACCTGCATCGCCGGCTCGCGGCTCCTGGTGCAAAACGGCATCTACGATCACTTCGTGAAGGCGCTGGTGGAGTTCGCCGCGACCGCGCGCATGGGCGACCCGATGGATCGCGCCACCCAGGTCGGGCCGGTGACCACGCCGCCGCAGTACGAGAAGGTCCTGTCCTACATCCGCATCGCCGAGGCCGAGGGCGCGCAGGTGCTGCTGGGCGGCAAGCCCGCCAGGGGGCGGCCGGAATGCGGCACCAGCGAGTACTTCGTCGAACCCACCATCCTCGGCGGCGTGCGGAACGACATGCGCATCGCGCAGGAGGAGGTATTCGGTCCCGTGCTGTCGATCATCCGCTTCGACACGGATGAGGAAGCCATCGAGATCGCGAACGACATCGCCTACGGCCTCGCCGCCGGCGTGTGGACCCAGTCCATCAAGCGCGCGCTCAAGGTCTCGCGCGCGGTGCGCGCAGGCACGGTTTGGGTCAACACCTATCGCGCCATCAGCTACATGTCGCCTTTCGGTGGCTACAAGCAGAGCGGCCTCGGTCGCGAGAACGGCCTGGAGTCCATTCGCGAATTCCTGCAGACCAAGAGCGTGTGGATCTCGACCGCCGACGACGTGCCCAATCCCTTCGTGATGCGCTGAGGTAGAACCATGTCCGCCCCCCTCGCCGGCCTGCTGGTCGTCGCCCTCGAACAGGCCGTCGCCGCGCCCTACTGCACCCGCCTGCTGGCCGAAGGCGGCGCGCGGGTGATCAAGCTCGAACGCCCCGAGGGCGATTTCGCCCGCGCCTATGACAGCGCCATCCACGGCCAGAGCGCGTACTTCGTGTGGCTGAACAGCGGCAAGGAATCGCTGGCGGTCGATCTCACCCAGGAGGCCGATCGCGCCCTGCTGCGCGCGATGCTGGCCAAGGCCGACGTCTTCATCCAGAACCTGAAGCCGGGCTCGGTCGACAAGCTCGGCTTCGGCTGGA
Organism: Gammaproteobacteria bacterium; assembly: GCA_050186725.1. Taxonomy (GTDB): domain Bacteria; phylum Pseudomonadota; class Gammaproteobacteria; genus JADJYF01. The sequence goes on along the minus strand of JBFWYG010000007.1, from coordinate 103,110 downwards.
CCGCGGTGCATGAGCTGAACCCGCGGCTCGTGATGTGCAGCATCTCGGGCTACGGCACAACCGGCCCCTACGCCGAGATGAAGGCCTACGACGCGCTGATTCAGGCCGAGACCGGGCTGTGCTCGGTGACCGGCAATCCGGGCGAACCGAGCAAGGTCGGCGCGTCGATCTGCGACATCTCCACCGGGCTCTCCTGCTACGGCGAGATCTGCAAGGCGCTCTTTGCCCGCGAGCGCGGCGGTGCCGGCGTGCATATCGAGACCTCGCTGTTCGAGACCCTCTCAGAGTGGATGGCGGTGCCGCTCGCGATCCTGGAATACACCGGCAAGCTGCTGACCGGCACCGGCATGGATCACGCCCAGCTCGCGCCCTACGGCTCGTACGCCGCGGCCGATGGTCCGATCTTCGTCGTCATCCAGAACCAGCGCGAATGGGTGCAGTTCTGTCGCGATGGACTCGAGCGCGCGGAACTCGCCGACGATCCGCGCTACAGGAACAACGTCGCGCGGGTCGAGAATCGCGACGCGCTGCGGGCCGATCTCGAGGCCGTGTTCCGGCGCTACCCGCGCGCCGAACTCGCGCAGAAGCTGAACGCCGCGGGCATCGCCTGCGGCAACATCAACGACATCAGGGGACTCCAGCGCCATCCCGCGCTGCGTCGCAAGGACATCCTGGCCGGCGGCGAGCGCGTGTCGCTGGTGCGGCGCACGGGCGACGTCCTCGCAAGCCCCCGGGTGCCGGCGATCGACGAGCAGGGCGCGGCGTTGCGCGCCGAGTTTCTCGGCGGCTGAACCCGATCACATTCACCTGCCCGGCCGTGACGGCCGGGCGCGAGAGCACTTCACGCAGGACCGAGACCATGGCCGAACATCACATCGACGGACCCTACTTCGAAGACTTCGAGGTCGGGCAGAGCTTCTCCGCGCCCGCGGTCACCATGAGCGACGGCCACACGGCCTTCTACCAGGCCATCACCGGCGATCGCATGCGCCTGCCGCTCGATCGCGAACTGTCGCGCGCGGTGACCGGCGAGCCGCGCAGCCTCGTGCATCCCATGCTGGTCATCAACCAGGTGAACGGCCAGACGACCTTCGCCTCGCAGAACGTGAAGGGCAACCTCTTCTACCGCGGGCTGCTGCTGGTCAACCCGGTGTTCGTCGGCGACACGCTCACCACCGTCACCAAGGTGGTGGGTCTCAGGCAGAACAAGGTCAAGCCGGGCCGCGACGCGACCGGCATGGTGGCGCTGGAGATGACCACCACCAATCAGCGCGGCGAGCGCGTGATGCAGTACTGGCGCTGCCCGATGATCGCCTGCCGCGACGCGCAGGCCGACACCGGCAGGAACGACAGCTTCGACTGGATCCCGGAGCGCCTGAGCGACGAGCAGTTGTTGAGCGCCCTGCCGCGCGGCTGGCAAGTGGCGGCCATGGCGCCGGAGCACTACAACGTGCCGGCGCCAATGCTCGAGCAGGGAGACAAGGTCGTGATCGGCCCGCAGGACACCGTGACCTGCGCGCCCGAACTGGTGCGGCTCACCGGCAACATCGCCTACACCCACACCGACGCCTCGCGGAGTTACCTCGGCAAGCGCCTGGTCTACGGTGGCCAGACCATTTCCATCACGCTCGCCCAGATCGAGCGCGCGCTGCCGAACCTCGTGACCTTGGTCGGCTGGCAGGGCTGCGAGCACACCGCGCCGGTGCTGGAGGAAGACATCATCCGCACCGAGTTCAGCGTGACCCGCGCGCTACCGGTCGCGGCCGGCGGCCGACTGCTGGAACTGCATGCGCTGACCTGGGCCAAGCGCCGCGGCAAGGACGGCGCGTACGAGGAAAGCCAGGTGCTCGATTGGCGATTGGTGGTGTGGACGATGTAGGGCGGGTTTCAACCCGCCGGGCACGGCGCGTATCGAAGCGCTGTGCACGGCCGATTGAAATCGGCCCTACAGTGCGCCGTCATGCCTCCCCACGTAGGGCGGGTTTCAACCCGCCATTCGATTCCAGAGCGCGCATCACAGCCCCGCCGTATGTCCGCCGTCCACCGTGATCATCGTGCCGTTCATGTAGCGCGAGGCGTCGGAGACCATGAACAGGATTGCGCCGTCCAGGTCTTCCGGCTGGCCGAAGCGGCCCGTCGGAATGCCCTTCAGGAGCTTCTGTCCGCCCGGGCTCGCGAGCCACTCGCGGTTCATCTCGGTCTCGAAGTAGCCGGGGTTCAGCGCGTTGACGCGGATGCCCTTGGCGGCGAGATCCACGCACAGTTCACGCCCGAGATTTATCAGCGCGGCCTTGGCCGCGGCATAGGGCGCCAGGTGGCCGATCGGGCGGAAGCCCAGGATGGAGGCGACGTTGATGATGTTGCCCGGCCGACCGTCGGCGAGCCGGTGCTTGATGATCGCCTGCGCGAGCGCCCAGGGGCCGCGCAGGTTGGTCTCGTAGACACTGTCCCAGTCTTCGTCGCTGAAGCGTTCGGGCGCGCGCACGATGGCGATGCCGGCGTTGTTCACCAGCACGTCGATCGGACCGTCCTGCTCGAGGTCGTCGACCGTGGCGCGAATCACGTCGCGCTCGCGCACGTCGAGCGCGACGCACTTGCAGCGACCGCCGAAGGCGGCGATGTCGGCAGCCAGCGCTTCCAGCTTGTCGACGCTGCGCGCCGCCAGCAGCACCTCGGCGCCGGCGCGCGCGAGTGTCCAGCCGAAGCGTTTGCCGAGGCCCATGGAGGCGCCGGTGACGAGAATGCGCTTGCCGCTCAAATCGAACAGCGTGCGGGGATCGAAAGCGGGGGAGTTCATCGACTGTCGAATTCCGTGAATGAGTGAAACAAGCCTGGCCGCGCCCGCGAGGGCGCGGCCGCGGCGGTTCAGAGCCCGAGCTTCGGCCTGACCCAGGCCACGTAGCGCGCGATGGCCTGATCGGCCTCCGGCGCTCGGCCGGCCATGATCTGGAAACAGTGCTGCATCTCGGGCCATACCTCGCACTTGACGTCCACGCCGGCGGCGCGCGCCAGGGTCTCGAAGCGCGTGGCGTCGTCCAGCAGGCATTCGTCGCCGCCAACCTGGATGTAGGTCGGCGGCAGCCCGCGCAGATCGGCATGCAGCGGGCTCGCGAGCGGATCGTGGGGCGAAGCGCCGCCGAGGAAGGTCGCGGCCATGGCAAGGGTCAGGCTCTCGCTCGCCAGGCAGTCCTTGTCGGCGTTGGTGCGGGTCGAGGCGCCCTTGGCCTCGAGATCGTACCAGGGCGAGATCGGCATCGAGGCGGCGGGCACCGGCAGGCCCTTGTCGCGCGCGGCGAGACACACGGCTGTGGCCAGCGCGCCGCCGGCCGAATCGCCCAGGCTCGCGATGTGCCGTGCCTGGTAGCCCTGCGTGAGCAGCCACTCGTAGGCCGCGAGCGTGTCGTTCACCTGCGCGGGGTGGGTGAACTCCGGCGCGCGTCGAAAATGCAGGATCAGCGACTTGCAGCCCACCGCCTTGGCGAAATGCGCGTAGATCTTGCGGTGGGAATACATCGAGCCGGCCGCATAGCCGCCGCCGTGAGTACAGAGCAGGACGCGGTCCTCCGCGCAGCCCTTGGGCACCGCCCACATCGCGGTCACGCCCCCGGCGTCCACCTCGGTGTAATCCACGCCCACCGGGTCGGTGGTGAGATCGCCCCAATGATCGAACAGGTCGCGCACTTCCTCGATGCCCATGTCGGGCTTGCGCGCCATCTCCGCCTTCCACTCGCGGTAGAGCTTCTTCATCGCCTCGGCTTGCTGACTGGCCATCTCGTCCTCCCCGAACGTCGGCGGGCCGGCGGGCCCGCCAGTGATTGCATGGCGACGTCGACGGTCTGTGCCTTCGACGCCGCGCTAGTGTAGCCGGCCGGCGCGGTTCAGCGCGCGCCGACATTCAGCGACGAGGGCTCGAAGTCCTTCTGCTTCATCTTGCCGACGTTGACCTCGGTCAGCATCTGTAGCGTGGTGCAGTGCTTGTTCTGGATATCCACCACCGAGGACGAATCGAGCATCGGCACGCCGCTGCCGCGATTCTGCGCCAGGTGGAAGTCCGGATGGGCGAGTCCGGCGAACAGGAACTTCCACAGCTGCCCGCCCCGGTCGTAGACCTTGCCGAACACCGGGAAGCCGGTTTGCGCGTCGACGTAGAAATAGCGCTTGGACAGCGGATGATCGCTGCGCTTCGGCCGCCCCTCCAGCAGGTGCACCTTGCGCACCTGCCAGGTGATGTTCGGGAAGCAGCCGGAATGGCCGCCGAAGTCGACGAAGGTGTAATCGGCCTTGCGCGCCTTCTTGTCGGAGTGCGGCACCTGGTCCTGGCGGTACATGGGCAGCAGCACGTGGCTGTCGCCGAGATAGCTCCAGTCCATGTCCATGATGCGGCCGCTGTAGCCTAAGAAGTCCTCGATCATGATGTCGCTGCCGAGGAAGGAATCGGTGCGCATGGTGGTGGCCACGCGTCGCACGCGCCGCAGCAGCGGCACGTACATCCAGCCCTGTTCTTCCGCGCGATCGTCGCTGTTGTAGAAGATGAGGAGCTTGGTGCCCGTGACGTCGCCCGGATCGTTGGCGGTGAGCGTGATGGCATTGTAGACCTTGTAGCTGTTGTCCTTGATCTCCGGCATCGGCGGGATGACGTGGCGGTACATGAAGCGCATCGACTCCGCCTCGAACTCCAATACCCGTTCGACCTTCTGGCTGCGCATGTCGCGGTAGTACCAGTACATCTCCGGAATGCGGCCGCCATCACCGGCGTAGGCGTAACGCATGTTCCAGGCGAGCTTCTCGCCGGCGCGCGGATCATCCTTGGACAGTTCGCCGGGAAACGGGCGGCCGCCGACGTAGTTCAGCAGTTCGCCGGGTTCGGTGCCGAGCTGCGCCTGGCCGGCGTGCTGCTCGGTCGCCGCCACGTAGTTCGGATGGGGAGCGAAGGACAGGGGTTCACCGACGGTGATGCTCACCCAGCCATCACGAATGAGCGTGGCGAAGTCCGGGTCGACCAGCGCCGCCGCCTGGTCGAGGTTGGCGGCGGTGATCGCCGTGCCCACGGGCGGCGACAGCGACTGCGCCTGGGTGAGGTCGAAATCGAATTCGCCGGCAACCGCGGCGAGCGGCAGCAGGGCGCCGCCAGCCAGGGTGCGAAGCAGGGAACGCAGGGAATAGACCACGGGCAACAGTCCTCGAAGTGGCGGTCGGATAAGCCGGGGCGCGCGGTGCGTCGCGCGCCTCACAGCGTGGCGAAGGCGGCGTCGACGCGCTTGACCGCGCGCAAGGCCTGTGGCGGCGAGGCCCTCATCGGTGCGTCGGCTGGCCTTCGCCAGCCGCTCAGATTTCCACGCCCGCATCGTACTCGTCGCCGAGCACGCGGACGATGGCCCAGGCGGCCATGGAGCGGATCCCCGAATCCTCGTCGCGGAGCATGGGCGCAATGCGCTTCAACCACGCACGTTCCCGCCGCTCGCCCACCAGCCACACGGCCTGCATGCGCACCGCGGGATCGGCGTGGGTGAGGCCCCACTCGAGCATACGGGTCGGGTCGGCGTCGATGGTGGCCCAGGACTCCAGCAGCCGTGCGGCGACTTCAGTGTCGAGCTTGCAGCAGCCGGTGACCTGCTCGGAAATGTGGATGGCGACGGGCGGTGGCATGCGGCGCACGCTGGCCGCGGCCACCGAACTGTCCATGCCAGTGCCGTGGGTGATGGCCTCGACGATGTACGCGATCGCGCCGGTCTCGCCGAAGCCTGCCTCGCTCGCAAAGGCCGCGAGCTGCGCGCGGGCATTGCTCGAGCTCTCCAGGCGCTGCAGCGCGGCGCGGGTCTGGTCGTTCTTGACCAGGCCGAGACCGACGGCCGCCGCCTCCTGCGCGTCCGGACTGCCCTCGTCGGCCAAGTGCAGCAGCCGCTCCAGGGATTGGGTGCGGGCCGGCGTGTCCATCAAGACGTAGTACGCGTAGGCGCGGGTCATGGAATCCTGCGCGTCATCCTCCGCGATGGCGCGCACCCGGGCTTCCTTGTCGGTGAACGGCAAGCGTGCCAGCGCCTGCAGCGCATGCTTCTTCACCCAGCTGTCGGTGCCGGCCATCGCACCCATGAGGAATTCCGCCATGTCCTCCCTGGGCCGCGTGGCCAGCGATTCGGACAGGAACTTGACGAAGACACCATCGCGGTTGCGCTGCGCCGCGCGGTAGATGAGGTCGACACCGGCGGGATGCTGGACGTTCAGCAACATGTCGATCGCCGAGCGCATCAGCGCCCAGTCGGTGTGGTCCATGGTGTCGGACAGGAATTGCAGCGCTTCCTTGTCACCGACGTCGACCAGGGTGCCGGCGGCGGCGATCTGATCGAAGGCGTTGTCTGACTGGCGCAGCTGCCGCGCCACGGCCACCGCCTCGCGCACCATGCGCGGCTCGGCCTCGGCGTCGGTGCTCGCAGCGCCCGCCACGGTCTCGGCGAGCGCAAGCCCGGGCGCGGCAAGCGCCACGCAGGCCAACAAGGTCAATCCGACCAGGGCCAGGGAAAAATTCTTCATGTACTGCTACTCCAGGTCGCCCGTAAGCGCTCGGGCTTCGAATGCCGCAGCGCAGCGGGGTTCCCGGCGAGGCCTGCGCGGCGCGGCGCATCATAGCAGCCGGGGCAGCCGCCAGGATCGAGGCTCCAAACGCAAACGGGAGGCTTACGCCTCTCGTTCACGCGTCGCCTCGGGGTGACGACCTTGGCCGCCGCCCCGAGCTACAGTCTCCTTAGAACTGGTACTTCAGCTCGAAGAAGATTTCGTCGTAGTCACGCACCGCGCCGATACCCTGGCGGCCCACGCCCAGCACCGAGGTCACGAACGGATCCTGACGGAAGGTCGTGTCCGAGGTGATGAAGTTGGTGAACGGACCGGTGTCGTGGGTGGTGTTGTTGGTGCCACCCCAGACGGTGTGCAGACCACCCTTGATCGACCAGTGGTTGTCCATCAGCCACTCGAGGTTCAGACCGCTGACCCAGGAGTTGCTCGCCTCTTCCCACACCACGAAGCCGGTCGGCTTCAGGCGATCACGCATGTAGTTGCCGATGAAGAAGAAGGTCGTGATGAAGTTGTGTTCATCGACGAACATGCCGGTGTTCTTGTCGCCCTGGTGCTCCAGATACCAGGTATCGAAGATCTGCATGGACAGGAAGAACGTGCGGTCCTTGTTCAGCCACTTCAGGAAGGTCGGACGGTCGATGCCGATGGACCAACGCATGACATTGCTGTGCGACACCCAGTCGGCCGACTGCGTGTTGTTGACCAGTTCATCCAGCGTCCAGGACGACTCCACGCGCCACACGGTGCCCGTGTACTGCTCGAAGTAGTCGAAGGACAGGCCGAGGGTGTGGGCCTGATCGTAGATGATCGAGGTCATGCCGCCTGCCACCGGGCTGCAGAAGGTGCCGCCGCGCGGGGTGCCGTCACCGCCGACGCCGAAGCCGTCACCACAGTTGGCGAAGGGCCCGTAACCACCGCCACCCGCGGTCGGCGCGCCCTGCAGAACAGGGTTGGTGCCGGTCCACAGCGGCGCGTAGTTGCCGGTGCGAAGCGCGTCCTGCGCCGCCTTGCGCAGACGCGGATCGCCGGCGCCCTTGGCCAGCAGACGCGCGGCCTGCTGCGGCTTGGTCACCAGGATCGGATCGTTCACGCCCACCACGCGCCCGGCGTAGGGCGTGCGGTTGCCAGCCCGGATGGCGCGCCGCGCCACCGCGGTCGGGTTGCCCGCACCGGTGGCCGGATCGGCGCCGAACGCGCCGCCCAGTGCCGCCATCGAACCACGCAGTTCGGCGAGGTCGCCGACCAGCACGTCGTTCGGCAGCAGGCCCGGGATGTAGCGGGTCGGCAGGTTGACGGTGTTGAAGCGGAACACCGGGGTGTCGTTCCAGCCGTACCAGTGGGACAGCGCGACACGCCAGTCGGAGACACGGAACTCCCAGCGCCAACCGGCCTCGGTGTTGCCGATGTTGTACCCCGGGCGCTGGTTGATGTTCAGACCCACCGGCTGTCCGAAGCCCGCCGGCGTACGGATGTCGTTGGGCCCGGCCGTACCGCAGATGTCGCTGAGCGGCAGGCCGCCCGCCGGGTCGACACCGGCACGCTGCGCACCAGCGGCCGCGCGGGCCGGGTTCACGCAGGGCTCAGGCGAGAAGTAGGTGTTGAAGATCGCGAAGTTCGAAATGTCCTTCGAGAACGGATGGCCCCAGAACTGCGAGGGATTGCCGAGACCCACCGATTGGTAGCGATCGAAGTTCCACACCACCTGCACGGCGTTGTCGGTCAGCGGGCCGATGGAGCCCATCTTCCACTGGCCGGAGAACATCCATTGCGGGATGCGGATGTCTTCGAACGAGTCGAAGAAGAAGTGCTGACCGAAGTCGACCGGGTTGGCGATGTCCTGCAGGCGGAAGAAGTCGGTCTTGCCCCAGACGATCTGCTGCTTGCCGAAGCGGAACCAGAAGTCGCCCATGACGGCGTCCGCGTACAGTTCGCGGAACGGATACAGCCGACCGTTGGAGTCGGTGTTCATCATCGCCACTTCGAGCGGATCGAGATTCAGATCCGTGCAGTGCTTGCAGTCGAGGTTCAGATCGGCCGACTTCTGCACCACCTGCGGGAAGAACGAGGTGTTGCCGGTCGCGAAGATGCCCGGCAGGTTGGTCACCCGCCCGCGCTGACCGTTGGCGCCGCGGTTGAAATCGACCTCGAAGTTCTGCTGCAGCCAGGACGGGTTCTGGTAGCCCATGCTGACGATCTTGCCGATGCCGCCGGTGCTGGTGAAACCCTGACCGGTCGCCGCGCCGCCGCCGAGGAGGAAATCGAAGCCGCTGAAGCCGAGCGCGTCATTGGCGAAGTTGAAATCCTTGCGGCTCTGGATGCCGTGGCCGGTGACACCGCGGCCGATGTTGTTGCTGGTCAGGTCGCCGGTGTCGTAGGCGACGTCGTATTCCGGTCGCACGATGCCGAAGAAAGTGAGTTCGTCGAACACGCCGACGTCTTCGTACTTGAGCCCGGCTTCGACCTGCAGACGCTGAATCCACTGGCCCATGTAGGTCTCGCCTGCACCCACGCGTGCGCGCACGGTGCTCTGCAAGTGGCCATTGACTTCCAGTTCGCCGCCCATGGCGTCGAACGTGACCACGGCCTGCGATTGCGACGCGCCCAGCGCCAGCATCGCCGCCAAGGCCGTCCGTAACGCGCCTTTCGGTTGCTTCATGGATCTATCTCCCATGTGTTCCCCCATTGAACAAAGCCGGCCTACCTCCGCAGGTTTCCGGCCACTCGCGCCGTCGTCCCGCCAGGGCGACAGCGTTCTCTCGGGCCCAGTGCGCCGTGGTCTGCACGCCGAAGCAGGCATTCGTCAGCCGGGCATCCTGACCCCGTCGGCGTATTCCCTTGTGGCGCTCATGCCCGATCACCGGGCTCGACTGCCGCGAATCCACCACGGCCACGGCCTGGCGCACGCGATTCTGCCACGCGCTTAGTGAAAGATAAACAACGGATTAGTTGCCCTTTCACCACAGCGCCGCAGGAGTCCCACGCTGGCCGGAATAGCGGCAGGCGTCGGCTTTTCCCGCAGCGCGACCGCGCCGCACGGCCCGCGACCCGCGCGGAGCATGGACTCCCCCGTCGCCCTTACGCCACGTTTATCGTACGCGCCGACCCCGGTTGGCGCAGATCGCTACACTCGCACCGTCGTGGCGCGGTCGCGACCTCGTCCAGCCTTGCGCGTACCCCGGCCTTGCATGCACAGTGCGAGGCCGTTCAGCACAGCAACGGCCAGCAGCACCATGAGCGAGTCCAGCCTGACCTCCGAGCAGTTCCGTCGTGCCTGCGGGCAGTGGGCCACGGGCGTCTCCATCGTCACCACGGTCGACAAGGCGGGGAAGCCCTACGGCCTGACCATGAATGCCGTGACCTCGCTGTCGCTCAACCCGCCGATGTTCATCGCCTGCGTGGACAACAACTCCGACACCCTCGGCCCGATGCGCGAGTCGCAGGTCTACTGCATCAACGTGCTGACCAGCGCACAGCAGGACCTTTCCAACCGCTTCGCGAAGAAAGGTGAAGGCAAGTTCGAGGGGGTGGACTTCGCGCCGGGCGTGACCGGCGCGCCGGTGCTCGGCGGTGTACTGCTCGCCATCGAGTGCACGGTGACCGCGGTGCTGCCGGGCGGCGACCATCAGATCATGTGTGGCGAAGTGCGCCGCATCGTCAGCAACGACACGCCGGACGTCGCGCCCCTGCTCTACTTCGGCGGCCGTTACGCCGCGGTCGCCAAGCCCTGAGCGCGCACTCGACCGCGGTTGTGCGCCTTCTTGGGCATTGCTACCTTACCGGCCCCCTGGCGGGCGGCGGTCGCGGTTACGAACCTTCCTAACGCGCGGGCACGCACCGCCCGTCGCAGTCACCAGCCATTAAGAATGGGATAGCTCATGAGCTCATTGAACACAGCCTCGCTAGCCGGTCTGCTCGTGCTCTGCCTGGCGTCGGCCGGCAGCCTCGCGCAGGACCCGTCCTCGGGCGAAGCCGCCGCCACCAAACGGATTCCGCTGAAGACCGATCTGCTCGACGCGGCCTACGTGCCGGGCCTCGAGAGCGTGGTGATTACCGGTCAGCACGGCGTGGTCGGCCAGCTCAAGGTGAGCGAGAGCGCCGCCAAGCTCGAACTGCTGGCCAAGCATCCCGACGAGGACTTCACCTGCCTCGACGCGATCTCCGACAAGATGGTGCTGATCGGCAGCGCCACGGGCAAGGTCTACAGCTACGACGGCACCGCTGTCACCGAGCTGGCCGCGCTGTCCGAGTTCAACGAGCCGGTGCTCGACATCTCTCATGAAGGCGACAAGATCTGGGTGGTGGGCGCGCGCGGCCTGGTGGCGCGCAGTGCCGACGGTAAGACCTTCGAGACGGTGGAGATTCGCGACGTCACTCAGCCCGAAACCACCTTCCCCGGCGGCCAGCCGGCGGACTGGTATTTCGGCGTCAGCAACATCGATCCCGAATCGGTCAAGTTCAATGCGACCGTCGGCGGCAAGCCGGCGGTGGCCGAGACGGATTACACCTTCTACCCGGACGAAGGCTTCGTGCAGGTCGCAAACGCGCTGGACGAGGATCCGAAGCCGACTGTCAGCTTCAAGTTCAACCCTGGCCCGGCCTTCCGCCTGGGCGACGTGTCCTGGAACGTGGTGCTGGTGTCCAACGGCAAGGTGACCATCGCCGGCGAGTTCGGCATGGTGCTGCAGAGCGAGGACAACGGCGAGACCTGGATTCGCCGCGACACGCGCATCGTGCCCCACGAGCCGGAACCGGCCTACTGGCTGGCCGGCACCTCCAAGGGCGACGAGATCTGGCTGGCCGGCGCCGCCGGCATCAGCGCGGTGAGCCGCGACGGCGGCGTTACCTGGACCGACAACCCCCACTCCGGTCGCGAAGGCATCTTCGGCATCACCTTGCTGCCCGACGGCAAGCCGCTCATCGCCGGTGCAGTGGGTCTCATTGGCGTGCAGGACGGCGAGGCGTGGAAGCTCGCCGATCGCACCCAGTTGCACCTCCTCTCCTGGCTGAAGACCCCGGTCGCGATGCCCGACGGTTCGGTGTTGGTGATGGGTGGACGCGCCACCGCCATCCGCTACAAGGACGGCGCCTGGAGCCGCGTCCAAGTCGAGCTTTGAGGCGCTGCGCGCGCTGACCTGCACACGGCGGTTCGATGAACCGCCGTTTTTGTTTGCGCCTCAGGCGCCGGCGAGCGCGGCCAGTTCGCGCTGACGAAAGCAGTCCTGCGTGTGGTCGTTGACCATCCCGACCGCCTGCATGTGGGCATACATGATGGTCGAACCGACGAACTTGAAGCCGCGCTTCTTGAGATCCCGGCTCAAGGCGTCGGACTCGGGGCTGGTGGCGCGAAAGTCCGCGCGATCCCGCGGCGCGTTTACCTGCGGCCGATCGCCGACGAAGCCCCACAGGTAGGCGCACAGGCTGCCGAATTCCTTCTGCACTTCGACGGTGGCGCGCGCGTTGGTCAGCACCGACTCGAGCTTCTGCCGGTTGCGCACCAGGCCTTCGTTCTGCATCAGGCTCGCGAGCCTGGAGGCGTCGTAGCGCAGGATCTTGCCCACATCGAAGCTGGCGAAGGCCTCGCGGTAGGCCTCGCGCTTGCGCAGCACCGTGTACCAGGAGAGCCCCGCCTGCGCGCCCTCCAGGATCAGGTACTCGAACATCAGGCGATCATCCCGGACCGGCACACCCCATTCCTCGTCGTGGTAGGCGACGTAGTCGGCCTTGCTCAGATCGACCCAGGGACACCGCGTGCGCCCGTCCGGCGGCAGCGTGACGACAGGTTTGCTCATCTCCATTCACCCTCTTCCTGGAATTGCGGCGATCATAGGTAACGCCCCACCGCTGTGGCGGACACTTGTATAGTGCGCTCACCGCTTCGGGAGAACTTCCCATGAAATACTACGACTTCGCGCTCGCCCCCAATCCACGCAGAGTCAACCTGTTCCTGCGCGAGAAGGGCATCGAACTGGACACGGTGCAGGTCAACCTGCGCGCCGGAGAGCATCAGGCCGAGGCTTTTCGCCGGGTGAATCCACAGGTCATGGTGCCCTGCCTGGTGCTTGACGACGGCACCGTGCTGGCAGAGACCATGGCCATCTGCCGCTACCTCGAAGCGCTGCACCCCACGCCCAGCCTGTTCGGCGCCACGCCGTTGGAGATCGGCCTCGTCGAGCAGTGGAACCGCCGCGCCGAGATCGAAGGCTTCCTGGCGGTCGCCGACGCCCTGCGCAACGGGGAACCGCGCTTCGCCAACCGCGCCGTGCCGGGCCCGCGCGACTACGCACAGATCCCGGCGCTGGTCGAACGCGGCAAGGCGCGTGCGCAGGGCTTCTTCGAGGACCTGGACCGGCACCTCGCGGGGCGCGAGTTCGTCGCCACCGACACGTTCTCGATGGCCGACATCAATTGCTACATCACGGTGGAATTCGCCCAGCGCGTGGACGTGCGGCCCGCGGCGGCGATGCAGCACTTGAACCGCTGGTTCGCCGCGACCGCCGCGCGTCCTTCGGTGCAGGCGCTCGGCTGAGCGCGCCGCGGCTGCCCGGCCTCGCGCCGGGCAGCCCGCACGGCCGTCAGATCAGCTCGATGGCGAGCGCGGTGGCTTCACCGCCACCGATGCACAGGCTCGCGATGCCGCGCTTGCCGCCCATGTCGCGCAGCGCGTTCACCAAGGTCACGACGATGCGCGCGCCCGACGCGCCGACCGGGTGACCGAGCGCGCAGGCGCCGCCACGTACGTTGAGCTTGGCATGCGGAATGCCGACGTCGTGCATGGCCGCCATCGCGACCACCGCGAAGGCCTCGTTGACCTCGAAGAGATCCACGTCGTCCACGGTCCAGCCCACGCGCTGCATCAGCTTCTTGATCGCGAACACCGGCGCGGTGGTGAACCAGCCCGGCTCCTGGGCGTGGCTCGCATGGCCGAGGATGCGCGCCTCGGGCTTGACGCCGAGCTGCGCCGCGCGCGACTCGCCGAACAGCACGACTGCCGCGGCGCCGTCGGAGATGGAGCTCGAGTTGGCCGCGGTGACCGTGCCGTCCTTGGCGAAGGCCGGCTTCAGGTGCGGAATCTTGTCGAGCTGCGCGCGGCCCGGCTGCTCGTCGGTGTCGATTACCGTGTCGCCCTTGCGGCCGGCGATCTTGACCGGCTCGATCTCCTTCTTGAACAGGCCCTTGGCGATGGCGTTCTGGGCGCGCTTCAGCGACTCGATGGCGTAGGCGTCCTGCGCCTCGCGGCTGAAGTTGTACTTGCGCGCGCAGTCCTCGGCGAAAGTGCCCATCAGGCGGCCGCGCTGGAAGGCATCTTCGAGGCCGTCGAAGAACATGTGATCGAGCACTTCACCGTGACCGAGACGCAGACCACCGCGGCCCTTGGGCAGCAGGTAGGGCGCGTTGGTCATGCTCTCCATGCCGCCGGCGACGATCACGCCGGCCGAGCCGGCGGCGATGGCGTCGTGACCGAGCATGATCGCCTTCATGCCCGAACCACACATCTTGTTGACCGTGGTGCACGGCACGTCCAGCGGAATGCCGGCGCCGATGGACGCCTGGCGCGCTGGCGCCTGGCCGAGACCGGCGGGCAGCACGCAGCCCATAATGGTCTCCTCGACGGCTTCCGGCGCGAGCCCGGCGCGGTTCAGGGCGCCCTGGATGGCCACGGCGCCCAGGGTGGTCGCTTTGACCTCGGACAATTCGCCCTGCATACCGCCCATCGGGGTACGCGCGAGCCCGGCAATGACGGTCGCTTCGCTCATGAAATCACTCCTCGTGGTGTGCGATTCGGGGCGCGAGACGCGCGCCCGGTAGTGCGCGGATTCTAAGCCAATCGGCTCTCCCCCGGCAGCTTCGACGTCACGCCTGCGCCTCGCCCAGCAGCCGCGTCACGACGGCTTCGGCGATCGGAAAGGCCGCGGTCGCGGCCGGCGACGGCGCGTTCAGCACGTGCACCGAACGCGCGGTGCCGGCGAAGGCGAAGTCGTGGATCAGTTCGCCCGCCGGACTCACCGCCTGCGCGCGAATGCCACAGCTCCAGGTCGCGAGGTCATCGAGCGTCAGTTCCGGGCAATAGCGCCGCGCGGCCGCGAGATAGGCGCGCCGGCTCGCCGCGTGCAGCAGTTCAGCGACGCCTGCGCGCGGGTAGCGTGCGAGCAGTCGCCAGGTACCGGCGTAGCGCAGCGCCTCCAGCGCGTCTCGCGCCTGCCACGCCCAGGGACGATAGATCTCGCGAGCAAGCGCGAGCATGGCGCTCGGACCGAGGGTCAATCCGCCATCGGCGGTCAGGGTGAGATGCACGCCCAGGAAGGGCAGCGCCGGATCTGGCACCGGGTAGATGAGCGTCGACACCAGCGCGCTGCGCGCCGCGGGCAAAGTAAAGTAATCGCCGCGGAACGGCACGATGGCGAGCGCGACCTCGAGGCCCGCGAGACGCGCCAGGCGATCGGCCTGCAGTCCTCCGCACACCACCAGCCGCGCGCCGCGCAGCGCACCCTGGGTGGTTTCGATCACCGCCTCGTCGGCACGCTCCTGGATCGCCAGCACCTCGTGACCGAGCAGCAGTTCACCGTCCCGCGCGCGGATTTCGTTCGCGAGCGCCGCGCACAGGGCCGGGTAGTCGGCGATACCGGTCTCGGCGACGAACAGCGCCGCCACGCCGCGCACCCGCGGCTCGCGCGCCGCGATGCCCGCGCGATCCAGCCATTCCAGCGTGAGGCCGTTGTGCGCGGCGCGCGCCGCGAGGTCGCGGAGCCGCGCTTCATCGCGCGCGTCGGTGGCGACGATGAGCTTGCCGCAGCGCCGGTGCGGAATGTCGTGCGCCGCGCAGAACTCGAAGGTCGCGCGCAGGCCCGCGCGGCAATAGCGCGCCTTGAGACTGTCCGGCGCGTAGTACACGCCGGCGTGGATGACGCCACTGTTGTGACCGGTCTGGTGCCGCGCGACGGCGGCTTCCTTGTCGATCACCGCGACCCGCGCGCCCGGGCGGCGGCGCTGCAGTTCGGCGGCGGTCGCGAGGCCGACGATGCCGGCGCCGACCACCAGAAAATCGAAGGCGCGGCTCATGAGCATGGCGCGTCGGCCGCGGGCAGCAGCTTGCCCGGGTTCATGAGATCGCGCGGATCGAGCGCCGCCTTCACCTGGCGCATCAGCGCCACCGCCACCGGGTCGCCGTAGCGCGCGAGCAGGTCGCGCTTCAGTTGTCCCACGCCGTGTTCGGCGCTGAAGCTGCCGGCATACCGGTGCGCGAGGGCGTGCAAGGTCTCGCTGATGGCGCCACCCGCGTCACGGCGAAACGCGGCGGGGTCGGTCGCCACGGGCGCCAGCACGTTGCAGTGCAGGTTACCGTCGCCGACATGCCCGTACAGCGACAGCCGCGCGCCCGGCCAGCGGGCGAGGATCGCGCGCGTGGCCTCTTCCGCGTAGCGGGCGATGTCGACGAGTGGCACCGACACGTCGTGCTTCACCGAGCCGCCCAGGGCCTTCTCCGCCGCGGGAATGGACTCGCGCACACGCCAGAAGGCCTCGCGCTGCGCTTCGCTCTGCGCGACCACGGCGTCGCCCACCAACCCGACCGCGACCAGCGCTTCCAGGATGGCGGTCAACCGCTCGCGCCCCGCTTCGCCCAGCACTTCGACCAGCACATGGTGCGCGCCAGCCAGCGGCTGGCGCAGCGCCGGCAGCGCCTCGGCGACCAGCGCGAGCGCGTCGCCTGACATGTACTCGAAGGACGAGACGCCGTCGTCGGTCGCGGCACGCAGCCGCGCGAGCACGGTGACCGCATCGGCGGCCTGCAAGACGGTGGCCCACGCGCAGTGCCGCGCGCCGCCCGGATAGAGCTTCAGCACCGCCGCGGTGATGATGCCGAGCGTGCCTTCGGCGCCGATGAAGAGTTGCTTGAGGTCATAGCCGGTGTTGTCCTTGCGCAGGGCCGACAGCCGCTCCAGCACCCGGCCGTCGGGCAGCACGACCTGCAGACCGAGCGTGAGATCGCGCGCGGTGCCGTACTTCAGCACCGCGAGTCCACCGGCATTGGTAGCGAGATTGCCGCCTATCTGGCAGCTCCCCTGCGAGCCCATGGCGAGCGGCAGCAGCCGACCGGCCGCCGCCGCGGCGGCCTGCGCGGCGGCCAGCACCACGCCCGCCTCCACCGTCAGGGTATGGCCCACCGGATCCACCGCGAGAACGCGATTCAGACGTTCGAGACTGACGACGACCTGCCGTCCGCTCGCGTCCACCGTCGCGCCCCCGCAGTAACCGGTATTGCCGCCCTGCGGCACCACGCCCACGCCGTGCGCGGCGCAGCGCGTCACCACCGCGGAGACTTCCGCCACGCTGCCGGGCCGCAGCACGGCCAGCGCGCGACCGTGGAACAACTGGCGCTCGTCGGTTTCGTAGCGCGCGCAGTCCGCGCCGGTCAGCACGTGGGGCGCACCGATGTCCGCCACGAGTTCACGCAGCAGGGCAGCGTTCATCGCCACTGAAGGGACTTGCCGAGGAAGAGATCAGGCGGCGCGTGCCGCTTCGACGGCACTCTTGAAACTCGTGCAGCGCTTGAAGAAGTTCTCGGTGGTCTTCGGCATCGGCACGCGCGCGAAGGCGATCCACTCGATGAGGCGTTTGCCCTCGCGCACGAGCTTCACGCCCTGGTCGAAGACCGCGCCGCGGTCGTCACCAAGGCGACGCTCGGGTTCGAACTCCCACAGGTTGTCGCCGGTGACGACGAAGTCCGGCCACACGCGGAAGATTGCCGGGTCGGTCTTGATGGTCTCGCTCTCGAGCTTGGCCGCGCGACAGTAGGCCACGACCTTGGCGGCGACGCCCTCGAAGCCCGGCACCACGGCGAACGTATCCAGCAGGCGCGCGGCGATGCTGTCGATCGCCGCCATGGTCTGGGCAATCTTGATGTAGCGCGACTCGTAGAATTCGGCGACCGGCATGTAGAAGACCTTGAGCGGTTCGCCCCACAACTCGTCCAGGCCTTCCTCGCCGCTGTAGTGCTTCACCTGCTTGCCGAGATCGAAAGCCTCGAGGAAGCAGGACTCGCACTCCAGCATCAGTTCGTTGGACTGGGTGATTTCGATGCCGCGACGATTCAGCTCGAAGATCATGGTGAAGATGTCGGAGCCCCGGTTCAGCAGCGCACCGGCGAGCATCGCGGCGTTCACGCGGCGGCGCTCCTTGTCGGTCTCGGTCTCGTAGGCGTGGCGGGCTTCGGCGAGGTTGTAGCCAGGGGTGTTGATGCCCGGCTCGGTGTGATGGAAAACGCGTTTGGTCAGTTGGTCGATGAGTTCACGGCGGGCGGCGGCCTCGTCTTTCGGGACTTCGTAGCGTCGTATCCAGTAGCCGTCGTAGAACACGCAGGCCTTGCCATCGATCTCTCGCACGGTGCCGTTGACGGGGGTGATGTCTGGAGAGCCGGGGCGGGAAGAAGCGATGGAGGCGTCGGACGACAGCGAGGGCATTGCCATGCTTGTGTCACTCAAGTACTAGGGGCGCGACCGGAACCGGGCCGACCGCTGTCTGGGCGCGCATCATACTCGCTCGTTTGGAGGACAGGAACGGTCGGCAAAGCTTTTTTGCAATCGGACTTGACAACCTGGAGAGTCAGGCGCCTTCATCGGTCAGGCGCACCATGCGCGTGCAGCCGCGCTCAGAAATTCGCCGCTCGCGCGACCGGCACGGACCGCCATGCCGCCACCAGGGCCGGCAGATCCGTATCGTAGCGCTCCAGGCTGGCGCGTTTCACCGCACCGTAGCCCCGCACGCCGCGTACGCGGGACAGGAGCGCCTCCGCGGCGGCGTGGTTGTCCGCCGTGAGCCCGGCGCTCACCTCGTCCAGCAGTGTCTCGTAGGACGCGAGCAGCGCACGCGCCTCGCGTCGCTCCGCGGTGCGCGCGAAGGGATCGAGCCAGGTGCCGCGCAGACCGCGCAGCGCGGCGAGCAGGCGGAACACGCGCAACATCCAGCCTCCGTAGACCTGCTTGATCTCACGCCCGGTGCGCGGATCGCGGCGCGCGAACAGCGGCGGCGCGAGGTGATAGCGCAAACGCACCTCGGCGCCGAACTGCGCGCGCAGCCCGGCGACGAACGCCGGGTCCGCGTGCAGACGGGCCACCTCGTACTCGTCCTTGATCGCCAGCACCTGGTAATAGCCGAGCGCCGCGGCCCGGCTCACGCCATCGCCGCGACCGAGCGCCTGCTCACGCGCGACGAGCGCGTCCAGGCGCTGGCGGTAGCGCCGCGCGAGCCGCCGTCCACCGTAGTCCGCGAGTTCGGCGGCGCGGCGCGCCAGCAGCTCGACCAACGGCGCCTGTTCGCCCACGCCTGCGGGCAGCGTCGGCGGCGTCGCGTCGAACCGCGCCGGGTCATGCGCCAGCATGCGACCGAGGCGAAACGCACGCTGATTGAACTCGACCTTGACGCCATTGATGGCGATCGCCTGCTCGAGCGCGGCCGCGCTCATGGGAATCAGGCCGCGCTGGTAGGCGAAGCCGACCAGGAGCGCATTGGCGCCGATGGCATCGCCGAGCAGGCGCGTCGCGAGCGCGTTGGCGGCCACGCAATCCAGCGCGTCCGTGCCGATGATGTCGCGCACCGCGGCGACCATGGCGGCGTTGCCGAAGTCAAGATCGCCGTCGCGGGTGAAGGCGGAGACCACCTGTGTCTCGGTGTCGAGGATCGCGTGACTGCGCGCCGCGGCCAGTCGACGCAGGCCCTCGCGGCTCGCGGCCGTGACCAGGTCGGCACCCAGCACCAGGTCGGCGCCACCGTCGGTGATGCGCGTGGCGCGCAGCGCGCGCGGGTCGTCGGCCACCTGCACGTGAGACATGACCGCGCCGTACTTCTGCGCGAGCCCAGTCTGGTCGAGCACGCTCACGTGCCGTCCCTCGAGATGCGCGGCCATGCCGAGGATGTTGCCGATGGTGACCACGCCCGTGCCGCCCACGCCGGTCACCAGGATGTTGTAGGTGCCGTTCGCGCCGCCGGCGGCGGGACGCGACGGTTCGGGAGTCAGCAGCGGTTCCAGCTGCTTCGGGGCCGCGGATTGCAAGATCGCACCCTCGAGCGTGACGAAGCTCGGGCACAGACCGTTCAGGCAGCTGTAGTCCTTGTTGCAGGTCGACTGGTCGATGCGCCGCTTGCGACCGAACTCGGTCTCCAGCGGGCTGACGGCGAGACAGTTCGACTGGCTGCTGCAATCACCGCAGCCTTCGCACACGCGCTCGTTGATGACCACGCGCCGATCGGGTTCGGCGAGCTTGCCGCGCTTGCGCCGCCGGCGCTTCTCCGAGGCGCAGGTCTGTTCGTAGATCAGCACGCTGACGCCTTCCACCTCGCGCAGATCGCGTTGCACGGCGTCGAGTTCCGCGCGATCGTGCACCGTCACGCCCACCGCCAACTGGCTGCGATCGGCATGGCGCGACACGTCGTCGCTGACGATCACGATGCGGCGCACGCCCTCGCCGTGCAGCTGGTGGGTGATGCGCGCCACCGACGCCTGGCCGTCCACCGGCTGGCCGCCGGTCATGGCCACCGCGTCGTTGTAGAGCAGCTTGTAGGTCACGTTCACGCCGGCGATCACCGCGGCGCGAATCGCGAGCGATCCCGAATGCGTGTAGGTACCGTCACCGATGTTCACGAACACGTGGCGCGTGTCGCTGAAGGGCGCCTGCCCCAGCCAGCTCGCCCCTTCGCCGCCCATGTGGGTGAAGGTCGCGGTGTCCCGCTCCATCCACAGGGCCATGAAGTGGCAGCCGATGCCGGCCAGCGCACGGCTGCCCTCGGGCACGCGGGTGGAGGTGTTGTGCGGGCAACCGGCGCAGAAGTGTGGCACCCGCTCGAGCACCGCCACACGCTGCTCGAGGCGCGCCGCCTGCGCCGCCAGCCGCGCGAGGGCCGCGTCCACCTGCGGCAGCGCGTCCGCACCCGCGAGCCTGCGACCGATCACCGTCGCGAGCAGCGCGCCCGACAATTCGCCATGCTCGGGCACCAGCGGCGCGCCCTGTTCATCGTGCTTGCCGATCACCCGCGGCCGGCGCGCGGCGGCGAGATCGTAGAGCGCGGACTTGAGTTGCGGTTCGATCACCGCGCGCTTCTCTTCGATCACGAACACCGTGTCCGCGTCGGCGACGAAGGCGCTGAGCGCGGCGCTTGCCAGCGGCCAGGTGACGGCGACCTTGTACACGCCGATGCCGGCCGCCGCGGCGCTCGCCGCGTCCAGCCCGAGCTCGGCGAGCGCCTGCATGACATCCAGCCAGGTCTTGCCCGCCGTGACGATGACGAGCCGCGGCGCGCGCGGGGCGATCACCGCGCGATCGAGCGGATGGGCCGCCAGCACCGCGCGCAGGGCCGGCAGTCGAAAGCGGAACAGGCGCTCCTCCTGGGCCAGCGCGGTGTCCGGCCAGCGCACGTGCAGCCCGTCCGGCGGCAGCGCGACATCGGCCGGCAGCACCAGGTCTTGCACACGCGTCGCGGCCTCGATGACGCTCGCGCAGTCGGTGGTTTCGGGCAGCACCTTCATCGCGACCCAGCTCGCGGTCAGGCGCGACAAGGCCCAGCCATAGAGGCCGTACTCGATGAGTTCGCCGATCTCCGCCGGGTACAGCACCGGCATGTTCAAATCGATGAGACTCAGTTCGGTGTGGCAGGCGACGGTGGAGGACTTCGCCGCGTGATCGTCCCCGGCGAGCAGCAGCGCGCCGCCGCGCGGCGCCGCACCGGCGTTGTTGGCGTGGCGCAGCGCATCGCCGCTGCGGTCGACGCCCGGGGCCTTGCCGTACCACAGGCCGAAAACGCCCTCGACCTTGGCGCCGGGAAACAGCCCCAACTGCTGCGAGCCCCAGATGGCGGTCGCCGCCAGGTCTTCGTTCAGGCCCGGCTGGAAGTGAATGTCCGCGCGGGCGAGGAACGGCGCCGCCTGCCACAGCTGCTGATCGAGGTTGCCGAGCGGTGAGCCACGGTAGCCCGAGACGTAGCCGGCCGTGCGCCAGCCTCGTGCACGGTCCCGTGCGCGCTGTTCCAACAGCAGGCGCACCAGCGCCTGCGTGCCGTTCAGGTAGATGCGCCCCGCGTCGCGGGTGTACTTGTCGTCGAGACCGACGTCGGCAAGCGCGGCTTGGTTCACGGTTCCCCTCCCCCTCGTTCGCCGCCTCAGGCCCGGCCGTCCGGAAAGCGATAGTCAGCGAGCGTGCGGCGCAGTTCGAGCTTGCTGATCTTGCCGGTCGCCGTGTGCGGCAGCGCATCGACGAACAGTACGTCGTTCGGGATCCACCACTTCGCGACCTTGCCCTCGAACCAGGCGAGCAGGTCCTCGCACGTCACCTCGTGGGCCTTGACCACCACCAGCAGCGGGCGCTCCTGCCACTTCTCGTGGGGCATGCCCACCACCGCGGCCTCGCGCACCGCCGGGTGGGACATCGCGACGTTCTCCAGATCGAGCGAGCTGATCCACTCGCCGCCCGACTTGATGACGTCCTTGGCGCGATCGGTGATCTTCACGTAGCCGTTGCGATCGATGGTCGCGACGTCGCCGGTATCGAACCAGCCGTCGGCGTCGTGCGCCGTGGAAGGTCCCTCGAGGCGGTAATAGCCCGAACAGATCCACGGCCCGCGCACCTTGAGCGCGCCGAAGCTCTCGCCGTCCCAGGGCAGCTCGCGGTTGTCGTCATCGACTATCTTGAGGTCGACGCCGAACAGCGGGCGCCCCTGCTTCACCAGGTGCGCGGCGAGCGCCTCGCCCTCGAGGCCGATGGTCTCGGTGGTCGGCTGGTTGACCACGCCCACCGGGCTCATCTCGGTCATGCCCCAGCCGTGCAGCAGGGTCACGCCATGATGATCGCGGAATTCCTCGATCATCGACAGCGGCGCGGCCGAGCCGCCGACCACGGTGCGATTCAAGGGCGCGAGGCTGCGCCCCGTGCTGCGCAGGTAATCCAGCAGCGGCAGCCACACCGTCGGTACGCCGCCGGCGATGGTCACGCCTTCCTGGTTGACGAGGTCGACCAGCAGTTCCGGCTGGCTCAACCGATGGCCGGGGAACACCAGCTTGGCGCCGACCATCATCGCCGCGTAGGGATAGCCCCAGGCGTTCACATGGAACATCGGCACCACCGGCAGCACGGTATCGAGCGCCGACAGCGCGGCACCGTCCACCAGTGACAGGCCGTAGCAATGCAGCACCGTGCTGCGGTGGTTGTACAGCACGCCTTTCGGATTGCCGGTGGTGCCCGAGGTGTAGCACAGCGCGCTAGCGCGGCGCTCGTCCAGCTCGGGCCACTCGCAGCGATCCGACTCATGGGCCAGCAGTGTCTCGTAGCAGTGCAGGTTGGGCAGGCTGCACTTGGCCGGCATGTGCGCCTCGCTGGTGAGCGCCACGTAGCCCTTCACCTTGGGACAGGACGGCGCGATCTGTTCAAGCAGCGCGCTGAACGCCACGTCGAAGAACACCCACTCGTCCTCGGCGTGATTGACGATGTAGACCAGCTGCTCGGCGAACAGCCGCGGGTTGACCGTGTGCAGCACCCGTCCGCTGCAGCTCACGCCGAAATACATCTCCAGGTGACGGAAATCGTTCCAGGCCAGGGTCGCGATGCGCGCGTCCTCGCTCGCGCCGAGCCGCGCCAGCAGGTTGCTGACGCGCCGCGCGCGCGCCAGGCAGTCGGCGAAGGTGTAGCGGTGACGGGCATGATCGGCGGTCACGGACACGATCTCGCGCCGGCCGTAGTTGCGCTCGGCGTGACGCGCGATGGCGTTCAGCGTGAGCGGTGTATCCATCATCAAGCCAAGCATGGGGACTCCTGTGCGCGGTGCGGGTCGTTGCCGGCCATTCTAATCAACTCCCCGGCCCCGCGGTTCCGGGCCGCGCGACCCGCGTGCTACAGTCCGGACCATGAATCCCGTGTGCCTTTCCCTGCCCCGTCCCGACGACTGGCACGTGCATCTGCGTGACGGAGAGGTGCTCGCAGGGGTGCTGGCGGACACCGCGCGCCACTATGCGCGCGCCATCGTCATGCCCAACCTGAAACCGCCGGTGACCTCCGCCGCCGCTGCCGCTGCCTACCGTCGACGCATATTCGACCGGCTGCCGTCGGGGCTCGCCTTCGAGCCGCTCATGACCTGCTACTTGACCGACGACACCGATCCACGCGATCTGGCCGCGGGCGCGCGGGACGGCGTGTTCACCGCGGCCAAGCTCTACCCGGCTGGCGCCACCACCAATTCGGCCGCCGGCGTCACCGACCTCCTGCGCCTCGCGCGCGTGTTCGAGGTCATGAGTGACATCGGCCTGCCGCTGCTCATCCACGGCGAAGTGGTGGACGGCGAAGTCGACGTGTTCGATCGCGAGGCGGTGTTCATCGAGCGCGTGCTGATCCCGCTGCGCGTACGTCATCCTGCGCTGCGTATCGTGTTCGAACACATCACCACCGCCGAGGCCACGGCCTACGTGCAGGCGGCGGACGCCACCCTGCTCGCGGCGACCGTCACGCCCCACCATCTCGCGCTCAATCGCGGGGCGATGTTCGCAGGTGGCGTGCGTCCGCATCTCTACTGCCTGCCGATCATCAAGCGCGAGACCCATCGCCGCGCGCTGGTCGCGGCGGTGACGAGTGGCGACGCGCATTTCTTCCTCGGCACCGACTCCGCGCCGCACGTGGTCCACACCAAGGAAACCGAGTGCGGCTGCGCCGGCATCTACAACGCGCCGGTCGCGCTCGCCGCCTACGCCGAGGTGTTCCACCAGGCGGGCGCCCTGCCCCGCTTCGCGGACTTCGCCTCGCGCCACGGGCCCGCCTTCTATCGCCTGCCGGTCAACACCGAGGAAGTGACGCTCGAGCGCGTCGCGCCCGCGCTGCGCGACAGCCGTCGTGCCACCGCGGCCGGCGAGGTCGTGGTCTTCGAGCCGCCCAGCGGCGTGCTGTGGCGGGTGCGCGAAGCGGCATGAGCACCATGCCCGCCTGGCTCGCCTACGATCGCGAGCACGTCTGGCATCCGTACAGCACGCTCATCGACCCACCGCCGGTGTTCCCGGTGGCGAGCGCGTCCGGCGTGCGGCTGCGCCTCAGCGACGGCCGCGAGCTGATCGACGGCATGTCGTCCTGGTGGTCCGCCATCCACGGCTACGCGCATCCGGTACTCAACGCCGCCATCAGCGCTCAGCTCGAGCGCATGGCCCACGTCATGTTCGGTGGCCTGACCCACGAGGCGGCGGTGGAACTCGCGCGCCGCCTGGTCGACATCACGCCCCCCGGGCTCGAGCACGTGTTCCTGGCCGATTCCGGCTCGGTATCGGTGGAGGTCGCGATCAAGCTCGCCGTGCAGTACCGCGCCGCGCGCGACGAGCCGCGGCGCGCGCGACTGCTCACCATTCGCGGCGGCTACCACGGCGACACCTTCGGCGCGATGGCGGTCTGCGATCCGGTGACCGGCATGCATGGGCTGTTCAGCGCGGTGCTGCCGCAGCACCTGTTCGCGCCGCGGCCCGAGGTGCGCCACGGCGCCGCGTGGGACGCGCGGGATCTCGCGCCGCTCCGCGAACTCGCGGCGCGCCATGCCGACGAGCTCAGCGCGATCATCCTCGAGCCCATCGTGCAGGGTGCGGGTGGCATGTGGTTCTACCACCCGAGCTACCTGGCCGGCGTGCGTGAAATCTGCGACGAGTTCGGCCTGCTGCTGATCGCCGACGAAATTGCCACCGGCTTCGGCCGCAGCGGGCGCCTGTTCGCCTGCGAGCACGCCGGCATCGCGCCCGATATCCTGTGCCTGGGCAAGGCCCTCACCGGCGGCTACATGACGCTCGCCGCGACGCTCGTGACGAGCGCGGTCGCGCACACTATCTGCCGCGCTGAACCAGGCGTGTTCATGCATGGTCCGACCTTCATGGGCAACGCACTCGCCTGCGCGTGCGCGCGCGCCAGCATCGACCTCCTGCTCGCGGGCGATTGGGCCGGCGAAGTGGCGCGCATCGAGCGCGCCCTCGACCGCGGGCTCGCGCCGGCTCGCGAGCTGCCGCAGGTGGCCGACGTGCGCACGCTCGGCGCGATCGGCGTCATCGAACTCCACCAGCCGGTCGACATGCGCAGCATTCCCCACGCCTTCGTCGCGCGCGGCGTGTGGCTGCGCCCTTTCGGCCGGCTGGTCTACGTCATGCCACCCTACATCACGTCGGATGCCGACCTTGCCACGCTCACCAGCGCCATGGTCGAGGTGGTGGCCGCCCTGCCATGAGCCGCGAGACCGCCACCTCCACCATCCCCTGGCCCGCCTTCGACGAAGGCGTGGTCAAGGCCATGGCCAAGTGGCCGGACGTGCCCCGCGCCTTCGGCTGGCTGTCACTCGACACGCGTGGCGCGTGGCGCATCCAGGGCGAGACCATCAGCCACGCGCGGGCGCGCGACTTCCTGGCGCGCCACTATCGCTGCGATGACCGCGGCCGCTGGTACGTGCAGAACGGTCCGCAGCAGGTGTTCGTCGACCTCGACTACACGCCCTGGGTCTATCGCCTCGAGCCGGGCGGCGCGTTCAGCACCCATACCGGGCTGATGACCGCCGACCTCGACGCCGCCGCCCTCGACGACGACGGCAACCTGCTGCTCGTCACGCCGCTCGGCGTCGGCGTGGTGGACGACCGCGACCTGGCCGCGATCGAACCCCTGCTCGACTGGGAGGACAGCGACGAGCCGCGCGCCCTGCGCTGGCTGCAACGACGTCATGTGCTCGCGCGCGTCGCGCGCGCCGAGGTGGCGACCCGCTACGGCTTTGAACCGCGCCCCCGGGACTGACGCGCCGCGCGACGTGGTGGTGTGCGCCATGGCGAGCGAGGCGCGCGCCCTCATCGAGCATTGGCGCCTGCCGCTCACGCAACGCGCGCCGTTCCGCGTCTACGACGACGGCCGCCGTTGCGTGGTGCTGTCCGGCATCGGCTGCGTCGCGAGCGCCACGGCGGTCGGCTTCATCGCCGCCCATGTACCGGTCGCGCGCTGGTTCAATTTTGGTCTGGCGGGTCATGCCAGCCTGCCGCTCGGCACGACCCTGCTGGCCGACAACATCCGCCATCGTGGTCGCGACGAAGCCTGGTATCCCGCACCGCTGCCCGCCCTGCGCTGCGCCCGAGTCCCGGTGCTGACCCACGATGAGGTCGTGTACGACTATCCGCGCGACGCGTGCTGCGACATGGAGGCGAGCGCCTTCATGGCGGCCGTCGGCCACGTCGGTCGGGAAGATCGCGCGCAGGTGGTGAAGGTCGTATCGGACAACGCGCAGTCCGGGCCCGCTTCGCTCGATCGCGCGCGCATCGAAGCGCTTGCCGCCGCGGCCACGCCGACCTTGATGGCGTGCCTGGCCTTGCCGAGCGACGAGGGCACGCCACTCGCGGGTGACGCACTCGCGCCACTGCTCGCGCGCTGGCGCTTCAGCCGATCCGAGCAGGCGCAGCTGCGCCTGCTCTGTCGCCGCCTCGGCCCCGCGGCCGTGACGCTCGTGGCGGAGAGTGCCGCGCAATCGAGCGCCGGGGCAGCGCTGGCACTGTTGCGCACCCGCCTCGCGACCACGCCGACAGCGTGACACCCCCGGGCCGCGCGGCATACCCAGGGCAGGACAGGTGTGGAAGAATGCGCGCCTGTCACCCAAGCCGAGGACCCTCCATGAAGAAGATCTTGCTCGCGGCCGGATTGAGCCTGGCCAGCGCCTCGCTGATGGCGGCCGGTACTTCCCTCGAAACCGACGCCGAGAAATTCAGCTACGCGGTCGGCCTCAATTTCGCCCAGAGCATGATGCGCCAAGGCGCGCCCTTGGACGCCGACGCCGTGTACATGGCCTTGAAGGATGCGCTCGGCGGTTCCGAGCCGCGGCTCAGCGCCGAGGTCATGCAGACCGCGCTCAAGACCGCAGCCCAGGCAGCCGGCAGCAAGAAGAAGGAAATGGCCGTGAAGAACATGGAGGCCGGCAAGGCCTACATGGCGAAGAACAAGGCCAAGAAAGGCGTCACCACCCTGCCCGACGGCCTGCAGTACGAAGTGCTGCGCGAGGGCACCGGCGCCCAACCCACGGACGACAGCACGGTCAAGGTGCACTACACAGGCAAGCTGGTCGACGGCCGCGAATTCGACAGCTCGCGCCGCGACGGCCAGCCCGTGACCTTCCCGGTCAACGGCGTGATCCCGGGCTGGCAGAAGATCCTGCCGCTGATGAAGACCGGCGCCCGCTGGCAGGTGACGGTTCCGCCGGATCTGGCCTATGGCGTGGAAGGCGCGGGCGCGGCCATCGGCCCGAACGAAACCCTGGTGTTCGAGATCGAACTGCTCGAGGTGGTGAAATAGCCCGCCGTTTGCCAGCGCCGACGGCCCAGCCTAGACTGCCGACGACAAACGGGTCGAGGACATGATCCAGGTCGAACAGAAGCAGAGCGACGGCACGCAGATGGTGTTCAGCGTAACGGTGTCGGACACCGCAGGACGCACCCAGCACCGCGTGACCCTGAGTGACGACACCTATGCCCGCCTGACCGGCGGGCGGGTGACGCCGGTGGCGTGCATCGAGGCAGTGTTCCGCTTCCTGCTGGAACGCCAGACCAAGGGCGATCTCCTGACCAGCTTCGACGTCAACGTCCTGCAGCTCTCCCACCCGCGCTTCGAGAAGGAAATCGGCAACTACCTGTGAGCGACGGCGGCCGTGGCCGCCGCTGCCCACCTGCCTGCCCCTTCATTCCCACAGTGCCACCTCGCTGCTCGGCGGCTCGGCAAGCAGCGCGGCGAGCGCCTCGCCGCGCCAACCGTCACGCAGGCGCCGAGGCACCTCGCCGCAGACCAGCGCTTCCAGCTCCCGCCGCGTGACCAGCAGCGAGGCGGCCAGACCCAGCGTCGCGGCGATGGCCTGCGCCTTGGCGGTGAGCGCCTTCAGCGCCGTGCGCCCGGCGGGCGTCAGGCGGCGCGTGGGGGGTGGCTGCTCGGGCAGCGACCCGTGCAGCAGTTCCACCAGCGCCTCGCCATGCCGGCGCAGATTGCCGTTGTCGGGCGCGAAGCGACAGAGTTCGCGCGCATCGCGGGGCGCGGCCGCGGCGATGGCCAGCAGTTCGTCGTCCTTCAGCACCCAGCCGCGCGGCAGGTTACGCGACTGCGCCAGGCGTTCGCGCCAGGCGGCGAGCGCCACGGCCCGCGCCTGCGCCACCGGGGCGAGCGCGTGCAGACCGCGCAGTCGCTGCCAGGCGGTCTCCGGCGGCTGACAGTAGAGTTCCGGATCGAGCAGCGCCGCGCAGTCCTCGGCCAGCCAGGCGAGGCGTCCGAGCGCCGCCAGTTTCTCGCGCAGCCGCGCGGCGAGCGGCTCCAGGTGCAGCACATCGGCCGCGGCGTAGTCCAACTGCGCGTCTGTCAGCGGTCGCTGACGCCAGTCGGTGCGGGTCTGGGACTTGTCCAGCGAGATGTCGAGCAGCTGCCGTACCAGGTCGGCATAGCCGATGTTGTCGGCGAAACCTGCCAGCCCGGCCGCCACCTGGGTGTCGAACAGCGGCGCGGGCAGACGGCCGTCGAGACGGGCGAGCACCTCGAGGTCCTGGCGCGCCGCGTGCAGCAGCTTGGTACCGGTGCCCTCGGCCAGCGCGGCGGCGAGCGGCGCGAGGTCGGGCAGCGCCAACGGGTCTATGCAGGCCAGCACGCCGGGTGCCGCTATCTGCACCAGGCAGAGCTCGGCGTGGAACGTTCGGCTGCGCTCGAACTCTGTATCGAGCGCCACCCAGGGCGCAGCGCGCAGCGCGTCGCACAGCGCGGCGAGCGCGGCCGGGTCGGTCACGTAGTCGAAGGCGGGGGCGCGTGAAGGGGTCATCGAAGGCCTGCTCCGGCGGGCCGCAAGCGGCGTCGCGACCGGCCCTGCGGAACATCGTTCCGCGCTTGCGAAGCGCGCGCGGAACAAGGATTTATGCTGAAAAATGCAACGACTACGCTAGACTAGACGCGCGGTGCGAACCGTAACATCCCCAGGCATCGCAAGTCCCAGGAAATCTATGAGACACCCGGCCCGCTCGCTTCTGTCCCTGACGCTGTTGCTGTCGTTGCTGTCCGGCGCCGTCGCCTGGGCCAACGCGCCGATGGTGCCGCTGGAGGACCTGAAGCCGCTGCCCGAACATCGCCGCGCGACGCGGCTCACGACCCACGTCATCAGCAACTACCATTACCGCAACGTGCCCCTCGACGACGCGTTGTCGAAGAAGATCCTGACGCGCTACATCGATGCCCTGGACCCGGCGCGCAGCTACTTCACCCAGGCCGACATCGACGAATTCAACCAGCACGCGACCCGGGTCGACGATTATCTGCGCAGTTCCAGCCTCAATCCACTGTTCGAGATGTTCGTGCGTTTTCGCGAGCGCCTGCGCGAGCGGGTCGACTACGCGGTCAAGGCGGTCGACGGCAAGTTCGATTTCAACGTGGACGAGTCCTTCGACTTCGAACGCAAGGACGCGCCCTGGCCGAAGACCAGCGCGGAGCTCGACGAACTGTGGCGCCTGCGGGTCAAGAACGACATCCTGTCACTGAAGCTCGCCGGCAAGCCGCAGAAGGAGATCGGCGAGACGCTCAAGAACCGCTACAACGGGCTCTACCGGCGCACCGCGCAGCTGAACAGCGAAGACGTGTTCCAGACGCTGATCAACGCCTACACCACGTCCATTGATCCGCACACCTCCTACTTCTCGCCGCGCACGTCCGAGAACTTCAAGATTCGCATGAGCCTGTCGCTGGAAGGCATCGGCGCGGTCCTGCAGAGCGACAACGAGCTGACCGTGGTGCGTGAGGTGGTGACCGGCGGCCCGGCCGAGATGAGCGGCAAGCTGCACGCCGACGATCGCATCGTCGGCATCGGCCAGGACGACAAGGGACCGGTGGTCGACGTGATCGGCTGGCGCCTGGACGACGTGGTCGATCTGATCCGCGGACCGAAGAACTCGGTGGTGCGCCTGCAGGTGCTGCCAAAGGGCACTGCGCTCGGCGGTCCGACCACGATGGTGGCGATCACGCGCAACACCATCCAGCTCGATGAGCAGGCCGCCAAGGGCTCGGTGCTCGAGGTCAAGCGCGGCAACGGCGTGGCCAAGGTCGGCGTCATCACGCTGCCGACCTTCTACATGGATTTCGAGGCGCGCAGCGCCGGCGACGAGAACTACCGCAGCACCACCCGCGACGTGCGCAAGATCATCGGCGAGCTCACCGCCAAGGGCGTCGAGGGCCTGGTGATCGACCTGCGCGCCAACGGCGGCGGCTCGCTCAGCGAGGCGACCGAGCTGACCGGCCTGTTCATCGGGCCGGGACCGGTGGTGCAGGTGCGCGATTCCCAAGGTCGGGTGCAGATCGAGCGCAGCACCGAACCCGAGGTGGCCTACAAGGGGCCGCTGATGGTACTAGTCGATCGCAACAGCGCTTCGGCATCGGAGATTTTCGCCGGCGCGATCCAGGACTATCACCGCGGCATGGTGGTCGGCGAACCGACCTTCGGCAAGGGTACGGTGCAGAACCTGGTCGACCTGAACCGCTTCGACCAGAGCATGAACGGCAAGCTCGGGCAGCTGAAGGCGACCATCGCGCAGTTCTTCCGCGTCAGCGGCAGCAGCACCCAATTCAAGGGCGTGGAGCCTGACATCGGCTTTCCCACCGTCGACGACGAGGATCACGGCGAGCGCTCACTCGACAACGCCCTGCCCTGGGCGGCCATCGACCCGGCACGCTTCACGGCCGTGAACTTCTCGCCGGCGCGCATCGACAGCGTGCGCGCGCTGCACGAGAAGCGCGTCGCTTCCGATACCGCCTTCCAGGCCCTGCTCGCCAGCGAACGTGCGATATACGACGCGCAGAAGCAGCACAGCCTGTCGCTGCGCGAGGACAAGCGTCGCGCGGAACACGACAAGGCCCGCACCGAGCAGCGCGCGCGCGAGAACCAGATCCGCGTGGCGCGCGGCCTGCCGCCGCTGCCGGCCGATCAGGTCACGCCCGAAGAAGAGGAAGAGGACGAATTCAGCAAGCCGGATGAGAAGGAAAAGGCGCTCGACGTGATCCTGTCCGAGGCCGGCAACATCCTCACCGACTGGATTCACGGCGACGGCGCCGAGCAGCGCCTGGTCGACAACGAGTCCGCCAAGCGCGCGCCGGTTGCAAACCCTGCGCGGCCCGCGCGCCAGGCGCCGGCGGAAGTACGCTGAGGGAGGTTACACGCCGAGGCGCGCGCGGAGGTCAGCGAGCGCGTCGTAGGCCGCAGTGAGATCGGCCACCGAGTAGCTGGCGTTCGCCGGGCTCGGATTCGGCGCGACGAATACCCGCGCGCCGCTCACCTCGAAGGATTGCTCCCCCCACACCGGCTCGACCTCGCGCGTCACGGCGCGCTTGAGGAACTCGCGCGCCGCCACCTTGCCGTGGAACCACAGCAGCGCCGGTCGCCGCGCGGCGATGAGCGCGGCGAGGCGCGGCGCATCGCGGTCGTAGTCCCGCGCGGTGAGCCCGCGCATGCCCGGTGTGGCGCGCTTCACCACGTCGGTGAAACCGACACCCTGCGCTTGGCCGAGATGCTCGATGGCCGCGAGTCCCGGCGTCAGCGGCGCGTCCACCAGGCGCGAGGCGTTCAGCGCGGGCCAGAAGCGGTTGCGCGCGAAGGCGAAGGGATAACCGGCGCGCAGCGCGTGAAGCGAGGGATTGATGCCGATGGACAGCACCACCAGGCGCGTGGGCAGGAAGTCGGGAAAGGCGTCGGGCATGGGGGCGTTCCTGGTCGATGGGTGAGACGTCGCGCGCCGCGATCTTACAAGCCCGAGCCCCGCCCGTTAGACTCGTGGACAACCGCGTCCGGAATCCCGCCATGGCCACAGGCCTCATCGACGACGATCGCTTCCTCCTGCACGACACCGGCCCGCACCACCCGGAGTGCGCCGCGCGGGTCGGCGCTGTGCGCCAGGCCCTGGCCATGCAGGCCTGGCGGGACGAACTCGTGGGCGTGGCGGCGCGTCCGGCCGCCATCGAAGAGCTGGAGGCGGTGCATTCGCTGAACTACCTCAAGCGCGCGGCGCGGGTGTGCGCGGCCGGCGCCGACTACCTCGACGTGCCCGACGTCGCCATCAACGAATACAGCTACGAAGTCGCGCTGCTCGCTGCCGGCGCACCCCTGGCGCTCGCCGACGCGCTGGTCGAGGGTCGCATCGACAACGGCTTCGCGCTGTTGCGTCCACCCGGACATCACGCCGAGCGCGAGTCGGCCATGGGCTTCTGCCTGTTCAACAACGTGGCCGTGCTGGCGCGTTACCTGCAGCGCAGGCATGGGCTCGACAAGGTGGCGATCGTCGACTGGGACGTCCACCACGGCAACGGCACCCAGCACAGCTTCGAGGAAGATCCCTCGGTGCTCTATGTCAGCACTCACCAGTACCCCTACTACCCCGGCACCGGCGCGGCCTACGATACCGGCAGCGGGCGCGGACGCGGCGCGACGCTGAACTGCCCGATGCCGGCAGGCGCGACCGACAGCGCCTACGAACGAGCCTTCTTCGAGGAGATCCTGCCCAAGCTCGCGTGGTTCAAACCGGAGTGCGTGATCATCTCGGCCGGCTTCGACGCGCATCGCGACGATCCCCTGGCCGACGTGCGTCTCTCCACCGGCTGCTTTCGCTGGATGACGGAACGGCTGATGGAGATCGCCGCCGACCATGCCGGCGGCCGCCTGCTGTCGGTGCTCGAGGGCGGCTACAACCTCGCGCGGCTCGGTGACTGTGTCAGCGCGCACCTCGAGCGACTGCGCGCACCGCTGTGAACGGCGCGCGTCAGCGCGGCTTGCGGCCGCGGGCGAAGAAGCGCTCGGTGTAGCGGCGCGGCTCGTCCCCCTCGCGATAGGCCGCGACGAAGGCCTCGACCCCGGCCTCGATGGCGGCCTGCATGCCCACCTCCTCCCAGCGCAGCATCAGGCGTTTCTGCGCCGCCAGCGCGCCGGGCGCGCCGGCCGCGATGTCGTTGGCGATGGCGAGCGCCAGGTCGTCCAATGCCGCCGCGTGCGTCACGTGCTGCACCAGGCCGATAGCGTGCGCTTCTTCGGCGCCGATGAGATGCCCGCGCAGCAGCAGCTCGCGGGTGCGCCCCCAGCCGATGAGCGCAGGCAGCAGCGCCGCTTCCACCACCGACGGCACGCCGACCCGCACCTCGGGCATGCCGCACACGAGGCTCTGGTCGGAGATGCGGATGTCGCAGGCCGCGGCGATCTCGAGACCGGCGCCCAGGCAGTGGCCGCGCAGCACCGCGATCACCGGCACCGTGGCGTGGCGTAGCAGCGCGCAGAAGTCATGGATCGAACGAATGAAGCCCTCGGCCGTGTCGCCGTCGAGGCCGCCGAGCGCATGCAGATTGGCGCCGCCGACGAAGGCCTGGTCATCGACGCCGGACAGCAGCACACAGCGGATCTGCGGGTTCTCGAGCGCGGCGCCGAGTTCGCGCGCGGCGCGCTCCAGGACGTCGCGGTCCACCAGGTTCAAGCGCAGCGTGCCGCGCAGCCGCGCGTCCAGTGCGACGCCCTCGTCGAGGGCACGTGTCTCGAAGCTCATGCTCATGCCGATTCTCCTTCGGGACGCCGCGCGCTGAAACGCAGGCGCACGTAATCCAGCACCCAGCGGCCATCGGCGTCCTGCAGCGTGGGGCGCAGGCGCTCCGCGAGTTCCGCGTAGAACGGCTCGCGCGCCTCAGGCGC
Organism: Gammaproteobacteria bacterium; assembly: GCA_050186725.1. Taxonomy (GTDB): domain Bacteria; phylum Pseudomonadota; class Gammaproteobacteria; genus JADJYF01. The sequence continues at coordinate 68,850 of JBFWYG010000007.1, read as the reverse complement.
CAGTGGCGCCGCGAAGGACTGCGCGAACAGCCGCAGCCAGTGCACCACGTCGCCGCCCTGCGGCGTGGGCCGCGCGAAGAGCTGCATCGCTTCGACCTCGAAGCCGCGCGCCTCGAGGAGTTCGCGGTAGGCCTCCGGGGTGGGGAAATACCAGGGGTTCCACGCCGCCACGTCCACCCCTTGCGCGGCGAGCAGTTCGCCGGCCGCGCGCGCCACGCTCTGCACGTTGCCCGCGCCGCCCATCTCCGCGACGAAGCGTCCGCCGGGCTTCAGCGCGTGCCACACGCCGTCGATCACCGCCGCGGGGCGCTTCATCCAGTGCAGCGCGGCGTTGCTGAACACCGCGTCGAATTGCTCGCGGTAAGCAAGACGCTCACCGTCCACCACGTGCGCGTCCAGCCCGCGCTCGACCGCGCGCGCCACCTGCTCGGCGCTGCTGTCGACGGCGAGCACCGCGCAGCCGTGGGCCTGCACTTGCAGGGTCAGCGCCCCGTCCCCGCAGCCGAGGTCGAGCACCCGCTCACCGGCCTGGGGCGCCAGCCAGTCGACCAGGTCGGCGGCCATGTCGGCGACGAAGCTCGCGTGGCGGATGTAGTCGTCGGGGTTCCAGATCTGCTGATTCATCGCCGCGCTCGTCGTGGACAAGCGCGCATCTTAGCCGGGCATCGCTGCTTGTCCACGCGCGCGGGCCTTTACAGCGCTGGCCACCCGCGGCTAGCGTGGGCCCAGGTTCCAGGGAAAGCGCCCGCGCGCCATGCGCCTCACACGTCGACGTCTGCTCGTATCCGGCCTGGGCCTCGGTGGCGCCCTGGTTCTCGGCCATGTCCTGCGCGCGCCGCGCGATCTGCTGGGTGACGCCGATGTTCTACGCGCTGCCGCGGATGAACACGCGCTCAACGCCTGGCTGCGCATCGCATCCGACGGACGCGTCACCGTGGCCGTGCCGCGCGCCGAGATGGGCCAGGGCGTCTATACCGCGCTGCCGATGCTGGTCGCAGAGGAACTGGACGTGCCCTGGTCCTCGGTGGCGGTCGAGCAGGCGCCGATCGCGAAGGTCTACGCTAACGTCGTGGCGGTGGTCGCGTCGCTGCCGCTCGACGACGAAGACGCGGGCGCGCTCGCCAGAACCGGCCGCTATGCGCTGGAGCGCGTCGCGCGCGCGCTCGGCGTGCAGGCCACGGGCGGCAGCACCAGCGTGCGCGACGCCTGGCTGACCATGCGCGCCGCCGGCGCGGCCGCGCGCGACATGCTGCTGCGCGCGGCCGCGGCGCGTCTCGCCACGCCGGTGGCGGAACTCACCACCACCGACGGGGCCGTGCTGCATGCGGCTAGCGGCCGCCGTCTCGGCTACGGCGCGCTCGCGGCTGAGGCCGCCCTGCTGACACCGCCCGATCCCATCGTCTGCAAGCCGCGTGAGGCGTGGCGCCTGCTCGGCACGCCCGCGCCGCGCCTGGACACCGCCGGCAAGTGCGACGGCAGCGCGCTGTTCGGCGTCGATGTGCGGACCCCTGACCTGCTGCACGCGGCCATACGGATCGCGCCCGCGGGCGGCGGCCCGCCACGGTCGGTGGACGAAGCCGCGCTGCGACGGCAACCCGGCGTGGAGGCCGTGGTCACGCTGCCTGACGCGGTGGCGGTGGTGGCGAAGAGCTGGTGGCAGGCGGAACGCGCGCTCGAGGCGGCGCCGCCGAGCTTCGCCAGGGGTGCCGCCGGACTCGATTCCACCGACGCGGTGTTCGCCGCTTATGCGAAGGCCTTGGACGATGGAGACACGCAGACCTACGAGAGCCTGGGCGACGCGAGCGCCGCGCTGGCCGGTGATGCGGAGGTGATCGCGGCCGAGTATCGAGCACCCTTCCTCGCCCACGCCTGCATGGAGCCCATGAACTGCACGGCACGGGTCGACGCCTCGCAGGCGGAGATCTGGTGCGGCAACCAGGCGCCGGACCTGCTGCGCCTCATCGCCGCCCGCGCGCTCGACCTGCCCCAGGACGCGGTCACGCTGCACACGCCCTTGCTGGGGGGCGGCTTCGGCCGGCGCATCGAACCTGACGTGATGCTGCGCGCGCTCGCCATCGCGCGCACCCTGCGAGGCCGAACGGTCAAACTGCTCTACTCGCGCGAGCAGGACATGCAGCACGACAGCTACCGACCCGCGGCGCTGTCACGCTTCCGCGCGCGCCTGTCCGCGGAGGGTCGCATCCTCGCGTGGGAGAACCTCATCGCCTCGCCGGCCGTGACCCGCGCGGTGCTGCAACGCGCCTTTCCCGAACTGCCGCTGCTCGGCTTCGAACGCACCAACGTCGAGGGCGCGGCCTGGCTGCCCTATCGCACGCCCCATCGCCACGTCGCCCACGCGGTATGCGACGTGCCGCTGGCCGTGGGCTTCTGGCGCAGCGTCGGTCATTCCCACAACGCCTACTTCACCGAGTGTTTCATCGACGAACTGGCGCGCGCCGCCGGGCGCTCGCCCCTCGAGTTCCGGCTCGACCACCTCGCGCCGGACAGCCGCGCGTGGCGTGTGCTGACGCGACTGGCCGAGGTCTGCGACTGGCGCGCGCCGCTGCCTGCGGGCGTGGCGCGCGGACTCGCGCTGCACGAGTCCTTCGGTTCGATGGTGGCGCAGTGCGCCGAGGTCGAATTGCAAGGTGCTGCTGTGCGCGTGCGCCGCGTGGTGTGCGTGGTCGATTGCGGCACGGTGGTCAATCCCGCCATCGTCACCGCGCAGATGGAGAGCGGCATCCTGTTCGGACTCAGCGCGGCGCTGCGCGGCGAGGCGGTGTTCGGCGACGGCGAGATCCGCTCGCGCAACTTCGGTGACTACCGGCTCGTCACCCTGGCCGACGCGCCGCGCATCGATGTACACATCGAACCGAGCGAAGCGCCGCCCGGCGGCGTCGGCGAACCAGGCACGCCGCCCATCGCGCCGGCCGTGTCCAACGCCCTGCTGGCGCTGGACGGCCAGCCGCGCAGGCGGCTGCCCCTGTTATTTGACGCCTAGTTCGAGCAGCGCACGCCCGTGCCGCCCAGGCCGCAGTAGCCGTCGGGGTTCTTGGCCAGGTATTGCTGATGATATTCCTCGGCGTAATAGAACGCCGGGGCGGCCAGCACCTCGGTCGTGATGGGGCCGTAACCCGCGCCCGCCAACGCGCTCTGGTAGCGCTCCAGCGAAGCCTGCGCGTGCTGAGCCTGGGCCTGGCTCGTGCAGTACACGCCCGAGCGGTACTGCGTGCCGAGGTCATTGCCCTGGCGCATGCCCTGGGTCGGATCGTGGGATTCCCAGAACACCTTGAGCAGCGAGCCGAAGTCGGTCTTGGCGGTATCGAAGACCACCATCACCACTTCGTTGTGCCCGGTCATGCCAGTACAGACTTCGTGATAGGTCGGGTTGGGGGTGATGCCGCCCGCGTAGCCGACGGCGGTGGTATAGACCCCGGGCGTGTTCCAGAAGCGCTTTTCCGCGCCCCAGAAACAGCCGAGACCGAAATACGCCACCTCGCAGCCCGCGGGAAACGGGCCGACCAGGGGCGTGCCGAGCACGAAATGGCGCTCGGGCACCGGCATGGTCGCCGCGCGCCCCGGCAGGGCCTCGTGCGGGGCCGGCAGGTTCATCGCCTTGCGTCGTCCGAACATCATGCTTGCTTCTCCAGTTCAGTGCGTGCCGCCGGGCGGCGGCGGGAACGAAGTTTCGACCGTCGTAGGCGGCACGTGTTGCGCGAGATGGGCACGCAGCTTCTCCGCCATGCGCGCCGGGGGCAGACCATCGAGGGCGAGATCGACGAGCTGGCCCTCGGGGTCCACCACGACGGTGCCTGGGGTGCCCTCGATGCCGTACTCCTCCGCCACCAGGTCGGCTGCCAGGAACAAGGGCAGATGGTAGCCGTGGGCGTGGAAATAGGCGACCGCGTCGCCATCTTCCCAGATGTCGAGCGCGTAGAAGCGTACGCCGCGCGGCGCGAACTCCTGGCGCAGCGCTTCCAGGTAAGGCAAGGCCCGCGCGCAATGCGGGCACCATGTCGTCCAGAAGAACAGCACCGCGTAGTTGCCGCGCGCATCTTCCTGGAAGTGCAGCGGCTGGCCATCGCTACGGGTGAGTGTCCAGTCCGGTGCGAGGCTCGGCGCCGCCCACGCGGGACAGGCCACCCACAGCAGCGCGATCAGCCCGCAGGCGCGGCCGAACTTGAGGAGCGGGCGATGGGTGCGGACTGCGGTCATGGTGGTAGCGGATGCGCGGCTTGCTTGCCGCTCGCGTGCGCCGAAGTCTACCATTGCCCCGCGCCGGCCCACGCGCCGCGCGCTTCTTTCCCGCCACGAGTGTTCCCATGCAGCCCAGCCTCAACGTCCTCGGTCAGCCGCTCGAAACCTGCTCGCGCGACCCGCTCACCGGCTACTACCGCGACGGCTGCTGCAACACCTCGGGCGAAGACCTGGGCGAGCACACCATCTGCGTGGAGATGAGCGAGGAGTTCCTGCTGTTCTCCCGCGCCCGCGGCAACGACCTGCTCGCGCCGCGCCTCGAGATCGGTTTCCCCGGTCTGCTGCCCGGCGATCGCTGGTGCGTGTGTCTCTCGCGTTGGATAGAGGCCTTCGAGGCCGGCATCATCGCGCGCGTGCACCTGGGCGCGACCCACCGCTCGGTGCTCGGCATGGTGCCGCTGGAAGTGCTGGAGCGCTGCGCGATCCGCGATGCCTGAAGACGGCGCGAGCGTGGCCGAGCGCCTGCACCAGGGCGCCTGCCACTGTGGCGCAGTGCGCTTCCAGGTGCTCGGGCCGCGCGAGATTCGCGTCGAGGACTGCAACTGCTCGATCTGCCGCAAGGCCGGCTACCTGCATTGGCTGGTGGCCGCGAGACGCTTCACGCTGCTGACCGGCGCCGACTCCCTGGTCACGTATGCGTTCAACACCGGGACGGCCCGCCATACCTTCTGCCGCCACTGCGGCGTGAAGTCGTTCTATGTCCCCCGCTCCAACCCTGACGGCTACAGCGTCAACCTGCGTTGCATCGCGCCAGGCACCTTCGAGACCGTCTTGATAGACACCTTTGACGGTCGTGACTGGGAACGCCATGCCGCTGCCCTCACCGCGCGTACCGTCGATTGAGCACGCGGCGCACCAGCGCTGTGCCGCGCTGTGCGTCGGCGGTGCAATGCCTCGTCAGGCGCCGGCCTCAAGTGGCTGATCCACGGTGAAGTCCGCATTGGCACAGTTGCTGCTAAACCAAGTTCAACACACGACCCGCCCAATGGTCGGGTGTTACTCCTCTCTAAGTGCGACCCTTCAGAGGGGGCGTCGAAAGACGCCCCCTCGTTTTAAGGCGAACGCGCGCGCCGTGACATAATCCGCGCAGTCGCCCAACCCGGCCCGCCCGTGTTCCAGCCCTTCCCGCTGTTCGTCGCCCTGCGCTACGTCACGACCAAGCGTCGCAATCGCTTCGCGAGCTTCGTCAGCGTGGTGTCCGTCGCCGGTATTGCCCTCGGCGTCGCGGCGCTGATCATCGTGCTGTCGGTCATGAACGGCTTCGAACGGGAGGTGGTGCGCCACGTGCTAGGCATGTCGTCCCACGCCGTGCTGCTGAGCGCGCGTGGCGTGATTCTCGACTGGCCGGCGCTGGACGCCGGTCTGCGCGGACAGGAAGGACTGGTGGCGGCCACGCCCTACCTGCGCGCGAGCGGCATGCTGACGCGCAAGGGCAAGGTCACCGGCGTGATGGTCGAGGGCATCGTTCCGGAGCGCGAGAGCCAGGTGACGGACCTCGCCCACTACCTGGCGCCCGGCCTGCTGGAGACGCTCACGCCAACCGGCCAGGGCGTGCTCGCGGGCGATACGCTGGCCGCCAAGCTCGGCGCCGCCGTCGGCGACACGGTCACGCTGGTCGTGCCCCAGTGGCTGGCCGACGGGCGCAGCGCCCCGCCCCGCTACGAGCGGCTGACGATCATGGGCACCTTCCATACCGGCATGCACCAGTACGACGGGCGCCTGCTCCTGACCCACCTCGATCGCGCCCGTGTGCTGTTCAACTTCGGCGCCGCGATATCCGGCGTGCGCACGCGGTTCACCGATGCCGCCGAGGCGCCGGCGCGCAGCGCCGCGCTGGCCGCGCGTCTCGGCGACGAACTGCGCGCCGTGGACTGGACCCAGTACGAACGCAATTTCTTCCTCGCGCTCGAGTCGCAGAAGCGCATCATGTTCGTGATCCTCGTGCTGATCATCGCGGTGGCCGCGTTCAACATCGCCGCCAACATGATCATGACGGTCACCGAGAAGACCCGCGACATCGCCATCCTGCGGACCATCGGTACCAGCCGCGGCCAGATCCTCGGGCTGTTCCTGGTCAATGGCCTGCTGCTCGGCGCGCTGGGCGCGCTGCTCGGCGTGGCGCTCGGCGCCTGGGGCGCGAGCGAGAGCCAGGCGGTGATGAACTTCCTTGAAGGTCTGCTCGGCGTCGACCTGCTGAATCCCGACGTCTATTTCCTCGACTACCTGCCTGCGGAGCTGCGCCTGCCGGATCTGCTCGCGGTGAGTTCGGCCAGCCTCGCGCTGTCGCTCCTCGCGACGGTCTACCCGGCGCTGCGCGCGGCGTCCATCGAGCCGGCACGGGCCGTGCATTTCGACTGAACGGCGCTCACAGCAGCCAACGCTCGAAGAAGCGCAGGCCCCAGTGATCAACGCGCGCGAGCGCGAATCGGGTGAGTGCGGTCGCAATGCCCGCGCTGGCGGCACGCAGTCGCTCGAAGCTCGGATCCAGTGGCGCGGCCAGGCGCCGCGTCTCGTCCGGGCCGGTCGCCACCAGGCGCGCGCGCAGCGCGGGATCGGCGAGGATGGCGAACACCGTCTCGTAGTCGCCGAGCAGTCGCGCGTAGGCCGCCTGGTCCGAGTCCGCCATGATCATGGCCACCCGCGCCAGGGGCGGCGCGCACAAGCGCGCGGCCACCCAGTCCAACTTGTCCGCGCGTCGGTCGCTCTCGCCGAGGAGGAACAGGAGACCGGCGAAGGTCAGCAGGCGGCTGCCGCGCAGCTTGGCCTGGCGCAGTTGCCAACTGTCATCGACGCTGCGCGCGAACTTGAACTGCTGCCAGCCCGCATAGGCATGCAGGTAACGCATGAGATCGTTCACCAGCAGCGTCCAGCCGCGGCTCGCGCGCGCGGCGATGAAGTCGCTCGCATACCAGTCGAGCACCGCGCGCTGCAGCGACTCGTAGCGGGCATGCCCGTGCACCGCCCGTGCGTCGAGCAGCAGTTGCATGCGCTTGCCGAACACCGCAGGCGATTCCTCCAGGCTTCCCAGCCCGCCCGGCGCGAGCAGGTCACGCGGTGCGATGGGCGCGCGGTAGATGCCGTCAGCCTTGGGGAGCTTCAAGCGTGACGCGGCCAGACAGGCCTGCACGGCGCGCATGAGTTCGTCTGCGTGGCGGTCGTCCACCGCGTCATCGATCACCACGATGCAATCGATGTCCGAATCCACGCCCGCTTCCAGCCGTCCGAGCGAGCCGCCGACCGCGACGGTGACGACGCCTTCGAGCGTGTCTGCCTGCGCCGCGAAGCGCGTCTCCATCGCCGCCAGCAGTTGCTTCGAGTGGTCGTGGGCGGCGCGCAGCGCGGGACAGTCAGCCGCCTGCAGATGCTGAGAGTCGGCGCTCGCCCTGCGCCTCATGCGGCCCCGGCCCCGCCCCCCGGCGGACCTCCGTTATTGCAGCGCATCATCAAGTTCCTATAATGACCAATCAGTTGCAGCAGAGAATTTTCAATGGACATCAAGGGTAAGGTCGCGGTCATCACCGGCGCTGCGAGTGGTATCGGGCGCGCCGCCGCCGCCGAACTGTACAAGCAGGGCGTGTCCGGTCTGGCCCTGGTCGACGTCTCTGAGGCGGTGGCGGAGGTGGCCAACAGCCTCAATGCCGAACACGGTGGCAAGGTCGCGCGCGCCTTCCGCGGCGACACCACCGACGCGACCTTCCGCCACGAAGTCTTCGAGACCATGCGCCACCAGTACGGCCCTATCAACATCTGCGTGCCGGCTGCCGGCATCACGCGCGATGCCCTGGCGGTGAAGATGAACAAGGAAAAGGGCAAGGCCAACCTTTACCCTATCGAGCATTTCCGCCTGGTCATGGAGGTCAACCTGGTGGCGCCCGTCTACTGGGCGCTGGAAATGGTCGCGCAGCTCGCCGAGGACCGTTTCGTGCGCGGGCTCAAGCAGTGGAGCCCCGACGAAGGCACGCAAGGTGTGATCGTCTTCATCGGTTCGGTGTCCTCGCAGGGCAACAAGGGCCAGATCTCCTATGCGACCACCAAGGTCGGCCTCGAAGGTGCGGCCTCCACCCTGATGAAGGAGGCGATCTACTACGGCGTCCGCTGCGCTGTGCTGCACCCGGGCTTCACCGACACGCCCATGGTGCGCGCGCTGGGTGAAGACTACATCCAGACCCAGGTGTTGCCGGCCACGCAGATCAAGCGGCTCATACGCCCCGAGGAAATCGCCGACGCGATCTCCTTCCTGATCCGCAATTCCGCCGTCAGCGGTCAGCTGTGGGCCGACGCCGGCTGGCACCCCATGCCGACCTGAGGCGCGCCTCAATCCCCGAAGCAACTCACCCCGCGTGACGGGTGCTCCTGCACCGTCACGCGATGCAGCCCGGGGTACAGTGCCACCAGCCGTCGCCACAGCCAGGCTGCGAGCGCCTCGGTGGTCGGATTGTCCAGCCCCTCGAGTTCGTTCAGGCAGTGGTGATCCAGTTCGCCCTTGAGTTGTTCGATGCCCGCCTCCACCTCGTCGAAGTCGACCAGCCAGCCGCTCTCCGCGCCCGGCTCGCCGCGGATCGCGAACTCGATGTGGAAGGTGTGGCCATGCATGCGACTGCAACGATGACTGTCCGGCAGACGCGGCAGGTAACGAGCCGCGGCGAAATCGAAGCGGAAGAAGAGCTCCATGAGCCATCATAGCATCGGCCTAGGCGGAGCCTCGGGACTACAGTCCCGCGGGCGGCGGGCCGCTGATCCAGCCACCTTCGCAAGAATTCTCGTGCCGTTCCGCCATGACCCCAGCCACGCTTCTGTGCATTGATGTCCTCCCCGAGCCCTCGCTGCGCGCCGCGCAGGACCAACTGGCTAGTCTCGGGCATCTGCACTGGGCCGAGGATCTGACCGCGGCGGCGGCCGGTCTGCGACAGACGGACTGGAGCATGGTGCTCGCCGCGATGGATCTCGCGGCCACAGGCGTCCACGCGCTGCTGAGCGATTTTCGCGCCCATTCGCCGTCCACGCCGGTGGTGCTGGCCGCCCCGCCCACCGACCTCGCGCGTGTCGTGGACGCGCTGCAGTCGGGGCTCATCACGCGCTACCTGGCAACGCCGGTGCAGACCGTCCCCCTGCTGGCCGCAGCACGCGAGGCGCTCCACGCGCGCGCGCGACAGGCCGACGACATGCGCGCACGGGCCGAACTCGAACGCATCCACGCCGAACTCGACGAGCGCGTGCGTGAACTCGACGAGGCCAACGAACTGCTCGAGTACTGGGTGGAGTTCAGTCCCGCCGTGCTCTACAGCCTCTCCTGCGAGAACGGCCATCTGCATCCGAGCTACGTCGGCAAGAACTATCACCGCCTCACCGGTTACGAGCGGACCACGGCGGTCGTGGACGCGGACTTCTGGCCCGGTCTCATCCATCCCGCCGACCTCGCTCGCTATCGAGAGACCCTGCTCGCACTCGCCGGCCCGGAACGAGGCTTCGCGGTGCTCGAGTATCGCGTCAGGCATCGCGACGGCAGCTACCTGCGGGTGGTCGATTCGTTGCGCGCGGTGCGCGATGGCGAGGGCCGCACTGTGGAGGTGGTGGGGGCGTGGCTGGATGTGAGCGCCCGTGATGCCGGCGCCTAGCGCTTTTCGGATCAGCAACTTGCGAGCGAATACTCGCGCGGCTATGGCGGACTTGACGCATTAGCTCGAACTGACTATAAATTAGCTTCGCAACCTATTATTAATAGGAAGATTTTGCGAGGTCTGGACGATGCAAGCTCGTGACCGCGAAAGCCGTCTCTTACCTGTCTCGTCGACGATGCCCAACGCGAACGCGGGTGCTGGTCCAGCCCGCCTCGACGCCAATAAAGAGGACTTCATTTCCCACCCGGCTCAGTTTCCGTTGCACTACTCCAGGCGACGGTCACTGATGCCGCGGTTTCTTCGCAGGCGCGAGCCAGTCGGCGGCACCGTCGGCCTGAGCTTCCACGCGTCCGAGTACATTCCTGCCGGCACGACCCTCGACCTCGAGATCCCACTGCGCGGGCGAGCGCAGCGCTTCACCGCCACCGTGGTTCTCGTGCGCGAATGCATCCAGGGATTCGACATCGGCCTGTGGTTCGCCAACGAAGGCGACGCGGCGCGCGCGCGACTGGTGGAGAAAATCTGTCACGCGGAATGCGCCCTGCGCAGCCGGCCGGCCGCTCATCCAGGCGCCTGACCCCGCGCGCGCCGGCGCGCAGACACCTGCCATGGCGGGGCAGTTAGACTGGCGTCTTTCCCGCTGACCGGCATTTCGACTCATGGAATTTCTCGCTGATTACCTGCCCTTCGCGGCCAAGGCGCTGACCGTGGCGCTGCTGCTGGCCGCGCCGCTCGTGCTGGTCGTCGTCGCGCGCGGCCGCGCCGCGACGCGCCCGGACGAGTCGCGTCTGGTGGTGCGCAAACTGAACGAGCGTCACGAGGACGCGCGCCTCAGCCTGGAGGCGGCCATGCTGCCACCGCGCGAGTTCAAGGCGCGCGCGAAGCGGGCCGCCAAGGCGCGCAAGGGCGCACCGGCCGCGACCAGGCGGCTGTACGTGTGCAACTTTGCCGGGGACATGCGCGCGACCGGCGTGTCTGCCTTGCGTGAGGAAATCTCCGCGATCCTGAGCGTCGCGAGCGATGGCGACGAGGTCGCGGTCGTGCTGGAGAGCGCGGGCGGCACGCTGCACGGCTACGGGCTCGCGGCGTCACAGCTCGAACGCATCCGCGCGCGCGGGCTGCGCCTGACAGTGCTGGTGGACAAGGTGGCGGCGAGCGGCGGCTACATGATGGCCTGCGTCGCGGACAGCATCGTCGCCGCGCCGTTCGCCATCATCGGCTCCATCGGCGTGGTCGCGCAGCTGCCGAACTTCAATCGGCTGCTGCGACGCCACGACATCGACTTCGAGCTGGTCACCGCCGGTCGCCACAAGCGCACCCTGACGCTGTTCGGCGAGAATACCAGCGAAGGCCGCGCCAAGTTCCAGGCGGAACTGGACGAGGCCCATCGCCTGTTCAAGGCATTCATCATGCAGCATCGGCCGGGCCTCGACATCGAGCAGGTGGCGACGGGCGAGTACTGGCTCGCGAGCCGCGCGCGAGAACTCGGCCTGGTGGACGCGCTGGCCACCAGCGATGCCTTTCTGATCGACCGGATGGCGGAGTTCGACGTGCTGGAGATCCGCAGCGAGCGGCGACGAGGACTGGCCGCACGCCTGCTCGGTCCGCTGGAGTCGCGCCTCGCGCGCGCGCTCGAGCGGACCTGAGGCGCGTCAACCCTCGGCGTAGGCGCGGCGCACTTCCTCGCCGAGGATCGCGATGCCCTGCTCCACCTCGCGTGCCGACTGCGCGTAGGAGATTCGCAGGCACTCGTCGCGGTGCGTCCAGGGTTCCGCCAGGCCCGGGAAGAAGTACTGCCCTGGGATGACCAGCACGTTGCGGGCCTTGAGCCGTTCGTAGAGGCGCTGCGAGGTCACGGGCAGGCCGGGAAACCACAACCACAGGAAGATGGCGCCTTCCGCCACGTGGATGCGGAACGGCGTGTCCGCGAGATAGCGATGACACCAGGCGACGGCGAGCGCGGCGCGCTCGCGGTAGAACGGTCGCACGACCTCGTTGGCCAGACGCAGCACCTCGCCACTCTCGAACAACGGCGTGACGAGGCTCGCGCCGAGGCTACTCGAGGCCAGGGTGAGAATCGCATTGAAGCTGCGCAGGGCTTCGATGAGTTCCGGCGGGGCGATGACGATGCCGGTGCGCAGCCCGGGTAATCCGAGCTTGGAGAGACTCAGGCAGTAGACCAGATGCTCCGCGTACAGCGGTTCGCCGGCCGCGAACAGGATGTTGGGAAAGGGCGCGCCATAGGCGTTGTCCAGGATCAACGGCACGTCGGCGTCGCGGGTCAATCTCACCAGGCGAGCCACCTCGTCCTGGGACAACACGTTGCCGGTCGGATTGGTCGGGCGACTCACGCACACCGCGCCGGTCTCCGGCCCCAAGGTCAACGCATCGAAGTCGATGTGGTACTTGAACTCGCGCCCTTCGCGCAATTCGATGTGGGGACGCGACGACACGATGGCGTCCGGTCGCGCCGCCAGGTCGCCGTAGCCGATGTACTCCGGGGTCAGCGGCAGGCGCAGATGACGCACCACGCCGTCCGCGCCTTCGCCACTGAACAAGTTGAACAGCATGAAGAAGCTCGATTGGCTGCCGGCGGTGACGGCGACATGTTCCTCGCCTATCGGCCAACCGAAATGGCGTCGGAAGAGACTCGCCACCGCGCGCAGGAAGGGCCTGTAACCCTGCGGCCCGTCGTACACGGCCGCCAGGCGCGTGAACGCGCCGCTTTCCAGTTCGCGCGCCATGGCCGCGCGAAACACCTCGTCCATCGCGGGAATGCGCGCGGGATTGCCACCCCCGAGATTGCACAGGTCGCGATCGCTGTCCAGGGCCTCGCCGAGATCGTCCATCAACAAGCGCGTACCGGTGTGTCCGACGAAACGCGACGCGAGGGCGGAGAACTTGTAGGCCATGGGCGACCGCCGCGGGTGGCTGTGGGGCGCGTAGTGTATTATCGCCCTCACCGTTCCGGCACCCGCGTAGAGCGCCGCCCAGTCTTGCGTTCGTCTGCGACATGAAGCTCTTCCACGACCTCGGCACACTGCGCAGCCTGCTTTTGGCGGCCTCACTCGCCTGCATCGCGGCGGCGCCCTTCGCCGACGGGTCGGCACATTTGCACGATTGGCGACTGCTGCCGACCGTCATCGCGCCGTCCGTGATGATGATGCTGGTGTTCGCCATTCCACTCGATGTATGCATGGCCAAGGTCTTCATGAGCGACGCCGTGGCCGCCGAGAAGCATCGCCTGGCGCGCGCCATTCGCGCCGAACTGGTGGTGTTCGTCCTGCTGGTGCTGGCGTGGACGCCGTTCATGTTGAAGCTCATGGATTTGTGGCCGCTCGACTGATGAGCGGCGCCGCCCGGCAGGATTCTCCAACCGGGTCACAGACATCACCTTGAATCTTGACTAGCCTGGGACTAGCATCATAGATGTGGTCTTAGGTTGTTCGCTCAAGCGTCTGAACTACATGGCTTTCACTACTCTCAAGAAGTTCCTGAAGGGCGGTCTCGCCGGCTGGTTCGCGAAGCCGGGACAGGTCTTGGAGCTACACCTGGGCGGGCAGCGTCTGCGCTTCGACGCGCCGGCCGATTTCGCCTTCGCGCTCGCCGCGCGCACCGGCGTGACCCCGGCCCGGATTCACGACTGCCAGCGACTTGCGCCCGCCGGTCTGGAGGAGGAAGCGCGCGGCATCATCGCCCTCGAGCAGCGCCTCGCCAGTCTGCGCGCGCGCTGCGAGGCAGGCACGGGCAGCTACGCCGCGGCGCTGGGCGAACTCGGGGTGGCGGTATTCAGCAAGGATCATGACTGGCGGGTGATGTTCGCGGCACTGCTGGAGCGCTCCCGCGCCGCGGAAAGCTATCTGCGCGTCGCCGTCGACGCCTATCTCGCCTACCTCGCGGCGCGGCGCGACGTGCTCGCGCTGGTGCGGGACTCGCGGCAGCCGACACGCGCGAACGCCCCTTCGCAGCCGACCCTGGTGTTCAGCGCTGACCAGACCACGGCCCAGTTCGAGCGCGACGAGCTTCGCCGTCTGCCGCCGGGCGAGGCGGTGACCATCAAGCTCGCGCGCGGCGCGAGTATTTCACTCAAGCTCGCACGTCACCAGTTTTCGCTCAGCCATCAGCGCGGCTGGAGCCTCATGTCCGACAACGGCAAGTGCTACACGCTGCACCCCGGCGTCAATTCGGTCGGTCGGGGTCGCGACAACGACGTGCCGCTCGACGCGGACTTCCGCAACGTCTCTCGCAAGCACCTGCTTGCCCAGCCGTTGGAAGGTGACGTGATCGTGCTGACCGACGTCTCCGCCCACGGCACCTACGTGCCGCCCACCGCGCTCGCCTCCTGAGCTTCAGGCGGGCGTCGAGCCCGCCACATCGCTGGCGGTCGCCGCCTCACCGCGCGCGGTCTCCGCTTCGATCGACACCAGCACCTGGCGCGCACGCTGATCGATCAGCGCCCGGATCTGCTTGACGATCGCCGCGTACCCGTTCTGCTTCTGAAAACGCTCCTCCACCTCCGCGGCCAGGCGCGGCAGGCTCGCCGCGGCGTCGCGCAGTGATTCCAGCACGTACACCGGCCGCACGCCGATCTGACGCCCGAATTCCAGCCAGCGACCGGCAGTCATCCAGTCCGGACGATCCTCGCCGCCGACCGGAAAACCCATGCGGTAGTTCATGCCTGGATAGACATGGGTCGACCACAGCCCGAAGAACGGCGCCAGCCGCGGCGCGCGTGGCCCATGGCGCAGCGCTATCTGCTTGCAGTGCGCAGCGCCGAAGCCGACCAGGAAGCAGAAGATGGTCCACTGTATGAGCGCGCGCAGATCGGCCGCCGGGCGTGCGCTGACGTCGCGCAGGATGCGTGCGATGGCCGGCAGGCCGAGCCCGCCTTCGCGGGTGAATTTCTGGTGGGGGCTCAGTCCGGCCACCTGGCAGAAGTCTTCCATGGCGAGCGCACGCACGCCGTCGGCATCTGACTCCCGATCGACGCGCGTCACGCACAGCACCGCGACCTGGCCGTGGATTACCTCGCAGCGCGCCACCGGCAGACCGAAGGCCGCCGCCAGTTCGCTGGTGTAGGCCTCATTCACCACCGACTCCCTGAGCCCCGGCCGCGCCGGTTTGAGGATATGGGTGGTAAGCCCGCCGTCGAGCATCAGCGTCGCCTGACCGTCCGCGAAGCGCACGGGCAGCTTGTCGAACTCGCCGGGCAGGGTCACACGCAGACCATCGGCCTCGGCCAGCAGCGGATGCACCGGCAGGATGGCCATGGCATTCCGCAGCTCGGCGTCGTTCAGCGCGCGGGGCGGGCGGCGATCCGCGGGCGGCGCGTCCGGCGCCCGCAGGCTCAGCGCTCCCGGACAGTCTCCAGCCAGGCGCGCGAGGAGCGCGAAGTCGTTGCGCTCCGAGATGCCGAGGCTCTGGGTCAGCCTCACCCGGATCTCCCCCTCCGGCAGCAGGTTGGCGAATACCGCCCGCACGCGGTCGCCGTGGTAGGCATTCTGGTGCCGCTGCAGCGCGAGAGAGATCGGCGCGGGCGGCGGGTCGGCGGGCGCGGCGGCGTACACGAAGGACCATTGGCCTGACGGCGACTCGCTCAAGCGACCCACACGCCGACCGGCCAGGTGAACGTCCAGTTGGGTGAACTGCATACCCCTTACTCGACGTCTCGCCAGTCGCGCGGCCTGACGCTCATCGTCAGGCCCAGCATGCCGAGCACCTGCAGCGCCCGTCCCAACTCTACCGTCGGTTTGCCGTTTTCGAGATCCGACAGGAAACGGTTACCGACACCGGCCAAGGCGGCCAGTTCGCCCTGTCTAAGCTTCTGTTGCCGCCTTTCGGCACGAACGAGGCGACCGAACTCCTCCGGAGACATAAATTTCCCGTACGCAAAGATAGTCTGCGCAAGATACATCCGTGGCACGAAGGATGCGAACCATCCTGCTGCACAGGCTGGAATGACACGGAGCTTGTTTGTTACCGCTTGGAATTCTCAAGAGAAAATTTTTTGCCCGAACGGGCGGCTACTCGGTCTTGAGATGAGCGATGTGGATCTAGGCCCGGGCGTCGAGGAGTTTGAGCCAGCGGCCGAGGCGCACGCCGGCAGCCACCAGCATCGGACGTGCATCGGCCAGGGCCTCGGCCAGAGTGCATGGCGCGGTGACGACCGCTTCGAAGGCATCGAAGGTCGGCGCCAGCAGCAGGTCCCGCTCGGCGGGGAGGCTGCCACCTATAGCGACCACCGGCACACCGAGCGTGCGAGCGAGGCGGGCCACGCCGGCCGGCGCCTTCCCGTGCAGGGTCTGGCTGTCGACCCTGCCCTCCCCCGTCACCACCACATCGGCATCGGCGAGATGGCCCGCGAGATCGACCGCGGCCATCACCAGTTCGATGCCGGGCCGCAGCGCGCCGGGCAGGCAGGCCATTGCGGCGGCGCCCAGGCCGCCTGCTGCACCCGCGCCGGGTACCTCGGCGACCTGCCGGCCGGTGCTGGCGGCGAGCGCGCGGTGCAACGTGTCGAGTCCGGCGTCCAGGCGCGGGACCTGCGCCGGCGTCGCGCCTTTCTGCGGGCCGAACACCGCGGCCGCGCCCAGCGGGCCGGTAAGAGGATTGTCGACGTCACAGGCGATCTGGAAGTCGCTCGCGGCGATGCGCGCGTCGAAGCCGTCCAGCCGGACGCTCGCCACCTGAGCCAGGTCGGCGCCGCGCAAGGGCGCCGCGAGCGACCGCCCGCGCGCGTCCAGGAACACCGCCCCCAGCGCCTGCAGCATGCCGGCGCCCCCGTCGACGGTGGCCGTGCCGCCGAGGCAGACCACGAAACGCCGCAACCCCAGGTCGAGCGCGGCGAGCACGAGTTCACCAATGCCATAGGAAGTGGTCCGCAGCGGATCCCGAGCGTCGGGCGGCACGAGCGCCAGTCCGGCAGCCTGCGCGGACTCGATGACCGCCACGTCGCCGCCACCCAGCACGCCCAGCCTTGCGCTGACCATCCCGGCACGCGGACCGTGCACGGAGACGTGGTGCTCATGGCCACCCGTGGCGGCGAGCAGTGCGTCAAGCGTGCCTTCGCCGCCGTCCGCCACCGGCACGCACACCAGGTGGGCTGCCGGCAGCACCAGGGCCAGGCCTTCGGCCAGCGCCGCCGCCACCTCCGCGGCCGCCAGGCTCTCCTTGAACGAATCCGGCGCGAGGACGATCTTCATGGCTGGCCGCGCGCCCGAGACGAGGTCGGCGCGCTCAGCGCAGGCGCCGTCGGCGCGGTCCCAGGCCCGCGCTCGAGCCACCCAGACCACCGATCAGGGCGGTGCGCACGCGCAGCGCGGCGGCGGCATCCAGTTCGCGCAGGAGGCGCACGTCGCCGCCCTGCTTCACCGCCACCGCCTCGCCGTGCAGAAGCGCGAAATGTCCACCGGGCTGGGCCGGCAGTCGCTCGCCCGGTAGGACTCCACCGGTGAGATTGAGCGGATCCGCCACGCTGAGGCGCAGCGGCGCGGCGACTGCTTCGCGCCGCGCGCAGTCGCGCAAGGCCCCGACCGCCTCCGGCAGCGCGAACTGTTCACCGGTTGCGCCGGCTACGAAGCGTCCACCGCGGACCTCGCCCGCCGCTTCCAGACGCCGCAGCGCGCGAACCAGCAGGCGCCAGGGCGGCGCGCCGCCTTCACGCTCGAGCACACGTCGGAACACCACGCCGTAACGACGCAAGAGCGCGCGCGCCAGCATCTCGATGGCGGTTTCGTCGAGCGCGGACTCATCGACGCTCGCGGGGCGTGGCACGCGATCCCAGCGCCCCGCATCCTCGATGCCGGGTAAGGTCGTGCGCCGCGCGCGGCGACCGAGAGGGTTGCGCTTGGCCAGCGGCGTGGTGAGCGCGCGCAGGCCGGTGAAACTGTCACAGGTCACGAGCCCGGCCGCGGCGAGTTCGTCCAGCGCGTTCTCCACCTGGCTGCGCAGCAGCCCGCCGGCGGCGACGATGTCGTCGAAGAAGGCCGCGCCCCGGCACTCGATATGCGCCAGCACCTGGCGCGCCGCCGCGCTGATGGCAGGCGCCTCGTCCTGTCCGGCCAGGGCCAGCCAGGCGGGCAACTCGTTGCGCAGCACCAGGCTCACCGGCGTCGAACGGAGCGTGCCCGCCAGACGCGGCGCGGCGCTGCGCTTGGGACTCAGGCGCAGCCATACGAGACGCCCGGCGCGCAGCGCATCGTCGAGCCAGCGGCCGTCGTAGCCGCGTACCCGCGCCGGCAGGATGTCGCTCTCCCACGCGCTGGCCGGGGCTTCGAAGCCGGACAGTTGCGTGAGCACGGCGCTGAGTCCGCCCGGGCCTTCGACACGGGTGTCCAGCGCGGCGTGCTGCCAGTCGGCGAGGAAGCGCAGGAAGGCGCCACTCGGGACCGGCTCGATCTCCTGGCGCAGACGATTCAGGGTGAGACGATGGATGCGCGCCAGGAGACGCCGGTCGCACCATTCGCGGCCGGTCTCACCCGGCGTGAACTGGCCGCGCAGCGCGATGCCGGCCTGTTCGAGACCGAGCAGCGCTTGCTCGACCTCGCGCGGCGCCGCGGGCACCCGCGCGGCGAGGGCTTCCAGCGTGACCGGGCCGCAAAGTTCCAGGCGGCTGCGCACCAGGGCGGCGAGCGCGGTTTCGCGGGACGGCGTCGGCGGCGCGCGAAAAGCCGCCGCGGCGGCGCTGCCGCGCAGCGCATCGGCGCCCACCAGCGCGAGCACTTCGTGCTGCCTCTCGGTCGCGCACCACGTCGCAAGCGCGCCGTTCACGCGCAGCACGCGTCCCTGCTGGTGGAGCGTGTCCAGCCAGGTACGCAGGCGCGGCGCGGCGTCGGCATCGGCGCAGCTCGCGAGCTCCGCGTCGCTCACCAGGCCGAGCAGCAGCACGGCGTCGTGCAGTTCGTCCAGGCTGCGCGCGCGCGGCCAGACCTCGTCCCGCACCCGCTCGATGGCGGCCGGATCGAGCGCGGCGAGATCGCGCGCGGTGCTCGCGTCCAGCCAGCGCCGGCTGCTCACCGCCTGGGTGCGGCGCTCTTCCAGGGGCGCGTCGTCGAGAAACGCGTAAGGATTGGCGTTCAGCACCTGCAGCGCGAACGGCGACGGCTCGGTCAGATCGCGCGCCACCAGGCGCTTGCGCCCGGCGTGGACATCGTCCAGCAGCCGCTCCAGCGCGGCGATGTCCATCGCCTCGAACAGGCAATCGTCCAGCGCCTGGTTGACCAGCGGATGGTCGGGCACTTCGCGGCGACCGGCCAGGTTCTCCGCGCATGCGAGCTGGTCGGGAAACACCACCGCGGCGAGATCCTCGGCGTTCATGCGCAGCAGGCGCGGCGGGGTCTTGCGTCCCGCGCGAAAGCGCTCGATGGCGAGCGCGCAGCCCGCCACCCAGCGCCAGCGCACGGTGAACAGCGGCGCGGTCAGCACCGCCTGCACCAGCACGTCGCGCACGCTGTGTGGATGCAGGTAGCGCCACACCTCGGCGAGTTCGAAGCTGTGTACAGCGCCCAACGACAGCACGATGGCGTCTTCCACCGCTGCCGCCTGCAGTTCGAAATTGAAGGTGCGGCAGAAGCGCTTGCGCAGCGCGAGCCCCCAGGCCTTGTTGAGGCGACTGCCGAAGGGCGAGTGAATGACGAGCTGCATGCCGCCCGACTCGTCAAAGAAGCGCTCCATCACCAGGGTGTCCTGGGTCGGCATCGCGCCGAGCGCGAGATATCCGCTCAGCAGGTACTCGGCAGCCTGGCGCGCGGCGACCGCGCCGACGCCGGGAATGGCGGCCAGCTCCTGGGCCAGGCGCGCGGGATCGCTGGCGCCGGCCTCGATGGCGTCCGCCGCGCGCTGCCGTAGCCGCGCCACGGCGGTGGAGAACTCCGCGCTCCGCGCCGGCGCCTCGCCGAGCCAGAAGGGCATGTTGGGTGGCTGCCCGGCGGCGTCCTCGACGCGCAGTCCGGCGGGCTCGACGCGCAGCACGCGCCACGCGGTGTTGCCGAGCTGGAAGATGTTGCCCGGCAGGCTCTCGATGGCGAAATCCTCGTTCACCGTGCCGACCAGTTCGCCCTGCGGCTCGGCGATGACGTCGTAATCGGCGTTGTCCGGAATCGCGCCGCCGCAGGTCACCGCGGTCAGGCGCGCGCCGCGCCGCGCGCTGACGCGGCCGTTGACTTCGTCCAGGTGCAGGTAGGCGGACCGCCGGCCGTGAGCGAGGCTGAAGCCTTCGGCCAGCATGCGCAGGATGCCGTCGAAGGCCTCGCGCGCCAGCGCGCGGTAGGGCCAGGCGCACCGACACAAGTCGTAGAGCTCGTCGCAGCCGCGCTCGCCCATCGCCACCTCGGCGACGATCTGCTGCGCCAGCACGTCGCGCGGACCCGGCGGGATCTCCACGCTGTCGAGTTCATCGCGACTCACCATGTCGAGCTGAGCGATGGACTCGAGCAGTTCGTCGCGGGTCTGGGGGAACAGGCGGCCGCGGGCCACGCCGTCGACCGCGTGGCCCGCGCGCCCCACCCGTTGCAGCATCATCGCCAGCGTTCGCGTGGTGCCGAGCTGGCAGACCAGGTCGATGTCGCCGACGTCGATGCCGAGCTCGAGCGAGGCGGTCGCCACCAGGGCCTTCAGTTCGCCGCGTTTCAGCCGCGTTTCGGCATCCAGGCGCCGCTCGCGCGCCATGCTGCCGTGGTGGGCGCACACCGCGCCGTCACCGAGTTCGTCGGCGAGCGCGCGCGCGAGACGCTCGGCCATGCGCCGCGTGTTGACGAATACCAGCGTGCTGCGATGGGCCGCGATGAGTTCGACCATGCGCGCGCGAATCTCGGCCGAAACCTCGGCCGACACCACCGTCTCCAGCGGCGAAGGCGGCATCTCGATGGCGAGGTCCCGCGCCCGCGCGTGCCCCTCGTCGACGATGGCGCACGGCGCGAGCCCCCCGGTCAGGAATTCGGCCACCCGCTCGATGGGACGCTGGGTGGCCGACAGCCCGATGCGCTGCGGTGGACTCTCCGCACAGGCGTCCAGGCGCGCGAGGCTCAACGCGAGGTGCGCGCCGCGCTTGTTGCCGACCACGGCATGAATCTCGTCGATGATCACCGTGCGCACAGTGCGCAGGGTTGCGCGACCGCGCTCGCTGGTCAGCAGGATGTAGAGGGACTCGGGGGTGGTGACCAGGATGTGCGGCGGGCGCTTGCGCATCAGTTGGCGCGCGGATGGTGAGGTGTCGCCGCTGCGCACCGCGGTGGTGATGGCCGGCGCCTCGCCCACTTCCTCCGCGAGCAGGGCCTGGATGGCGGCGAGGGGCTGCTCGAGATTGCGCTGGATGTCGTTGCCGAGCGCCTTCAGCGGCGAGACGTAGAGGATCGCGGTCTCCTGCGCCAGCGCGCCGCGCCGCGCGGACTCGGTGAGCGTGTTCAGCGCGACCAGGAATGCGGCGAGCGTCTTGCCCGAGCCGGTGGGCGCCGCGACCAGGGTATGGCGCCCTTCCGCGAGCGCGGCCCAGGCGCGTAGCTGGCAACGCGTGGCGGCCGGGAAAGTCGCCGTGAACCAGCGCGCGACCGCGGGATCGAAGAACTCGGGGAGCATGCGCCGAGGGTAACGCTTTCGGCCCCAGACGACCATGCGCGACCATGTACGGTCGCCGGTGAGAGACTCAGCCGAGCGCCTGTTGCAGAGCCTCGACCCGCGCACGCGACTCGCGGATGATCTCCACGCTCACCTGCGGTGTGAGCGTCTCGCCCAGCACGCGCAGCGCCGGGATCTCGGCCGGCTTCACCAGCTGCGCCGTCTTCTGCAGGCTGAGCAGCGCGTGGTAGCGCGCGCACAGCACCACCTCCGCGAGGGACGCCGCGCCGTCAGCCTGGTGACTCCAGTCACGGGCGCGGGCCACGGCCTCGACGACCTCGTCACCGAGCTGCCAGTGCCGACACACGAGCGCGCCGATGCGCGGCCCGTGCTGGACCAGCGCGCGTTCGAGGCGCGAGGCGTCGGCGAGCAGCGCAGGCTGACTGGCGAGGCGCTCCAGCACCACGTAGTCACCGATGTTGCTGAGCAGTCCGGCGACCAGCGCCTGTTCCGCGCCTACGCCGCGCACCCGCGTCGCGACCACGCTCGCCGCGGCGCCGACCCGCACCGCCTCGATGACGAGTTCGCCGAAGCGCTCGCGCAGCCCCGGCGCGCTGGTCTTGAACAGGTCCTTGAGCGAGAAGCACACCACCAGTTCGCCGACCGTGAAGAGCCCGATGCGATTGACCGCTTCGCGCAGTGAATTCACGGCCGTCGTCCCACGGCACAGTGGACTGTTGGCAATCTTGAGAATCTTGGCCGCCACCGCGGGGTCCGCCGCGAGCAGGTCGGCGATGCGCCGCGCATCGCAGTTGGCGTCGGCGATCGCGGCGCGCACGCGCAGCGCGTGATCCGGCAGGCTGGGAAGCTTGAGCCTCTCGGCGGCGATGTCCGCTTCGAGCGAGTCGAACAGGCCGATGGTGGCCTCTGGATCCGGCGCGGCGCTCGGCGGCGCGCCGGACAATCGGCGGGCCACATCGCGCAGCACCTCGAGGTCATCACGCGCCACCTTGGCGCAGGCCACCGGCCCGAGCGCGCGGACCTCGAACAGCGAAGGTCGCAAAGGCGAGACAGGGTTCGCGGCGTCCGGCGTGCCGCTCGCGATCAGGCGCGAATTGCCATCCGGGTCGAGCAGGAGCACGCGCCCTTCGAGCAGGAAGTAATCGGCCGCATCGCGACTGCCGCGCGGGAGCAGCACGTCGCCATCACGAAAGCGCTTAAGCAGCGTGCGTCCGGCGGCCAGGATCAGCTGATCCGTCGGCAGCAGCGCAAAGGGCGCGAACGGACGCAGCCGTCCGGGCATCACCGATTCCTGGTTGCGGGCGGGCAGCATGCGTGGTCGCGGTCTTATACAGTGTGCGTGGTCAGCGGCCGCATCCTCGGCCGCGACGACCTTATCGGCCCGGCGCCGCTACGCCTTTACCTCGACGACGGACGACGCGACATGCATTCCGAGCAAAGCTTCCAGTGGCGCCCGCTGGGCCGGATCCTGACCGACGTGCCCGACGACGAAGTGGCGCGGCGACGCCGCGAGATGATCTCCACCATCGAGATGTTCCCACCCTACGACCAGGGCCTGACCGGCATCGGCGACTACTCGCACCTGTTCGTGCTGTTCGGGCTGGACCGCGCGCGCCCGGCGCCCGATCTGCAGGTGACCTTGCGCCATGACCCACGACAGCCCCCGGTGGGCGTGTTCGCGGCGCGCGGGCGCAACCATCCGAACGGCATCGGGCTGGCGGTGGTGGAACTGCTGGCGGTGAACGGCGCGCGCCTCACCGTGCGGCGCCTGGACGCCTGGCACGGCAGCCCGGTGCTGGATCTGAAGCCCTACGACGATTACGACGTGGTGGAGACGCCGCGCGTTCCAGCCTGGTGGCGCGCACGCACGCTGCCGGGCGGCGGAGAACTACGGTAGAGTGCGCCATCCTCAAGCGTATCGCGCCGATGCACCGCCACCTGCCACTGCTGCCGCTCCTCGTGCTGCTCGCCGCGCCGCCGGCGCTCAAGGCGGAGGACAGCCAGGACGTGTTCGGCAGTTGGACCTTGCGCTGCGCCGACCAGGACGGTCGGCCGGAATGCATCCTGTTCCAGAACCTGGTGCTGAAGACCGGCGGCGAACCGGTGCTGCAGTTCGGCGTTGGACGCGTGCCACCGGACACCCAGCCCACCGTCCTGCTGAGCCTGCCGCTCGGCATCGCGCTGCCACCCGGCGTGACCATCCGCATCGACACCGGCGCGCCGGCGACCTTTCCCATCGAGCGCTGCGAACCGGACGGCTGCCGCGCCGCGATGAAACTGCGCGACAGCACGGCGCAGCAGCTTGCCCAGGGACGCCAGCTCGAAATCACCTTCTACGACGGCGCGCGCAAGCCCATCAAGGTGCCGCTTTCGCTGGACGGCTTCGGCGCGGCGTTCAAGGCCTTCATGGCCAAGACCGGCTAGCGCCGCAGGGCCGCGCCGCGCACCACGTCGCCCACCGCGAGACCGTGCGCCCGCGCCTCGCCGCCATTGATCTCGAGCACGTAGCGCGCCGGCATCGGCGCGGAGATCAGGGTCAGCGACCCGGGCACCGCGTCGGCGTACAGCCACTGCACGCGTCCGGACTCGTCCAAGAACAACATGTCGAGCGGCAGCGGCGTGTCCTTCATCCACATCGTGACCGTGCCGCTGCGCGCGAAATCGAACAACATGCCCCGGCGCGCGGGCAGCGCATAGCGGCCCATCAGGCCGCTGCGGCGCGCCGTGAGCGAACGCGCGATCTCTGCTTCGAACACCACCTGCACGCCATCGGCGCGCTCGATGCGCAGCACGCTCAGCCCGTCCGCGCGGGCCGCCACGCTCAGCAGCAGGCCGAGCAGCAGCGTGGCGCGACGGGCGCTCACCGCTTGAGGGCGGCGTAGCGCGCCAGGGCCGCCTCGCGCCCCGCGGCGAGATCGACGATGGGCGCGGGGTAGCCGGTCGCCGGCACGGCGAGGTCATGCACGGCCGCGTCCAGCAGCTGCGCCCGCGCCGGCAGCCAGTGCCGCACGTAGGCGCCGTCCGCATCGAACTTCACCCCCTGGCTCACCGGGTTGAAGATGCGGAAATAGGGCGCCGCGTCCGCGCCGCAACCGGCGGTCCATTGCCAGCCCAGAGTGTTGTTGGCGAGATCGGCGTCCACCAGGGTGTCCCAGAACCAGCGCGCGCCCGCCAGCCAGTGCACGCCGAGGTGCTTGCACAGCAGCGATGCCACCACCATGCGCACGCGGTTGTGCATGTAGCCCGTGACCCACAGCTCGCGCATGCCGGCGTCGACCAGCGGGATACCGGTCTCGCCGCGCTGCCAGCGCGCGAGTGCCGCGGGCGCCTCGCACCACTGGAACTCGGACCACTCCGGGCGAAATGGCGCGGTCGGCGTGTGCGGGAAGTGGAACAGCAGATGGTAGGCGAACTCGCGCCACACGAGTTGCCGCAGCCAGGCGTCGGCGGTGGCGCGCCCACCCTGCTGGGCCGCCTGCCAGGCGCTGCGCGCGCTGAGCGCGCCGACCGCCAGGTAGGGCGAGAGCGCGGAAGTGCCAGTGATGGCCGGTCGGTCGCGACGCGCCGCGTACTCGCCCACGCGCTCGTCGAGGAAGGTATCGAGCGCGAGGTGCGCGGCGTGCTCGCCGGCCGGCCAGCGCGCGCGGATGCCGTCCGCCCAGGCGATGCGCGGCTGGAGTTCGAGCGCCGCGAGCGACAGTCCGCCCCGCCAGTCGAGCGCCGCCGGCCAGCGTCGTGGTGGCGGCAGCGGCGCCGGCGGCGCGCCGCACTGCAGGCAGGCGCGGTAGTAAGGGGTGAAAACGCGAAACGGCGTGCCACCGCCGGTGCTGACGGCCTCCGGCTCGAACAGCAGGTTGCCCGGCAGCACGTGCATCGTGCAGTCGGGCGCGAGCGTGGTGGCCAGCGCCTCGTCGACCGCGCGCCCATGGGGCTCGTAGCGGCGCAGGCAGTAGAGCGCGTCGGCGCCTACCGCCGCGACCAGCGCCGGCAGCTGCTCGCAGGCCGCGCCGCGCAGGTACACCAGGCGGTGACCGTGTTTCTCGAGCTCCGTCTCGAGGCTCGCGAGGCTGCGGTGCAACCAGTCGCGCATCGCGCCGCCCGGCGCCCACGGATCGTCGTCCTCCAGCACGTAGACCAGCAGCAGGGGCTCGCCGCGGCCGGCCGCGGCGCTGAGCGCCGGATGATCGTGAACGCGGAGATCGCGCCTGAGCCACACCACCGAGGCGCCCACGTCAGGCCGCCCTCGCTCGCCACGTGCGCGGTTGGCCCCGATCGGGCGAGCGATTACCATGCGCCCGCGCCCGCCGCGCCTTCGCAACGCCGCCTCGCGCACCCTTCAACCGCTCGATGGAGATTCTCATGCTACGCACTGTCCTGCTGCTGTTGGCCTGCCTGTTATACGCCGGTCAGAGTCTTGCTCACGGCCCGAGCCGACTGAAGGTGGAAGAGTCCGTGGTGGTCGAGGCGCCGGCCGCCAAGGTGTGGAGCCTCATCGCCGATTTCTGCGCCATCGAGAAATGGCATCCCGGGATCGCGAAGTGCACCGGCACCGGTGGCAACGAGGTCGGCGCGACGCGCGTGCTGACCATCGCCGCGGACGGCAATCCGCAGGTCAGCGAAGAGCTGCAGAAGTACGACGCGGCCGCCATGATCTACAAGTACAAGATTACGAAAACGGACATGAACATCCTGCCGGTCACCACCTACTCGTCCTTTCTCGCGGTGACGGACAACGGCGACGGCACCTCGACGGTGTCGTGGCGCGGTGGCTTCTACCGCGGTCATCCCAACAACAACCCGCCGCCGGCACAAAACGACGAGGCCGCCACCAAGGCCGTCACCGGCTCCTACCAGGCGGGCCTCGCGCGCATCAAGGAACTGGCGGAGAAGTAAGTGCGCGCCCGCGACCGCTGGCCACAGGCCTGCCTGCTGGCGCTGGCGTCCTGGTCCTGTGCGGCGGCGGACACGGGTCCGCTGGCGTTCGTCTCCAACCAGGGCGACGACACCGTGAGCGTCGTCGCGCTCGACGGGGGCAAGACGCGCGCCAAGCTTCCCGTCGCGGAGGACCCGGTCGGCGTCGCCATCGACCCGCGCCGCCGGCTGGTGTTCGTGACCAGCACCAAGGGTCGGCGGCTGACCTCCATCGACATGGACACGCTGACAGTGAGCCAGCAGGTCGAGGCCGGCATCAGCCCGCTCGGCGTGGTCGCCGACAGCCGAGCCGGCCGGGTCTACGTCGCGGACTGGGACGGCAACGTGGTGCGCGTGTTCGACGCCGTGACGCTCGCGCCACGCGGTGAATACAAGACCGGCGCCGTGCCCTGCGGGCTCGCGCTGACGCCCGACGGCAAGCGCCTCCTGGTCGCCAACCGCGACGACAACCAGGTCAGCGTCATCGATACCACGAGCGGCATGACCGAAGCGCGCATCGCGGTCGGTCAGGCGCCGTTCGGCGTGACCATGGCGCCGAACGGCCAGTACGCGTTCGTCGCCAACGTGCAGAGTGACGAGATCACCATTCTCGACCTCCACGCGCTGCAACCGAGCACCACGCTCGCGGTCGGCGACATGCCCTACGCCAGCGCCTACGACCCGTTGCGGGGTCGCCTGTTCGTCACCAACCAGAGCGACGGCACCGTCTCGGTGCTGGATCTCGTCAACCTCGAGGAGATCGCGCGCGTCACCGTCGGTGACTACCCCGAGGGCATCGACATCGCGGTCGAACAGCGCCGGGTCTATGTCGCGAACTGGTTCAGCAACGATCTGTCGGTGCTGGATGCCGACACCCTGCAGGTGGTGGCGACCATTCCGACCGGCGACGGCAGTCGCGCGGTCGGCCAGTTCATCGCCCACTGAGCTCGAGCGTCGGCGCCAGCGCCAGCCGCGCATCCGGCCAGCGCGGCGCGCAGCCGAGCGCCGCCCAGCTCGAGCGCGGATCGCAACGGCGCGAGCCGACGCCACGTCCGCCCTCGGCGCCGAAGCGCGGCGCCGGCGCGCCAAGCTGCGCCGCCAACGCGGCGTAGTAGTCGCGCCGTCGCAGCGGCGTGCCGTCGCTGATCAGGGCTGCGCGCAGCGGCGCGGGCGCCAGCGCCGTGGTCAGCATCGCGCGCGCCGCATCTTCGATATGCAGCAGGTTCAGCCAGGCCTCGCCGTCACCGGGCAGCGCGTCCCCGCTGCGCACGCTGTCCAGCCCGATCACCCGCCCCGGCCCGTACAGTCCCGCGAGCCGCACCACGCGCGCATCGAAATCCGCGGCGAGCCAGGCGCGCTCGATGGCGACGAGCTTGCGGCTGCGCGGTGCGGTCTCGTCCAGCGGCGCATCGGCGCCGATCACCGCGCCGGCGGCGTCGCCATACACCGCCGTGCTGGACGCCAGCACGCCACGCCGCACGCGCAGCCGCGCCAGCAGCGCCAGCAGACGGGCGAACGCTGCCGCGACCTCTTCCCCGGGCCAGGCCGAAGGTGGCGCCAGCACGAACACCAGGCCGTCGAAACCCTCGAGGTGCGGCGCGAGCCGCGCGTCCAGGTCCGGAGCGGCGAGATCCGCCGCGAGGCAGCGCGCGCCCGACGCCGACAGCGCCGCGTGGCGCGCCGTGCCACGGGTCACCGCCCGCACCGTGCCGCCGAGGCCGGGTAGCATCGCGGCGCCGAGGTAACCGCAGCCGAGCAGCAGACTATCGGCCGCGATGTGCGGAAACGGTGCCGCGTCGTGCGCTTCAGTCATGCATCCGACCCGTTTGCGTGCACGTCGGCGGCAGCGCGAAAACCCGGCGATTCCACCGCTGAAAGCCCGCCGCTCGCAGTTGCGCGATTTCTTCGAATTCACATAACATCGCCATGGCATTCCATCCGTTTCTCTTTGATGCGCGTACGAAATTCGGAGGCAGTCTGGTGACCGCGAAAATTACAGTTCCCGCCAATGGCGCGAAGATTTCCATCGTCAATGGCAAGTTGCAGGTGCCGGTCAACCCCATCGTGCCCTTCATCGAAGGTGACGGCATCGGCGCCGACACCTGGCGCGCCAGCGTGCGCGTGCTCGACGCCGCGGTGAAGAAGGCCTACGGCGGCGCGCGCGAAATCCAGTGGATGGAAGTGTACGCCGGCGAGAAGGCCAACAACCTCACCGGCTCGTGGCTGCCGGAGGAAACCCTCGATGCCTGCCGCGAGTTCCTGGTCGCGATAAAGGGTCCGCTGACGACCCCGGTGGGCGGCGGCATCCGGTCGCTGAACGTGGCGCTGCGCCAGATCCTCGATCTGTACGTGTGCCTGCGTCCGGTGCGTTGGTTCGACGGCGTGCCCTCGCCGGTCAAGCGCCCGCAGGACGTCGACATGGTGATCTTCCGTGAGAACACCGAGGACATCTACGCCGGTATCGAATTCGAGGCGGGCAGCACCGAGAACGACAAGTTCATGCAGCTCTTCCAGCAGAACTTCCCGGACGCGTTCAAGAAGATTCGCTTCCCGGGCAGTTCGGGCATCGGCATCAAGGCCGTGTCGCGCGACGGCACCGAACGCCTGGTGCGCGCGGCGATCAAGTACGCCGTCGACAACAAGCGCAAGAGCCTGACCTTCGTGCACAAGGGCAACATCATGAAGTTCACGGAAGGCGCGTTCCGGAACTGGGGCTACGCGCTGGCCGAGAAGGAGTTCCCCGGCCAGACCTACACCTGGGAGCAGTGGGAGCGCACCGTCGCGGCGCAGGGCGCCAAGGCCGCCAACGAGGAGCAGGAGAAGGCGCTGGCCGCCGGCCGCATCCTCGTCAAGGACGCCATCGCGGATATCACGCTGCAGCAGGTCATGACCCGGCCGACGGACTTCGACGTCATCGCGACCATGAACCTGAACGGCGATTACCTGTCCGACGCGCTGGCCGCCCAGGTCGGTGGCATCGGCATCGCGCCAGGCGGCAACATCAACTACGACACCGGACACGCGATCTTCGAGGCGACCCACGGCACCGCGCCAAAGTACGCCAACCAGGACAAGGTCAACCCCGGCTCGGTGCTGCTGTCCGGCGAGATGATGCTGCGCTACATGGGCTGGACCGAAGCGGCTGACCTGATCATCTCAGCGATGGACAAGACCATCGGTCAGAAGACCGTGACCTATGACTTCGCGCGGCTGATGGAGGGCGCCAGGGAAGTCAAGTGCAGCGAATTCGGCGACGCCCTCATCTCCAACCTCTGAGCGTCGCGTTCAATTGAACGCGCCCGAGACCCACCCGTGGATCCGGCAGGCCGCTGCCGCGATCCACGAAGGCTTCGTCAACTACAACAACAATTTCCGGCGCATCACCCAGCGCGCGCGCACGCGCTTCGAGCAGCGCGACTGGGCCGGCGCCCGCAACGATCTCGCCGAGCGTATCGAGCTCTACGAGAAGTCGGTGTCACGCACGCTGGCCACGCTGCGCAAGCTGTTCCCGGTCCAGGGTGACCTGCTGCCGGAATGGCCCGCCATCCGCGCGATGTACTGGAGCCGCCTGGACGACATTCCCGACGGCGAGTTCGCCAAGACCTTCTTCAACTCGGTGCATCGCGACATCCTGCGCGATCTGAACCTGGACCCGACCCAGGTCTCCGACACCGCCGACGTGGTCGCCGCCGAGGCGCCGCTGCGCTACCCGGCGCGTCAGCACAACTATCTCAACTGGAGCAGCGTACGGGGCATCGTGCGTCGGCTGCTCGACGACTTCGCGTTTCGCACGCCCTACCTCGATATCGAAGCCGACGTCGACTTCGTCTGCGCGGAGATCGAGCGGGTGGTCGGCGGCGACGGTTCACCCGACGAGGTGCTGCGCCGGGTCGAGGTCATGCACGACGTGTTCTACCAGTCGAGCCGCGCTTTCGTGGTCGGCAAGATGTTCTGGGCGAAGCGCAACGCACCTTTCGTGCTGGCCTTCGAGAACACGTCCGCCGGCATTCGCGTCGAAGCCGTGCTGACGTCCAGCGACGACGTCTCCGTGCTGTTCGGCTTCACCCGCTCGTACTTCATGGTCGACGTCGAGCCGGTCGAAGGCGCCGTGTACTTCATCAAGGCGATGATGCCGCGCAAGCCGCTGGACGAGCTCTACACCATCCTCGGCCGCGCGCGCCAGGGCAAGACCGAGCGCTACCGCAGCTTCTTCCACCACTTGAAGGCCTGCGACGACCAGTTCATCCACGCGGCCGGCGATCGCGGCCTGGTGATGCTGGTCTTCACCCTGCCCTCCTACGACCTGGTGTTCAAGGTCATTCGCGACAGCTTCGG
Source organism: Gammaproteobacteria bacterium (assembly GCA_050186725.1). Classification (GTDB taxonomy): domain Bacteria; phylum Pseudomonadota; class Gammaproteobacteria; genus JADJYF01. The sequence continues at coordinate 38,158 of JBFWYG010000007.1, read as the reverse complement.
CTTTCCGAAGAACATCAGTCACGAGGAGGTGAAGAAGAAGTACAAGTTCGTGTTCAACCACGATCGCGCCGGTCGCCTGATCGACACCCAGGAGTTCCGCAACATCGAGTTCCCGCTGGCGAAGTTCGCGCCGGAACTGCTCGAGGAACTGCTGACCAGCACCGCGCAGGCGGTGCGCATCGAGGGCGATCTGCTGGTCATCGATCACCTCTACTCCGAACGGCGCGTGACGCCGCTCAACATCTACCTGCAGCAGTATCCCTACGAGGAGGCGCGCGCGGCGATCCTGGACTACGGTCAGGCGATCAAGGACCTCGCCATGACGAATATCTTTGCCGGTGACCTCCTGCTGAAGAACTTCGGCGTGTCGCGCCATGGGCGCGTGATCTTCTACGACTACGACGAACTGTGCCTGGTCACCGAATGCCAGTTCCGCGACCTGCCGGAGACGGACAGCCTGGAAGACGAGATGAGCGCGGAGAACTGGTTCTACGTCGGGCCGCGGGACATCTTTCCCGAGGAGTTCATCCGCTTCCTGCCCATGGAGGATCGACTCAAGCAGTCCTTTCTCGAGCAGCACGGCGACATGCTCACCGCCGCCTGGTGGCGCGGCATCAAGGAACTGCACGCGGAGAACCGCGCGCCGGAGGTCGCCCCCTACTACCGGCTCGGCACCCGGCGCGGCGGACATTGATCCCGCTCAAGACGCGCGCCGCTCGGCGCGCTATGTTGCTAAGGTAACTGCGAATAATTACTATTCACGCGCCGTGAGCAAATCCGCTCGCCGCACCAGGATCGAGGCAACGTGGTGACCCTATCCAAGCTCCAGCACGGCGACCGCGCCACCATCGTCGCCATCGACGCCGACGACCCCCAGACCACCGCGCGCCTCGCCGCCCGCGGCATCGTGCCCGGCACCTTGCTCGGCGTGCTGCGCGCCGGCGACCCGGTGCTGATCGGCATCGACAACGAACGCTGGGCGATCAACGGCGCCGAGGCGGCGCGCATCCACGTCGCGCCGGAACCGCGTCCGCGCCGTTCGCTGCTGTCCCTGCTGCGTCGCTCATGAGCGTCACGCTCGCGAGCCTCAAACCCGGCGAGTTCGGGGTCGTGGAAGGCTTCGTGCAGGAAGACGAACTCGCCCAGCGCCTGATGCAGATGGGCGTGGTCGAAGGCGCGGAGGTGGAAGTGCTGCGCTACGCGCCGGCGGGTGACCCGCTGGAAGTCCGCGTGCTGGGCTACGCCCTGTCGCTGCGCGGCTCGGAAGCCGCCAATGTCCTGATCGCCCGCCGCGACTGAGGCCCTCGCATGAGCGCCCAGCCCGCCGTCGACGCGAGCCCCGTCGTCGTCACCCTCGGCAATCCGAATACCGGCAAGAGCACGCTGTTCAACTGCCTGACCGGCTTGAAGCAGAAGGTCGGCAACTATCCGGGCGTGACGGTCGAACAGGTGTCCGGCAGCACCGAGGTCGGCGGCCGCAGCGTGCGCCTGGTGGACGTGCCCGGCACCTATTCCCTGGCCGCCGCCTCGCCCGACGAGATGATCGCGGTCGACGTGCTGCGCGGCGGCATCGAAGGCCTGCCCCATCCCTCCGCCGTGGTGATCGTGGTCGACGCCACCAACCTGCGCCGCAACCTGTTCCTGGCAAGCCAGGTGCTGGAGGCCGGCGTGCCGGCGGTGATCGCGCTGAACATGGTCGATCGCCTGGAACAGGAAGGCGTGCGCATCGACGTCCACGCGCTGGCTGAGCGCCTGGGCGTGCCGGTGGTGCCCATCGCCGCCGCGCGTGGCGAAGGCATCGACGCCTTGAAGCGCGCCCTGGACGAGATCCTGCGCGAGCCGCGCGCGCCGCACCTGGTACTGACGCCGGCACTGGAAGACGCCGTCACCGAACTCACGCGTCGCTTGGGTGAACTCGGCGTGCAGGCGAGCGGCATCGAACTGCGTCGCGCCTTGATCGATGCCGGCGGTTACGCCGAGCAGAGACTCACGCAACGGGTCGGCGCGGCGCTGGAACCCATGCTGGCCGAGCTTCGCCAGCAGGTCGGCGGCGGTCGCAGCCTCGCGACCCTCGAGGCGCGCGATCGCTACAGCTGGATCCAGGCGCAGCTGAAGGGCATCGAGGAGCGCGGTCCAGCGCCGCGCCGCGCGGCGCTGGACGCCGCCGACCGCGTGCTGAACCACCCGGTGCTCGGCACCGCGCTGTTCGTGCTGGTGATGGCGGCGGTGTTCCAGGCGGTGTTCGCCTGGGCGACGCCGCTGGTCGACGCCATCGACTACCTGACCGGCGTGCTGGGCGAAGCGGTCAGCAGCCGCATGACGCCGGGTCTCCTGTCCAGCTTCATCGCCGAAGGGGTGATCGCCGGCGTCGGCAGCGTGGTGGTGTTCCTGCCGCAGATCCTGATTCTCTTCACCTTCATCATCATCCTGGAAGACACCGGCTACATGGCGCGCGCGGCCTTCCTCATGGATCGCGCCATGCGCGGCCTCGGGCTCTCCGGGCAGTCCTTCATTCCCATGCTGTCGAGCTTCGCGTGCGCGGTGCCGGGCATCATGGGCACGCGGGTGATCGCCAACCGCCACGATCGCCTCGCGACCATCATGGCCGCGCCCTTCATGACCTGCTCAGCGCGTCTGCCGGTGTATTCGCTCCTGATCGCGGCCTTCGTCCCCGACCAGCGCTTTCTTGGCGGCCTGATCAACCTGCAGGGGATGGTGCTGTTCGGGCTCTACATGCTCGGCATCGTCGGCGGTGCCTTCACCGCCTGGCTCATCAGCCGCCTGTTCTGGTCGCGCGCCAAGGCGCGCTTCCTGCTGGAGATGCCGCCCTACCGCATGCCCAACCTTCGCGCCGTGCTGACCAAGCTGCTGTCGCGCGCGGTGGTGTTCCTGCAGCGCGCCGGCACCATCATCTTCTGCGTGGCACTGGTGGTCTGGGCGCTCGCGTCATTCCCGCGGGACACGGCGCCGAGCGGCGCGCCCGCCGATGCCGAGCACGCCGCGCAGCGACTGTCCGACAGCTACCTGGGACGCATGTCGCGCAGCGTAACGCCGCTGTTCGAGCCGCTCGGCTGGGACTGGAAGGTGACGGCCGCGGTGATCGCATCCTTTCCCGCCCGCGAGGTGGTGATCGCGGCGCTCGGCACGATCTACGCCGTGGACAGCGCCGCCGATGATGTCGAGGGCACGCTCACCGCCCGCATCCGTGCCGCGCGACACGCCGACGGCACGCCGGTCTATACCTTGCCGATGGTGATCGGCCTGCTGATCTTCTACGCGCTGTGCCTGCAATGCGTGTCGACCATCGCGGTCATGCGCCGCGAGACCGGCACCTGGCGCTGGCCGGCGCTGGCCTGGTTCTACATGACCTCGCTCGGCTACCTCGGCGCCTACGGCGCGTATCACTTCGGCACGCGCCTGCTCGCCGCCTGAGGCCGCCTTCAACTGGCATCGGATCTGGTGCCGCTTTATCATGCACGGCCCGCTGACGCCGCCCCTGGAGCTCCTCTGCCATGTTTCACAGCACCGACGACGAACGCATCGCCGGTTACCGTCCGTTGATTCCGCCGGCCATCCTGATGGAGGAACTGCCGGTCTCCGAACAGGCGTCCACCACCGTCAACCAGGCGCGCCGCGAAGCCGAGGCCATCGTGCGCGGCCAGGACGATCGCCTGCTGGTGGTCACCGGCCCGTGCTCGATCCACGACCCGAAGGCGGCGCTGGAGTACGCCGATCACCTGCAGGCCGCCAAGCGCGCGCTGGCCGCGGACTTGTGCATCGTGATGCGCGTCTACTTCGAAAAGCCACGCACCACCATCGGCTGGAAGGGGCTCATCAACGACCCGCATCTCGACGGTACCTTCGACATCAACAACGGGCTCCGCGCCGCGCGCCGCCTGCTGCTCGACCTCGCCCATCGCGGCATGCCCGCGGGCTCCGAATTCCTCGACGTGATCACGCCGCAGTTCGTCGCCGACCTGATGGCCTGGGGCGCCATCGGCGCGCGCACCACCGAGAGCCAGATCCACCGCGAGCTGGCCTCGGGCTCGTCGATGCCCATCGGCTTCAAGAACGGCACCGACGGCAGCGTGCAGGTGGCGGTCGACGCCATCGGCGCCGCCCGCCACCCCCATCATTTCCTGTCGGTGACCAAGCAGAGCATCGCGGCCATCGTCAGCACCCGCGGCAACGACACCTGTCACCTCATCCTGCGCGGTTCCAACGCCGGTCCCAACCATGACGCGCCCTCGATCGCGGCGGCCGCGGCGGCGCTGCGCGCGGCGGGTCTCGACGATCGGCTGATGGTGGACTGCAGCCACGGCAACAGTCGCAAGGACCATCGCAAGCAGCCCGACGTCACGCGCGAGGTCGCCGCGCAGATCGCCGGCGGCGCGCACACCATCATGGGCGTGATGCTCGAAAGCCATCTCAAGGAAGGCAAGCAGAACCACACCGACGCCACCCCGCTGGTCTATGGCCAGAGCATCACCGACGCCTGCATGTCATGGGACACGACCGAGCCGCTGCTGCACGAGCTGGCCGACGCCGTGCGGCGTCGGCGCGCCGCGCGCTAGTCCTGCTGGGCGCGCTCGCGCTGCCGGTGGGCGGCGCGGGCGCCGCGCCGGCGCGCGTCGCGTCGTTGAATCTGTGCACCGACAGCCTGCTGTTCGAACTCGTCGATGACGCGCGCATCGTCTCGGTCACCTCGCTGTCGCGCGATCCGAACCTGAGCCCGTTCGCGGCGCGCGCCGCGCGCCTGGCGGTGAATCATGGCGCGGTGGAGGAAGTGCTGGCCGCGGCGCCGGACCTGGTGCTCACCGACCAGGGCAGCGCCGCCTATGCCAGCCACCTGCTCGAGCGGGTCGGCGTGGAAGTGCTGGCCGTACCGATCGCCGCCCGCTTCGTCGACTATCGCGAGACGCTCGAACGCGTGGCCGCGCGGCTCGACGCCACGGCGCGCGCCGCGAGCCTGCTGGCGCGACTCGACCAGGCGCTCGCGCAGCCGGCGCCCAGCCCGCCGCGCAGCGCGCTGGTCTACCAGCCGAACGGCTTCGTGCAGGGCACCGACTCGCTGATGAACGACGTGCTCCGCCACGCGGGGCTCGAGAACGTCGCCGCGCGGATCGGCCTCACCCATGGCGGCTATCTCGATCTGGAACGCGTGGTGCTGCACGCGCCGGACGTCCTGGTGTTCAGTCGCCGCAGCGCGGCCGCGCCCTCCCTTGCCGAAGCGCAGCTCGACGCACCGGCGCTGCGCGCGCTGTTCGCGCGGCGCGAACACCCGGTGCGGCGCGCCGAGCTGGACGAAGCGCTATGGACCTGCCCCGGCAGCTTCAACGCCGAGGCCGTCGCGCAGCTGCGCGAGGCGCGGCCATGAACAGCCGTGCGCTGCTGCCGACGCTGGTCGCGCTCACCGCGCTGCTGTTCCTGGCCGCGCTGTCGGTCGGCCCGAGTTTCATTCCGCCCAGCGCGTTGGCCGCGCTGCTGACGCCTGATGACGACTCGCCCACCACGCTCATCCTGCGCGAGATCCGCCTGCCCCGCGCGCTGCTCGGCGTGATGGTAGGCATGAGCCTCGGCGCGGCCGGCGCCGCGCTGCAGGGGCTGCTGCGCAATCCGCTGTCCGAGCCCGGCATCATCGGCGTGTCCGGCGGCGCGGCGCTGGGCGCGGTGATCGCCTTCTACAGCGGTCTCGCGAGCGGCGCCTTCTGGCTGCTGCCGGCGAGCGGCATGTTCGGCGCGCTACTGGCGGTGGCCGTGTTGCAGGGCCTGGCCGGCCGCGGCGCCGACATGGTCACGGTGATCCTGGCCGGCGTCGCGATCAACAGCCTGTGCGGCGCGCTCACCACGCTGGTGCTGAACCTCTCGCCCAATCCCTTCGCCGCCTTCGAGATCTATTTCTGGCTACTCGGCTCGCTGGCCAATCGCAGTTTCGATCACGTGCTGCTGGCGCTGCCCTTCATGGCGCTCGGCTGGATGCTGCTGCTGAGTGGCCGACGCGCGCTGGACGCGCTGTCGCTCGGCGAGGACACCGCCGCGAGCCTCGGCATCCGGCTCGGCGCGGTGCGCGCGCGCATCATCGCCGGCAGCGCGCTGGCGGTGGGCGCGGCGGTGTCGGTGAGCGGCGTGATTGGTTTCGTGGGTCTCGTGGTGCCGCACCTGCTGCGTCCGTGGGTCGACCACCGGCCGGGCGCGCTGGTGCTGCCGAGCGCCTTCGGCGGCGCGGCGCTGACGCTCGCCGCCGATCTCGGCACGCGCGTGCCGCTCGCCGGTGGCGAGCTCAAACTCGGCGTGGTCACCGCCCTGCTCGGCGCGCCCTTCTTCCTGCGCCTGGTGCTGCGCGCGCGGAGTGGCGGCGCATGAGCGTGCTGGAACTCCGCGGCGTGGATATCGCCCGCGGCGGAAGGCCGCTGCTCACGGGGCTCGATCTGAGCGTGGAGGAAGGCGAGACGCTCGGGGTGATCGGGCCGAACGGCGCGGGCAAGTCGAGCCTGCTGCGCGTGCTCGCCGGTCTCGAGGCGCCGGCGCGCGGCACGCTGTGCCTGGACGGCGCGCCCCTGCTCGGGCTGACACCCGCGTCACGCGCGCGGCAGGTCGGCTACCACCCGCAGCAGGCGGTGCTGCACTGGCCGCTCGCGGTGCGGACCGTGGTCGCGCTGGGTCGGCTCGCCCACGGGGCGTCCCTCGAGCGCCTCAGCAGCGCCGATCACAACGCCGTGACCCGCGCGATGCAGACCTGCGGCCTGGAAGCGCTGGCGACGCGGCGCGCGGATCGCCTGTCCGGCGGCGAGCTCGCGCGGGTCCATGTCGCCCGCCTGCTCGCAGGGGAGCATCGCCTGCTGCTGGCCGACGAACCCATCGCGAACCTGGACCCACGCTACCAGCTCGACATCCTCGCCGCGCTGCGCGGCCATGCGCGCGACCGCGGCGCGGCGCTCGTCGTGCTGCACGACCTGAACATCGCCGCGCGTCACTGCGATCGCCTGCTGCTGCTGACCGAAGATCGCGCGCCGCTGTGCGATACGCCCGCGCGGGTGCTGAGCGCGGAGCGCATCGCCGAGGTGTTCAAGGTGCCGCTTGCCTACTTCCACGAGGCCGGCATCGCCGCCGCGCTCGCACGCTGAGGCTTGGCCGCCCGCGCGCGCCTTCCTAGAATCGGCACCATTCCTCTGGGGAGAGTCATGATGTCTGCACGCTCGGGGCTGCGTTTCGGTCTGTGGTATTCGCTGCGCAATCCGCAGGCCTGGCAGGTCGACTACGCGGATCTCTACGCCGCCCACCTGCGCCAGATCGCCTGGGCGGAGACCATCGGCTACGACGATGTGTGGCTGACCGAGCACCATTTCTGTGACGACGGCCATTCACCATCGATCCTGCCCATGGCCGCCGCGGTTGCCGCCACCACGCAGCGCATCCGCATCGGCACGGGCGTGCTGCTCCTGCCCCTGCACCACGCGGTGCGGGTGGCAGAGGACGGCGCCGCCATCGATCTCCTGTCCCGCGGTCGCTTCGAACTCGGGGTGGGCGTCGGCTACCGCCCGCAGGAGTTCGCGGCGCTGGGGGTCGGCACCTCGGAGCGCGCATCACGCACGGACGAGGGCCTCGAGGTCATCCGTCGCCTGTGGGACGGCGAGTCGGTGACCTTCCACGGTCGCCATTACCACCTGGACGGCGTGCGCCTCACGCCCCTGCCCCACCAGCGACCGCGGCCGCCCCTGTGGGTGGGCGGTTTCGCCCCCGCCGCCGCGCGGCGCGCGGCGCGCCTGGGCGATGGTTACATCGGCACGGCCGACATGGTCGAGCAGTCGCGCCTGTTCCGCGCCGCCTGGGCCGAGAGCGGCCGTGCCGGCCCCCCGCGCCTGGCCGGCGGACATTTCTGGCTCATCGCGAGCCGCGAGCCGCGCAAGACCTTTCGCGCCGTCGCGCCGCACGTGCGTTACCAGATAGACGTCTACAACCAGTGGCTGGGCGAAGCCGGCCAGGCGCTGTTTCCGCCGCTCGCCTCGGACGAAGACCTCGCGCGGCTCGGCATCCTCCAGTGCGTGACGCCGACCGAGGCGGTGGACATCATCGGTGCCTACGTCGAAGCCACCGGCATCGAGCGCTACTACTCGTGGACCGTGCCGCCCGGCTACCCGGTCGAGCGCATGAACGAGCACCTCGCGCTGTTCGCCGAGGAGGTCATGCCGCACTTCAGGGCTTGAAGGACGGGCCGCCGCGCCGGGCTGGCGGCCGCGCTATATTCATATGAGGAATTAAACTCACGGCTTTAATGCGCTTGATGCAGAATTCACGCGGTCGGAACGGAGACCTCAGCATGAGTCTGATCAGCGCGACTTTCAGCACCAACCCGCTCACCCTGCCGGGCCACCTGGCCGAGGCCAATGCCGAACTGGTCGGCCTCGATGCCGAGGCCATCATCGCCTGGGCGCTGGCCCGCGCCACCAACCCGGTGGTGACGACCAACTTCCGACCTCACTCCGCGGCGCTGCTGCACATGGTGAGCCGTGCCTGTCCCGATATCCCCGTCATCTGGGTCGACACCGGCTACAACACGCCGGCCACCTACCAGTACGCCGAGGAATTGACCGCGCGGCTGCGCCTCAACCTGCGCACTTACACGCCGCGCGTGACGGTGGCGCGCCGCGCCGCCAACGGCGGCCTGCCGGCGGTGGATTCGCCGCGCTTCGACGGCTTCGTGCGCGAGACCAAGCTCGAACCCTTCGAGCGCGCGTTCAACGAGCTCAAGCCGGACGTGTGGTTCACCGGGGTGCGTCGCGACCAGAACGAGTTTCGCGGCAGCCTGGGGGTGGCGTCGCGCGGCGCGCACAATTCGCTGCGTATCGCCCCGGTCTATGCCTGGAGCGACGCCGAGCTCAGCGCCTACCTGGCGCGCCACGGCGTGCCGGACAACGACGACTACGTCGACCCGACCAAGCCCGGCGCCAAGCTGGAGTGCGGGCTGCAGCTGCTGCGCTGACGGCCCACGGAAAGCGCGCGCGGCCCACGTGCCGCGCGCACCCGACGTTCAGGCTTCGACCTTGACCGGGATCTTGCCGATGCGGGCCTGCCACTCCCTGGGCCCGGTGTCATGCACCGACACGCCGTTCGCGTCCACCGCCACGGTGACCGGCATGTCCTCCACCACGAACTCGTGGATGGCTTCCATGCCGAGATCGGCGAAGGCCACGACCCGCGCCTCGCGGATCGCCTTGGACACCAGGTAGGCCGCGCCACCCACCGCCATCAGGTACACGGCCTGGTGGCGCTTGATCGCCTCGATCGCCACCGGGCCGCGCTCGGACTTGCCGATCATGCCGATGAGCCCGGTCTTGGCCAGCATCATCTCGGTGAACTTGTCCATGCGTGTCGCGGTGGTCGGGCCCGCAGGCCCCACCACCTCGTCGCGCACCGGGTCGACCGGCCCGACGTAGTAGATGAAGCGGCCCGTGAAGTCGACGCCGGGCGGCAGGCCCTCGCCGCGCGCGAACAGATCCTGGATGCGCTTGTGAGCCGCATCGCGGCCGGTGAGCATCGCGCCGGAGAGCAAGAGAGTCTCGCCCGGCTTCCAGGTCTTGATGTCCTCGGCGGTGACGGTGTCGAGATTGACGCGCCGCGCGTTGCCGACCGAACGGGTGATCTTCGGCCAGTCTTCGAGCTTCGGTACCGGCAACTTGGCGACGCCGGAGCCGTCGAGCGTGAAGTGCACGTGGCGGGTCGCCGCGCAGTTCGGGATCATCGCCACCGGCAATGACGCCGCGTGGGTCGGGTAGTCCTTGATCTTGACGTCGAGCACCGTGGTGAGACCGCCCAGACCTTGCGCGCCGATGCCGAGCGCGTTGACCTTCTCATAGAGCTCGACGCGCAATTCTTCGATGCGATTCGACGGGCCGCGCGCGATCAGCTCCTGCATGTCGATGTCGTCCATCAGCGCTTCCTTGGCCATCAGCATGGCCTTCTCGGCGGTGCCGCCGATGCCGATGCCGAGCATGCCGGGCGGACACCAGCCCGCGCCCATGGTCGGCACGATCTTCAGCACCCAGTCGACGATGCTGTCGGACGGGTTCAGCATCACGAACTTGGACTTGTTCTCCGAGCCGCCGCCCTTGGCCGCGACGGTGATGTCCACTTCGTGACCCGGCACGAGCTGCACGTGGATCACCGCCGGGGTGTTGTCCTTGGTGTTCTGCCGGGCGCCCGCCGGATCGGCCAGCACCGAGGCGCGCAGCTTGTTGTCCGGATGGTTGTAGGCGCGGCGCACGCCCTCGTTGATCATGTCCTCGAGCGCCATGTCGTCGGCCCAGCGCACCTGCATGCCGACCTTCACGAACACGTTGACGATACCGGTGTCCTGGCAGATGGGCCGATGACCCTCGGCGCACATGCGCGAATTGATCAGGATCTGCGCCATGGCGTCGCGCGCCGCGTCGGACTGTTCCAACTCGTAGGCGCGTGCGACGTTGCGGATGAAATCCGGCGGGTGGTAGTAGGAAATGTACTGCAGCGCGTCGGCCACGCTCTGGATGACATCGGCGGACTTGATGGGGCTCACGGCGACAACTCCCGTAACGGTGATCACGCGGCCCGGCGGCCGCGCGCGCATTGTCGATGATTGCGGGCGGCAAGGTACAGCCGCGCCCGGCCGCGTGCCCCCTCAGCCGGACTCGGCGACGCTGGCCTCCGCCGCCGCGAGCGCGGCGCGGATCGCCGCCTCGTCCACCTCGGCGTGCATCAAGAGCAGCGCGAGACGCGCGAGGAAGTCCGCTTCGCGCGCCGGTCCGACCCGGTCGATGGCCGCCGCGAGCAGGTCGTAGAGCGCCTCGAAAGCCGCCGCTTCCAGCGCGCTCATGGCGCGACGCCGCCGCAGGCGCGGCGCCACGCGCCGAGCGCGGCCTCGCCGTCGAATAGGCGCCAGCGCGCGCACACGTGCCGGTCTGGCCGCACCAGGTAGCAGGTGCCCGGCCGCGCGTCGTAGGCATCGGCCAGGGCGGGGTCCGCCGGGTCCAGGCGCAGCACGCGCAAGGGCGCCGCGCCGAGGTGCAGGCGCGCGGCGATCGCCGCCAGCGCGTCCGGCACGACCTGGTCGAAGTGCAGCCAGGTGAAGCCCGCGCCGAGGTGATCGAGCAGGAAGCTGTCGTCGCCGAGGCGACGGTTGACCAGCGGCGCGCCCGGTCCTGGCCCAGCCGTGAAGCTGCCGTCGTCCGGCGTGGACAGCGCGCTGCCGGCATAGGTGTAGGGCTGCGACTGGCGCGGATCGAGCAGCCGCCGCGCGAAGGCGTGGTCGCGCGCGAGGCCGAGCGCGGCGTCCCGCAGCAGGCGGTGTCCGCGGCTCGGCGGCGCCATGAAGCGCGTGCTCTTGCTCGCCTGGGCGAAGATGTCGAGCGTCGCGCCGCGCCGCTCGGGCGAATAGCTGTCGAGCAGCCTGTCGGGCGCCTCGCCGCGGGTCACGGCGGCCAGCTTCCAGGCGAGATTCTGCGCGTCGGCAAAGCCCGAGTTGAGCCCGCGCACGCCGAAGATCGGCACGAGGTGCGCGGCGTCGCCGCAGAACAGCACGCGGCCGTGCCGGTAGTCGTCGAGGCACAGGGTGTAGGCCTTGTACACGCTCCACCACTCGAGCGCCCAGGGCGCGGTCTCGCCCAGCATGGCGATGATGGCCGCGACACGCGCGCGAATGGTGTCCTCCGCCAGCGCCAGCGCCTCGTCCTCGCCGTCGTCCAGCTGGTAGTCGATGCGCCAGATGTCGTCCGGCTGACGATGCACCAGCACGGTCTTGCCCGGGTTGCCCGGACAGTCGAAGAACGCGCGCCTCTCGGTCGGATGGCTCGAGGGCAGGTGTACGTCGACGATCACGTAACGACCTTCATGGGCCTCGCCGTGCAGTTCCAGGCCAAGCGCGCGACGCACGGCACTGCGCGCGCCGTCGGCCGCCACCACGTAGTCGGCCTCGAGGCGATAGTCACCGGCCTGGGTCGCGACGCCGAGCGCCACGCCGTCCTCGCGCGCCTCGACCGCGGTCACGCGGCTCTGCCAGCGGAGCTCGATGGGTGGCTCGGCCGCCACCGCGTCCACCAGGAACTGCTCGATGTACTGCTGCTGCAGGTTGTACATCGGGTGGAAACGGTGGTGTTCGTCGTGCGCCATCTCGAGGCGGAACACCGGCGCGCCGCGGTAGAAGGAGGTCCCGTGGGTCCACGGCAAGGCCTTGGCCAGGAAGGCCTCGGCCACGCCGAGTTGCTGCAGGCCCTCGAGGCTGTGCCGCGCGATGCAGATCGCGCGGCTGCCATCGTTGACGCTGGCCTTGTCGTCCAGCACCGCGACCTGCACACCCTGCCGGGCCAGCGCGAGCGCCGCGCAGAGGCCGACCGGACCGGCGCCCACCACCGCGACGGCGTGGCGCGGTCGGGCGCCCGCCAGTTCCGGCGGTGGGCTAAAGGCAAAGTGCGGGTAGTCGAAATACACGGAACCGGGCGCGCCCGCGGGCCGCGTCATGCGCGCCATCTCGCACCGGCATGCGGCCCGATTACGTGGCGCGCGCGCAACGCCATCTGCCGCGCCCTCAAGTTTTTTTCCATAAGTGTCCGATAAATAGACATTCGACCCTGCGCCCAGCCCGTTGCTATACTGCCTCAAACGTGCCCGTGCGTTGGGGGAAGGCAGACCGGTGCACAGCGATGGCCAGGGATTCAGGCTAACCGAGGCTCACCAGGCTTTTGAATAGGGGTTCGACCATCATGGCCAGTTTCCGCAAGACCGCGCTCGCCGCGGCCATCGCTTCGCTCGCGACTTCCGCCGCCCAGGCGGAGGTGCTCGAAGAAGTCGTCGTCACCGCGCAGAAGCGCGAGCAGAGCATCCAGGACGTGGGCATCGCGGTGTCCGCCTACTCCGGCAAGCAGATCCAGCAGCTCGGCTACACCAACGCCCAGGACATCACGGGCCTCGCGCCCGGCGTAAGCACCATCCAGCCCAACGGCCCGTCGAACTACGCCATCGGCATTCGCGGCGTTGCGCAGAACGACTTCGTGACCAACCAGGAAAGCCCGGTGTCGGTTTACGTCGACGAGGTCTACCTGTCGCAGATGTCGAGCGCCGGCTTCCAGCTCTACGACATGGAACGTGTGGAAATCCTGCGCGGCCCGCAGGGCACGCTGTACGGCCGCAACGCGACCGGCGGTCTGGCCCACTACGTGACGCAGAAGCCGACCGAGGAGCTCGACGGCTATGCGCAGCTCACCGGCGGCTATTACGACCAGTTCAAGTTCCAGGGCGCGGTCGGCGGCGCGGTGCACGAGAAGGTCCGCGCGCGTGTGTCGGTGGCGACCAATTACGACAACGGCTACGTACGCAATCGTTTCACCGATGAGGACATCGGCAACAACAACGACTACTCGGGCCGCGGCCAGCTCCTGATCCTGCCGACCGACGACACCGAACTGCTGATCAACGTACGCGGTTCGCTGCAGCAGGTGCGCACAGGCTTCTGGGAGAACGTTTCCACCCGCCCCGATGCCTTGGGCAATGGTGTCTACACGCGCCACCTCACCAACTTCAACGGCTACCGCGACGGCGACAACGACAACTTCGCCGGCGACTACAACACCCAGGGGTTCCAGGACATGCACACCCTGGGCTTCACGGGCACTTTCAAGTGGAACATCCGTGACAACCTCAAGCTGACCTCGATCACCGACTACCAGGAGGTCAAGCGCGACTACCTGGAAGACTCGGATGCCTCGCCCTTCGAGGACTTCAACTTCTACCTGAACACCGACGCCGAGCAGTTCTCGCAGGAACTGCGCTTCAACGGCGAAACGGAGAAGTTTCGCTGGGTGGGCGGTTTCTACTTTCTCCAAATCAAAGTACGCGATGCGAACGGCGCGGTGCAGCCTTTGATGAGCGGCATCTGGGACGGTACTGGGGCGGGTCGAGACAGCATCCTCAGGTTCCTGCAACTGGGCGGACCGCTCATCGATCACCCGACCGGGGCGTTTGGAGTAGTGGCCGAGGGTGATGGCACTCCGCTCGGCATCGACAATCCCTACCGCACCAATACCGACAGCTGGTCCCTGTTCGGCCAGACCGAATATGACTTATGGGAGAAGTGGACGGCAATCGTCGGCGTGCGTTACATCAACGAAGACAAGAATCACCAGTACGAATCCAACTTCGTGGACTACCAGCCCGGCACGCGCATGCGCAACGGCAATCCCAACGTCTTGTTGCAGCAGGCTGTCTACACCGGCGATATCGATAAAAGCCTGTGGTCGGGCAAGGCGCAGTTGAATTTCAAGCCCACCGAAGACTGGCTGATCTACGGCGGCTGGAACCGTGGCGTGAAGGGCGGCGGCTTCAACGCACCGCTCGACGTTACCGACTACGCTTTCTCATTCAATCCACCTCCACCTGCGCCGGTTGGCTTTATTCCCCTCACCGACCGCAACATGAAGTTCAAGGCTGAGACCCTGAACGCCTGGGAAGCGGGCTTCAAGTGGGAGCTGTTCGACGGCAAGGCGCGTTTGAACGCGTCGGCCTTCTACTACGACTATGACGACTACCAGGCCTTCCAGATCGTTGGCCTCACGACCTTCATCACCAACGCCGACGCCAACAGCCACGGCTTCGAGATGGAGTTCCAGACGACACCGATGGAAGGGCTGGATCTCCTGCTCGGCGCGGCCTACCTGGACGTGACCATCAAGGACGTCGACCTGGACGGCCCGGGCGCGCTCGGCGCGGCGGACACCAAGCCGGTGCAGTCGCCGAAGTGGAACCTGAACGGCATGCTGCGCTACGCCTGGCCCTACCAGAACGGCAAGCTGGCCTGGCAGGCGGACTTCCGTTACCGCTCACAGCACTACTTCAGCCTGACGCGGGCTGAGGCCAGCACCGAGAACGGCTACATCCTCGGCAACGCGCGCTTCAGCTACGCGACGCTGGACGACAAGTGGGAGGCGGCGATCTTCGTCAACAACATCGCCGACGAGGAATACCTGGTGCAGACCTTCGATCTCGGCGGTGTGCTCGGCATGACCGAGCAGTACTACGGCCTGCCGCGCTGGGTCGGCGGCAGCATCCGCTACTCGTTCTGATGAGCCTGCCCTCGGCGGCGCGCCCGCGCCGCCGAGGGCTTCACCCGCGCGCCAGTTCGCGCAGCTTCACCACTTCCACCTTGCCCATCGCGTTGCGCGGCAGGGCGTCCACGAACACCACGTCCTTCGGGTGCTTGTAGCGGGCGATGCGCCCGTCGAACAGCGCCAGCACCGCGTCCCTCTCCAGCGGCTCCGCGCCGCGCACAGCCACCACCACCGGCACCTGGCCCCAGTGCGGGTCGGGACGTGCGGCGACCGCGGCCTCGCGCAGACGCCCGCTCGCGGCCAGCACACGTTCGAGTTCGGCGGGATAGATGTTCTCGCCGCCCGAGATGATCACGTGCTTGCGCCGATCCTTGAACCAGTAGTAACCGTCGGCGTCGCGCTCGGCGACATCGCCGCTCGCGAACCAGCCGTCGGCGAAGGCTTCCACCGCGCCGCGCGCGGCGTTCCAGTAGCCGAGCGCGCAGTGCGCGCCGCGCACCAGCACTTCGCCCGGTGTGCCGTCGGGCACGTCGTTCCCCTGCTCGTCCACCAGCCGTATCTCGGTCTCGAGACCGCAACGCCCGATGCCACCCGCGTGGCTGAAGGCTTCCTCGATGCGCTGGTAGATGGCGACGGGGCCGGTCTCGGTCGCGCCGTAGATCTGGATGACTGGCACGCCGCGCGCGTGCAGGGCCTCGATCAGGGGCAGCGGCACGTCGGTCGAGCCGGTGGCGCAGGCGCGCAGGCAGTCGAGGTCGGTGGCCGCCCAGTCCGGATGGGCGATGAGCGCGGCTAGCGTCGCCGGCACTTGCACGGTCAGCGTCGGTCGCTCGCGCGCGATGCGCGCCAGGGTACGCGCGGGATCGAAGCGCGTTTCGAGCAGCACCGTGGCGCCCTGGGACAAGGCCGGCAGGGTCTGGATGTTGAGCCCGCCGACGTGAAACATCGGCAGCACGGTCAGCACGCGATCGGCGGCGGACAGTTCGTGCATGTGAACCGCGTTGACCGCGTTGCTGGCGAGCGCGGCCTGGGTCAGCAGCGCGCCCTTGGGACTGCCGGTGGTGCCGGAGGTGTAGACCAGCAGAACGCCGCGCGAGGGGTCCGGCCGTGGGGCGCCGAAGTCGACCACGGCCGGCTCAGGCAGTCGTGGCGCATCGCCATGGCGCGCACGTACCACCGGCACACCCGCCAGCGCCGCTGCGCGCTCGGCGGTGCTCACATCGAGGATCGCGAGCGCCACGCCAGCATCGGCCAGGATGACGCCGATCTCCGCGTCGCTCAGGCGCCAGTTGAGCGGCAGCAGGATGAGCCCGGTATAAGCGCAGGCGAACACCAGCGCGAGCTGATCGGGCGCATTGGCGCCCAGCCACGCGACCCGTGCGCCGGGTTCGAGGCCGCGCTCGTCACGCAGCCAGCGTGCGAGCTGGCGGGCCCGCGCGGCGAGCGCCGCGTAGTCCAGCGTCTCGTCCTCGTGGACGAGCGCGGGGTGCTCGGGGCGTGCCGCCGCGTGGAACTCCAGCCACTCGGCGAAGGGCCGCACTAATCGCTCTCGCCAGGCAGGTACAGGGCCTCGCGCCCGATGCGCTCCATGCACAGATCGGCGCTCCAGGGCAGCATCAGCGAACCGCAGCGGCTGTCGCGATACAGGCGCTCGAGCGGCAGGGACTTCAGCATCGACTGGCCGCCGCAGGTGCGGATCGCGAGCTGGCAGAGTTCGTTGGCGTTTTCCATGGCGCTGAACTGCGCCGCGTAGGCGCGCAGCACCTGCTCGCGCGTGGGATCCACCCGCGCCTCGCTGATCGCCTGGAACCACAAGGCTTTGGTCTGCTCGAGACGGATCTGCATCTCGGCGACGTTGTGCTGCTTGGAAGGCGCGCCGCGGCGCTTCTCGGGCCCCATGCCCGGCACTTCGCCGCGCAGGTAGCGCACGGTGAAATCGACGGCGGCTTGCGCAATGCCGATGTAGGTCGGCGTCAGCGTCATGAACATGTGCGGATTGCGGATGGCCGCCTGGTAGTACACGCCGGGCGGCATCAGCGCGGCATCGGCGTCGATGTAGACGTCGTCGAGCAAGAGCGTGCGCGACACGGTGCCGCGCATGCCGAGCGGATCCCACTCACCGGTCACGCTCACACCCGGCGCCCTGGCTGGCACCGCCATGTACATGGTGTGACGGCGGGAGAGCCCGCCCTCGTCGCGCGCCTCGGTGCACAGGATGCCGTAGTAGTCGGCCGCGCCGGACAGCGAGGCAAAGATCTTGCGGCCCTTGAGCCGCCAGCCCTCGCCTTCCCTGCGCGCGGTGGTGGCGAAGGGTACGGCGCCGGCGGCCGCGCTGCCGCCCTCGGAAAAGGGCTGCGCGTAGACGGCGCCGTCCTGCACGATGCGCGCGTAATGGAGCGCACGGCGTCGCTCGTGCTCGCGGCGCGTGTCGGCATCCATGTCCATCGCGTCCGACAGGGGCCCGCTCCACAGGCACGAGCACACGTGCATGTTCCAGGTCAGCGCCGTCGCGCCGCAGTAGCGGCCGATCTCGGCCGCGGTCAGGCAGTAGGCGCGGTAGTCGGCGCCGAGACCGCCATGCTCGCGCGGCACGCAGATGCCGAGCAGGCCGGCCTCGCGCAGGTCGAGGTAGTTCTCGGTGGGAAAGCGCGCTTCGCGATCGAAGGTCGCGGCGCGCGCGGCGAAGCGATTCTGGCCGAGGCGCCGCGCCAGGGTGGTGAGTTCGGCCTCCTGGACGCTGAGTCGAAAAGCCTCGGGGTCGAAGATCGGCGCGTCTTCCAGCATCGCGCCTCAGCCCTTCACCAGGCGGCCGTTCTCCACCACCGCGCGACCGTCGAGGGTGACGGTGCAGTTGCGCACCGGCAGATCGAAATGGCCCTCGGTGTAACGCCCGGCGGTCTCGTTCGCGCCGGTCGAGTACAGGAAGTTGCCGCCGTAGGCGCGCAGCTCCGTACCGTTGGTGTCGCGCAGGTCGTACATCGCGAGCGCCTCGTAGCGCGCGCGTTCGTTCAGGCCCCAGCCGACGTGGCTGACGCCGTAGGCCTCGCGGTCGCCCCACGCCGCCCAGTAGCGGCGCATGAGTTCGGCGTCGGTGCCGCTACCCTCGATGGACGTCACGAAGTCGTCCTCGATGTTCAAGGTCACCGGGCTCGCGAGGTAGCGCTTGAAGGTGAGGTTGATGTCACCGGCGTCCATCACCAGGCGGCCGTTGACCGAACCGGGCTTGGGGAAGTTGACCACGATGCCACCCGGCCAGTGGGACACCATGCCGGGCTTGTCCGCCCAGCCCCACACGCCGACGCTGACCGCGTCGGCGAGGCTGATGCGGAGATCGGTGCCGGCCGCCGAGGTCACGTGCATGGCTTGCGCGGCGCGGCAGGCCTTGATCGCGGTCTTGGCCACCGCCTCGTCCTCCGGCGTCGGCACCAGGCGCTCGAGCGCGTCGGGGTGCTCGTTGGAGATCATCATCACGCGCGCGCCGCCGCCAAGGATCTCCGGCAGTTCGCGCGCGTGCAGCAGGCCCTCGACGGTCAGATCGACCACGAGCTGGCTCGCCTTCAGCGCCGCCACCGCGGCCGTCTGGCCGTTCAGCGCCTGGCTCGCGCCGGTGGAACGCACCGGCACCGGCGCGCTCTGCGCCGGCGTCGGCACCATCACGGTCACGGGCTGAATGCCCATCTGCTCGAGCGCGAGGCGCGCGAGATCGACATTGACCGTCCGCGACTGGGTCTCGCACAGCAGCGCGACCTGTTCGCCGCGCGCGGCCTTGCACAGTTCGAACACGCGGCGGAACGCGTCCAGCCAGCGCCCTTCGATGCGATCGTTCAGCATTGCGCTCTACTCCCGGGCGCTGCGCGCGCCCTGTTCAGCCCTTGGCCGCGGGTGCGACCGGACGCGCCTGCTGGAAGGCCGGCAGGCGCATGCACGTCTCCTCGATGGTGGCGAGGCGCGGAAAGTCCTCGATGTCCACGCCGCTGCGTCGCGCCACTTCGAGCGCCGGCACCAGGCACAGATCCGCCACGCTCGGCTGGTCGCCGACGCAGAAGCGCCCGGGGCGCTCCTGCGCGGCGAGCCACAGCTCGAGCGCATCGAAGCCTTCCATCAGCCAGTGCGCGAGCCAGCGTCGACGCGCCACCGCGTCGACCTTGAACTCGTCGCGCAGGTAGCCCATTACGCGAAGCCCGGTGAGCGGCTGCACGTCGGTGCTGATGATCTGCGCGAACTGCCGGGCGCGGGCGCGCGCCACCGGCTCCGCCGGCAGGAGCGGCGGCGTCGGGTGGGTCTCGTCCAGGTATTCGATGATCGCCAGCGACTGGCTCAGGATCAGTTCGCCTTCGCTGTAGACCGGCACCAGGCCCTGTGGATTCAGCGCGCGGTAGTCGGCCTCGAGCTGCTCGCCCTGCTGCAGCTGGACCGGCACCGCGCGCCAGTCGAGGCCCTTGAAGGCCAGCGCGATGCGCACGCGATGCGCCGAACTGGAGCGGAAGAAGTCGTGCAGCTCGCGCATCCCGTCGACCCGCCGCGGCGCGCCGTCAGGCGTCGTTCTGGGCGACGTGCACGACCAGCCCGTCGAGCGCGTCGCTGACCTGCACCTGGCAGGTCAGCCGGCTGTTCGGCTTGCGGTCGTAGGCGAGCTCGAGGGTCGACTCCTCGATCGGGCTCGCCGGCCCGACCTTGTCCGTCCACGCCGGGTCGATGTACGCGTGGCAGGTGCTGCAGGCGCAGCTGCCGCCGCAGATGGCGAGGATGCCGGCAATGCCGTTCTGGATTGCGCCCTCCATCAGGGATACGCCGCTGGCGACGTTGCATTCGTGACGCTCACCGTTGACGTCGATGTAGACGATTCTTGGCATTGACCCGTGACTCCCCTTCAATCCTGTTCCAGCGCGTCAGCCGCGCGCGATTTGCATCAGATCGACCGCCGGATCGGCGGCCTGGGCCGGGCTGAGCGCGACGCCCTGCCCGAGCAGCTTGCGTGCGGCCATGTGCTCTGCCGGACGATTCATCGAATCGACACCGACCAGCGCGCCCGCGCGGAAGTAATACACCGAGAACTGCCGGCTGACCGGGTCGCCACGCAGCACGGCTTCATCGTGCGGCACGCCGATGCCGGCGATCTGCAGCTTGACGTCGTACTGGTCGGACCAGAACCACGGCACCTGCCGGTACGGCTCGTCGCGACCGAGCAGGCTGGCTGCGGCGACCTTTGCCTGGTCGACCGCGTTCTGCACCGATTCCAGGCGGATGTCGCGTTCGAGGAAACCGTTCATGTGCCAGGTGCAGTCGCCGGCGGCGACGATGGCCGGATCGCTGGTACGCGCATGCACGTCGACCACGATGCCGTTGTGGCAGGCGAGCCCCGCCGCCTCGGCGAGTTCGCTGTTCGGCACCACGCCGATGCCGGCGACGACGAGATCGACCGCGTGCTCGCGGCCGTCGGTGGTGATGACGACCTGCCGACCCTCGGCGCCACGTATAGCCTCGATACCTGTACCGAGCATCACTTCCACGCCGTGGGCGCGATGCAGGTCGGCGTAGAACGCCGACACCAGCGGCGCCACGGCGCGCGCCATCAGGCGCTCGGCCGCTTCGATCAGCACCACCTGCTTGCCGAGTTCGCGCGCGATGGCCGCGACCTCGAGTCCGATGAAGCCACCGCCGATCACCGCGAGGCGCTCGGCCGTGGCGAGACGCGCCTTGAGCGCTTCGCCGTCGGCCAGGCTGCGCACGTAGTGCACGTCGGCCTCGGCCGCGCCGGGCACGGTCAATGGCCGGATGCGTGTGCCGGTGGTGAGCGCGAGGCCGGACCAGGCCAGCACCTCGCCATCGTCCAGGCGAAGCGTGCGCGCCGCGCGATCGATGACCGTCACGCGTCGCGCGAGGCGCAGCTCAACGTTGGCCTTCTCGTAGAAGCTCGCCGGTCGCAGCAGCAGCCGCTCGGCTTCCAGCGCGCCGGTCAGGAACTTCTTCGACAGCGGCGGCCGCTGGTAAGGCAGCACCGGCTCATCACCCACCAGCACGAGGCGACCTTCGTAGCCACCACGCCGCAGCGAGTCGCACAGCTGCTGGCCGGCCTGGCCGGCGCCGACGACGACGATGGGCGCGGGCTCGCTCACGCTCAGGTCTGGCGGTCGGGGATCTGCACGACCAGGCCGTCGAGCTCGGCCGACACCTTGATCTGGCAGGACAGCCGCGAGTTCGGCTGGCGCTCGGCCGCCGTGCACTCGAGCATGTCGCCCTCCATCGACCCGATGGGCGGCAATGCGGGCCCGCCGACCACGTACACGTGGCAGGTCGCGCAGGCGCAGCCGCCGCCGCACTCGGCGACGATGCCGTCGATGTTGTTCTGCACCGCCGCTTCCATCAGGCTCCAGCCGACGGGGACATCGATGCTCTTTTCGCTGCCGTCGGCAAGACGGTAGGTGACCTTGGGCATGTTCTCTCGCTTACTCGTTGCCTACATGTTCGGGTAGTTGGGACCGCCGCCGCCTTCGGGCGTGACCCAGTTGATGTTCTGGCTCGGGTCCTTGATGTCGCAGGTCTTGCAGTGCACGCAGTTCTGCGCGTTGATCTGCAGGCGCGAGCTGCCACCCTCCTGCACGAACTCGTACACGCCCGCGGGACAGTAGCGCTGCTCGGGCCCGGCGTAGCGGCCGAGGTTCAGGGCGACCGGCGTATTGGCGTCCTTCAAGGTCAGGTGACAGGGCTGGTCCTCTTCGTGGTTGGTGTTCGAGAGGAACACCGAGGACAGCCTGTCGAAACTCACCTTGCCGTCCGGCTTGGGATAATCGATGGGCGTGCACTCCGCCGCCGGCTTCAGCTGCTCGTGATCGGGACGGTGGCGCAGCGTCCAGGGCGCCTTGCCGCGGAATACGTAGGTGTCGAGGGCGGAATAGGCCATCGCCGCCGGCAGCCCCCAGTGAAAGGACGGCTTGATGTTGCGCACCCGGTAGAGTTCGTCCCACATCCAGGTCTGACGCAGCTTCTCGGCGTAGCCCCGCACTTCCTGCCCGGCTGGAGCCCCGCCCTTCAGCGCGTCGAACACGGCTTCCGCGGCGGTCATGCCGGACTTCATCGCAGTGTGCGTGCCCTTGATCTTCGGCACGTTCAGGAAGCCCGCGCAGTCGCCGATCAGGAGCCCGCCGGGGAAGGTCAGCTTGGGAATCGACTGGTAGCCGCCCGCGCTGATGGCGCGCGCGCCGTAGGACAGGCGCCGCCCGCCCTCGAACACCTTGCGGATCTCGGGGTGAGTCTTGAAGCGCTGCATCTCCTCGAACGGCGAGAGATAGGGATTCTGGTAGTCGAGACCGACCACGAAGCCGACCGACACCAGGTTGTCCTCGAGGTGATAGAGCCACGAGCCGCCGTAGGTCTTCATGTCCATCGGCCAGCCGGTGGTGTGGGTGATGGAGCCGCGCCGATGACGGCTCGGTTCCACTTCCCACAGTTCCTTGATGCCGAGACCGAAGACCTGCGGATCGACGCCGTCCCGCAGGTTGAAGCGCTGGAACAGCGTCTTGGTCAGCGAACCGCGCACGCCTTCGGCGAACAGCGTCTGGCGCGCGTGCAGCTCCATGCCGGGAGCGAAGTTCGGGCCTTCCTCGCCATCCGCGGTGCGCCCCATGTCGCCGGTCGCGACGCCCTTCACCGAGCCGTCCTCGTGGTACAGCACTTCGGCGGCGGCGAAGCCCGGGTAGATCTCGACTTCCAGCGCCTGCGCCTGCTCCGCGAGCCAGCGACACACGTTGCCGAGGCTCACGATGTAGTTGCCGTGATTGTTCATCTGCGGCGGGGTCGGCAGCTGGTAGGCCTTCGTTTCCGTGAGGAACAGGAAACGGTCCTCGCCTGCCGGGGTGTTGAGCGGCGCGCCCTTGTCCTTCCAGTCGGGGATGAGTTCGTTCAGCGAACGCGGCTCGATGACCGCCCCCGAGAGGATGTGGGCGCCGATCTCCGAGCCCTTCTCGAGCACGCAGACCGTGAGGTCCTCGCCCGCTTCGATGGCGAGCTGGCGCAGGCGGATGGCCGCCGACAGGCCGGACGGCCCGCCGCCAACGATCACCACGTCGAATTCCATCGATTCGCGTTCCACGGCACCTCTCCAGGGCCGGCTGCGACGCGCGCGCCAGCCTCGTGTTCGTTGAATCTGATCTGCGTGGCCCGAGTTCGAGCGCCGCGCAGGAGACGGGGCCGAAGGCGTTGCGGCGCTCGACCACCCACGCCGCCACTCTAGCGCGAGTGGCGGTGGGCGGCACCTGGCGGCGCCGCCCGACGCGGCCTTACTTGGACAGCGCCTCGGTCATGGCGGGCACTTCCTTGAACAGGTCACCCACCAGGCCGTAGTCGGCGACGCCGAAGATCGGCGCTTCCTCGTCCTTGTTGATGCACACGATGACCTTGCTGTCCTTCATGCCGGCGAGGTGCTGGATCGCGCCCGAGATGCCGACCGCGATGTACAGCGTCGGCGCGACGACCTTGCCGGTCTGGCCGACCTGGTAGTCGTTCGGCACGTAGCCGGCATCGACCGCGGCGCGCGAGGCGCCCACGGCCGCGCCGAGCTTGTCGGCCAGCGCTTCGATGATGGCGAAGTTCTCGCTCGATCCCACGCCACGTCCGCCGGAGACGATGATGTCGGCGGCGGTCAGCTCGGGACGATCGCTCTTGGTCAGCTCCTCGCTCACCCAGGCCGAGAGCCCGCTGTCGGCGACCGCGGTGATCGACTCGACGGCGCCGCTGCCGCCGGTGGCCGGCGCCGGATCATAGGCCGTGAGACGCACGGTGATGACCTTCTTCGCGTCCGACGACTTGACGGTCGCGATCACGTTGCCGGCGTAGATCGGCCGCACGAAGGTGTCGTTCGAGACCACGCCGATGATGTCGGACAGCTGCGCGACGTCGAGCAGCGCCGCGACCCGCGGCATCACGTTCTTGCCCGTGGTGGTGGCGGCCGCGAGCAGGTGCTCGTAGGGGCCGGCCTGCGCGACCAGCAGCGGCGCGAGGTTCTCGGCCAGGGCGTGCGCGTAGTGCGGGGCTTCGGCCAGCAGCACCTTGCGCACGCCGGCGATGGCGGCGGCGGCATCGGCCACCGCGCGGCAGCCGTCACCGGCCACCAGCACGTCGACTTCGGAGCCCAGCGCCAGCGCGGCGGCGACCGCGTTCAGGGTCGCGGGCGCGAGCTGGGCATTGTTGTGTTCGGCAAGGACCAGGGCGCTCATCTCAAATCACCTTCGCTTCGTTGCGCAGCTTGTCTACCAGGGTCGCGACATCAGGCACCTTCACGCCGCCCTTGCGGGCCGGCGGCTCGGCGACCTTGACGAGCGTGAGGCGCGGCGTGACGTCGACGCCGAGCTGCTCGGGGGTCAGGGTGTCGAGCGGCTTCTTCTTCGCCTTCATGATGTTCGGCAATTTCACGTAGCGCGGCTCGTTCAGACGCAGGTCGGCGGTGACCACCGCCGGCATCTTGAGATCGACCGTCTGGATGCCGCCGTCGATTTCACGCGCGACCTTGGCGCGACCGTCGGCGACGATGACCTTGGCGGCGAAGGTGCCCTGCGGCCAGCCGAGCAGCGCGGCCAGCATCTGGCCGGTCTGGTTGGAATCGTCGTCGATGGCCTGCTTGCCGAGGATCACCAGTTCCGGCTGTTCCTGCTTGACCACGGCTGCGATCAGCTTGGCTACCGCGAGCGGCTGGGTCTCGACCTCGGTCTCGACCAGGATGCCGCGGTCGACGCCCATCGCCATCGCCGTGCGCAGGGTCTCCTGGCACTGCTTCGGGCCGATGGAGATCGCGATGGTCTCCGTCGCGCCGCCCGCTTCCTGGATGCGCAGCGCTTCCTCGACGGCGATTTCGTCGAACGGGTTCATGGACATCTTCACGTTCGCGAGGTCGACGCCGGTGCCGTCGGATTTCGGCCGGGCCTTGACGTTGTAATCGATGGCGCGCTTCACGGCCACAAGGATTTTCATGCGTTCCTCCTGCTCACTGGGATCGCCCGTCCCAGGCTCATGTGCCTGGCGGGCGCGGCTGGCCGCGTGCGGGGCGGCCTGTCCGCCGCGCGACTCGCATCCGATCGATGCGCACGCGCGGGCGGGGCTGTTACGTTGCCGGCCCGGCGCGCGATCAGGCGGGCCGGACAGCTGGATCACGCGTTCGCGCGCTGTTCGCCAGGGCCACGGCGTGGCGCTCGGACACTGTGCGCGGAAGACGACGACGGGACGTGTACAGACAGGTGCCGAGGCCCCTGGGCCGCCCTCGTGGCGCGGCCCGCAGGCGGCCGCGTGATTCAGCGGCATGGTACCAGTAACTGCTTGACGGCAAAACCCGCGCGGGCAGTGCAAGTGGCCTGTCGCGGGCTGCGACAGCGCCCCGCGGCGGGGCTCGCGCAGGCACGGTCGGCGCGCGGGGCGGTGCTATAGTCCGGCGCCCGCAGCTCCCACCCTGGGACCGACAGACAGAGGACTTCGCATGAGCACCACCGCCCCTTCCCACGCCAGCGCCGAGGCCGCCTTCGACTGGCAGGACCCGCTGCACCTCACCGCCCAGCTGCGTGAGGACGAGCGCCTGGTGAGCGAAGCGGCCCGCGACTTCTGCCAGGCGAATCTCATGCCGCGCATCCGCGATGCCCACCGCCACGAGCATTTCGATCGGGCCATCATGCGCGAGTTCGGCGAACACGGTTTCCTCGGATCGACGCTGCCGGAAAAGTACGGCTGCGCCGGGCTGTCCTACGTGTGCTACGGGCTCGTGGCGCGCGAAGTCGAACGGGTCGATTCGGGCTACCGCTCGGCGATGAGCGTGCAGTCGAGCCTCGTCATGCATCCCATCTACGCCTACGGCACCGAGGAGCAGCGCAACAAGTACCTGCCCAAGCTCGCCAGCGGTGAGTTCGTCGGCTGCTTCGGTCTGACCGAACCGGATCACGGCTCGGACCCGGGCGGCATGAAGTCGCGCGCGGTCAAGGTGGCGGGCGGCTGGCGGCTCTCCGGCAACAAGATGTGGATCTCCAACGCGCCCATCGCCGACGTGTTCGTGGTATGGGCCAAGACCGCCGACGACGGGCAGATTCGCGGCTTCGTGCTGGAGGCCGGCATGCAGGGCCTGTCGGCGCCGAAGATCGAGGGCAAGTTCTCGCTGCGCGCCTCCATCACCGGTGAGATCGTGATGGACGAGGTGTTCGTGCCCGAGGCCAACCTGCTGCCGAACGTGCGCGGCCTGCGCGGCCCGTTCGGCTGCCTGAACCGCGCGCGCTACGGCATCGCCTGGGGCGCGATGGGCGCGGCAGAGTTCTGCTGGCTGGCGGCGCGCCAGTACACCCTCGACAGGCAGCAGTTCGGCCGGCCGCTGGCCGCCAACCAGCTCATCCAGAAGAAGCTCGCCGACATGCAGACCGAGATTGCGCTCGGCTACCAGGCGGCACTCGCGGTCGGTCGCATGATCGACGCCGGCACCGGGGCGCCGGAGGCCATCTCGCTCATCAAGCGCAACAACTGCGGCAAGGCCCTCGACATCGCGCGCATGGCTCGCGACATGCACGGCGGCAACGGCGTGTCCGACGAGTACCACGTCATCCGCCACGTGCTGAATCTGGAGGCGGTCAACACCTACGAAGGCACGCACGACGTGCATGCCCTCATCCTCGGGCGCGCGCAGACCGGCATCCAGGC
The DNA here is from genome assembly GCA_050186725.1 of Gammaproteobacteria bacterium. Taxonomy (GTDB): domain Bacteria; phylum Pseudomonadota; class Gammaproteobacteria; genus JADJYF01. Next base: position 11,426 of record JBFWYG010000007.1, on the reverse strand, counting down.
CTTCACCGCCTGACGCGCCTCCGCGCGAGCGGCGCGCGCCGTTTGCGCGCGTTGCGGCGTTGTGCTTGAATTCCGTCGTCCTGTCGGGGGCTTACGAAGCGCGCGACGGGCGCCGCGTCGACCAGACGATGGCGCCTTGTCAGGGGAACAGGCGGCGCGCGGTTCCGGCCCGATCACCGTTCACACTCGATAACCGGCAGCGACGGATTCCGTCACGGGCGCGCGCCCTGGTCGTGGGCGCAGCCGTCCAGCGTGACGCGACACTGGGGGAAACAGCCGCCATCGCACGCAATAAAGGCGGTCGATAACAAGGGATCGAGATCACGATGAACATCTACGTGGGCAACCTGCCCTACAGCGTCAAGAGCGAGGAACTGCGCGATGCCTTCGCGCCCTATGGCACGGTGACCGCCGCCGAGGTCATCTTCGACCGTCGCACCAAGCGCTCGCGCGGCTACGGCTTCGTGGAGATGGCCGACGACGAGGCCGGCCGCAAGGCGATCGCCGCCCTGAACGGCAGTGACTTCCAGGGGCGCGAGCTGCGGGTCGACGAATCCCAGCCGCGCGAACAGAAGGCCGAGCGCCACGCCGAGGGCGGCGAGCGCCGCGCGCCGCGCGCACCCTCCCACGCGCCCCGCGCGGACAAGCCGGCCACCCCGGCGGCGCCCGCGCCGCGCGGCGGTGTGTTCGGTTTCGTGAAGCGCCTGTTCGGCTGACCTTTCGCTTTCCGCGCGCCGGCACGCCCGGCGCGCGTCACTCCGCCGGCCGCGAGTCGCGGTGCATGGGATGGAGCTGATCGGGGCGCGTGATGCGCACCTTGCCCACCACCTGGCGGGTGAGATCGGCGAGCAGTTCGTCGAAGCGCGCGTCCAGCCGGCCGCTGCGGATCTCGGCGGCGAGCGCCGCGAGGCCCGCCGCCCCTGCTTCACCCTCGCCCAGGTAGCGGGCCAGCATGCTCTGCTCGGCGCTCTCGTCCGTCGCATCCGCGCCGAGTTCCCGGCGCACGATGTCCAGCAGGTAGACCGCGCACTGCGCGTGGTAGCGATCGCGGCCGTCCAGCTGGGGCGTGATCTCCTGCACGAACTCGCGGACCGTCACCAGGAGTTCGTCGATGCTCGGGGCGTCCTGGGTCATGAGTAGCTCGCTCAGTGGTAATGACCGGCCAGGGTCATCAGCAGTTCGTATTCGATCAGCGCGATATTGCGCCCGCACGCGGCGAAGGCCGCCGAACGGCGCGCGCCGGTCTGGTGACCGAAGACCTGCATGACGTTGTAGTGCGCCCAACGGATGAAGCCGAAGATCTCCCACCAGCGCACCTCTTCGGCATCCACTGCGTGACCGCTCGCGGATGCGTAGGCGGCGTAGAACGGCTCGCGTGGACCGAAGCCGCCGACCGGTCGGTCGACGTGTCCGAAGCGGAACGAACGCAGGCACAGCCAGCCGAGATCCTCGGCCGGCGCGCCGAGATGCGCGCACTCCCAGTCCAGCACCGCGCGCATGCCGTTTTCGTCGAGCAGCATGTTGCCGGTGCGGAAGTCGCCGTGCAGCAGGCAGCGGCGCGTCGAGGTGGGCCGGTGCCGCTCGAGCCAGCGCGCCGCGAGTTCCAGCGCGGGATGCACCCCGCCCCAGCGGTCGATGCGCGCCATGGTCGTGGCCAGCGGGTCGATACTGTCCGGCACCTCGGCGAGAAACGCGGCCGGCGCCGGGTCGAGCGCGTGCAATCGTCCGAGGAACTCGCCGGCCTGCGCGCAGAAGCGCTGCCGCGCGCGCTCGTAGCGCGGCGCGTCCAGCAGCCGCCGAGGCACGGTCTCGCCCTCGACGAAGGCCACCACGTAGGCGCGCTCCAGGCTGTCCTCGTGGTCGAATTCGAAGATCGGCTCGGGGAGCGGCAGGCCCTCCGGGTACAGGAGGCGCAGCACGCGGAACTGACGCGCGGGATCGAGAAACGGCGAGTTGGCCGGGATGATGGTCTCCTGGCGGAACACCAGGCGGCGGCGCGCCGTACCGTCGACGAGATCGAACAGCACGGTGCGGTTGGAACCGCCGAGCGAGGTGAACTCCACCGCGTCGATGTCCGCCGCCGCGCCGAAGCGGCGCTTCACCGCCCGGCGCAGGCCCTCGGTGATGCTCTCGCGCAGCGCGGTCGAGGTCGTACCCTGCTCTGACATGCCGGCCGCGCTCAGTCTTCCGGCGCGTCGTCCCACAGGCGCGTGGCGGCCGCGTAGTAGGCCGGCTTGCCGGTGGTCCAGATCTCGCCCCAGTGCTGACCGCCGCCGTCCACTTCCAGTGTCACACCGTTGATGAAGCGGCCGCCGGGGCCACCCAGGAACACGCAGGCCTCGGCGATTTCCCACGGCGAACCGGCGCGCATCATCGGGTTGGTGCGCGGGTAGCGCGCGCGGGTGGTCTCGGAATAGACCGCCCAGCCCTCGGTCTCGATCGCCCCCGGTGCGATGCAGTTGACGCGGATGCCGAAGGGCGCCCATTCCACCGCTGCCTTGTTGGAGAACGCGATGACGCCGGCGCGCGCGGCCGAGGTGTGGGCAACGCCGTACAGGCCCTGGTTCACCACCACGATGTTGACGATGGCGCCACCCTTGCCGGCCTCGCGCCAGGCTTGGGCTGCGACGTGCATCATGTGCCAGGTGCCGTTCAGGTTGGTGTTCACCACCGCCTGCCAGCCCTTCTCGCTGTAGTCGATGGACGCCTGCGGGAACTGCCCGCCGGCGCTGTTGACCAGCAGGTCGATCGCACCGAAGCGCGTGCCGATGGCGGCGTAGGCCGCGTCCACCGATTCGCGCTGGCGGATGTCCACCACCTGGGTATGGGCGTCCAGACCGCGAGCGTTGATCGCGTCGGCCACCGCTGCGAGCTTGGCCTCGGTGCGGCCGGCCAGGATCACCCGCGCGCCGAGCCGCGCGGCGAGCCAGGCGGTGGCGCGGCCCATGCCGCTGCCGGCGCCGGAGACCAGCACGGTCTGACCGGCGAGGATGCCCGCGGCGAACACCGTCGGCCAGGTGGCGAGGTCCTCGTTGCCGCGGGGGATGGCGACCGGCGGATGCACGGCGCCTACTTCAGCAGTTCGCGGCTGATGATCATCTTGCGCACTTCGGTGGTGCCGGCGCCGATTTCCAGCAGCTTGTTGCCGCGGTAGAGACGATTGACCTCGGACTCCCACATGTAGCCGAAGCCGCCGTGCACCTGCACGGCCTCGTCCAGCACGCGGTTCAGCATGTTGGCGGTGTACATGATCGAGGCCGCGGTCTGGGCGTGGATCATGCCGCGGCCACCGCCGCCCACCTCGAGATCGTTGGCCTCGGCCAGTACCTTGAAGTTCAGCGCCTTCATCGCCTCGACCCACACGTACATGTCGGCGATCTTCGACTGGATCATCTGGAACTCGGCGATCGGCTTGCCGAACTGCTTGCGGTCCTTGGCGTACTGGATGGTGAGTTCCAGCGCGCGCTCGGCCATGCCGACGCAGATCGGCGAGATGACCGCGCGCTCGAGGTCGAGCCCGCTCATCACCACCGCCACGCCCTCGTTCTCCTTGCCCACCAGGTTCTCGGCCGGCACCTCGCAGTCGTCGAACACCAGTTCGCCGGTCTGGCTGCCGCGGAAGCCCATCTTGATCAGCTTCTGCGCGACGGCGAAGCCCTTGAAGTCCTTCTCGACGATGAAGGCCGAGATGCCGTGCGCACCCTTCTCCGGCGCGGTCTTGGCGTAGACCAGCAGCACGTCGGCGACGGGGCCGTTGGTGATGTAGATCTTGCGGCCGTTCAGCAGGTACTTGTCGCCGACCTTGCGCGCGGTGGTGGCCATCGAGCCCAGCGCGTCGGAGCCGGCACCGGGCTCGGTGAGACCCAGCGCGCCGATCTTCTTGCCGGAGCACAGGCCCGGCAGGTAGCGGCGGCGCTGATCCTCGTTCGCATTGCGATAGATGTTGTTCAGGCACAGGTTCTCGTGCGCGATCCAGGACAGCGCGAGCGCGTAGTTCCAGCGTCCGAAGGCCTGCGACACCAGGCCGCTGGTGAAGAAGTCGAGCCCCTGGCCGCCGTACTCCTCCGGCACCGTCAGGCCGAAGTAGCCGGCCTCGCCGATCATCGGGAAGGCGTGTTCCGGCCACCACTCTTCGTTGTCCATGCGCGTGGCGAGCGGGTAGAGCTCGTTCTTCGCGAACTTGTCCGCCTCGTCCAGCATCGTGCGCTGGTCGGGACTCAGGTCGAAGGCATTGGTGGTCATGCGAAGGTCTCCATGGAAAACAGGCGGCGCCGCGGCGCGGAATGCGGCGGACGATAAGTAATCGGGGCGCGGATGTCCACGCGGGGTCCAATCGGGGACAGACCACGGTTTCGCGAGAAACGCGCTCAGTCCCCGACCACACTTGCGCGAAACCGTGGTCTGTCCCCGATTGCGCTCGCGCTGTCCCCCCCGCTCACTTCTTCCTGGCGGCGAAGAACGCCTCCAGGGTAGCGATGGTGGTCGGGGTCGCGGCAATCTCGGCGATGTTCTGCGACTCGAGTTCGAGATGCTGTTCGAGCGTATCGGACAGCGCCGCGCGCAGCAGGCGCTTGGCGCGCTGCACCGAGCCCGAGGGGGCGTCGGCGAGCTGACGCAGCAGCTTCTCGGTCTCGGCCTGGAACTTGTCGTCGTCCGCCACCCGCGCGATGAGTCCGAGCTGGCAGGCCTCCTCCGCGCTCAAGGTCGGATTGGTGGCCATGATGTCGAAGGCGCGCTGCGCGCCCACCAGCCGCGGCAGGAACCAGCTGCCGCCGCCGTCCGGGGTCAGGCCCGAGCGGGTATAGGCCAGGGTGAACTTCGCCGAGCGCGTGGCGATGGTCATGTCGGCCATCATCGCGAGGCTCATGCCGCCACCGGCGGCGAGCCCGTTGACCGCGCACACCACCGGTACCGGCAGGCGGTTCAGCACCGTGATGCCGAGGTGGAAATAGGTCGCCATCTCGCGGATGTGCGCGCGCAGCCGGTCGCGCACGGCGAGAAACTCGTTCAAATCGCCGCCGACCGAGAACTCCCGGCCGGCCGCGGTCAGCAACACCACGCGCACGTCCTCGCGCCCTTCGCAGGCGATGGCGGCGCGGGCGAATTCCTTGGTGAACTGCGCGCCGACCACGTTGTGGCGCGCGGCGTCGTCGATGACGATGCGCGCGATCCCGTCGGCGACGCTGAAGGCGATGACTTGCTCGGGCATGGCAGTGTCCTGTCGAAGAAGGTTGGAAGGCTCAGTCGGCGCGGTGTTCGGGCTCGAGGTGCTTCGGTCGGCTGACCCGCACCTTGGCGATCACGTGCTGCAGCAGGTCGTCGGCCAGTTCGTCCAGACGCTCATCGAACTCACCGGCCGCGATGCGCGCGGCGAGCCGCGCCGCGAGCGCCTCGCGCGGCGCCTCGGGCCCGACCTCGCAGAGCGCGCGCAGGCGCGCGTCGTCGGCGGTCTCAAGCGGCTGCCATTCCGGCAGTTCGCGCAGCGCTATCTCCAGCAGCATCTGCGCGCACAGCGCCTGGTAGCGGTCCATGCCGCCGAGACGCGGCTGCAGGTCACGGATGAACTCGTGGACCGAGCGCAGGATTTCGGCGAGGTCGGGCGTGTCGTGGGCCATGGCGCGTGCTTAAGCGTAGCGGCCCATGAGGGTCATGAGCAGGTCGTATTCGATGTAGGCGGTGTTACGGCCGAACAGCGCGAAGGCCGGCGCGCGTCGCCCGCACTTCACGTGCCCCCACACCTGCATGATGTTGTACAGCGCCCAGCGCAGGTGGGCGAAGATCTCCCACCAGCGCAGCGCCTCGCGGTCGATGCGCCGTCCGCCGGCGGCCTCGTAGGCGGCGATCATCGCGTCGCGCGTGTCGAAGCCGCCGGCTTCGCGATCGTTGAAGCCGAAGCGCCAGCAGCGCGAGCAGTACCAGCCCAGTTCGTCCTCCGGCGCGGAGAGTCGCGAGCACTCCCAGTCGAGCAGCGCCATCAGGCCCTTGTGCGGGTCGACTAGCATGTTGCCGGTGCGGAAATCGCCGTGGATGAAGACTTTCGGCGCGGCCGGCGGCTGGTGCCGCTCGAGCCAGCGAAAGGCGTACTCCAGCACCGGGTGCGGCTCGCCGTAGATCTCGTAGGCCGCGCGCTGCGCGCCGAGCGCATCGATGCTGTCCGGCACCTCGTTCAGCATCGGCACTTCGGCCGGGTCGATGGCGTGCAGCCGGGCCAGGGTCTCGCCCGCCTGGCGGGTGAAGACCGCGCGCGCCGGCGCGAACTCGGGCGCGGTCAGCAATCTCTTCGGCAGGGTCTCGCCCGCGACGAAGCCGACCACGTAGCCCCGCCCCAGGCGGTCCTCGGGTGTCAGCGCGAACACCGGCTCGGGCACCGGCAGGCCGTGGCGCGCGCAGACCTGCAGCAGCGGCCACTGGATCTCGGGCGCGAGGAAGGGCGAGAACTCGGTGGTGTAGGTCTCCTGGCGCAGCACCAGGCGCCGGCGCGCGGCGCCGTCGACGTGGTCGAAGAGCACCGTGCGGTTGATGCCGCCGACGGTCGCGACATCCACCTCGGCGATGTCCGAGGCGCCACCGAAGCGGCGTCGCAGCGCGTCCCCGAGCCGCGCGACGATGACCTCGAGGTCGCTCGGCGGACCCTCGTCCTCTAGTGCTGCGCTCATGCGCTTACAGCGGCCAGCCTACCGGCTGGCCGTCGTTCACCTGCTCGATGTACTCGGTGACGCCGATGCCCTGGCGGTCGTCCCAGGTCCACATCGTGAGCCCCTCGGCGATGCGCGAGGTGAGCCATTGTTCGCCCACCTTGCGGCGGTTGCTGAGCGGCGCGAGCGCGATCACTTCGCCTTGGATCTGCACCGCGCGCTTCGCGGTGCGCACGCCGAGCCGCATGGCGCGTGGGTCCTTGGCCGGCGTCCACTCGGTGTAGAGGTCGAGGTCGGTGATGTCCTCGTAGTCGCCGTCGTACTGCAGCACGCCGACGCGCCGCGTCACGCCCTGCCGGTCGGTGATCTTGAGCAGCATGAGGGCGCGATCCGCGCCGAAGTTGGCGACGAACAGCCGGTAGAAGTAGATGTTGGTCCAGTAGCGCGGCCCCCAGGAATGGTCACGCCAGCCGAAGCTGTCGAACTCGAAGGTCTCGCTGCCAATCTTCATGCGTCCGCGGGTGCGGGTGTGCTGATTGAAGTGGCCGAACGAGAAGTCCCGCCCGTACATGGTCTCCTGGGTGTCGGTGGTCGGCTCGCCGCCGTGCATGGGCGACACGCCGGTCAGGTCGAACTCCACCTCGCCCGGCGTGCGCGGCGCCTCGGCGAACAGGCGGCGCGCATCGCGCAGGAGCGACGGGTCGTCCAGCACCAGGAGATCACCCTCGTAGCGCATGCTGACGTGCTTGTAGGGCTCGTGCACGGTGTAGCTCAAGCCGCCGGCCGCGAAGGCATCGTTGTGCGCGATCTCCGGCCGCTGGAACTGCACCGCGAGGCGACCGTCCGGCAGGTAGAGGCAGACCTGCGCCTCGGCGTGGCCTTCATTCACACGGTTGCCGATGCGCATCCAGCCGCCCGAGCGCGTCGCGGGATCGAAGCCGTTGACGTAGACCGACTCGTTGAAGTTCTGATCGGAAGTCGGACGATGCGGATACTCGTCCTGGGGCGTGAGGCGAAAGGCATCCATCGAAACTGTCCTCGCGAAAATTGCGGCGTTCAGAGCGGCCAGGCGACGGGCTCGCCGTCCACCAGGCGCTCGACGTATTCGGTCATGCCGTAGCCGCGGCGGCCGTCCCACTCGAACTCGGTCGCGGCCTCGGCGATGCGCGAATGCAGGACTTCATCCCCGATCTTGCGCCGATTGCTGAGCGGCGCGCAGTTCAGCACACGACCGTGGATCACCGCGCTGTGGCTGGCGCTGCGCGCGGTCAGGGTGACGGCGACCGGATCCTTGTGCGCGTCCCACTCGGTGAACACGTCCAGATCGGTGATGGCCTCGTAGGCGCCGTCCACGAACAGCACGCCGGCGCGGCGCACCACGCCGTCGCGGTTCGCGATCTTGAGCAGGGTGAAGCCGCGATCCGCGCCGAAGCTCACGTAGAAGCCGCGGTCGAACAGGATGTTCTGCCACAGGCGCGGTCCCCAGGAATGGTCGCGCCAGCCGAAGCCCTCGAAGTCGTAGCTCTCCGCGCCGATGCGCAGGCGCGAACTCACCACCGTGTGCTGGTTGAAGTGCCCGAGGGAGAAATCGCGCCCGAACATGGTCTGCTGGTCCGCCGTCGCCGGCAGACCGCCGTGGATCGGCGAACACCCTCGATGGCGCCACTCGAGCTCACAGTGCGCGCGCGGCGCGCGCTCGAAGAGCTGACGCGGATCGCGCAGCCAGGCGCGGTCCTCCACCAGCAGCACTTCGCCCGCGTAGCGCATGGTCACCTGGCGATGGGGGTCGTCGACGCTGTAGCGCATGCCGCCCGCCTCGAAGCGCGCGTTGTCGGCGATCGACGGGCGCTGGAACTGGCAGGCGATGCGCCCGTCGGGCAGGAACAGGCACACCGCGAGTTCGGCATAGCCTTCGTTGGCGCGATTGCCGAGCCTGAGCCAGCCGCCCATGCCGCTGCGATGGTCGAAGGCGTTGACGTAGACAGACTCGTTGAAATGCCGCTCCGCGCTCGGCGTGTGCGGAAACTCGTCGGCTTGTGTGAGAAGGTAGTCGGCCATGGCGCGGCTCAGATGCCCAGGTCGGCAGCGCGGCGCCGGGTGGGCGCGCGGGACGGGTGACGACGACACACGGACATGGCTCGGGCTCCAGGCTGCGGGCGTAAGGGTGAGCGCTGCGCGGGCGGGCGGCGAGGGTCCGCGAGTGCGTCGCGGGCGCGTGGCCGCGCACGCTGAAGGGGCGATATTATGGCTGCATCAAGAGCCTGCCAAGCGACCGCCGCCAGCCGCCGCGGCGGCGCGGCCTTTCATGCACGAGGACTCGACCATGGACTTCCGTTTTTCCGACGAACAGCTCGCCATCCGCGATGCCATCACCAAGCTGTGCGCAGATTTCGACGCCGAGTACTGGCTGAAGTGCGACGAGGCCCATCGCTTTCCCGAGGAATTCACCGCCGCGATCCGCGAGGCCGGCTGGTTCGGCATCGCCATGCCGGAGGAATACGGCGGCAGCGGGCTCGGCATCACCGAGGCCGCCATCATGATGCAAGCCGTGGCCGAGTCCGGCGCCGGCATGAGCGGCGCCTCGGCGATTCATCTGAACATCTTCGGCCTGAACCCGGTGGTCGTGTTCGGCACCGAAGAACAGAAGCGCCGCATGCTGCCGCCGCTGTTGCGCGGCGAGGAATCCGCCTGCTTCGGCGTCACCGAGCCCAACGCCGGTCTCGACACCACCAGCCTGCAGGTGCGCGCCGAGCGTCACGGCGACGGCTACCTGATCCACGGCCAGAAGCACTGGACCTCCATGGCGCAGCGCGCCAACAAGGTGCTGCTGCTGGCGCGCACCACCGCGCGCGACCAGGTCAAGAAGAAGACCGACGGCCTGTCCTTGTTCTACACCGACCTGAACCGTGAATACGCCGAGGTGCGCGAGATCCCGAAGATGGGCCGCGCGGCGGTGGATTCCAACGCGGTGTTCTACGACGGCATGCCGGTGCCGCGCGAGGATCTCATCGGCGAGGAAGGCAAGGGCTTCTACTACATCCTGCATGGGCTGAATCCCGAGCGCGTGCTGCTCGCGGCCGAGGCCATCGGGCTCGGCCGCGCGGCATTGAAGCGCGCCGTCGACTACGCCAACGAGCGCTCGGTGTTCGGCCGTCCGATAGGCATGAACCAGGGCATCCAGCATCCGCTCGCGCGCAACTGGATGGAACTCGAAGCCGCCAATCTCATGGTGTTCGACGCGGCGAACCGCTACGACCGTGGCGAGGAGTGCGGCGCACAGGCCAACGCCGCCAAGTACCTGGCGGCCGAAGCGGGCTTTCGCGCCTGCGAGACCGCGGTGCTGACCCACGGCGGCATGGGCTACGCCAAGGAGTACCACGTCGAGCGCTACTTCCGCGAAATGATGATTCCGCGCATCGCCCCGGTCAGTCGCGAAATGATCCTGAACTTCATCGGCGAGCGCGTGCTCGGCCTGCCGCGCTCGTTCTGAGCGCGGCCCTGGTGGCCCGGGGCGGCCCGTCGCGCGCCGCCCTTACCCTCCCCTTTCGGTCAGCCTTGCCGCTCGTCGTGAGGCGGCCGGACAATGCGAGCCTCGACCAACGCCCGCCATCCCAGGGGAGATCACCATGCGCTTTGGCTTTATGGAAGACTTTCGCAACCCGGTGCAGTGGCGCCGGCCCTTTCCGGCCTTTTACGAGCAGATCCTGAAACAGATCAAGCGCGGCGAGGAACTCGGCTACGACAACATCTGGCTGACCGAGCATCACTTCACGGAAGACGGCTACAACCCGTCGCTGATGACGACCGCCGCGGCGGTCGCGATGCGCACCTCGACCATCCGCATCGGCACCTTCATCATCATCCTGCCCTTCCAGCATCCACTGCTGCTGGCCGAGGAAGTGGCCAACGTCGACATCCTGTCCAACGGCCGCTTCGATCTCGGCGTCGGCCAGGGCTACGCCCACTACGAATTCGAGACCTTCAACATGAACCGCAGCGAGCGCGGCATGCGCACGCGCGAAGGCATCCGCATCGTCGAGCGACTGCTCACCGAAGACGAAGTGACGGTGGACGGCAAGTTCACCAAGCTGACCAAGGCCAGGCTCACACCGAAAGCGGTGCAGACGCCGCGGCCGCCCATCTGGATCGGCGCGCGCGGCCCGAAGGCCATCACGCGCGCGGCGGAGATGGGCTATCACCTGATGGCGACGCTCGGCCCCGATCCGGCGCCGCTGTACCTCGAGACGCTCGCCAAGAGCGGCTACGACCCCAAGGACTTCAACATCGCGCAGCTGCGCATGGTCTATTGCGCGGAGAGCGAGGACCAGGCCTGGGAGGAATGCCAGGACCACCTGTGGCACATGCTGGAGTTCTACGCCGAGATCCTGGCCGAGGCCAACGACGCCGAAGGCGACGACGCGCCGCTGCCGGTGACCAAGCCGTCGGACATGCGCCACTCGGTGCTGGCCGAGCACTTCATGGTCGGCACGCCGAAGCAGGTCGCGCAGAAGATGGAGAAGTTCGTCGCCGAGTTCAAATGCACCGACTTCATCCTCAACACCCAGTTCCCGGGCATCGACCCCGACAAGGCGACGCGCTCGCTGGAACTGTTCGCGAAGGAAGTGATGCCGAAGTTCAGGGGCGCTTGAGGGCGTTCGAGAGAAGGGACAGACCCTGGCAGATCCCCACGAATCTAAGCGCATGGAACCGGATGCCGAACGATGAGTTCGGTCATTCGGCTCTGGGCACCGCGCAGAACGGACAAAGCGCATCGAACCCCTTGTTTGAGCA
>JBFWYG010000006.1:131824-135929 GCA_050186725.1 Gammaproteobacteria bacterium | reverse complement strand
CCGGTGTGAGCCGGCCTGTTCAACCCAAGAAGGAGACCGACATGGCAACCTGCCAGGTGATACTCGAGTTCAACGCCAAGCCCGACTGCGTGGAGAAGGTCCGCGAGTGGCTGAAGAGCGTGCTGCCTGACACGCGCTCGTTCGACGGCTGCGTGACGCTGCACGTGATCCAGAACCAGGAAGACCCGACCGGCATCGCGATCATCGAGCAATGGGACAGCCGTGCGCATTACGAGCGCTACCTCGCGTGGCGCGGCGAACGCGGCGACATGGAAGTGTTCGGCGCGATGATGGCGGGCCCGCCGAACATCCGCTTCTTCGATTATTTCAGGGTGTGACCCGCTGTAGGGCCGGTTTCAACCGGCCAAGATCGACCTCGCACGAAGCCGCGCACACCGCCGTCGACGCACGGTGATTGGAGCGCGGGTCGATGCGCCTTGCTCGGCCGGTTGAAACCGGCCCTACATGGCAAGATTGGCATGTCGGGCTGAAGCCCGACCTACGGTCCGATATTCACGACCGTGGATGCGCCGTACATGGCCGGTTGAAACCGGCCCTACAGGTTCTCTTTGCGTGCAACCGCGGTCGCGGATGTAGGGCCGGTTTCAACCGGCCATGCACGGCGCTCATCGCCCGCCGGTCACGACACCGCGGCCTGGGCTTGCGCGGTCACGCCCACCGGCCGATCCCCCCCGACGGTGATGCGGTGCATGCGGCGGAACTCGGGGTAGTAGTCGCCGGTGGCGTAGTGCTGGGTCGCGCGGTTGTCCCACACCGCCACGTCGTTCGGCTGCCACTGCAGACGCACCTGGAATTCGGGCTTCAGCAGGTGCTCGAAGAGATGCTTCAGCACCGCGTCCGATTCCTTCTTCGACAACTCGACGATGCGACTGGTGAAGGTGGGGTTCACGTACAGGAGCCGCTTGCCGGTCACCGGGTGGACCACGATCAGCGGATGCACCACCGGCGGAGTCTCTTCCCGCGCGCGCTTGAGCCGCTCGGCGCCGTCTTCCTTCTTGCCGAGGTACCCACCGTAGGCCTGCAGGAAATCGTGCTCGGCGTGGAGTCCGCACAGGAACTCCGCGAAGGCCGGTGACAGTGCATCAAAGGCGGCGTAGGCGCTCAGCCACAGCGTGTCGCCACCGCGCGGCGGAATGTGGCGCGCGTAGAGCACCGCGGCCAAGGACGGCGTCGGGCGGTAGGTGACGTCGGAATGCCAGGTGTCGCTGATGGGCGGGCGCGCGGCATCGTGTTCCAGCACCGAGATCTCGGGATGACCACCAAGCGGCGTGAACACCTCGTGCACCTCCATGCGGCCGAAGCGCGATGCGAAGGCCATGTGCGCCTCGGGGGTCAGGTGCTGGTCGTGGAAGAAAAGCACCAGGTGTTCGTGCAGCGCGCGCTTCAGGCGCGCGAACAGCGCGTCGTCCATCTGGTTCAGATCCACGCCCAGCACGTCGGCGCCGATGGCGGCGGTGCGCGGCTTGAAGGTCACATGCGTCTCGTTCATGTCCGTCACTCCCGGCGCGGCGCGCGCGCCCTCAGTCGTTCAAACGTTCGAGCTCTTTGCCCCGGCTCTCGGTCAGCGCGAACAGGATCACCGGCAGGCAGGCGAGCGGCACCAGCGCGACCAGCGACACCGCCTTCCCCACCGAGCCCAACCAGGCCGATAACACGCCGACCACCGCCGGCGCCAGCGCCATGCCCGTGCGTCCCAGCAGGTTGTTGACCAGCGCGTTGGCCGTGGCCCGCACCTCGGTCGGAAACATCTCGCTGGTGATGGTGGCCGCCACCGGCCACAGCGCGTGCATGCCGAGCACCACCACGTAGGCAATGGTGATGGTGCGCGCGTCGCTGGCGGTGAAGCACACCCAGGCCGCGAGCGCGCCGACACTGAAGAAGAGGCTCGCCGTCACGCGCCGGCCCACCGCATCCAGCATCGCGCCTCCCGAAGCATAGCCGACGATGGCGAGCGCGTAGCCCAAGGTCAGCGCCTGGCTGACGGCGGCCGCGTCCCACTGGCGTTCGTTGGTGACATACCAGGCGAAAAAGAACAGGCAGCTCGAGCTCCAGGCGTTGACCGCGAACCACAGCGACGCGCCCGCCAGCACGCGGCCCCGATGCCGCGAGCGCAGCAGCGCGAACAAGGCGTCGAACAGCGCCAGCAGGCCTACCCGCGGCGCACCGGCTGGCTGCGCGGCGTAGCGCCGCGTCTCGCGCAGCCACGGCCAGCCGACGAGCAGCACCGGCAGCACCACCCCGCCGAAGAGATACAGCGCCCGCCAGCCGAACTCGCTGCCGGACAGCCAGGGATGGAGCGCCGAGCCGAGGATCCCGCCCGCGAGACTGAGCGCGAACATGAAGGTCACCGCCGCGCCGCGATAGCGCGCGGGCATCTCCTCGGTGAGGATGATCGCGCCGACACCTATCTCGGTCACCATGAACATGCGCGCGAGGAACTGCCAGACCACGAAGTCGGTGAGTCCCACGGAGAACGCGGACACGAGCGTGAACAGCGTGTAGAGCGCGATCGCCCACAGGAACACGCGACGCCGTCCGAAGCGATCGGCGAGCCTGACCGGGATGAAGGCGACGATGGTGCCGATGTTGATGATGCCGACGGCCTTGCCGAGCACGGCGGCATCCACGCCGAACTCGCGCCCCAGCGCCGGCAGCGCGAGGTTGATGATCAGGAGATCGTAGCCCTCGAACAGCGTGACGAAGCCGACGAAGGCCAGCAGGCCGAGGAGATAGGCGGGCGCGTGCGGCGCCTGCGCCATCTCTTCCGTGGCCACCGCCACCGGGGTTACTGCCGGTCGGGATTGAAACGCTCGTAGGCGGTCTCGGGCGGCGGCACCTCGGGCAGCTTGCCGTCGTCCGCCGGCAGCTTGACCGTGGTCTCGAAGGCGACGTTGTCGCCGAAGTACATCACGTGCTGCTGGTACTTCGCGACCATCGCCGGGCTGAGTTCGAGCACGCCGCTGGTCAGCCGCGTGTGCTCGTGTTTCGCCACCCACTTGTCCGCCGACTCGAGACCGAGCGCGCCGGGGATGTGCACGCCCTTGATGTAGTAGTGGCTCGGAATGACGATGCGCGCGCCGGACTTCGCCATCACCACGTCGGCCCACTTCTGCGACAGGATGTGGCCCTCGTCGCTGACCGCGAGGATCGCGACGTCCACCTTGCCGATTTTCTGCCACACGCGCTCGGGCGGATTCTGCCGATTGTCGCCCCAGTGCAGGATGCGCAGCCCGCCGGTCTCGATGACGTACAGGCTGTTGTTCCACTGCAGGGTCTCGTTCGGCGGGCAGGGATCCTGGTCGATGAAGAACTTCACCAGCTTGCGATAGGGAATGTCGCCCTGGGTCTCGCACACGTGCTTGTCGGCGATGCCGGTGATCCTGACGTCACCCAGGCTGAACTCGCCGGCCATGCGGTCCAGCACCTGGTCGGCCTGCACGCGCTCGACGGCGTCGTGATCGAAGTGCGCGTGGGTCACCAGCGCGATGTCAGTGCGCACCAGCGGCATGTCGCGCATGTACCAGGGCGGGTACATGCCGACGATGTCATTACGCCACGGGTCGACGAACACCTTCACGCCCTTCGGCGACTCGATCAGCACCGCCATGTTGCCGTAGTAGGAGAGCTTGACCGTGCCGCTGTCCTTCTGCGTGCCGCCATAGACCTGGATGGCGATGGTGCGGTCGTTGTTGTACTTCTCGAGCTGCGCGGTGCCGCCGTGCATGCCGTGGGCGAGCAGCGGCGGGGCGAACGCAACAGCGAGCGCGCACAGGGCGGCGCGGCAGGCGCGAAAGGTCAGCATCGGTGTCATCTCCCCTCGAGTGACGTTCGGCACCGGCGCGTCAGGGCGCGGCGGGCCTTGGATCCGGCAAGAAACCTTCCTGGTTGGGCATGCGCACCGCGCGCAGGCCGGCGCGGTCGAGGACCGTATCCTGCGGCAGGATGCCGTTCTGCGCCAGAAGAAAAGCGGTGAGCGCGTAGACCTGGTCGTCGCTCAGCGAGCCGGGCTGGGTGAAGGGCATGGCGCGGCGGACGTAGTCGAACACGGTGGTGGCGTAGGGCCAGTAGCTGCCGATGGTCTGCA
>JBFWYG010000006.1:112084-131724 GCA_050186725.1 Gammaproteobacteria bacterium | reverse complement strand
CTCAGCCATTTCACGCTGATGCTGCCCTCGTAGCCCGGCACCAGCAGGCGCAGCGGATAGCCCTGCTCCGGCCGCAGCGCCTCGCCGTTCTGGCCGTAGGCGAGCAGCACGTCGTCCAGCGCCTTGTCGAGCGGCAGGCTACGGGTCAGGCGCGCGGCATCACTCCCCTCCGCCACCAGCCAGCGCGCCTCGGGCAGCGGCTCGCATTCAGCCAAGACGTCGGCCAGGCGTACCCCGCTCCACACGCTGCACGAGGTGAGCCCATGGGTCTGCTGCACGTCGGCGCCGCCCGGCCCCTGCCATTCGCGGTAACTGTTGCCCGAGCACTCGAGGAAGCACAGGCGCTCCGCCAGGGGAAAGCGCCGCAGTTCGGCGAGCGTGAATTCGAGCGGACGCCGCACCAGGCCATGGAGCAGCAGGCGATGGGCATCGGGCGCGATATCCGGGACACCGGCGTGATGACGCTCGTAGTGCAGGCCGGAGGGCGTGAGGATGCCTACCTGATCCGCGAGCGGCGTCCAGGACGCGGTGCTGGCGAGATAGCGCGTGGGCGTCAGCCAGCGCGCCGCGGTTTCGTAGTGAGCGCGCTGCCCGTAACCCGAGACCGGCAGGCCGAGGGCGCGTCCTTCGCCCGCCTGTGTACCGCCCGCGAACCCGAGCAGGCCGGCCGTGGTCGCCGTGCCGCGCAGGAAGCGGCGACGAGAGCTATCGGTCATCGTCTCAGCGAACCACGGCGGCGCGACGCCGCCCGAGGATCACGAGACCAATGCCGCCGATCACCGCGAGCCCGGCGAGCAGCAGACGCGGCGGCATGGTCTCACCGAGCAGCAGCACGCCGAACAGCGCGGCGAGCAGCGGCACGCAGAGCTGCACCACCGCCGCGGTGATGGCGGTGATGCGCGCCAGCACGCGATACCAGAGCACGTAGCCGAGCGCGGACGTCACCGCGCCGGACAGGACGGCGAGCGCGAAGCCGTCGCCGCTGAACGACGCGTTCGCGCGCGGCAGCGCCAGCAGCGCGAAGGCGGCTGGCACCGTGGCGATGAAATTGCGCACCGTGGCCATGACCGGGTCAGCTTGCCGCGCGCCGCGCAGTGAGTACAAGCCCCAGGCGCCGCCGGCCACCAGCATGCAGAGCACCGCCCAGGTCGGCATCGCGCCCGGTCCGGGCGCGAGATAGCCCGCCAGTCCCGCGAGGGCAAGCACGAGCCCGGTGCTGGTGAGCGGCGTGAAGCGCTCGCCGCGCAGGAGCCCGGTGGTGATCATCGTGACCTGCACCGCGCCGAACAGCAGCAGCGCGCCGACGCCGGCATCGAGCGCGAGATAGGCGAAGGAGAAACCCGCCGCGTAGACGAACAGCGCCGCGGCGGCCAGCGGGTCCACGTGCCCGCGCTCGCCGCCGTCGCGGTCGAGCAGCAGCACCGCGAGCATCGCCGCGCCGCTCAGCAGGCGCACGGCGGTGAAGCGCGGCGCGTCGATCAGCTCACCGCCCAGGGCCAGGCGGCAGAGCAGCGAGTTGGCGGCGAAGGCGGCCAGGGTCGCGACCACCAGTCCGGCCAGGCCGAAAGCCGACCAGGCCGGGGCGAGTTCGGACGAGGAGGCGTGCAGTTTCACCTGCCCACCGTCACTCATCGCGCCGTGCTCGCTGATTTAGAACTCATGACCCTATGCTTATCACGAAAAAACTGACTAGTTCAACAGTTTTGCGGATAGCATGCCCCTCGGACCGTCCGCTGACGCGGATGGACAGCCATCCGGGGAGAGCAATCATGGGCAAGCGCATCATCTTCAACGGCTTCACGCAGTGCTGCATGAACCACCATTCCGAGGGGCTGTGGAAGCATCCGCAGGACGGCTCCTCGCGCGGCTACACGAGCACCGACTACTGGGTGGATCTCGCCCGCCTGCTCGAGCGTGGCTGCTTCGACGGCCTGTTCCTGGCCGACGTGCATGGCACCTACAACATCTACCGCGGCTCGCGCGACGCGGCGGTGGCGCACGCGGTGCAGTTCCCGAGCAACGACCCGACGGTGATCATTCCGCTGATGGCCCACGCGACCCGGCACCTGGGCTTCGCCTGCACCTACAGCACCACCTACTTCGCGCCCTATCACTGCGCGAAGCTGTTCTCGACCCTCGACCACCTGAGCGGCGGCCGCGCGGCCTGGAACATCGTCACTTCCTACCTGGCCGACGCCAACGCCAACTTCGGCATCGAGGAAGTACTCGGTCACGACGATCGCTACGAACGCGCCGAGGAATACATGGAGGTCTGCTACAAGCTGTGGGAGCACTCGTGGGAGGACGACGCGGTGGTGCGCGACCCGGTGCGCGACATGTACGCCGATCCGGCCAAGGTGCACGAGATCCATCACGACGGCGCCTGGTTCAAGGTCAACGGTCCGCACATGTGCGAGCCCTCGCCGCAGCGCACGCCGCTGTTGTTCCAGGCCGGCCAATCCGGGCGCGGCATGCTGTTCGCGGCCAAGCACGCCGAAGCGGTGTTCGCCATTCATCCGACCATCGCGGCGAGCGCCGCGAGCACGCGTCGCATCCACGAGGCCGCGGCGGGCTTCGGTCGCGCGCCAGAGGCCATCAAGATCTGCCAGGGCATCACCGTGGTGGTCGCGCCGAGCGACGAAGAAGCGCAGATGAAGTACGAGACCGCGCTCCGCTACGCGAGCCCGGAAGGCGCGCTGGCGCTGTTCAGCGGCTGGACCGGGGTCGACCTCGCGCTGGTCGACGGCAATCGCCAGGTGCACGAGTTCGAGTCCAACGCCATCACCAGCCTGCTCGGCTTCTTCAAGCAGGTCGACCCGGACCGCGCCTGGACCATGAACGACATCAAGCACTACATGGCGCTCGGCAGCATCCAGCCGAAGATCATCGGCAGCCCGCAGACCGTCGCCGATGAACTCGAACGCTGGGCGGACGAAGGCCTGGTGGACGGCTTCAACCTGGTGCCCATCGTGCAGCCGGGGGGCTTTCGCGATTTCGTCGAACTGGTGGTGCCGGAGCTGCAGCGGCGCGGACGCATGCGCACGCACTACGAGGGCAGGACCCTGCGCGAGAACTACTTCGGCGCCGGGCACGCGCGCCTGCCGTCGGAACACACCGCGCACGCCGCGCTGCCGCCGTGGAAGCGCGCCGCGCGCCGCGCCTGACGGTAGGCGCGGGCGGCGCGCTCGGCTAAGTTAGGGTCACCGGTCCATGAGGACCGCAGCGCAAGGACCAGAACACGCGGTGGCCACGCGTCGCGATCTCAAGGACAAACCGACCCGCCAGTGGCTGGCCGCGCCGGAGCGGCGCCGCCAGCTACTGCAGGTCGCCCTCGGCGTGGCCGCCCGCAGGGGGCTCGGCCGCGCCGGTCACGCCGAGGTGGCGAAGCTCGCGGGTGTCGCGGTGTCGAGCGTGTTCCTGTACTTCCCGAGCCGCCAGGAGCTGCTCGCCGCCATCGTCGCCGAGATCGGACGCTTCTACATCGAGCTCGCGCGCGGCTACCACGACGCCGACGGCTCGCCGCTGGCCGCGGTGAAGGCCCATTTGCACGGCTTCGCCGACTCGGTGAAGAGCGAGCCGGACTACGCCCAGGTGTGGCTCGAATGGGCCGTGCTGATTCGCAACGACGACGGCCTGTGGGACGCTTTCCTCGAGTTCCAGGAAACGATGATCGGCATCATCGCCGGCTCGATACGCCGCGCGCAGGCGGCCGGCGAAGTGACGCAGGCATTGAGCGCGCCGGACGCCGCGCGCCTGGTGGTGGCCTCGGCCTACACCTTGACCCAGCTGCAATTCATGCAACGCAGCGCGCAGGAGGTGCACAGCTATGCCGAGCAGGCGCTGGATCTTGCATTGAGTCGTGTCTGATCGCATTTGCTCGTAGGCGCCTACACCTTCGAGTAATTCCCGGCTTCTGCTCGCGATGGTTTTAGCGCCGCGCCGCTCCGCGGGTCTGATGCACGTCAAGCTTTCGGCCTTGCGCCTACCTACCATCGGTCGCCAGTCCTGCACGCCGCCTCGGCGTGAGACGCCTCGCACGCGGACCCATGGGAGAGCACAGCATGTCCACCACCCACTACGATGCCATCATCATCGGCGCCGGCATTTCCGGCATGTATCAACTGCACCGCCTGCGCCAGCTCGGCATGTCGGTGCGCGTGTTCGAGGCGGGCAGCGGCGTGGGCGGCACCTGGTACTGGAACCGCTACCCGGGCTGCCGCTTCGACTCCGAGAGCTACTCCTACGGCTACTCCTTCTCCAAGGAGATCCTGGACGAATGGGACTGGAGCGAACACTTCGCGCCTCAGCCCGAGACCCTCAAGTACCTGAACTTCGTGGCGGACAAGCTCGACGTGCGCAAGGACATCACCTTCAACGCGCGGGTGAAGTCGGCCGCCTATGACGAGCAGGCCAACCTGTGGAACGTGGCGCTGGAGGACGGCGGGCAGGCCTGCGCGCCGCTCTTGATCTCCGCCACCGGCCCGCTGTCCGCGCCGCAGATGCCAAACATTCCCGGCGTCGGCGAGTTCAAGGGCGAGGCCTTTCACACGGGGCTCTGGCCGCGCGATCCGAACGGCTATGGCCCGGCGAAGATCTCCTTCGCCGGCAAGCGCGTCGGCATCATCGGCACCGGCGCGACGGGCGTGCAGGTGATCCAGGAAGTGGCGAAGGACGTCGGCCACCTGTACGTCTTCCAGCGCACGCCGAACTGGTGCGCGCCGCTGCACAACAGCAAGATAGACGACGCCACGCAGCGCAAGATCCACGCGAGCTACGACCAGATCTTCCAGCAGTGCGCAGAGTCCATGGGCAACTTCCTGCACAAGTTCGACGAGCGCTCGGCGCTCGAAGTGACGACCGAAGAGCGCGAGGCCTTCTTCGAGGAACTGTATGCCTCGCCCGGCTTCGGCATCTGGCTCGGTACCTTCCGCGACGTGCTGACCGACCAGCGCGCGAACGATCTCGCGAGCGACTTCATCGCGCGCAAGATTCGCGGCCGGGTGAAGGATCCCAAGGTCGCCGAGAAGCTCATCCCGAAGGACCACGGCTTCGGCCTGCGGCGTGTGCCGATGGAGACCAACTACTACGAGGTCTACAACCAGCCGAACGTGACCCTGGTGGACATCAAGGAAGCGCCCATCGAGCGCATCACCGCCAAGGGCATCAAGACCGCGGCGGCCGAGTACGAGCTCGACCTCATCATCTACGCCACGGGCTTCGAGGCGGTGACCGGCGCGCTCGCGCGTATCGATATTCGCGGCGTGGGAGGCGTGAGCCTGCAAGAGCACTGGAAGGACGGCCCGGTGACCTACCTCGGCATGCAGACCACCGGCTTCCCGAATTTCTTCACGCTGGTCGGACCGAACAACGGCTCGACCTTCTGCAACATCCCGCGCTGCATCGAGCAGAACGTCGACTGGCTGACGGATCTCATCGCCGACATGCGCGCCAAGGGCCTGAGCCGTGTCGAGCCGACCACGCAGGCCGAGGTCGCCTGGACCGAGCACGTCGACGAAACCGCGCGCGCCACGCTGTTCCCGACCGTGAACTCCTGGTTCATGGGCGTGAACCCCAACATCCCGGGACGGAAGAAGAAGTTCATGCTGTATGCGGGAGGATTCCCGAAGTACCGGCAGACCTGCGCCGACATCGCGGCGAAGGGGTACGAGGGGTTCGTGCTGCGTTGAGGTAGGGGGACAGACCCCGGACGGGGTCTGTCCCGTCCACGGCCCGATGCATGTCCAGGCCAGGTCGGGACATGTAGGGCCGATTTCAATCGGCCAGGCACGGCGTCGCGAGGTCAAGCTGTGCATGGCGGGTTGAAACCCGCCCTACAAAGGTCACCCGGCCGATTTCAATCGGCCGTGCAGGGCGCCCTCAGCGCGGATCGTTCGGCCAGTACTTCATCCAGTTGTCGTGGAAGTCCTGCACGGTCACCGCGCGCTTCAGCGTCAGGTCCTCGTTCAGCAACTCGTAGATGACGTCGGTATCGGTACGCATGCCGAAGAAGATGATCGCGTCTTCGTGGCCGCTGCCCTCGATGTGGATCTCGCCTTCGCCGCCGCGCGAGTAGCTGCCGGCCGACTTGACCTTCACCACCTCGCCGCCGGCCACCTGCTCATGCACACGCAGCTCGCCTTCCAGCACCATGGTCGTGGTGCAGCAGGCGTGGCGGTGATACATGCACTGGCTGTCGGGTTCGAACTTGACCAGCATGTCGGCGGTGCGGGCCGCGACATCGACGTTCAGGATGCGGTACCAGGTGCCGGGCGTGAAGAACTTCGCCCACTGCACGTTGCTGGTGTCGTAACGGAACAGCGGCGCCGCGGCGCCGGCGGTCTGGGTGGCGGTCTGGGTGGCGGTCTGCATGGTGGGGTCCTCGTACGGTCGGATGGCATGATTGTAGGTCGGACTTGCACCCGGCACAGTACCCCTGTAGGGCGGGTTTCAACCCGCCATGCACAGTGTTTCCACGAATGCCGTGCATGGCCGATTGAAATCGGCCTACAAGGGCGGCCTGTAGGGCGGGTGTCAACCCGCCATGCACAGTGTTTCCACGAATGCCGTGCATGGCCGATTGAAATCGGCCCTACAAGGGCGGTCTGTAGGGCGGGTTTCAACCCGCCATGCACGGCCCCAACCGCGAAACCCGGCCATGGCCGATTGAAATCGGCCCTACACGAGGTCTCTGCTACAGTGCCCCCCTCGGTCCCTGGGGAGGTCCACATGCGCCTGACTCGTCCTCTGCTTGCCCTGCTCGGCGGGTGCTTCATCGCCACGGCCGCCGCCAGCGACGACTGGCCGAGCTACGGCCTCGACGCCGGCAACCAGCGCTTCAGCACGCTCGCCGACATCGACACCGGCAACGTGACGCAGCTCGCGCCCGCCTGGATCTTCCAGACCGGCGTACTCGGCACCTTCCCGACCAACCCGCTGGTGGTGAACGGCGTGATGTATCTCACCACGCCGATGAACCACGTCATCGCGCTCGACGCCGCCACGGGGCGACAACTATGGCGCTACACCCATCGCATGGCGACCGAGCAGCTCTGCTGCGGCACGCACAATCGCGGGCTCGGCATCAGCGGCGGCAAGCTCTTCATGATCACCGCCGACGCGCGCCTGCTGGCGCTGGACGCCGCCACGGGCAAGACGCTGTGGGACGTGCCGGTGGTCGATCCCATGACCGGCGATGAGGCGGACCTCGAGCCGCTGCGCCACTACGACCCCGCGCAGCACGAGGCCTTCGATCGCGCCACGCGCTTCGCCGGCAACATGGCGCCGGTGGTGCACGACGGCAAGGTGTTCGTCGGCGTCAGCGGCACCGGCTACAGCGCGGTGCTCGGCGACGCAGAGAAGGACTCGGCCTCGGTGCTCGGCCGCAAGGGCGTGCGCGACGGCCTGCGCGCGTTTCTCTCCGCCTACAGCGTTACCAATGGCGATCTCGTGTGGCGCTGGTACTCCACCGCGAAGCAGGGCTGGGAGGGTGAGTTCGTCGCCAAGACCCATTTCGGCGACGCGCTGCCGCGCGACATTCCCGCCGAGCGCGCCGCACAGGACAAGTACCGCGACGCATGGAAGACCGGCGGCGGCTCGATCTACTCCACGCCCTCCATCGATGCACGCAACGGGCTCATCTACTTCGGCACCGGCAACGCCTCGCCGGGCTTCGAAGATCACAAGCGCCCCGGTGACAATCTCTACACCTCGTCCTTGGTTGCGCTGGACGTGCAGACCGGCGCGCTGCGCTGGTATCACCAGCTCGTCCCCCACGATCTGTGGGGCTACGACGCCTCGTCGCCACCGGTGCTGCTGGATACCCGCGGCGCCGACGGCCGTCCCCAGCCGGCGCTGGCGGCGGCGTCGAAATCGGGCTGGCTCTATGTGCTGAATCGCATCACCGGCTCGCCGCTGCGTCGCTCAGAAGCCTTCGTGCCGCAGGACACCACCATGTTCCGCCGCGCGACGCCGGAGGGTATCGACGTGCTGCCCGGCGCCGCCGGCGGCGCCAACTGGCCGCCCTCGGCCTACAGCCCGCAGACCGGCTGGGTGTACGTGCCGGCGAGCGACATGGCCACGCATTACACGCTGGAGAAGAACGCCGCGGGCGAGGACATCACGGTGCTGTCGTTCAAGGACGACCTGCCGCGTCGCGGCACGCTGACCGCGCTCGACCCGGCGGACGGCAAGATCCAATGGCAGCTGAAAACCGACACGCCGATCATGTCCGGCGCGCTGGCGACGGCCGGTGGGCTGGTGTTCGCCGGCGAGGCCGGCGGCGACTTCATCGCTGTGGATGCCAAGACCGGTCAGCGCCTGTGGCGCTTTGCCGCGGGCGCCGGCGTCAACGCGCCGCCGGTCACCTACCGCGTCGGCGGCCGCCAGTACGTGGCCGTCGCCGCCGGTGGCCATGCGCTGTTCAAGTTCCCGCTCGGCGACGCGGTGATCGCATTCGCGCTGCCGGAGAAGCGGTAGCGACGTGATGGGAAGGGACAGACCCCGTCGGGGTCTGTCCCTTCATCGCTTCGCTTCAATGCCGGCTCGCGCAGGCCTCCGCGCCGCACGCTTCGCCCAACGCTTCCTCGCCGCCGATGCTCGGCTGGTAGCCGTGCATCTCCATGTACTGCTTGAGCACCGCGTCCATCACCGCGACGTGCTCGCTGAACCACTCGGCGATGGCGGTCGCTAGCGGCTCGCCGAGCTGGGTCTCGCCCTCGCCGACGCGGACCAGCACTTCACGCGCGACGTCCAGCACCATGCGATGCTGGTTCTGATGACAGCCGAGCGGCGGAAAGCGCGATTCGCGCATCCAGCGCTCTTCTTCGGCGAAGTGCTGCGCGGTGTGTTCGACAAAGGCTTCCAGCGCTTCGTACAGCGCGTCGGGTGGCGCGGCGCCCACAGCGTTCAAGAGGGCAACGAACTCGACATGGGTGGCATCCATCACCGGGTTGTCGAGCACCAGGTCGGGGTTCCAGGCGAGGATGCTCATGGGCGTGTTCCGCGGGACTTTGGCATTGCGGCATTGCACCCGCCTCGCGCCGGTCGTTGGTTGACGCACGTCAAGCAGGCGGAGCGTGTCCCGCTCGCGACTCACGACGCGGCCGCCGGGGCGCTTTGCCGGGCACGTCAAGCGCGCCGAACCCACGGCTGCGTGCGCTTGCGTTGGCCCGAACTTCATCACGCTGCGGGCGACACGCCCTCAGTACTTTCGTATGGACGGCCGTGGCGCAGGCGCCGGTAAGCTTCCTGCACCCCGCGCCCGCGCGGCGGATTACCGCCCGTCACTGCCAGGAGTCGTCGCATGTCCATAAGCTCCCCCTGCATCGCGCGCCTGCTGCTCGTCATCGGCGTCAGTGTCAGTGCTAGCGTGGCGCAAGCCGCCAGCGTAATGCCGGGCGTGTCGAGCGTGAGCGCGCAAGCGCAGATGGGCACACCGCTGATCACCGTGCTGGACAACGACCTGCAGAATGGCGCGCTTGCCCCGCTGTCGGCCGACGCGCTGCAGACCGGCGGTCCGTCTGGCACGCTCTCGCTCGACGTTGACAGTGCCGCGGCATTCACCAGTGCGCAGACGGGTGTCGTCACGCAGCGCCATCTGCGCGACGATACGCGCAGCCTTGGCACCGACGTCATCTGGGGCGGGGTGGCCAACTTTCGCTATGATTTCACCGTCGACGCCGCCACCCAGGTGGTTATCGACTACGACACGCTCGGCAGCACCAATGTGGCCTTCGAAACGGTGCGTTGGTCCGGGATGCAGGGGTTTACGCTGACGGTCAACGGCGACGCGCGTCATCTCAACTGGTCGCTGATCGATGCCCTGGCGCATCCCGCCACGCCTGAATCGCCGCTGCCACTGATCGGGCAATTCGCCTGGAATGTCGGACCTGGCGCGGGTTTCATCCAGATCCAGCTGGCCGCCAGTTCGGGCAGCAGTAACGGCGGCGGCACACGTCTCATGGAGGGGAGCTTTGCGTTCCGCATCGGCACACCGACGGTGACGCCTGTGCCGCTGCCGGCGAGCTTGCCCCTGCTGCTGGTCGGCCTCTCCGCGCTGGCGCTGCGCCGGACGCAGCTCACGCGACGAAACTGCTAGGCTGCGTGCCTCCGGCCGGCCTGGGAGCCCAGACCGCGCTGCCCTGCGGCCCTGCGGCCCTGAATGGTTCGACTTCCACTGCAGGTTGCCTAGGGTTGCCATGCAAAACTGCGATGCCGGCTTGCGCCGGGATTGCCAGGGTCGAGGGTCCAGACAAGGCTGCACAGTGGTCATCCCGGTGCAAGCCAGGGCTACGGTGTCGATGGACGAGGTGCAACGGAAATCCGGACAGCTTTGTAGCGTCGAGACGCGCCATGCATGTGTTGATAGTCGATGACCATCCGTTGATGCTGCATGGCGTGCAGGAGGTGGTGCGGGAAGCATGGCCTGAAGCGGTGTGTCGCGGCGCTGGGCGCGCGGACGAAGCGCTGCGCCTGGTGGCCTCGGGCGAGCCTGTCGACCTGGCCTGCATCGACCTCAGCCTGCCGGACCTCGACGGTGTCGAACTGATCCGCCGGCTGCGCGCGCTGCGCCCTAGCCTGCCTGTCATCGTGCTCTCCGCGAGCGACCTGGCCCTGCAGGTGGAACAGGCGCTCGACGCGGGCGCGCAGATCTACCTGTGCAAATCCCTGCCGCGAGTAGAGTTGGTCGCCGCGCTGCGCGAGTACCGGGTGACCGGGCATTACGTGCTGCCTGGAGTACGGGACGCCCTCGCTCGCCGTCGCGCCGCGCGCGCGCAGCGTGGCGTGCCGCGCCTGACCCAGCGACAGCTTGATGTCCTGCGCTTGATGGCGTTGGGCCTGGGCAACCAGGCCATCGGCGCGCGGCTGGCCCTGAGCGAGAGCACCGTCAAAGGCCATGTCTCCTGTCTGCTCGACCTGCTGGACGCGCAGAATCGCACCGCCTGCGTCGAGCAGGCTCGCCTGCTGGGTCTGGTCGAACGCTGACTCGCCGCTCGCGTCGACTTGTCGCTCAAGCCTCGGTGACGGCCGTCAAGGTCGCGCGCAGCGTCGCCGCCGCCAGGGGCTTGTGCAGCAGCGGCAGACCCAGCGACGCGGCACGCGCCGCGAGCTCGTCGCCGGTCTCGCCGCTGATCAGCACTGCCGGCAGCAGCGGGTCGAGTCGTACCCGCGCGCGCGCAATGACGGCAATCCCATCCTCGCGGTGGCCGAGCTGGAAATCACTGACGATGACATCCACCGGCCGCGCCACGCCGGCTGCCAGGTCGAGCGCCGCGTCGAGCGTTGGCGCCGCGCTGGCATGGCATCCCCAGGCGGTCAACAGCGCCACCAGCGCGGCACGCGCCGGTGCATCGTCCTCGACCAGCAGCACGTGGAGATTTCCCAGAAACCGCGGCTGTGGACCGGCCTGGCTCGCCGCTCGCGCGTCGCGCGGCAAGCGCAGTGTGAATCGCGAGCCGACCCCAGGCTCGGACCACACCGCTATCGGTGCCTGCAACAGATCCGCCAGCTGGCGCACGATCGCAAGCCCCAGCCCGTGGCCCGGCGCATGGCCCGTGTCCGGCAGGCGGAGATAGGGCTCGAAGACCCGCGCCACCCAGTCGGGAGCGATGCCCGGTCCGTTGTCGCTGACCGCGATGACGATGTCGTTCGCGTCCGGTTCGATGCTGAGACTGACCACGCCGCGTTCGCTGTACTTGATGGCATTGTCGAGGAGGTTGCGCAGGATACGTCGCAGGCAGCGCGGATCGGTGTGCAAGGTCAAACCGGTAGAGGCAATATCGAGGCCGATACCCCGCTGTCGCGCCTCGCCCAGGAACTCGCGCTCGAGTTCGCCAAACAAAGGAGCGAGTGCCACTTCGCTGTAGCGCGGCTGCAGGACGCCGGCCTCCAAGGCCGATGCGTCGAGCAGTGCATCGAACTGCGCTTCCAGCGCCCGCAGCGCAAGCACCGCCACGGTCAAGGCCGGCGGTTCATGCGCCGCCTCGGCGCCCAAGGACTCGACCGCGAGGCGCGCGGCATGCAAGGGTTGCCGCAGGTCATGGCTGACGGCGGCCACGAAGCGCGACTTCTCCGCGCTGCTGCGCTCGGCGGCATCGCGCGATGCGGTGACTTCCGCAAGCAGCGCAAGATTCTCACCGCTCAGTCGCAGCGTGTCATCGACAGTGCGCGCGTAGTTGCGCGCCGTGGCCAACACGAAGATCGCGAACGCCACGGTCAAGACCAACAGCAGCCCACGGGTGTCGGACGACGACATCGCGATGCGTGCGCCCGTCAACAGCGTCACCGGCACGACGAACGCGACCGCCGCGGGAAACACCATCGAGAGCGACACGGCCGCGCCCCAGCACACGCCCATCAAGGTGAGCAGGCACACCAGCGCGTGCGGTTCGTGCAGGGCGGGCAATAGTGTGAATGCACCCACGCCCCACACCAGCCCGGCCGCGAACAAGTAACGCACCAGTTGGGCGAACCACGCCTCGATCGCGCTTGCCTCCACCAGCTCGCCGTGCCGAAGGCGCGACGTGGCGCGGGCGCGCAACAGCAACAAGCTCAGGTTTGCTAGCAGCCACGCGGCAAGCGCCGCGGGCGGACGAAACGGCGCCATCATCAGCACGCATGCGAGTTGCAGACCGAGGTTACCCGCCCACAGCGTGAAGCGTTGCTGGAGGTAGAGCGTGGCCCTCGCGCGCGCAACGCTCAGGCGCAGCGCATCGTCGGCGACCGACGCGGATGGCGGCCCCGCATCCTCAGTAACACTCAACTCGCGGGGCATCGCTCACGGGCGCGACACCGATGGTGTGCCCCACCCGGCATCGCGCGCGAGTCTCCGGCGGCACGGCGGCGCCAGGCGTGCTGCCTTGGCAGCCTCATACCAGCGTCAGCCCGCCGTCCACCACGACCGTCTGCCCGGTGACGAAGGACGCGTCGCGCGAGGCGAGGAAGGCCACCACGGCGGCCACTTCCTCGGCGCTGCCGAGCCGCCCGAGCGGCGTGGCCGCTTCCCACGCGGGACGCACGCTGCGCTCGAACTCGGCGCCGGCGTAGAAGCGCGCCGAGTGGGTGTCGATGTAGCCCGGGCTCACGCCGTTGACGCGCACGCGGCGCGGCGCGAGTTCGACCGCGAGGTAGCGCACCATGGATTCCATCGCCGCCTTGGCGGGGCCGAGCAGGCCGTGGCGCTCGATCACGCGAATGGCGTCGAAGCCGGACAGCGCGACCACCGCTCCACCCTCGGCCATCATCGCGGCGGCGCGCTGGGTGAGTTCGAGAAAGCCGGCGACGCTGATGCCGAAGGTGCGCGCGACATGGCGCGGTCCGAGTTCCATGAGCGGCTTGAAGGCGGTGGCGGCTGCGTTGGCGACCAGCAGATCGAGGCGCGGACCGCCGGCCTCGATCATGGCGAACATCGCGGCCACCGCGTCCGGCTCACCGATATCGGCCTGCACAGCGAAGGCGCGACCGCCCGCGGCCTCGATGCGCGCGACGGCCGCGGTCGCGGTCTCATCGTCGCGCCGATAGTTCAGCCACACCTCGGCGCCGCCCCGCGCCAGGCGCTCGGCCACCGCGAAGCCGATGCCGCGGATGCCGCCGGAGACGAGCGCGCGCTGACCGGCGAAGGGCTGCGCGTCCATCAGCGGTAGGCGATGAACTCGCGGCCGAAGATCTCGCGCGCGACCACGCCCTTCATGATTTCGGGCGTGCCGTCGCCGATCTCGAGGCCCATCACGTCGCGCAGGCGCTGCGCGTGGGGCAGTTCGTTCTGGTAGCCCATCCAGCCGTTCAGCACGATGCAGGCGTGGATGGCCTGCACCGACGCCTGCGGCGCGAGAAACTTGACCATCGCCGCCTCGCGCGTGTGCGGCCGACCGCGATCGCGCAGCCACAGCGTCTGGTAGGCGAGCAGGCGCGCGGCGGCGAGATGGGTGGCGTGCTCGGCGACCTGGAAGGCGTAGCCCGCGTGGCGCGCGAGCGGCTTGCCGAAGGTCTGGCGCTGCTTCGCGTACTCGACCGTCTCGTCCAGCGACTGCTGCGCGGTGCCCAAGCAGGCCAGCGCGATGATCGCGCGGTTGTAGTCGAAGGCCTCCATCGCCTGGGCGAAACCCGCGGTGTCGGCGCCGAGCTGATGGTCACGCGGCACGCGCACGCGATCGAAGTTGAGCGAACCACGTTCGGTGAGCTTGCCGCCCATGGCGTCGTACACCGTGCGCGTGACACCCGGTGCGTGCAAGGGCACCACCACGGCGCCGATGCCCTTGGCGCCGGCGCCGCCCATGCGCGCGAACACCACGCAATAGTCCGCGCGGCCGGCGAGCGTGATCGAGGCCTTCTCGCCGCTCACCACCCACTCGTCGCCCTCGAGCTCCGCGCGGGTGCGGAGGCTCGCGGCGTCGGAACCCGCGCCGGGCTCGGTGAGGCCGAAGGCGATCAAAGTTTCGCCGCGGGCGAGGCCCGGCAGCAGGCGTTCGCGCAGCGCAGGCGCACCGTACTGGCCGATCAGATCGCCGGCGATGCAGGCGAGCTGCAGGAACAGCGTCATGTTGTGATCGCCGCGCGCGATCTCCTCCGCCGCCACGCCGGCCATCACGTAGCTGCCGCCCACTCCACCCAGCGCCTCGGGCACGCGCAGGCCGAGTACGCCGAGTTCGCCGAGCGCGAGGATGCGCTCACGCGGCAGCGGCTCGCGCTCCCAGCGCGCGTAGTCGGGCGCGAGGACCTCGCGTGCGTAACGCCGCAAGGTGTCCTGGAAGGCGCGTGCGTCGTCGTCGAGCTCGAAGTCCATCGGCTACCTGCCCTCGAAGCGCGGCGGCCGCTTGGCGAGAAACGCCGCCATGCCCTCCTGCGCATCCCGCGAGCCGAGGAGATAGGCGACCGCCTGGCGCTCGGCCTCGACGCCGTTGGCGATGCCGCCGAGCGCCGCGCCGTGCACCAGGTGCTTGCCACTGCGCAGCGCGAGCGGCGCGAGCGCCGCGAGGCGCGTCGCCCAGGCGCGGGCCAGGGTGTCGATCTCTCCTGGCGCGGACAGTTCGTTCACCAGCCCATGATGGAGCGCGGTCTGCGCGTCCAAAGGCTCGCCGAGATAGATCATCTGCTTGGCGATGGCGGCCGGCAGCAGGCGCGACAGGCGCTGCGTGCCGCCCGCGCCCGGGACGAGCCCGAGCTTGATCTCGGGCACGCCGAAGCGCGCGTCCGGCTCGCACAGGCGGAAATCGCAGGCGAGCGCGAGTTCGCAGCCGCCGCCGAAGGCGATGCCATGCACCGCGGCGATGGTCGGTACCGGCAGCGCCTCGACCGCGTCGACCGCGTTCTGCATCGCAGCCAGGAAACGGTAGTGGCCGTCGACGTCATCGTGCGCCTGCATGTCGGCGATGTCGGCGCCGGCGCAGAACACGCGACCCGCGCCGCGCACGATCAGCGCGCGCAGGCTGCGATCGTCACGCAGTTGCAGGCACAGGGCCTCGATGGCGCGCGCGAGCGTGGTGTCGAGCGCGTTCAAGCGCTCGGGACGATTCAAGGTCATGACGCCGATGCCAGCGTCGAGGGCGAACTCGAGCACCGCGCTCATGCGCGTCGCGCGCCGCGCAGACTCACCACTGGCGCGGACGACCGATGTCGAGATGGACGAAATTGGACGAGGCGTAATAGCCCACGCCACCGAGCTTCATGCGCGCGGCGACATCGCGCAGGTGGCGCGAGCGCGTGTCGGCGAGACGCACGTCGATGGCCATGCCGTCCATGTGCAGGCTGTGCTGCGCGACGCCGCTGGTGGTGCGCCGGAGCAGTTCGTTGGTGGCAGGCGAGCGGAAGCCGCAGATGATCTGGAACGGCGCATCGCTGCCGATGGCCGAATGCACCAGGAACAGCTGGTCGATCAGCTGGCGGCGGATCGGAAAGACCTCGGCGGTGCGAAAGTCGCGCAGCAGGTGGTTGATGCGCGCGAGCGCGCGATCGTCGTAACGCCCATTGGCGAAATAGGTGACGGCGAGCTTCTCGCCGGTATGCAGGTGCTCGAAGGCCAGCGCGCGTCGGCTCGGGGTCTTGGCCCAGGCCGGCAGCGCCAGGCTCGCGCCCGCGCCCAGCGCGAGCTTCAGCCAGCGCCGCCGGGACGCATCGGTCGCCGCCGTGCATGGATGGTCTGTCGTTGTCGGTCTCGACATCATGGTCTCCACGTCGGTTCGGTCGCGAACCGGGCTAGTATAAGAGGACATCACCCCGACCAAGCAAGCTCGAATGTCCGCCTCGCCGTTCCTCGCGCCGCGCGCGCTCGCCCTGCTCCTGTTGCTGCTCGCCACTGCAAGTCAAGCCGCGAACGACATCGCGCCGCTGCTCGCCGCGCGCGGCGCGACGGTCACGCTGCACGGCGTGACGCTCTGGTCCACGCCCTTTCTGCGTCAGCTCTACGCCGATGACGCGCGCGCGCCGCGCTGGGCGCCGACGCAGCTCGCGGTGTTGCGCAAGGCGATCGACGCGAGCGTGCTCGATGGTCTCGTTCCCGAGGACTTCCTCGCGTCGCGCCTCGCGCATCTCGATGAGTTGCCGCCGGCCGCACGCGAACTGATCGCGACCGAGGCGCTCGCGCGCCTCGCCTTCACGTTGCGCTTCGGCAAGGCCAATCCCGAGACGCTCGAGCCCGACTGGAACTACACGCGCAGCTTCGGCGAGACCGATCCGACCGCGTGGCTGCGCGATGCGATCCCGGCCAAGGATCTCGCGGCGCAGATCGACGGACTCAGGCCCGCGGACGCCGGCTATCGTGCGCTGGTCGAGGCGCTCGGCATGCATCGCGTGATGGCCGCGGTCGGCGGCTGGCCCACGGTAACGGCGGGCGAGACCTTGAAGCCCGGCGTCAGCGATCCGCGCATCGTCGAACTGCGCGCGCGCCTCGACGCGAGCGACGAAGGCGCGCCGCTCGCGCCCGGCGCCGATCCGCAGGTCTACGACGTGGATCTCGTCAAGGCGGTGGAGAACTTCCAGCGACGCCAGGGCCTGTACGTCGACGGCGCGGTCGGCAGGGGCACGCTGGCGGCGCTCAACCTGCCGGTCGAGGCGCGCATCGATCAGCTGCGGGTCAATCTCGAACGCATGCGCTGGGTGTTCCGCGACGTCGAGGACGAGATGCTGGCGGTCAACATCGCGGCCTTCGAAGCGGTGTACACGGTGCGCGGCGAAGTGCGCTGGCGCGGGCGCGCGATCGTCGGCCGGCCCTATCGCCAGACGCCGATCTTCAAGGACCGCCTGTCCTACGTGGAATTGAATCCGAGCTGGACGGTGCCGCCGACCATCCTGAAGGAAGACATCCTGCCGAAGCTCCGCGTCGACCCGGGCTACCTGAAGACCAAGAAGCTCAAGCTCATCGACTACGACGGTCGCGAGGTGTCGCCCGCCGACATCAGCCTCGGCAAGGGACGCGGCTTTCCCTACATCCTGCGCCAAGAGCCGGGGCCCGAGAACCCGCTCGGGCGGCTGGCCTTCATGTTTCCCAACGTGCACGCGGTCTACCTGCACGACACGCCGTCCCGCGAACTGTTCGCCCAGGCCGAGCGCGCGTTCAGCTCGGGCTGCATCCGGGTCGAGAATCCGCTGGCACTGGCGCGCCGGCTGCTGGAGGACGACCCACGCTGGCAAGGACCCGCGCTGGACAAGGCGCTGGAACGGGGCCGCAACCAGCGCATCAACCTGCCGCGGCGGGTGAGCATCATGCTGCTGTACATGACGGCCTTCGCCGACGAGGCCGGGGTCGTGCAGTTCCGCAAGGACGTCTACGGGCGCGACGCGCGCATCCTGGCGGCGCTGGCCGCGCCGCTGCGCTGGGAACCGCCGCGGGACTTCAAGCTGCCGGACACGCCAGGGATCTAAGGGTCCCGGGTCCACGCACGATCCCTCGCCGGTCTGCCGCGCCAATGCCTGTCCTGCCCGCCCATGCCCAGGCCGGACACTAGCCGCGCCGGCGCGCGTCCCGGCTGACCGCGGTCAGAAAACGGGCACCGGCCGTGCCAAGCGGGTATGATCCCGCCACACCTCGGTCGCAGCGTCACCTCCGCAGCTCACCCGCAGCCGCGGTGGCTGCCACGTTCGCGGCCTTCGCGACCCGCGCCCACGCGCCCCGTTCAATCTGTCCAGCTGGAATCCATCGTGCTCACCACCGCCAACGTCACCATGCAATTCGGCGCCAAGCCGCTGTTCGAAAACGTCTCGGTCAAGTTCGGCAACGGCCATCGCTATGGCCTCATCGGCGCCAACGGCTGCGGCAAGTCGACCTTCATGAAGATCCTCGGCGGCGAGCTGAGCCCCACCAATGGCAATGTCTCGCTCGACCCGGGCGAGCGCCTCGGCAAGCTGCGCCAGGACCAGTTCGCCTTCGAGGAGTACAGCGTGATCGACACCGTGATCATGGGTCACGAGGCGCTGTGGGAAGTGAAGGCGGAGCGCGACCGCATCTACGCCAAGCCCGACATGAGCGAAGAGGACGGCATGCGCGTCGCCGATCTCGAGGTGCGCTTCGCCGAACTGGACGGCTACACGGCCGAGTCCCGCGCGGGCGAACTGCTGATGGGGGTCGGCATCCCCATCGAGCAGCACTTCGGGCCGATGAGCGCGGTGGCGCCGGGCTGGAAACTGCGCGTGCTGCTCGCCCAGGCGCTGTTCGGCGAGCCGCACATCCTGCTGCTCGACGAGCCGACCAACAACCTCGACATCAACGCCATCCGCTGGCTGGAGGAGATCCTCAACACCCGTGACTGCACCATGGTGGTGATCTCCCACGACCGCCACTTCCTGAACAGTGTGTGCACCCACATGGCGGATCTCGACTACGGCGAGCTCAGGGTCTATCCCGGCAACTACGACGAGTACATGATCGCCTCGACCGCCGCGCGCGAGCGCATGCTGACCGCGAACGCGCGCAAGCAGAGCCAGATCGAGGAACTGAAACACTTCGTCAGCCGCTTCTCGGCCAATGCCTCCAAGGCGCGCCAGGCGACCTCGCGCGCACGGCAGATCGAAAAAATCCAGCTCGACGACGTGAAGCCCTCCAGCCGCGTCAATCCGTACATCAAGTTCGAGCAGGGCAGGAAGCTGCATCGCCTGGCGGTGGAAGTGGACAAGCTCGCCAAGGGCTACGACGGTCCCCCGCTCTTCAACAAGCTCAGTTTCAGCGTCGCGGCGGGCGAGCGCGTCGCCATCATCGGGCCTAACGGCATCGGCAAGACCACGCTGCTGAACTGCCTGGCGGGCGATATCGCCCCCGACGCGGGCGGGGTCAAGTGGGCGGAGAACGCCGAGGTCGGCTACGTGCGCCAGAACCGCGCGGACGACTTCGCGAAAGACATGACGCTGTTCGACTGGATGGGCCAGTGGCGCCAGCCGGGCGACGACGATCTGCGCGTGCGCGCGGTGCTCGGCCAGCTCCTGTTCACCAAGGACGAGGGCAACAAGTCGGTGAAGGTGATCTCGGGTGGCGAGGAAGGCCGCATGCTGTTCGGCAAGCTGGTGCTGACCAAGCCCAACGTCATGCTGCTCGACGAACCCACCAACCACCTGGACATGGAGTCCATCGAGTCGTTGAACGCGGCGCTCGAGGCCTATCCCGGCACGCTGATATTCGTCAGCCACGACCGCGAGTTCGTGTCCTCGCTCGCGACCCG
>JBFWYG010000006.1:89333-111984 GCA_050186725.1 Gammaproteobacteria bacterium | reverse complement strand
CGCCGCTCAGGCCGCGTCGTCGCGCACTTCGATCGGCGTCGTGTTCAGATCCTGCAGCGCCGGCATCACTTCCTTGGCGAAGAGCTTCATGCTCTTCTCCGCCATCTCCATCGGCATGCCGCCGTACTTGAAGATGAACATGATTTCCTCGCAGCCGAAGGCCAGCGCGAGTTCCTTGGCGCGCTTGATGGTCTGGTCCGGCGTGCCCCAGGGATGGGAATCGACGAAGCCGCGCAGGAAGGGCGTGGGATCGGCGGCCAGCGCCTTCTGCATCGCGCCGTAGGACTCGTAGCCCTTGATGGCGCCGAGGTGGGAACCGCGCAGCTCGTAGTGGCGCAGCGCCGAGTCGGCGTAGTTGACCATGTAGGTCTCGGCGCCGCGCTTGGCCTCGGCCTCGTTCTCGGCGACGTAGGTCCACAGCGCGAGCTTGGTGCGCGACGGCGCGAAGCCGGCCTTGGCGTGCAGGCGCGCGTACTTGCGCGCGGTCTCGAGCGAGAGACCCAGGCTCGTGGTCGGAATCACCAAGGGGCGCACGTTGTGGCGCGCGATGATCTCGACCGTCTCGTCAGTACCGCCCGCGCACCACAGGTTGGGGCTCAGGTCCTTGTCCGGCTGCGGGCGGAGCTTGAGGCCCTTGATCTTGTAATGCTTGCCGTCGAAGTCGCACTTGCCGGTGGCGAGCAGCTGGTTCAGCACCTGCAGCGATTCGTCGAAACGCTCGCGCGCCTCGCCCTGGTCGATGCTCAAGCCTTCGTACTCGCGACGACCGAGGCCGCGGCCGACGCCGCAGATGATCTCGCGATCGGGGCCCAGGAACGTATCCAGCATGTTGACGTCTTCGGCGACCCGCACCGGGTTGTGCCAGGGCAGCACAGTGACCATGGTGCCGAGATCCACGCGCTTGGTGATGCCCGCGACGTAGGTCAGGTACTGCAGCGGGTTGGTCACCATGGTGTAGGGCGTGAAATGGTGCTCGATGGTCCACACCGCGTCGAAGCCGGTGTCGTCGGCGATGCGCGCGATGTCGAGTTCTTCCATGAAGACCTCGCGGTCGGACTTGCTCGGGCGAGCCGCGACCTTCTCGCCGCGCTCCTCAGCTTCGTAGCGATCCCAGTCGGTGTAGTTCTGATTGAAGATGGTGGCGCCGATGCGCATGGTGCTTCTCCCCTGGAGTTGATCGATAGTCGGCGCGACGCGCCGTGGCTACGCTCGCCGACGACGGCCGCAGTGGACCGACGGTCGCATAACTATGCGGCTTTGGCTTGATCCATCTCAACCCCGTCGGGCCGAAGCGCGCATCTCCACACTATCGGGGAGTGCTTCTCACCCGCATGCGCGGGTGAGAAGCGGCAGTGCGCCGACAGATCAGGCGCCGAGGCGCTTGAAGGCCGGCTCGCGCTGCTTGAGGAACGAGCGCACGCCTTCGCGGAAATCGGGCCGGTGCAGGCTCTCTTCCATCTGCCGGTTGGTCTCTTCCATCGCGGGCCCGAGCGTCATCATGAGATGGCGATAGACCTGTTGCTTCATGACCATGATGGACGCGGGCGACACGCTGCGCGCGAGTTCGCGGAGGTAGTCTTTCGCGGTCTCGAGCGCGGCGCCGGTCTCGCACAGGCGATCGGCGAGGCCGAGACGCTCGGCCTCCACACCGTCGAACTTGCGCGCGCTCCACAAGAGATCGAGCGCGCGCGAACTGCCGATGAGCCGCGGCAGCACCCAGCTGACGCCATGCTCGGCCACCAGCCCGCGGCCGGCGAAGGCGGTGGTGAACTTGGCCTGGCGTTCGACGAAGCGCAGATCGGACAGCACCGCGAAGCAGAAGCCGAGACCGGCGCAGGGACCGTTGATGGCCGCGAGCACCGGTTTGCGCACCTTGAGCAGGTAGGTGTACGCGATGCTGAAATCGGGTCCCATGGCGGGATCGCCAGGCTCGGCGGCGAGCGCGGCATTGCTGTCGTCCATCATGTTGGACGACGCCGAGATCTCGTCCAGCGCCTGCATGTCCATGCCGGCGCAGAAGCCGCGCCCGGCGCCGGTCAGGATGATGCCGACCACGCGCGAGTCCTGCTCGGCGGCGGCGACCGCGTGGCGGATCTCGGCCAGCATGGTCACGGTGAAGGCGTTCAAGCGGTCGGGACGGTTGAGCGTGATGACGGCCACCGGGTCTTCGACCTGGTAGAGGATGTCGCGGTACTGCATTGCGGAAGACCTTGGGGCCCTGCGCGACCGGCGGCGCCGGCCCCTGACGCGGGCGGCGGCAGGATAGCACCGCCGCCGCGGGCCGCGGTTCGCTTGCGCCGTCCGCGGGCGGCCCAGACAATACCGGCCCGACCCCGCGGAATGCCCTTGCCATGACTTCCACCACCGCCGTGCCCGCCGCCGAAGTGGGCGTGACCCGCGCCGTCACCGAGGACGGCATCGCGACGCTGACCCTCGCCCGTCCGACGCGCTACAACACCCTCACCAGCGCGGTCATCGCCGAGCTCTCCACCCATCTCGCCGCCATCGCCGCCGATCCGGCCGTGCGCGTGGTGATCCTGGCCTCGACCGGCAAGGCCTTCTCCACCGGGCACGACCTGAAGGAGATGAACGCCGCGCGGAACGAGGACTTCTACCGCCAGCTGTTCGCCGACTGCTCGCGCATGATGCAGTCCATCGTCGCCCTGCCACAGCCCGTCATCGCCCAGGTGCAGGGCATCGCGACCGCCGCCGGCTGCCAGCTGGTCGCGACCTGCGATCTCGCGGTGGCCGCCGAGAGCGCGCGCTTCGCCACCAACGGCATCCAGAACGGGCTCTACTGCGCCACGCCGTCGGTGGCGCTGTCGCGCGTGGTGCAGCGTAAACATGCGCTGGAAATGCTCCTGACCGGCGACTTCATCGACGCCGCGCGCGCATCCGAGATCGGGCTCGTGAACCACGTGGTGCCGGACGCCGAACTCGAGACCGCGACCCGCGCGCTGGCCGGGCGCATCGCCGACAAGTCGCAGTTCGCCATCCGTCTCGGCAAGGCGTCCTTCTACCGGCAGGTGAACCAGGGGCTCGACAGCGCCTATCGCGGCACCAGTGAAGACCTGGTCTGCAACCTGCTCGCCGAAGACGGCCAGGAAGGGCTCGACGCCTTCATCGCCAAGCGGCCGCCCGTGTGGCGCGACCGCTGAGCGCGACACCGCTACATCCATAGACCCGCGGCGCGCCCGCGCCGCCGCAGAAGAGGACCTTCGGCATGACCAACGCCGTCAATCCCTACGACGTCGACCTGGACCAGGTACCGGCCAACTACGTGCCGCTCTCCCCGCTCAGCATGCTGGCGCGCGCGGCGGCGGTGTACCCGCAGCGGCTCGCCGTGGTGCACGGCGAGCGGCGCTTCACCTGGGCCGAGACCTTCGCCCGCTGCCGACGCCTGGCGTCCGCGCTCGCGCAGCGCGGCATCGGCAAGGGCGACACGGTGGCGGTGATCGCGACCAACATCACCGCCTTCTACGAGGGCCTGTTCGGCATTCCGGCGGCGGGCGCGGTGATCAATCCGATCAACATCCGGCTCGACGCCGAGGCCATCGCCTTCATCCTCGATCACGGCGAGGCCAAGGTGGTGCTGGTCGACACCGAATTCGCCCACGTCACGCGCGACGCGCTCGCGCTCGCCAAGGTCAAGCCGCTGGTGATCGACATCGCCGACGTCGACGCGCCCTGCCATGACCGCATCGGGTCGATGGAGTACGAGGAATTTCTCGCCGGCGGCGATCCCGACTTCCCCTGGCGCCTGCCGGACAGCGAGTGGCAGGCGATGGCGCTGTGCTACACCTCCGGCACCACCGGCAATCCGAAGGGCGTGGTCTACCACCATCGCGGCGCGTATCTCAACGCCATCGGCTGCGCGATGGCCTGGAACATGACGCACCACCCTGTCTACCTGTGGACGCTGCCGATGTTCCACTGCTGCGGCTGGACCTTCCCGTGGACCATCGCGGCGCTGGCCGGCACCAACATCTGCCTGCGGCGCATCGCCGCGAAGCCGATCTACGACGCCATCGTCGAACACAAGGTTACGCACTTCTGCGGCGCGCCCATCGTGCTGAACTTCATCATCCACGCGCGTCCCGAGGACAAGCAGCCCCTGCCCCACAAGGTGGAGGTGATGACCGCCGGCGCCTCGCCGCCAGCCGCCATCGTCAAGGGCATGGAGGCGAGCGGCTTCCACATCACCCACACCTACGGGCTCACCGAGGTCTACGGTCCGGCGGTGTTCAACGCGCCGCAGGATGACTGGTGCCTGCTTGATGATGACGCCTACGCCGACAAGCTGATTCGCCAGGGCGTGCGCTACCACGTGCTGGAGGATCTCGAAGTGATGGACCCCGAGACCATGACGCCGGTGCCGCGCGACGGCGAGACGCTCGGCGAAGTGATGTTCAAGGGCAACGTGGTGATGCGCGGGTACTTGAAGAACAGACACGCGACCGAAGAGGCGCTGGCCGACGGCTACTTCCATTCCGGGGACCTCGCGGTGATGTACCCGGACGGCTACATCCAGATCAAGGATCGCTCCAAGGACATCATCATCTCGGGCGGCGAGAACATCTCGTCCATCGAAGTCGAGGAAGTGCTGTACAAGCACCCCGAGATCCTCGAAGCCGCGGTGGTCGCGCGTCCCGACGAGAAATGGGGCGAGACGCCCTGCGCCTTCGTGACCCTGAAGCCTGGCGCCAAGCCGGTGACCGAGGCCGAGGTCATCGCCTACTGCCGCCAGCACATGGCGCACTTCAAGGCGCCGAAGACCATCGTGTTCTGCGACCTGCCAAAGACCGCGACCGGCAAGATCCAGAAGTTCAAGCTGCGCAAGGACGCGGAAGCAATGGGGAGCAGGTAACGGCGCCGGCTAATCGGGGACAGACCACGGTTTCTTCGAAACCGTGGTCTGTCCCCGATTAGCCCGGGAGGCGACGCGGTTTTTCAGCGGAACAGCCAGGGCGACTCCGCCTTCTTGCGCGCCTCATAGGCCTTGATGTCGGCCGCGTACTGCAGCGACACGCCGATGTCGTCGAGACCGTGCAGCAGGCGGTCCTTCAAGCCTTGGTTGAACTCGAAGTGGAACACTTCGTCGCCCGGGGTCTTGACCGTCTGCGCAGCGAGATCGATGGCGAGGCGATAGCCCTCGGTCGTCGCCACTTCCTGGAAGAGCCTGTCGACCACCGCCTCCGGCAGGATGATCGGCAGAAGCCCGTTCTTGCACGAGTTGCCGTAGAAGATGTCGGCGAAGCTCGGCGCGATCAGCGCGCGGATACCGAAGTCGTAGAGCGCCCAGGGCGCATGCTCGCGCGAGGAGCCGCAGCCGAAGTTGTCGCGCGCGAGCAGGATCTCCGCGCCCTGGTAACGCGGCTGGTTGAGCGCGAAGTCGGGGTTCAGCGGGCGCTTGCTGCAGTCCTGGTCGGGCTCGCCCTTGTCCAGGTAGCGCCACTCGTCGAACAGGTTGGGTCCGAATCCCGAGCGCTTGATCGACTTCAGGAACTGCTTCGGGATGATCGCGTCGGTGTCGACGTTGGGGCGATCGATGGGCACCACGAGCCCGTGCAACTGGGTGAATGCCTGCATGTTCAGAACTCCCTCACGTCGACGAAATGCCCGGCGATGCCGGCGGCCGCGGCCATCTCGGGGCTGACCAGGTGGGTGCGGCCATTGCGGCCCTGGCGACCCTCGAAATTGCGGTTGGACGTGCTCGCGCAGCGCTCGTAGGGCTCGAGCTGATCGGCGTTCATGCCCAAGCACATCGAGCAGCCGGGTTCGCGCCACTCGAAGCCCGCCTCGACGAACACCTTGTCCAGCCCTTCCTGCTCGGCCTGGACCTTGACCAGGCCCGAGCCCGGCACAACCAGCGCCGCCTTCACGTTGGCCGCGCGCTTGCGACCGCGCACCACCTCGGCGGCGGCGCGCAGGTCCTCGATGCGTGAGTTGGTGCAGGAGCCGATGAAGACCTTGTCCACCGGGATGGAGGTGATCGGCATACCGGGCTCGAGCCCCATGTACTTGAGCGCGTTCTGCATGCCGATACGCTGGGTCTCGTCGCGCGCGCGCGCCGGGTCCGGCACCACGTCACCGACCGCCACCACCATCTCGGGGGACGTGCCCCAGGACACCTGCGGCTGGATGGCGCTGCCATCGATGACGATCTCGGTATCGAACTTCGCGTCCTGATCGGAATGCAGGTCGCGCCATTGGGCCACCGCGCGCTCCCACTCCGCGCCGCCCGGCGCGAAGGGTCGGCCGCGCACGTACTCGAGGGTCTTGTCGTCACACGCGATCAGGCCCGCGCGGCCGCCAGCCTCGATCGACATGTTGCACACCGTCATGCGCCCTTCCATGCTCATCGCCTCGATCACGGGCCCAGCGTATTCGATGGTGTGGCCGGTGGCGCCCGCGGTACCGATCGCGCCGATGATGTGCAGGATGAGATCCTTCGGCGTCACGCCGCGGCCGAGCGCACCGTTGATCGTGACGCGCATGTTCTTCGCCTTGCGCAGCATCAGGCACTGGGTGGCGAACACGTGCTCGACTTCGGAGGTGCCGATGCCGAAGGCGAGCGTCGCCAGCGCGCCGTTGGTCGCGGTGTGCGAGTCACCGCAGACGATGGTCATGCCGGGCAGGCTCCAGCCCTGCTCGGGGCCGGTGACGTGCACGATGCCCTGGCGCACGTCGCCGATGTCGTGATGCAGGATGCCGTACTTGCGGCAGTTGGCCGCCAGGGTGTCGAGTTGCACGCGCGCGATGGGGTCGGTGATGTTGGTGACGTCGACCGTCGGCACGTTGTGATCCGACACCGCCTTGGTCGCGGTCACGCGCCACGGCTGACGGGCGGCCAGCTCCAGGCCTTCGAAGGCCTGCGGCGTGGTGACCTCGTGGGCGATGTGGCGGTCGATGTAGACCAGCGCGGTGCCGTCGTCGAAGGCGCGCACGACGTGCGATTGCCAGAGCTTGTCGTAGAGTGTTCTGCCGGTCATGGAAGCGCCCTGCTTGCGAAGGGCGGCTAGTCTACCATCGCGCCACGTGCCGCAGCGCCGCGCATGGGCAGCCGCGGCCCGGGTCCGGTAAGATGCGGCGCGCCGCGCCGCGGCCTTGCGGGGAGAGATTCATGCACCTATTGAGACGCCTGTTCGCGAGCCTGCTGCTGCTCGTCAGCATGCACGCCCGGGCCGACTTCAACGACGGCGTGGTGGCCCTGATGGCGGGCAAGTTCGACGACGCGCTGAAGATCTTCGTGCCGCTGGCGGAGAACTCCGACCACGCCTATTCGCAATACTTCCTCGGTCGCATGTACGAGCGCGGACAGGGCGTGGCCGAGGATGCCAAGGCCGCCGCCGAGTGGTACCGCAAGGCCGCCGAGAAGGGCGTGGGCGACGCCCAGTTCCGCCTCGGCACGCTCTATGAACGCGGCGCCGGCGTGCCGCGCGACCTGGAATACGCCTACGGCTGGTACGCGACCGCCGCCCACCTCGGCAACCGCAAGGCGGGCGAGGCGCTCGCCAAGACCGAGGGCCAACTCTCCGCCGAGGAACGGGTGCAGGCCGACAAGCTGGCGCGCGACCTGATCGGGCGATTCGGCATCACGCCTAAGTCGACGTCGGTGCAACAGTAAGCGAAGGACGGTGGAGCCGGGCCGTTCTGCTCTGTCATTCCCGCGCAAGCGGGACCTCATGGGCTTCGCCGACCGCCGATGGACCCCTGCTTTCGCAGGGGTGACGGTGTAGTGGGTGGTACATGAAGGGACAGACCCCGCACGGGGTCTGTCCCTGCTGGTGTCGAAACGGAGGCGCTGACCGTTCTGCTGCCTGTCGCCCTCAGACGCGCAGGTTGACGTAGCTGCCCTTGGGTCGGGAGGCGGCGGCGCCGCCCATGCGGTCGATCATCGCGCCGAGCAGCGCGGCCGGGGAACTGGACGAACTCGAGGGCCGCGCGGCGAACTCCGGGGTGCGTACGTGGGCCGTCGCGCCCTCGGCCGGCCGCGCGGCGCGCGCATCGCGCCCGCCGTGACGCCCGTAGCTCGCGTCCAGCGCGGCGCCGATGCGTGTGGTGGCGTTGACCCCGGCCAGCCGCATGGTGCGTCGCTCAGCCCTGGGCCGCCGCCGGCTTGTCCACCAGGCGCATCAGCTTGTCCATGTTCGCCAGCGAGTGCATGTGCAGGTAGATGAGATCCAGGTAACCCTGTTCGAGGAAGAACTTCAGCCGGTCCGGCGGCATCTTCAGCAGGCGCTCGCGCGTCACGCAATAGAAGCCGCCGAGTTGGAACTGTCCCCCCGAGTTTAGGGAAATATTCGCCTGGGTGGAATCCAGCAGGTCGGCCGCGGTCAGCGCTTCACAAAATTTGGCGGTCAGCTGCGAGGCGTTCAGGTAGTCCTTCAGGAACTCCAGGCGGGCCGCGAGGTGGGGGCCCTGGGCGCCGTCCTCGGCGAGCAGGCGCTCGCCCTCGGCGGCGGTGTTGAAGCCGCTGTAGGACTCGTCGACGCACACCGTGTACTGCTCGCTGGTCTCGCCCTGCCCGGCCAGGATGAACGGGTAGCGCCGCAGGTAGGCCGGCACGTACTGCCCGCGCCAGGCGCCGTCCTCGCCAATCATCAGGTTGCTGTCGTTGGCGAGCCCCAGCAGCACCGCGGGCACCGCGGTGCCGACCGTGTCGCGCGCGAACACGATGGCGAACTCGCGCGCCGCGATCGCGAACTCGCTCACCGTCAGGAACACCGAGTTGGTGCCGGCGGCGAAGGCGTAGCCCTGGTCGGGATCGATGAACCAGTCGCCGTGGCGCTCGCGGCTGAGCGGCGTGACGTTGCGGTACAGGAGCGGCAGTGCTTGTGCGTTCATGACTCAGTAACGGCGATGCAGGGTGGGTAGCAGCACATCGCCTTCCCAGGTGACCGCGCCGCGCGCGTCGAGGCGCAGCATGCCGGCCAGCTGGTTGACGGTGCCCGGGGTGAGCGTGTCGTTCAGCAGGGTTGCGTCGGGCAGTTCCTCGAGTTCCTCGAAGTCGTCGCCGCCGTC
Organism: Gammaproteobacteria bacterium; assembly: GCA_050186725.1. Classification (GTDB taxonomy): domain Bacteria; phylum Pseudomonadota; class Gammaproteobacteria; genus JADJYF01. The sequence goes on along the minus strand of JBFWYG010000006.1, from coordinate 102,960 downwards.
GTCGCTGGCCGGCGCGGCCGGGACCGCGGGGGCGGCGGGCGCGCTGGGCGCCGCGGCCGGCGCCGCGTCTTCCAGCATCTCGAAGCCTTCGTCCACATCCGGCGGCGCCGCCGGCGCGGCCGGGGCCGCCTCGGGCGCCGGGCTGTCCTCGAGCGGGGCGAACAAGTCCTCACTGTTCTCCTCCAGCGAAGGCGCCTCCTCGGCGTCGGGCGCGGCGCCCTCCTCGGCAGGCGCGGCCGGCGCGCCGTCCGGGGTCTCCTCCGCCTCGAACACGTCATCGAACTCGTCGCCGCCGCTCTGCTCCTCGGCCTGCCGCGCGAGGTAGGCCTCGAGCTGCGCCTGGTAGTCGGTGTAGTTCTTGCGCTCGGCGCGGTAGCGCGCCAGCAGGGTCTCGCCCTTGGCGCGGTCGATATCGCCCGACGCCAGCTCCTTCTCGAGCGTGGCGATGCGCGCGTCGATGCCGCCGATCAGCTCGGCGAGCTGCTCGGCGGTGACGCTGGGCGCGCAGCCCTCGGCGTCCTCGCACTGGTCCAGCGACTTGGCGATGCCGTCGCCGATCACGCCGAACAGCGAGAGGTCTTCCTCGAACAGCGACGAATCGACGAAGGCCACGGCCTGCAGGATGGTGATGATCGCCGCCGGGTTGGGGAAGAACACCCGGGCGTTCTGGAACAGCCCGGTCGGCGAAGTGATCTGCGCGCCGGGGATCTGGCCGAGCGAGACCACGAGCGCGGTGTCCGTGACGTTCTCGGTCGACGGCGTCGCGTTCGACTGCACGTTGAAGTTGACCTGTTGCTGGACCGCCTGCGAGCTCTGCGCGACCAGCACCTCGCCGCCGGCGAGGGCCATGATCATGTTGGTCGAGTTCTGGATCTCGCCGCGCGCGGCGAGCATCACGCGGTTGCCGAGGAAGCGCATGGTGGTGCTGCCAGGCGTGCCGGTGATGTTGCCGAGCGCCACGCCGCCCGTCACGCCGTTGTTGCCGACCTGGATCGCGTCGCCGAGCGCGAGGATCGCCACGTCGCCGCCGGTGGTGGCGGTGCTGCCGATCTCGAGGCCGACGCCCTGGCTGAAGTCCACGGTGCTGCCGACCAGCATGAGATCTCCGCCCGTGACGAGCGAACTGCTGACAGTGATGTAGTCGGCCGGCGCGGAGCGCAGTGTGCCGGCCAGCAGATCGCGGTCCGGTGTCGCCTCGAACAGGCCGCCGATCACGAGCGTGCCGCGGAAGGTGTCGAAGCGGTCCGCGGCGATGTGGCCCGGGCCGTCCTCGAGATCGATGAACATGTCGGTGTTGGCGGTCGGCACGATGGACAGCACCGCGTCGGTATTGCCCTGCACCTCGCCGTTGAAGTCGAACACGTTGGTGGCCGAATTCAGCGCGACATTGCCGACGATGGTCAGGAAGGTGCTGAAGCTCAAGTCGCCACCGGCGTTCAGGTTGCCGTTCAGTTGCGCCTCGCCGACGTAGGTCTGGCTGCCGGTGGTGTTGACCGCCTGGAAATCACCAAAGGGACCGACCATGCGGAAGTTGCCGTTCACCGTCAGGCTGTCACGCATCTCCAGGTTGCCGTTGCCCAGGTTGAGCGTCAGCGAACCGTTGCTGGTGACGGGCGCGTCGATGCGCAGGCCAAGATCGCCGGTGAAGACCGCGCCTGGTGTCAGCGTCACGCGATCCGCGGTGAACGCGCCGGCGAGCGAGGCGGCCGCGCCCGCGCTGCTCGGCAAGGTGAGCGTGGCGTCACCGGTCGAAGTCAGGTTCTCGAGGCCGCTGAACTGCACCTGGTTGGCCGCCCCCGGCCCATTGCCTGCGCGGATCACGCCGACGCCGTCGCCGGTCACGACCCAGGTGGCGTCGACGGTGGAGCGGATCTCGTCGATGCCGGCGCCGGTGTCGATGCTGGTGGCGTTACCGGTCGGGTCGACGGCCAGCGTGATGACGTCATCGCCCGCGCCGCTGTTCAGCACTTCGATGTTGCGGAACTCGCCGGCGAAATCGGCGTTGGTCGACACCAGGCCCTGGGCGTTGATGCCGCTGACAGTGGCGGTGGCCGCCTGGGTGCGCGCCGTGAGATCGAGCGTGTCGACGCCACCGCCGCCATTGAGCGCGCCGCGCCAGTTGGTGTTGCCGCTGAATACGAAGCTGTCGTTGCCGGTGTCCCCCGGGAAGCGCAGGGTCGTCACCGAGCCATCGATGTCCAGCGAGCCGGCCAGCGCTTCGACGGTGGTGGTGTTGCCGCTGCCGTTGACGTTGAAGTCCACGGTGCGCGCGCCGGTCAGGGTGAAGGTGTCGGCGCCCGCGCTGCCGACCAGCACGTTCGCGCCGCCGGTGTCGGTGATGCCGATCTCGATGAAGCCGGCGCTGTCGAAGATGTAGGTGTCGGCCGCCGTGCCGCCGCGGATCGCGAAGTTGATGAAGGTCGAGGCGCCGTTGGCGCCGGCCGCCGCGCCCGGCGCGCCGATGTCGCCGCTGCTGGTCGAGAACTCGCCGCGGTTGGTGCCGGTGACGCGCCAGAAGGTCGCGGCGTTGGCGCCGACGATGGCGCCCTTGCCATTGCCGCGCAGATCGTCCACGCCGGCGAAGCCGTCGCTCAGCAGGTCGGGATCGCCTTCGATGCCGGTAATGGTGCCCGAACGGCCGTTGGCCGAGACCACCGAGTCCACCGCGACCGCGGTAAAGAGATTCGAGCCGCTGATGTCCAGCCGGTCGCCAGCGCCGGCGCCGAGGTCGATGCGGCCAATCAGCCGTGACTTATCGGTGTTCAGGTTGGGCGGATCGGCGTTCGGCGTGCCGAAGTTGACGATGTCGTTGCCATTGCCGCCGTTGATGTCGCCGGTCAGCACGGCATCGTTGGCGAAGTTGAACACGTCGTCGTTGTCGCCGCCGTTCAGCTGCATGGTGGCCGCGCCGCCGCTGGCGGTGATGTTGAAGGTATCCGCGCCGCCGAGACCATCGGCCGCGCCCGCCAGCGAGCCGCCCTGGAAGTTGAAGGTGTCCGCGCCGCCGGTGCCGCTCAGGCTCTTGATGTTGACGAACGCGGTGAGCGCGCCGCTGAAGCCGCTGTTTGGGCCATTGATGACGTAGCTGGTGTCGCCCACGATGCGATCGCCCGCGCCGCCGAGGCCATTGACGGTGCCGGACAAGGTGCCGCCGTTCACGGTGAAGGTGTCGTTGCCAGCGGTGCCGGTCAGGTTCTCGATGTCGGTGAAGGCGCCGCTGACGTCGGAGGACGTGCCGCTGTTGACGCCGGTGAGGATGTAGTTGTCGCTGCCGCGCAACACGTCGCTGCCGGCGCTGCCGCCATCGATCGAGCCGGTCAGGGTGGCGCCACCCAGGTCGAAGGTGTCGTCACCGCCGTTGCCCGTCAGGCTTCCCGCACTGGCGTTGCCGGTGAGCACGAAGCTGTCGGCACCGCCTCCGCCGGCCGCGGTGCCGGTCAGCGAACTGCCGCCCTGGAAGGTGAAGGTGTCGGCGCCGCCGGTGCCGGTAAGGTTCTCGACATTGCTGAAGCCGCCGCTCGCGCGGCTGCTGGTGCCGGCATTGGCGCCGGTCAGGGTGTAGTTGTCGGCGCCGGTCAGCGTGTCGTTATTGGCACCGCCGTCGACGGCGCCGGTCAGGGTGAAGCCGCCGAGATCGACGCTGTCGTCGCCGGCCCCGCCCTGCAGCAGGCCGGCGCTCGCGTTGCCGCCCAGCACGAAGCTGTCCGCGTTGCCGAGACCATCAGCGGTGCCGGTCAGCTGTCCGCCGGCGGTGAACGTGAAGCTGTCCACGCCCGCCGTGCCGGTCAGGTTCTCGACGTTGCTGAAGCCGCCGCTCACTTGCGTCGACGTGCCGCTGTCCGTGCCCGTCACCACGTAGTTGTTCGCGCCCGTCAACACGTCGCTGTCACCCGCCGTGCCGTCCACCTGCCCGGTCAGCGTGAAGCCCGCCAGGTTGAACGTGTCGCTCCCCGCGCCGCCGATCAGCTGCCCCGCGCTCGCGTTGCCCGCCAGCGTGAAGGTGTCCGTGCCGCTCGCGCCGCGCGCGTCACCGCTCAACGCGCTGCCCGCGTTGAACGTGAAGCTGTCGTTGCCGTTCGTCCCCGTGAGGTTCTCGATGTTCTGCCACAGGGTCACGCCGGTGGCCGCGCCCGTGTCAGACCCAGTCACCGTGTAGCTCGTCGAGCCGGTCAGCAGATCGTCACCGCCCAGCCCGTCCAGCGTGCCCGTGATGCTGCCGGTGCCGACATCGAAAGTATCGTCACCCGCCGTGCCGGTCAGGTTCTCGACGTTGCTGAATCCCCCGCTCACCAGCGTCGACGTGCCACCGTTCGCGAGCGTCAGCGTGTAGTTGTCCGCGCCGCTCAGCGTGTCGGTGTTCGCGCCGCCGTCTATCGCGCCGGTCAGCGTGAAGCCGTTCAGCACGAAGCTGTCCGACTCCGAGCCGCCGCTCAGGCTCGCCGAGCTGGCGCTGCCGTTCAACGTGAACGTGTCCGCACCCGCAAGGCCGCTCGCCGTGCCCGTGAGCGCCGCGCCCGCGTCGAAGCTGAAGCTGTCCACGCCCGCCGTGCCGGTCAGGTTCTCGACGTTGCTGAAGCCGCCGCTCACCTGCGTCGACGTGCCGCTGTCCGTGCCCGTCACCACGTAGTTGTTCGCGCCCGTCAACACGTCGCTGTCACCCGCCGTGCCGTCCACCTGCCCGGTCAGCGTGAAGCCCGCCAGGTTGAACGTGTCGCTCCCCGCGCCGCCGATCAGCCGCCCCGCGCTCGCGTTGCCCGCCAGCGTGAAGGTGTCCGTGCCGCTCGCGCCGCGCGCGTCACCCGTCAATGCGCTGCCCGCATTGAACGTGAAGCTATCGCTGCCGCTGGTGCCGGTCAGGTTCTCGATCTCGCTGAAGCCGCCGCTCACGCGTCCCGAGGTGCCGGTGTCGGCGCCGGTCACGGTAAAGTTGTCGGCGCCGGTCACGAGGTCGTCGTCCGTGCCACCGCTGCCGCCATTGACCACGCCGGTCAGGGTGAAGCCGCCGAGGTCGAAGGTATCGCCATCGTCGCCGCCCTGGATCAGGGTGACGCTGGCGGTGCCAGCCAGGGTGAAGACATCGACGCCGGCCAGGCCGTCGGCCGTGCCGCCGAGCTGACTGCCGGCGTTGAAGGTGAAGCTGTCGGCGCCCGCGGTGCCGGTGAGATTCTCCACCGCCGACCAGCCGAGCGAGACATCGGGTGACGTACCGGTATTGCTGGCGGTGACCACGTAGGTGTCGCTGCCGAGCAGCGTGTCGCTCTCCGTGCCGCCGGCGATGGCGCCGGTCAGCGTGAAGCCGCCGAGGTCGAAGCTGTCGGCTTCGCTGCCGCCGGTCAGGGACAGCGCGCTGGCGTTGCCGGCGAGCACGAAGCTGTCGGCGCCCGCGCCGCCGCTCGCCGTGCCGGAGAGGCTGCTGCCGGCGTTGAACACGAAGCTGTCGGCGCCCGTGGTGCCGGTCAGGTTCTCGACTTCGGTGAAGCCGCCGGAGACCTGCGTCGACGTGCCGCTGTCCGCGCCGGTGAGGGTGAAGTTCGTGGCGTTGCTGACGGTATCGGTGTCCGTACCGCCGTTGCCACCATCGATGGCGCCGGTCAGGGCGAAGCCACCGAGATCGAAACTGTCAGCGTCGTCACCACCGCTCAGCGTGGCCGCGCTGGCCGCGCCGGTGAGGGTGAAGACATCGGCGCCACCCAGACCGCTCGCGATGCCGGTCAGCGCGCCGCCGGCGGCGAAGGTGAAGCTGTCCACGCCGCTGGTGCCGGTCAGGATCTCGACCTCCGACCAGCCGCCCGTGATTGCGGTCGAGGTACCGGCGTTCGCCGCGTTGACGGTGTACTGGGTCGCGCCGACCAGGGTGTCGGTGCCACCGCCGCCCTTGATCTGCCCGGCCCAGGTCTGGCCGGTGACGGTGATGGTGTCGTTGCCGACGTCACCGAAGCGCGCGTCCGCCGCCCCGCCGCCGCCGAGGCCCGCGGAGCCGTCGATGTTGGCGATGCCGGAGAATGCCGTTGCCAGGTTTGCGCCGCTCACGTCGATGTTCACCGTGACCGAGGTCGAGCCGGTGACGGTGAAGGCGTCGATGCCGATGGAGCCCACCAGGCTGTCCGAGCCGCCGCCGCCGCTGACCGTCGCCGTCATCCTGCCGCCGGAGAGGAAGATGAACACGTCGTTGCCGGTGCCGCCGGAGATGGCGTCCACGCTCGTGAATGACTCGACACCACCGGCCACCAGGGTTTCCAGGTTGGCGAGGCTGTCGGACACGAAGCCGGTGTTGACGCCGGTGATGTACCAGAAGGCGTTGACGAAGCCCGAAGTGAAGATGCCGGCGGGAGGCGTCGGCTGCAGCGTGTCGGTGATCGTGCCGCTGATGATCTTGACGCTCTCGCCCTCGAGGTTGAGCGAGAACTCGGTGACGTTGCCGGTGGAGGTGACGACGTTGATGGTGTTCAGGATCGCGGACTGACTGAAGTCCAGCACATCGTTCTCGGAGCCGGCGCCGGTCTCGGTGCCGCCGTTCAGGTCGCCGATCAGCCGCGCGCGGTTCTTGAACACGAAGGTATTCAAGTCGGCAAAGTTACCCGACACGCCCTCGGTCTCGCCGTACACATCACCGGTGAAGGTGGTCGAGCCGGTTTGGAAAGTGAAAGTGTCGTTGCCGGAGTTGCCTTCCAGCGCATGCGCGGAAGAGTCGCCATCGACGACGAAAGCGTCAGCGCCAACCGAGCCCGAGGCGTTGCCGGTCAGGGCGCCGTTGGCCTGGAACGTGAAGGTGTCCGCGCCAAGGGAACCGGTCAGCGATTCGATGTTGACGAAACTGGTCGGTGTCGCGCTGCCGGCCGTGCCCTGCCCGGCACCGTCGATGGTATAGGCCGTATTGCCGATGATGTCGTCGCCACGGTTGCTCACTTCCCCGCCGCTCAGGGCGAACGCGTCGCCGAGGCCGTCGATGGTCCCGCTCAGGGTGCCGGTGGTGAAGGTGAACGTGTCGCTGGCGCTGCTGCCGGTCAGGTTCTCGACTTCCGACCAGCCGAGCGTGACGCGCGTGCTCGTACCGCTGTTGGCGCCGGTGATGGTGTAGTTCGGCGCGCCGGAGACGGTGTCGCTGTCCGACCCGGTAGAGGCGCCGGTACCGCCGTTGATGCTGCCGGTCAGGGTGAAGTTGCCGAGCGCGAACGTGTCGGCATCGTTGCCGCCCGCGAGCGTCGAGGTGCTGTTGGCTGTGAGCGTGAAGGTATCCGCGCCATCGCCGCCGCTCATGGTGCCGTTGACGACGCCAGCGAGGCTGAACGTATCGTTGCCGCCCAGGCCGCTCACGGTGCCGCTGATGGAACCGCCGCTGTTGAAGGTGAAGCTGTCGACGCCGCTGGTGCCGGTCAGATTCTCTATGTTCGACCAGCCACCGGAGATCTGCGTACTGGTGCCGCTCCCCGCGCCGGTGCCGACGTAGGTCGTGGCGCCGGTGATGGTGTCGCTCTCGCTGCCGGTGGTGACGCCGGTGTTGCCGTTGATCGCGCCGGTCAGGGTGAAGCCGGCGAGATTGAAAGAGTCGCCGTCGTTGCCGCCGTTCAGTGCCGTGGTGGTGGCCGCGGTCAGGGTGAAGGTGTCCGCGCCGTCGCCGCCGAGCATGCTACCGCCAACCGCGCCGGCGAGGTTGAACACGTCGTCGCCGGCGAGACCGCTGGCCGTACCGGTAATGGACCCGCCGGCATTGAAGGTGAAGGTGTCGGCCCCCGTCGTGCCTTCCAGGTTCTCGATGGACTGCCAGGCGGTCACCGCGCTCGACGAACCGATGTTCGCGCCGGTGATCATGTAGAGGGTGTCCGAACGCAGGGTATCGGAGCCGCCGGCGCCATCGACCGTGCCGCTCACCGAGCCACCAGCGACGACGAAGGTGTCGCTGCCGGTGGTGCCGGTCAGGCTCTCGATGTTCTGCCAGTTGGTCGGTGTCGCGCCGAACGTGCCACTGTTCGCCCCGCTCAGCGTGTAGGCGGCGGAACCCTGCAGGAGGTCGTTGTCGCCCAGACCATCGAGCGTGCCGGTCAGTCGGCCACCAGCGCTGATCGTGAATGTATCCGCGCCGGTGGTACCGCTCACGTTCTGGAACAGGCTGAAGTTCGTACTGCCCGTCGAGCCGCCGTCGACCGCGTTGATGGTGAAAGCCGTCGCCCCCTGGATGGTGTTGGTACCCGTGCCACCATCGACACCGGTGGTCAGAGCGAACCCACTGAGATCCAGGGTGTCGTTGCCCGAACCGAGCACCATGGTGGTGACGGAGGCGGCGCCGGTCAGTGTCACCGTATCGTCGTCGCCCAGGGCATCGAGCCGGCGCAGGCTGCCGCCCGCGGCAAGCGTGAAGGAATCGGCACCCGCACTGCCGTCGAGATCTTCGATGCCCTGCCAGTTGGTCGTCACCGCGGCGGCGGTCGCGGTGCCGCCATTGGCCGCGTTGACGACGTAGGTGGTGTAGCCCGCGATCTTGTCTGCGGTGGTCTCACCGAGACCGTCGATGACGCCGGAGAGCGAGCCGCCGTTCAGCGTGAAGACGTTGTCGCCCGCCGTGCCGGTCAGGTTCTCGATGCCGCTCCAGGCCATCGTGCCCGGTGTCGTCGCCGTGCCGCTGTTCGAGCCCGTTATCGAGTAGTTGGTGAAACCGACCAGCGTGTCGACGCCTGTGCCGCCCACCAGGGCATCGATGCCGCTGTAGCTCGCGGTGAGGCCGCCGGTGATGTTGCCGGTGCCGTCGCCGCTGGCGGTGATGGTGAGGGCGCCGCTCAGACCAGCGAGATCGAGTGTGCTGGCGGCGGCCGCGCCGGTCAGCGACACGCTGGTGGTGCCGGACACGACGGCGTTCAGATCGAGCGTCGCGGTCGCCACGCCAGTGCCGGCGGTCAGCGCGACCGTGGCGCCGGCCAGCGCATTGCTGGTACTGATGGTCAGGTCGCCGGCCGCGGACAGCGTGATGCTGTCATTGGCGAGATTGGCGCTGTTGCTGCCGGTCAGGGACAGCGCGGCGGTGCCGGTGGTGGCGATGTTGACGCTGTTGGCGCCGGCGCCCGAGGTCGTGAGCGCGTCGACCGTCAGCGTGCTCGCCGACTCGGCGAACACGTTGGCCGCATTGACACGCAGCACGCCGCCGCCGGTGACCGCCACGCCGAGCCGGTTGGCGGCACTGACGCCAATGTCGCCGCCCGCGTTCAGCACGAGGTTGCCGGCGCTGGTCTTGCTCTGCACCTGGCCCGCGGCATCCGTGATGTTGCCCGCCGTCGCGGTCACGGTCTGGGTGGCGCCATCGAAGGTGCCGTTGCCCTGGAAGGTGATGTTGGTCGAGGCGGTAAGATCGCCCGACGCGGTGAAGCTGCTGGCCAGCACCAGCGCGCCCGCCTGCACGCTGACGTCGTCGCCGAGCTCGATGCCGCCGGTCGCGGTCAGGGTGAGATCGCCGGTGTTGGTCTTGGTGATGTCGTCGAGTTGCAGCGTGCCGCCGGCAGTCAGCGCGGTGTCACCCGCCCCGCCCGCGATCAGGATGTTGGTGCCGCGCAGATCGAGGTTGCCGGACGCGATCAGGCTCGCGCTGCCCATGTCGAGTGTCGCGCTGGCATTGCCGGACACGCTCGCGACCGCTTCGCTGAAATCATTCAGGTCGAAGGTCGCGAGGGTGTCGATGGTGACGTCGGTGGTGTTCGGCAGGACATCGGCGTCGCCGAGCCGCAGCGTGCCGGCGGTGATGTCGGTGTCGCCGGTGTAGCTGTTGCCGACCGCGGCCAACACCAGGACGCCCGAGCCGGACTTGATCACGTCGGCGTCGCCGACGATGTCGGCGGTCGCGCCCTGCGTCAGGGTGCCCGCGGTCACGGCCACCGTGAGCGTGCCCGAGCCGAGGTCGATCACGCCGCCGAGCGAGCCGCCCGCGCCGGTGCTGATGCTCAGATCGCCGGATTCCGCGCCGCCGACGCCGGTAGTGTCGAAGCCGCCGAGCGTCACCGAACCGCCGGCCTGGATGGCGATCGCGCCGCCTTCCGTGCGGATGACGTCGTTGACGTCATTGAACACGATATCGCCGCTCACCGAACGCAGCGTCAGACTGCCGTTGTCGAGCGGGAGCGTGACGAGATCGTTGGCGGTGATGGCGCCGCCGGCGGCGCCGGTGACGTCGTTGATGGTGATGTCGTTGGTCGCCTCGAGCACGATGTCGGCCGCCGCGCCCTGCGCGACTATCTCGCCCCAGCTCACGGTGTTGGCGCCGCCGGGGGCATCATCCGCCTCTAGAATGTCAGGCAGTTCCGCATCTTCTTCACCGCCGGTCGCGGCGTCGATGATGGTGAGCGTGGTCGGGTCGAGCAGCAGCGTGCCCTTCGCGCCCTGGGGCGCGGTGGCGTCCACCTGGCCGCGGTACAGCAGGTTCTGCCTGCCGGACACTTCGACGAAGCCGCCATCGCCCCCGGCGGGACCGCCCTTGGCGGAAATCTGGCCGTAGAACCAGGTGCTGCCGTCCGCCCACACCACCACCTCGCCGCCGTCGCCGCTGACGGTGGCATCGGCCGCGATGCGCGCCGCGCCGCCGACGAAGGTGGTGGTCGCATTGGGCACGCTCGAGGCTTCGCCACGCGCGCCGCCGCCGAGCAACACCTGGCCGCCGCCGCGCGCGCCGGAGGCGTCGACCTCGGCGTCGAAATTGAGTTCGAGCTGCTCGCCCGCCGCCTTGACGGTGCCGCCCTTGGCCGCCGCGCTCGTCACCGAGACCTCGCTGCCCTCGCCGAGCATGACGCGCGACTTGCCGACGAGCTTCACCGAGCCGCCGCGATCGCCGGCAGCGTCGGCGCGCACTCGGCCGCGCTGTTCGATGGTGTCGGCCGCGACCACCACGCGGCCGCCGCGCGAGTCGATGTCCGCCGCGGAGGCGTCCAGCGTGCCGGTGTTCAGCACCGAGGCACCCGGTCCGAGGCCGGTCAGGCGTACCTTGCCGCCCTGCTTGTCGATGCGCCCGGCCTGGATCAGTCCACCGTTGTTGATGGCGTGCTTGAACACGCCCTCGGCGGCGCGCGCGGTGATGAGGATCTGACCGCCGTCGGCGCGGATCTCACCCGTGTTCGTCACCTGGTCGGCGAGCTTCCGCGCGTTCTCGACCACCACCTCGTCGACGCTGAAGCGCAGCAGCCCGTCGCCGTCGAAATCCACCGTGGTCTTCTCGCCGGCGAGCAGGCTGACGCGGCCGGCGGTGGCGACGATCACGCCTTCGTTGGCGACCGTGCGCCCGAGCAGCGCGACGTCGCCGCCCGGCGCGGCCTCGATGCGGCCCTGGTTCAACACGCGGCCGTCACTGCCCGCCTGCGCCTCGAGGCGGTAGCGGCCACGCATGAAGTCGTCGATGCCCACGTTCATGGCCGCGGCGATCAGCGAGCCGACGCGCACCTCGGCCCCCGGCTTGAAGAACACGCCGTTGGGATTGAGCAGGATGACTTCGCCGTTCGACTTGATCTGACCGAAGATCTCGCTCGGCTTCTGGTCGAAGATGCGGTTCAGCGCGCTCGCCTTGGCGTTCGGCTGGTTGAAGCGCACGGTCTCGTTCCGCGCGACGTCGAAGCTGCGCCAGTCGATGGCGGCGCGCTGGCTGCGCTGGTTGATGACCGTCATGCCGCGCGCGGGGGTCGAGATGTCCGCGCTGCCGGCCCGCACCTGGCCGCCGGTGGGCGCGGCCAGCGCCGGCGCGGCGACGCCGGCCAGCAGGGCGAGCTGCACGGAACGGGCGATGGGCTTCAGGGAAAAACGGGTGAAGGCCGCGGCCGTGACCGGCCGGCTGTCCTGCGTGCTCATGCGTCCGCTCCTGCCGCGATCCGCGCGGGCTCGGGTGCCCGCGGGGTGGTCCGGGCGATGGTAGACAGGTCGTTCATGCGCGGTCCGATAAGCGTTTCACAGCGGCCCCGCGCGCTCAGAAGAAGACGTTGACGTCGAACCAGTACTTCGGTCCCCAGCCGGTCTCCTCGGGGCGCGGATTGTCGCCGGTGGGCACGGCGATGGTCAGGCGCGAGGAAAAGGCCTTGGGGTTGTTGAACGAGAAGGCCAGGCCGACGGTATCGTAGCTGTTGGACTTGGTCTCGGTCGGCAGCGAACTGTTGAGGTAGCCGGCCGCCACGTCGTAGAAGAATGACACCTGGATCAGCTCGCCCCAGGTGCGGTTGCCGAAGGCCGGCACGTCGGCGATGAAGGGCGCGTTGATGATCCATTCCACCGAGCCGAATACCGCGCGGTCGAACAAGGCCTCGGTCGGCCGGTAGCCGCGCACGTTGGTCGGACCGCCGACCGCGTACTGCTCGAGCGGTACCAGCAGATCCGGCGACCACATGATTTCGGTGGTCAGCAGCAGGTTGTGGTGCTTGAGCTTGTCCCACAGCGGCGTCAGCGCCTGGAAGCGCGTCAACGTCAGCTGCACCTTGTCGAACTTGCCCTCGGCGAAGTCGCCATTGCCGCCCTGGCGGGTGGGCTGCACGAAGGCGGTGTCGCGGCCCATCGCGCCGAACAGGTCGTTGAAGCCGTGGGAGATCTCGAGCAGCGCGGTGTTCAGACCGCCGAAGCGCGCGTCGACCCCGTCGTAGTTGAACTCGAGCGAGGCCACCGCGAGGCTGTCGAGATTGACCTCGCGGCCATCGGCCTTGGTGCCGCTGCGCTTCTTCGCCATGCGCGCCGTCACGCCCAGATTGGTCAGGCGGCTGCGGATCAGGCTCTTGCTCAGGTAGACGTTGAGATTGCGGATGTCGCTGTAGATGTTGGCGTTGCGGAACTCGCCGCCGACGTCGAACTGGTTGCGATCGAGACTCACGCCGATGCGGCTGTCGTCCAGCCAGCCGGCGTGCGGAATGTAGGGCAGCGGGATCTCGTAGGCGAACGCGTAGAACCAGGTGTTGTCCGGCGACGCGGTGCGCTGCACGGTGGTCGAGAACTTGTCACCCTGGCCGAGCGGGTTGTTGAAGGTCAGCTGTCCGAGCTGACGGTTGTGGCCGGTCTCGGCGATACCGTGGTTGTCCCAGCGCAGCGAGAGATCGAAGCGTTTCTCTTCCTGCACCTTGAGCGCGAGATCGGCGGTGCCGACCTGCACGCCCGGCTGGAACACGCCGAAGGACGACTGCCCGGGATAGTCCGACACCGTCAGCAGCGCGGACTCGATGTTGTCCTTGGTGACCGGCTCGCCCACCAGCTTGCTGAAGGGTCGCTCGAGGATGCGCGGCTTGTAGAGCTTGTTGCCCTCGGTCACCACCCGGCCGAGCAGGCCCTCCATCACCTGGATGTGGACCTCACCGCCCTCCACGTCCTGCACCGGCACGAAGGCCTGGGCGAGGATGAGCCCGTGCTCGCGGTAGTACTTGGTGACGGCGTCGGCCACTTCCTGCAGGCGGCCGACGGTGAAACCCTCCGGCCGTGCCGCGCGCTTCTCGTCGACCAGGGCCTGCACGGCGGCGACGGTGATGTCGTGCCGCGGGCGGTCGGTCGCGCCCTCAAGCACGAAGCGCGTGACCTCGACTTTCTCGCCGTCGTCGATCTCGAGCGGTCGGTCGACCACGGCCGGCACGCTGAACAGTTCCGCCGGCGGCGGCTTGGGCACCTCGCGCGGCGCCTCGCCCGGCCGCTGCGCGCC
>JBFWYG010000006.1:48776-89233 GCA_050186725.1 Gammaproteobacteria bacterium | reverse complement strand
CGGCACGGTCACCGGGAACTCCTTGCCCATCTTCTCGATGGCCGCCTGGCGCACCTTGGCCGCGGCTTCCTGCGCCATGCGCGCGCGCAACTGGTCGTGCACGCGCTCGAAGGGCACGGTCTCGCTCGCCACCACCGCGCCGCGCTTGATGACGTGCAGGCCGGACTCCGAGGCGATGGGCTCGCTGACCTCCCCCACCTTGAGCTTCTTCACCGCCTCGGCGACCGGCGGCAACAGGTCGGCGGACTTCAAGAGGCCCATGTAGCCATCGTTGACGCGGCTCGCCTCGTGCGCGGAGTACTGCTTGGCGAGCGCGGCGAAGTCGCCCTTGCCGGCGCGCAGGTCGCGGGAGATCTTCTCGGCGCGGGACCAGGCGGCCTTGGACTGCTTGTCGTCGCCCTTGGCGTCGACGGGCAGGAAGATCTGCCACAGGTGCACGCGCTCCGGCACGCGGAAGGCCTCGGGGTTCTTGTCGTAGGCCTCGCGCATCTGCGCTTCGCTCGGAAACTTCGGATCGAGGTTCACGCGCACGACCTGGTTCAGATAGGTCTCGCCCAGCGCGCGCTGCGCCGCGCGTTCCATAAGCGTGCGGATCTGCGGATTCTGCTCGGCCTTGTTGGCATAGGCGGCCTTCAGCACCGCCTGGTTGAGCGCCTCCTGCTGCACGAACTGCTTGAACACTTCCGGCGAGCCCAGGATCTGCTGGCGCCGTTCGGCGTCGATCACGTTCAGCAGATCGCTCAAGCCGGCGGCCGTCACTTTACCGACCCCGGCCGGCGCGGCCGCCGGCGGCGCGGCCGGTGGCTGGACGGCGCTGGCCGCGGGACGCGGCAGGGCGTCGGCGGGGGAACCACCGACGTTGGTCAGCCAGCGCTGACCGAGTGCGCCCAGACCGATGAGCGCCGCGCCCACCACCATGGCACCGAGCGGAGAAATGTTCTTCAAGATATGCGCTCCCGAGCCGCCAACCTGGCGAATGCGGGATTCTAGCGGTCACCGCGAGTTCCAGCGACGTTCACGGCCGGCGCGGGAAATCTTGTTGATGCTGAGTGGCTTATTCCATAGACTTCGGCCCATCCTGCATCACCCAGCACGACTTGCCGCTAGCGCCCCGCAAGGAATACAGGCACGAGCATTCGCGACAACGCATGGCGCCCAAAACCACCAACCTCACCATCATGTTCGCCGACATCAGCGGCGGTACGCGGCTCTACGAGGTGGTGGGCGAGGGCGTCGCGCGGGCCAAGGTCGCAACCTGCCTGGAGATGCTGACCGACGTCACCGAGCGCCACCGCGGCACGGTCATCAAGACCATCGGCGACGAGATCATGTGCACCTATCCCACGCCCGAGCGGGCGGTGACCGCCGCCTGCGAGATGCATGAACTGCTGGAAGACGAACTCACCGTGCAGACCGCGCAGGGCCCCGTGTCGCTCGCGCTGCGCATCGGCTTGCACCACGGCCCGACCATTCTCGACGCCGGCGACGTGTTCGGCGACGCGGTCAATGTCGCGGCGCGCATGACCTCGATGTCCAAGGGTGGCCAGATCATCACCACCCAGAGCACCGTCGAAGAGTTGCCGCCGGTGCTCAAGGCCAGCACGCGCTTCATCGATCGCGCGCCGGTCAAGGGCAAGAAGGAGACCATGGACATCTTCGAGGTGCTGTGGCAGCAGGACGACGTGACGCGCATGTCGACCGGCGTGATTCCCGAGCCCGAGCAGCGCGCGCGCCTCGAACTGCGCTACCACGATCAGAGCCTCATGATGGGCGATGATCGTCCACAGGTGGTGCTCGGCCGCAGCAAGGGCGCCGACGTGCCGGTGGCCGAGGCGCTGGCCTCGCGCCAGCATGTACGCATCGAGTTCCGGCGCGGCAAGTTCTTCATCGTCGACCAGAGCACCAACGGCACCTACGTGCTGAGCGGCGAGAGCGAATCCTTCCTGCGCCGCGAGGAAATGCCGTTGAGCGGCAGCGGCAAGATCAGCCTGGGCAGATCGTTCGCGGAGAATCCCCAGGAAATCGTGCACTTCAAGTCCGACGACTGACAGCGCTCAGGGGTCCCGTTGAGCGCGCACTCGTCCTTCCTTCACCCTCGCGCCAGGCCGCGCCCCGCCCGTGGTTGATGCCGCCTTCACCTGGCGCTCCGCCGCCGTCACCGACGTCGGCCGCGTGCGCAAGCTGAACGAGGATTCGATCCTCGACCGCGGCGGCGACGGCCTGTGGGTGGTGGCCGACGGCATGGGCGGCCACTCCGCCGGCGATCTCGCCAGTCAGCTCATCGTCAATTCGCTCGGCAAGCTCGACGTGCCGCTCGGCCTGGCCGAACTGGTGGAACAGGTCGAGGACGCCGTGCAGGCGGTGAACCAGCGCCTGTTCGCGGTCGCCAACGCGCACAACCAGACCAGCGGCAGCACGGTCGTGGTGCTGCTCGCCTGTGGACGCCACGCGGTGGTGATGTGGGCCGGCGACAGCCGCTGCTACCGCTACCGCGACGGCGCGCTCAGGCAGCTCACCACCGATCACACGCAGATCGAACTGTTCGTCGAGAAGGGCCTGCTGACGCGTGCCGAGGCGGTCGGCCATCCGTCGAACAACATGGTGACGCGTGCGGTCGGCGTGACCGAGGACATCCTGCTTGAGATGGATCTCGTCGAACTGGCCGACGGCGATCGCTTCCTGTTGTGTTCCGATGGCCTCGACAAGCACGTCAAGGATGCGGAGATCGAGCGCCTGCTGGCCGGTGATGACCCAGAACAGGTGGCGCGCGCGCTCGTCGATCTCACGCTGTCGCGCGGCGCGGTGGACAATGTCAGCGTGTGCATCGTCCGGTTCGACGCGCGATGAGGCCCGGTACGCTCGCCGCGGCGCCCCTTCCCTTCCCCTGCCTAGCTCGCGGAGTGCCCGACCATGGCTGATTTCAGGACCACCCTCGAACAGCTCGCGCAGGGCAAGATCGAATTCGACGCGGTCGCGCGCAACATCGAGAAGCTGCTCGCCAAGCGTCCGCAGGCGGCCGTCACCATCATGGACCAGTTGAAGCAGGCGGTGGTCGACACGGTGATCGACGCCGAGACCTACGCGCGCCTGAAGACCCGCATCACGGTCAAGATCGAGAGCGTGCCGCTGGGCGACGTCGACGCGCCGACGCGCGTCGCCAGCCTTACGGACGACGCCACGCGCATGGCCGCGCCCGGCGGCGAGGAGCGCACGGTGTTCGCGCCGCCCGGCGGCGACGCGACGCGCGTGATGGGGCGCGCCGAGAACGATGCGGTGCCGACGGTTTTCCATCCGGCCAGCGCCGAAGGCACGCAGATCCTGGCCGCGGCGCAGGCCGCGGGCGGCAGCGACGAGCCCGCCGAGTTCCTCGACATCACCGGCGGTGAAGTGAGTCCCTTGAGCCAGCCCTCCACCACCGGCATCGATTTCGACCTCAGCGGCGGCGATGGCGCGCACACGGCGGGCTCGTGGCCGACCGGCGACAGTCGCACCGGCGGCACCGCCAGCGACTGGGCGCCGGCGCCGGCCACCGGCGCCTCGACCCGGGTCGACATCGGCTCGGTGCTGCGCGGCCGCTTCAAGCTCGATTCCAAGCTCGGCGAAGGCGGCATGGGCTCGGTGTTCCTGGGCAGCGACCTGATCAAGGTGCGCGCCAAGGACAAGCAGCCGCGTGTCGCGCTCAAGGTGTTGAACGAAGACTTCAAGCAGCACCCCGATTCCTTCATCGCGCTGCAGCGTGAAGCGAGCCGCCAGCAGAAGCTCGCCCATCCCAACATCGCCACCGTCTACGACTTCGACCAGACCGAGGACGGGCTGGCCTTCCTGGTCATGGAACTGCTCGAAGGCCAGGCGCTGAACGACTACATCAAGAAGGTGGTCAAGCCGCGCGGCGGCCTGCCCTTCAGCGAGGCGCTGCCGATGGTGCAGGGCCTCGGCGCGGCGCTGGTCTACGCCCACGAGCGCAGCATCGTCCATTCCGACTTCAAGCCCGGCAACTGCTTCCTGACCAAGGACGGGCAGATGAAGGTGCTCGACTTCGGCATCGCGCGCGCGGTGAAGAACCCGGGCGCGGCCGAGGGTGAACAGACCATCTTCGATCCGGGCAAGCTCGGCGCGCTGACCCCGGCCTATGCCAGCACCGAGATGCTCGAGGGCGAAGAGCCCGATCCGCGCGACGACATCTACGCGCTGGCCTGCGTGGCCTACGAACTGC
The DNA here is from genome assembly GCA_050186725.1 of Gammaproteobacteria bacterium. Classification (GTDB taxonomy): domain Bacteria; phylum Pseudomonadota; class Gammaproteobacteria; genus JADJYF01. The sequence continues at coordinate 85,020 of JBFWYG010000006.1, read as the reverse complement.
TGACCGGCAAGCATCCGTTCAACAAGATTCCGGCCAACAAGGCCCGCGATTCCGGCCTCGCGCCCGAGCCCGTGAAGGGCCTGTCGCGCAAGCAGTGGCGTGGCCTCGAGCGCGGTCTCGCCTTCAGTCGCGAGAAGCGCAGCCAGACCACCGCGCAGTTCCTCGAGGAGTTCGAGGGCAACACGCCGCCGTGGAAGAACCCGCTGATCGTGCTGCCCGCCGCCGCCGTGCTGCTGGCCGCGGTCGGCGCGGGCCCGGTGATGAACACGCTCGAGAACCGCGACACCGCGAACCGCATCGCGCTCGCCCAGAGCGGCGAGGCGCAGAACATCCAGGCCGTGCTCGCGGGCCTGGAGGATCCGAGCATCGACGGCGCCAAGCGCGACCGCGTGCTGACCGACGCCAAGGACGCCATCCTCAAGTATTTCGTCGACGACGCGCGCGGACGCATCGACGTCGCCGCCGGCAAGTTCGACTTCATCGGCGCGCGCGCGGTGCTGGCCAAGGCCCAGGCCTACAGCGTCTACCACGACTCGTCCCTGCTGAACAATCTGAAGGACGAAATCGACGAGACCGAGAACCGCGTGCTCGCCGAGCAGTTCGACAAGTTCAACGCCGCGCTGGAGAACGGCCAGCTGCTGCCGGTGGACGGGCAAGACGACATCTACGACGCGATGGCGGTGGTCGGCAAGATCGATCCCGCCCATCCGATGCTGAAGGACCGCCGCCTGCCCGGCGCCTTCGCCACCGCCATCAACCAGGCGCTGGCCGACAAGAGCTTCGATCACGCCGATGCCTTGAGCCAGAAGGGCCTCGAGATCATCGGGCGCGACAACAAGTACCTGTCCGATCTCGCCGACAAGATCGGCGGCGCGCGCGATCGCGCCGAGACCACCGCGCGGCTGCTGGCCGCGGTCGACGCCGTCCAGCAGGCGGTGGATTCGAAGCGCGGCCTGCCGGCCTACCTGGAGGCGCAGAAGGCCATCGTCGACCTCGCCTCGCTCGATCCAGGCAACGAACTGCTCGAGAAGCTGCGCAAGGACATCACGCCGCGCGTGGAGCGCGATCTGGCCACGCTCGAACGCGGCAAGAACTGGGCGGCGAGCGATCTCATGCTCGGCGACTACAGCCGCATGCTGCGCGTGCTCGGCCTGCACCAGGCCAACGGTCGGGTGGCGACGCTGGCGGCCGAGTTCAACGCCCAGCTGACTAGCCTGCGCGACGGCATCACCCAGGCGGTGGCGGCCGGCAAGCTGTCACCCGACGCGGACGGCCTGCTCGCGCAGATGAACGACATCGCCGCGCGCCACGCCGCGACCCAGAACGCGCGCGACCAGATCGCGCTCGCGGCGCTCGGCGAAGCGCGCGTAAAGCGCGACGCCGGCGACCTCGCCGGCGCCGGTACCGCGCTCGGCATGGCCCGCGGGCAGCAACCGAGCGACGGCGTCGCGACGCTGATCGCCAGCGAGGCCGACACGCTCGCGCAGGACGATGCCGCGCGCGCCGCCGCGGCCAACGAACGCAAGCTCGCCTACGACGCCGCGTTGTCCGGCTTCGACGCGCTGGTCGCCAAGCTCGATCAGGCGCCGGTCGCGGCGCTCGCGCCAGCGCTCGCCGCGCTCGAGACCCTGCGCGCCGGCGCGCCGGGCGACGCGCGCACCGCCGCCGCCGAGGACAAGCTCGCCCGCGCGGCGCTCGCCAGCGCCGACAAGCTGTTCGCCGCGGGCCAATGGGATGACGCCGTCGGCCTGGCCAACCAGGCGCTGGTCTACCTGCCGCGCTCGGCCGAGCTGCTCACCAAGCTCGACCAGCTGGAAGCCGGGCGCAAGCAGGCCATGCAGGACGCCGAGCAGAAGCAGGTGGCCGACGCCAAGGCGGCGATCGACCGCCTGCTCGAAGAGCAGACGCCCGATCGCGCCTGGCGCGCGAGCGTGCGCCAGAAGATGGGCGACATTCTCGCCTTCGGCGACCCCGCCGACCCGTGGCTGAAGGACGCCGGCACCAAGCTCGCCGAGAAGCTGGTCGCCCGCGCGAGTGAGATGCGTGAACAGGAGCGACTCGCGGAAGGCGCCAACCTGCTGGCCGACGCCGAACGCTACGCGCCCGACGCGCCGGGCCTCGCGGCCGAGCGTACGGCCCTCCAGGAAGCGACCGCCGCCTTCGAGCGCGAACAGGAAGAGCAGGCGCGCCTCGCGCGCATCGACGGTCTGAAACAGACCTTCGAATCCCAGGCGCGCGCCGGCGACGTGGCCAATGCCGCCAAGGCGCTCGACAACCTGAAGAAGGAGATGGGCGGCGCGCCCGATGCCTTCGTCACCGACGAAGCGCCCAAGCTCCTGTCCAGCGCCTATCTCAAGCTCGCTACCCAGCAGGCCGGCAGGAAGGACTTCGCCGCCGCGCTGCGCTTCGCCAAGGCCTGCGCGGAACTGCAGCCACAGCGCCAGGACTGCAAGCTCGCGGTGCGCGACTACACCGTCGACGGCAACAAGCAGGAACTGGCGAAGCTCCTGAAGCGACCCGACTTCGATGTCACCGAGGCGCTCGCCAAGGTGTCGGAAGTGCAGATTCTCGATCCGGGTGAGTTCAGCAAGTCCGAAGGCGACTGGGTGCGTGACATCGCCTCGCGCCTGGAAGCCCTGAAACAGAGCGCCGGCACGGCGGCGAACGACGTCATCAAGCAGGCCAAGGACGTGTTCCCCGGCAACCAGGTGCTGGCCGCCATCGAACCGGTGAAACTCGCCGCCCCGAGTTCGAAGTACGCCGGCGAGATCCGCAAGGCGATGGACAAGGCGCTGCTGTCCTCGGCCAAGGATCTGATCCTGAAGGCGAGCAAGGAGGAAGGCGAGAATCCGGAGATCGTGACCTTGAAGGGCGCCTACAACGCCAAGGTCAAGCAGGTGAAGGACATTGTCGGCCGCTTCGACGCCAAGCTCGCCGAAGGCAAGGCCAGCGTCGCGCAGTGGCAGAGCGATCGCAACGACGCCGCCAAGGACAAGGCCAATGGCGTGCTGGTCGCGGCGCGCGGCGAACTCGACAGCGCGTTCGCGATCTGGTCGGACAACGCCGCGCTCAAGCAGCGCAAGCTCGCGCTCGAGCAGGAACTCGCGCGCCTCGCGGGCGGGCCGGCGCCGCTCGAGCCGCCGCCGCCGCCGACCAATCCCTGCGAGCCCAAGCTCGCCGGTCACGGCAAGCGCAAGGCAGGCACCTGCTTCTACTTCGTCGCGCCGCGCGAACCCGGCCCCTACCTGGTCGTGGTGCCCGCGGGTGATGCCTTCAGCAAGCCCTTCGCGGTCGGCAAGTTCGAAGTCACGGTCGCGGACTTCAATCGCTACTGCAAGCTGGGCGGCAAGTGCACGCCCATCGCCGGCCAGGATGGCGTGCTGCCGGTCACCGGCGTCTCGCTCGCGCAGGCGCAGGAATACGTGAAATGGCTGTCCGAGCGCACCGGCCAGAGCTTCCGCCTGCCCACCTCGCAGGAGTGGACCTACGCGGCGCAGGCCGCGGGTGATCAGCCGAAGAAGGACTACAACTGCCGCGTCGAGCAGGCCGGGCAGTTGCTCAAGGGCCAGGGCACCATGGGCGTGAACACCGGCAAGGCCAACGGCTGGGGCCTGTACAACTACGTCGGCAACGCGCAGGAATGGGTGCTCGACGGCAGCGCCATCGAGGCGCGTGGCGGGGCCTTCGAGGACGCCTTCAGCAAGTGCGACATCAGCCTCGAGAAGGCCCATGACGGCAACGCCGATCGCGCCACCGGTTTCCGCGTGGTGATGGATCTCGGCGGCTGAGCGTGGGCGCGGTGACCCGCAGGCGCGCGCCATGAGTCAGCCGACGCTGCGCGCGCTGTCGCGCGCCTTCGCCGGCGGCGCGCTCGATCGCGAGAGCTATCGCCACCAGCGTCGCCAGTTGCTGGCCGCCATCGAGGCGGGCGAGGTCGACGCCGCCGACTGGCATCCGCCCGAGCCCGAACTGCGCACGGTGTTCCCCTACGATGAGGACGACGGCGACACCACCCAGGAGATCCTCGCGCCCCTCGGGCCGCCCCCGACCGTGCCGCAGGCCCCGCCCGCGCGCCGCGGCCGAGCCTTGCCGCTGCTCGCCCTGGCCATCGTGCTCGGGGTCGGCGCCTGGTTCGCCTGGCAGTTCTTCACGCCCGGCGCGCCGCCGGTGCCGGCGGTGCGCAAGGCGAACGTGGCGCCCGACCTGTTCGAGCGTTTCATCGCCGCCAACCAGTGGCACGCCAGCACGCTCGATGCGGTGGCCAGCAGCTGGCGCGCGCTGGACGAGGCGCAGCGCCGCGAGCTCGCCGCGTCGCCCTCGCTGCGCCAGTTCACCGACGAGGTGCTGGGACAGATCCAGGCGCAGAACGCCCTGATGAATCTCGGCGACGCCGAAGAGCCGCTCGCCACCCAGGGTCAGCTTCTCGACCTGATGGACACGCTGGAAGTGGACGACGAGCGCCTGGCACGGGCCCGCGCCGCGTGGCGTGACGCGCGGGCGGCGCAGGCCGCGCAGGCCGCTACCGCGGCAACGCCCGTGCCGGCGCCACCTCCGCCGACCGCGGCCGTGCCCCCGCTTGCCGATGCGCCGCAGCCGGTCGCCGCGCCGCCCGCCGCGCCGGCGCCGGTGAATGCCACCCTACCCGCACCGACCGCCGCGCCCGCGGTGGTCACCCCGGTCGCGGTTGCGGCGCAGCCGCCGGCCGCGGCGAAGGTCGCGGCCGCGCCCGCGGCCGCGCCGCCGCCCAAGCCCACGCGCAATGCCAAGGAGGCCTGCCGCGCCGCCCTGGCCAAGACCCGCCGCCCCTACTGTCGCGATGCGCTGACCGGCGGCGGCAAGGGTCCGACCCTGGTGGTGGTGCCTGCTGGGGAATTCGAGATGGGCGGCGAAGCCGCGGAGGAACAGCCGCGTCACGGCGTGCGCATCGCGCGCGCCTTCGCGCTCGGCCTGTTCGAAGTGAGCGCGGCCGAACTCGGCGCGTTCTGCAAGGCCACCGGCACGGCGTGCCCGGCGCAGCCCTGGCCGGAAACCGATCTGCCGGCCGTGAACGTGCCCTGGGCGCTGGCCCAGGCCTATGCCGCATGGCTGTCCAAGAACACCGGCGCCAGCTATCGCCTGCCGAGCGAGGCCGAGTGGGAATACGCCGCGCGCGCCGGCAGCACCGCGCCCTACCCCTTCGGCGACGAGATCCTGCCGACCCACGCGCGCTACAGCTTCAAGGCCGCCGAGACGCGCCCGCTGCCGGCTGGCGATCGCAGCGTCAACCGCAACGACTTCAAGCTCTACCACATGCTCGGCAACGTGCGCGAATGGGTGCTGGACGCCTGGCAGGCCAGTCACGCCGGTGCGGCGAACGACGGCCAGGCGCGTACTGACGGCGATGCGCGCCGCGTCGCGCGCGGCGGCTCCTATGCCGACCGCGCGCCCGCGCTGCGCTCCGCCGCGCGCGCGGCGGTGGCGGCCGGCGGCGACTCGTACACCGGCTTCCGCGTGCTGCGCGAGATCGAATGACCCTGTCCGGCGTTTCGCACGTGCCCCCTGTAGGGCCGGTTTCAACCGGCCGCACACTGTGCCGCTCGACGCGCACGACGGCCGGTTGAAACCGGCCCTACAATTCGCCATGACCGACAACCTCGATACCGCCGAACGCGACAAGTTCGCCGCCCTTGCCAGCGAGTGGTGGGACGACGCCGGCGCGGCGCGCACGCTGCACGACATCAACCCCTGTCGCCTGGACTACGTGCGGCGCCAGTGCCGCCTGGACGGCGCGCTGCTGGCCGACGTCGGCTGCGGCGGCGGCATCTTCAGCGAGTCGCTGGCGCGCGCCGGCGCGCGGGTCACGGCCATCGACGCCGCGCCCGAGCTTATCGAAGTCGCGCGGCGCCACGCGCAGGGCGCGGCCACGCCGGTGCATTACGAGACCCTCACCGCCGAAGGGCTGGCGGCGCGCCAACCCGCTCATTTCGACGTGGTGACCTGCATGGAGCTGGTCGAGCACGTCCCCTCGCCGGCGTCGCTCGTCGCCGCCTGCGCGACGCTGCTGCGGCCCGGCGGGGTGCTGGTGATGTCGACCCTGAACCGCGGCCCGCTGGCCTATGCCGCCGGCATCGTGCTCGCCGAGTACGTGCTGCGCCTGCTGCCACGCGGCACCCACGATTACGCGCAATTCCTCAAGCCCGCCGAACTCGCGGCGCTGGCGCGCGACGCGGGCCTCGTCACGCGCGAAATTCGCGGCATGCACTACAACCCGCTGACGCGTCGCGCGCGGCTGGTCGGCGCGCCGGTGGTCAACTATCTCGCCACCTTCGCGCGCGCCGACGCGTGAGCGCCGCGCCCCGCGCCCTCGCGCCGCGCGCGGTGCTGTTCGACCTGGACGGTACCCTGCTCGACACCGCGCCGGACTTCTACCTCGCGCTGAACGCGCTGCGCGCAGAAGCCGGGCTGCCGCCCCTCGACCACGCGCTCATTCGCCCGCACGTGTCCCACGGCAGTCCGGCGATGCTGCGCCTGGCCTTCGACATCGATGCGACGCACGCGAGCTACGAGACGCACCGCGCGCGCTTCCTCGAGCTCTATGCCAGCGTGCTGGCGAGCGCCACCGTGCCCTTCCCCGGCGTGCCGGCCCTGCTCGACGCGCTCGCGGCGCGTGGCCTGCCCTGGGGCATCGTCACCAACAAGCCCGGCTGGCTCACCACGCCGCTGCTCGCGCGCCTCGCGCTCGACGCGCGCGCGGCCTGCGTGATCTCGGGTGACAGCACGGCGCGCGCCAAGCCCTTTCCCGATCCGCTGCTGGCCGCCGCGGCCGCGCTCGGCGTGCCGCCCACGGCGTGTGTCTACGTCGGCGACGCCGAACGCGACGTGGTCGCGGCGCGCGCCGCGGGCATGCCGGTACTGGTTGCGCGCTACGGCTACCTCGACCCGCTCGAACAACCCGACGCGTGGCAGGCCGACGGCGGCATCGACGCCGCGCTGGAACTGCTCGCGTGGATCTGAACGCCGACGCGCACGCGCCGGCCGCCGACTTCGCGCTCGCGCCTCCGGACGACTTCTACTACGCGAGTCTCTACCTCGGCGCGGAGGCGCGCCGCGAGGCGCGCGCGCTGGAAGCGACGCGGCGTGCGATCGTCGAGATTCCGCGCGAGTGCAGCGACCGCGGCGTGGCGCACCTGAAACTCGCCTGGTGGCAGGACGAAGTCGCGCGGCTCGCGGCCGGCGCGCCGCGCCATCCCCTGACCCAGGCGCTCGCGGCGTCACACGCGCGCTGGCCCGATCTCATCGTCGCGTTCGAAGCGCTGATCGCCGCCACCCTGGCGAGCCTCGCCGAACCGCGCATGCCGGACCGCGTCGCGCTGCTCGCGAGCCTGCGCGCGCAGCATGATGCGATCGCCGCCCGCTATCTCGACCTCGGCGCCGCGCCGCCGAGCGACGCGCGCGAGACGCTGCTCGAACTCGCCGCGCAGGTCGAACTCGCGCACGCGCTGCGTGGCCTGCGCCAGCATCGTCGCGGCGGCATGCTGTATCTCGCCGACGACGCGCTGCGCGCGGCCGGCCTGACCGTCGAAGCGGTACGCGAGGCGCGCGCGTCGGCTGAACTCGGGCAACTGTTGAGCGATGAATGCGCGCGCCTGCGCGATGAACTGCGCGCCGGCCTCGCGGCCGTGCCGCGCGCGCTGCGGCGCGCGCAGGCGCTGCCCATCACGCTCGCGCGCTGCGCGGAGGAAGCGCTGGGCTTGACCCTGGCGGACGGTTGTCGCGTTCTGGAACAGCGGGTGGAACTGCTGCCGACGCGCAAGCTGTGGCTGGCCTGGCGCACGCGCCATCTCGGGTGAGCGCGACTCAAGTTCCCACGGCGAGCGTGAGGCGCACGCGCAGGCGACGGAAGGCGTCCGGGTCGAGCATGTCGGGCAGCAACAGCAGGTCGTGGCGCCGCCCGTCGGCCGCGCGGAACTCGAGCGCCACCAGCCAGGGCAAGACCAGGGGGGCGTGGGTGAGCCGCACATCGAGCCGCCGGCCATCGGCGTAGGCCAGGCGCCAGGCGCCGCGCGTATCGATCTCGATCTGCCGCACCCAGCGCGCCGCGCCACGCAGCCGCATCCACTGCCACGCGCCGTGCGCGCCGAGCAGCGCAAGCCACGCCGCGCTCGCGAGTGTGAGGGGCCAATACACCGCCACCAGCGCCATGCCGGCGAGATGCAGCGCGAGCAGCACGCGCGGCAGACGCCGCGAGCGACGGAGCGCGAGACACACCGTTCCCTGGTATGCATTCATCGTGCGGCGAGCATAACCGCGCGGCGGCTTCGCTTGAAATTCCCCAGGGGTGAAAAGATAATCGGGAGCGCGCCGCAGCGCGCGTTGCCAAGCACCAACCACTCGATTCCATGGCCACCGAGAACGCTCACGAGACGCCGGTCGCGCCGCCTGACGCCGTTGGGGACGGCAAGGGCGAAGACGCGCAGGCGCCACCACCAGAGCCGGCCAAGGCACGGGAGATCGGCGGGCCGTCGGGCCTCGAACCGACGCGCTACGGTGACTGGGAACGCAAGGGCCGGTGCATCGACTTCTGAGCACGCGACGATCGTTCCGATCGCCGGCGCGCGCCGCCAACCAGCAGGGTACTCTTCAGCCATGGCCGGAAATCCGCTCTCACCGCATTTGCAGATCTATCGCCCGCAGTTGACCTCCGGGCTGTCGATCCTCCATCGCATCACCGGCGTCGCGCTGGCGGTCGGCACGCTGATGCTGCTGTACTGGCTGGTGGCCGCGGCGCAGGGCTCGGACGCCTACGCTTCCGCGCAGCGCTGCCTGGGCTCGCTGCCCATGCAGCTCCTCCTGGTCGGCTGGACCTTCGCCTTCTACTACCACCTGTGCAACGGCGTGCGCCACCTGCTGTGGGACACCGGCTGGGGCTTCGATCTCGCCACCGCATACAAGACCGGCTACGCGGTCATCGGCGGCTCGGTGACGCTGACGGTGCTGACCTGGATCTGCGTCGTCGCGCAGGGAGGTGCGGCATGAAACTGCGCAGCGACCTGTCGCGCGTGCTGGGCTTGGGCTCGGCGCACGCGGGCGTCCATCACTGGTGGCACCAGCGCCTGTCGGCCATCGCCATCATCCCGCTCGCGCTGTGGTTCGTCACCGCCCTGCTCGGCCACATGCACGACGACTACATCGACCTCAAGACCTGGATCCAATCGCCGTTCGTCACCGTACTCCTGGTCAGCCTGCTGGCGGCGATGTTCTACCACGCCAAGCTCGGCCTGCAGGTGGTGATCGAGGACTACGTGCATGTCGAGATCGTGAAGGTGCTGGCGCTCGCCGCGATGAAGCTGGGCTGCGCGTTCGGCGCGCTGCTCGGCATCGTGTCGGTGCTCAAGCTCTCCTTTGGAATGTGACCCACCCGGACAACGTCATGCCTGCTGCATACCAACTGATCGAACACAAATACGACGTGGTGGTCGTCGGCGCCGGCGGCGCCGGTCTGCGCGCCACCTTCGGCATGGCGGCTGAAGGGTTGGCGACGGCCTGCCTGACCAAGGTCTTCCCGACCCGCAGCCACACCGTCGCGGCGCAGGGCGGCATGAGCGCGGCGCTCGGCAACATGGGGCCGGACGACTGGCGCTGGCACATGTACGACACCATCAAGGGCTCCGACTGGCTCGGTGACCAGGACGCCATCGAGTACATGTGCCGCGAGGCGATTCCCGCGGTCATCGAGCTCGAGCACTACGGCGTGCCGTTCTCGCGCACCGAGGCTGGCAAGATCTACCAGCGCCCGTTCGGCGGCATGACCACCAACTTCGGCGAAGGCATCGCGCAGCGCACCTGCGCCGCGGCCGACCGTACCGGTCACGCCATCCTGCACACGCTCTACCAGCAGTCGCTGAAGCACGACGCGGAGTTCTTCATCGAGTACTTCGCGATGGACCTGGTGATGGACCGCGAGGGCGTGTGCCGCGGCGTGGTCGCGTGGAACCTGGAAGACGGCACGCTGCACCTGTTCCGCGCGCACCAGGTGGTGCTGGCGACCGGCGGCTACGGCCGCAGCTACTTCTCCTGCACCTCGGCCCACACCTGCACCGGCGACGGCAACGGCATGGTGCTGCGCGCGGGTCTGCCGCTGCAGGACATGGAGTTCACCCAGTTCCACCCGACCGGCATCTACGGCGCCGGCTGCCTGATCACCGAGGGCGTGCGTGGCGAAGGCGGTTACCTGACCAACTCCAAGGGCGAGCGCTTCATGGAGCGCTACGCGCCGAACGCCAAGGATCTCGCTTCGCGTGACGTGGTGTCGCGCTCGATGACCATCGAGATTCGCGAAGGCCGCGGTGTCGGCCCCGAGGCCGATCACATTCATCTGCACCTCGAGCACCTCGGCGCGGAGGTGATCAACTCGCGCCTGCCGGGCATCGCCGAGTCCGCCGAGATCTTCGCCGGCGTCGATGTGACCCGCGAGCCCATTCCGGTGCTGCCGACCGTGCACTACAACATGGGCGGCATTCCGACCAACATCCACGGTGAAGTGGTCAACATCCGCGACGGCAATCCCGATGCGGTGGTCCCGGGACTCATGTCCATTGGTGAAGCGGCCTGCGTGTCGGTGCACGGCGCCAACCGCCTCGGCTCCAACTCGCTGCTCGACCTCGTGGTGTTCGGCCGCGCCGCCGCCAAGCGCTGCGCCGCCACCATCAAGCCCGGCATGAACCACGCGCCGCTGGCCAAGGACGCGCTGGACGGCCTGCTCTCGCACTTCGATGCCCTGCGTCATGCCAATGGCAGCGAACCGACCGCCAAGCTCCGGCTCGACATGCAGCGCACCATGCAGAACTACGCGGCGGTTTTCCGCACCGGCGACGTGCTGGAGGAGGGCATCATCAAGCTGAAGGAGACCTACGAGGCCTTCAAGCACGTGCAGGTCACCGACCGCTCCATGAAGTGGAACACCGACCTGGTCGAGACGCTGGAACTCGAGAACCTGCTCGGCAGCGCGATGGTGTCGATCGCCGCCGCCGCCAATCGCACCGAGAGCCGCGGCGCCCACGCGCGCGAGGACTACCCGGATCGCGACGACGAGAACTGGCAGAAGCACACCCTCACTTCGCTCACCGACAAGGGCGAAGTGGTGTTCGACTATCGCCCGGTGCACATGTACACGCTGACCGACGAGGTCGACGTGGTCCCGCCGAAGAAACGTACTTACTGAGCACGGATATCGTCATGGCACAATTCAAGCTGCCCGCCAATTCCCGCGTCACCGACGGCAAGACCTACGGTAATGTCAGCGGCGCGAAGCGCGCGAAGACCTTTCGCATCTACCGCTGGGATCCGGACACCGGCGAGAATCCGCGCATCGACACCTACGTGATCGATCTCGACAAGTGCGGGCCGATGGTGCTGGACGCGATCCTCTACATCAAGAACGAGATCGACCCGACGCTGACCTTCCGCCGCTCCTGCCGCGAGGGCATCTGCGGCTCCTGCGCGATGAACATCGACGGCACCAACACGCTGGCCTGCACCAAGGCGACCAGCGCGGTGAACGGCGAGGTGAAGATCTATCCCCTGCCGCACATGCCGGTGCTGAAGGACCTGGTGCCCGATCTCACGCACTTCTACGCGCAGTACGCCTCGATCAAGCCCTGGCTGCAGAGCCAGACACCGGCGCCGCCGGACAAGGAGCGGCTGCAGTCGGTGGAGGATCGCGAGAAGCTCGACGGCCTGTACGAGTGCATCCTGTGCGCCTGCTGCTCGACCAGCTGCCCGAGCTACTGGTGGAACGGCGATCGCTATCTCGGTCCCGCGGCCCTGCTGCAGGCCTATCGCTGGCTGGCGGACAGCCGCGACGAGGCCACGGGCGAGCGCCTGGATCATCTCGAGGATCCGTTCCGTCTCTACCGCTGCCACACCATCATGAATTGCGCGAAGACCTGCCCCAAGGGCCTGAACCCGGCCAAGGCCATCGCGGAAATCAAGAAGATGATGGTGTCGCGCACGCTCTGAGGCGCATGGCCCATCCCAACCAGCTGCGCTGGCGCTGCCGGCGCGGCATGCGCGAACTGGACCTGCTGCTCGCAGGCCATCTCGATCGCCACGGCGCCGACCTCGACGGCGCCGCGCTTGCCACCTTCGAACGCCTGCTCGGCTGCATCGACGTCGACCTCTACGCCTGGTTCACCGGCCGCGAGACGTCGAGCGATCCCGCGCTGCAGGCGCTGGTCGAGCAGATCCTGCGCGAGGCGCCGCCGCGCGCGGCGCGCGATTGAACGCCATGTCCAGCCTTTCTCTGCCCTGCTTCAGCGACGACCTGGCCGCGCTCCGCGTGACGGGCGAAGACGCGCGGGACTTTCTCCACGGCCAGTTCTGCGGCGATGTGCGCGCGCTGGACGTGGGCCAGGCGCTGCTCACCGCCTGGCTCTCACCCAAGGGGCGCGCACTCAACCTGGTGCAGGTGCTGTGCGCCGACGAGGGCTTCTGGCTGCTCGTCCCGCACGCGCAGGCGGCGGCCTTCACCAGGCGCCTGCGCATGTTCGTGCTGCGCGCGCGCGTGCAGATCGAGGACGGCACGGCCGAGACCACCGCGGCGCTGGCCGCGCGCCTGGGCCTGCCGGTGCTACCTGTCACGGACGCCACGCTGCGCTTCATCGCTGCCGGCCTGCCCATGCTGGACGCGACGCTCGCCGACGCCTTCCTGCCGCAGGAATTGAACCTCGACCTGCTCGCGGGCGTCAGCTTCAACAAGGGTTGCTACCCGGGCCAGGAGATAGTCGCCAGGGTCAAGTTCCGCGGCACGGTCAAACGCCGCGTGCAGCGCTTCGCGCTCGACGTTGAGGCAGCGCCGGCGCCGGGCACACGGCTCGCGGGCGACGACGGCGCGCCGCATGGCACCGTGCTCTCGGCGGCGCGCGGGGAGAGCGGCGTGGCGTTGCTCGCCGTCGCCGACCTCGACGCCGGCCCGCTGACGCTCGACGGGGTCGCCCTGCAACCGCGTCCCCTGCCCTATCCCACGAGTGCCTGAGCCGCGCCACGGTCGCGTGCTGGTGCCGCGTGACTACGCGCCGGCACCCTGGCTGCCGGGCCCGCACCTGCCGACGCTGTGGGCGGCGCTCTGCCGCCGCGTGCCGCCCATCGCGCTCGAGTTCGAACGCCTCGAACTGCCCGACGGCGACTTTCTCGATCTGGCCTGGACGCCGCCGCGCGACGCGCCCGTGGTGCTGGTGCTGCACGGACTCGAGGGCAGCCACCGCTCGAGCTACGCGCGCGCCCTGCTGGCCGCGCTGCACGACGCGGGCTATCGCGGCGTGCTGATGATGTTCCGCGGCTGCAGCGGTGAACCCAATCGCCTGGCACGCGGCTACCACTCCGGCGACACGGGCGATCTCGCCCACGTCGTTGCCACGCTCACGGCGCGCCACGGCCGTGCACCGTTCGCCGCCGTCGGTTATTCGCTCGGCGGCAACGTGCTGCTCAAGTGGCTCGGTGAAACGGGCGGTGACTGCCCGCTCGCGACCGCGGTGGCAGTGTCGGTGCCCTTCGATCTCGCCGCCTGCGCGACCAAGCTCGCGCGCGGCGCCTCGCGCCTCTACCAGCGTCACCTGGTGACCAGCATGCAGCGCGCCTTCATCGCCAAGTTCGGCGCGGGCGTGAACCCGCTCGGTATCGCGGACGTGCGACGTCTCGACAGCTTCTGGGCCTTCGACGACCAGGTGGTCGCGCCGCTGCACGGCTTTCGCGACGCGCAGGACTACTACACGCGTTCGAGTTCGCGGCAGTACCTCGCGCGCATCGCCATCCCCACGCTCATCCTGCACGCGGCGGACGATCCCTTCGTGCCGCGCGAAGCGGTCCCCGCGGCCGGCGAACTCGCGCCGGGAGTCACGCTGGAACTCGCGGCGCGCGGTGGTCACGTGGGCTTCGTCACCGGCGCCGTGCCGGGTCGCGCGCGCTACTGGCTGGAACCGCGCATCCTCGCCGCGCTCGCCGCATCGCGCACCTGAAGCGGGTGGCAGGCCGCCGTGGCGAGATTACAATGCGCGCACGTATCGCCACGGAGTCGCCCGTGAAGCATCTCTCCCCGCGCGTGCTGTTCGCGCTCACCGCGCTCGGCTGCGCGGGCCTCCTGGGTTTCGGCTACTACCTGCAGTTCGTCGAACACCTCGAGCCCTGCCCGATGTGCATCTTCCAGCGCCTGTGTTTCCTCGCCATCGTCGCCATCGCCGGCGTCGGCGCGCTGCACGGTCCGCGCGGCGCCGGCGTGCAGGTCTACGCTGGCCTCACCATCGTGGCCGCGCTGATCGGCGGCGGCATCGCCGGCCGCCAGGTCTGGCTGCAGCACCTGCCGGCCGATCGCGTACCGGCCTGCGGCCCGGGCCTCGAGTACATGCTGGAGATGTTTCCGCTCGCGGAGGTCATCAAGCAGGCGCTGCGCGGCACGGGCGAATGCGCGGCCGTCGACTGGACCTTCGTCACGCTGTCCATCGCCGAGTGGTCGCTGATCTGTTTCTCACTCATCGTGCTCATCTACGTCGTGTTCCTGTGGCCACGCGGTCGCGCGCGCCCGGACTGGCGCTGAGGATTCGATCATGCGAAATCGCGCAACTCCGATTGCTCGCTCGCTCGTCGCGGCGCTGCTGTTCTGCGTCGTCGCACATGGCGCCGCGCAGGACTTCAGCGCGCAGCCACTGCGCGGCTTCGGCCCGGTGAACGTCGCCGTCGACGGCGTGGAGCCGGACTATGCGCGCTACGGCTTGAGCGCCGACGCGCTGCGCCGCCACGTCGAGGCGGGGCTCACGGCGGCCGGTTTCACCGTGGTGGACGATGCCGTCGCGAGCCGCGACGCCGGTGTCGGCCAGCTGCGGGTCAAGCTGCGCGCCGTGCTGTCGGCCTACGGCTTCTACTCCTATGCGCTGGCGCTCGAGGCGCGGCGCAAGCTGCCGCTCGCCGCCGGGAGCTTCGTCTCGCAGAGCGTGTGGAGCACCGGCCAGAGCGGCGTGCTGACTTCGAGCGAGCTGCCGCGCCTCATCGGCGTGAGCGACACACTGCTCGCCGCATTCACCGCAGCGCACGGCGCCGACAACGTCGGCGCGCCCACACCCTGAACCCCCGCGCCGCAGGACCGTGACACGGTTCCTCCTGGCGCTGCTGCTGATCGCGGGCGCGGGCGCGGGCCTGTGGTTCGCGCGGCAGGCGCCCGAACCCGCGGCGCGAGATCTCATCCTCCACGGCAACATGGACATCCGTCAGGCGGCGCTCGCCTTCGACGCAAGCGGCCGCATCGAGCGCGTGCTGGTCGAGGAAGGCGCGGTGGTCGCCGCCGGCCAGACGCTGGCCACGCTCGACACCACGCGCGCGCGCCTCGCGCTCGCCGAGGCGCGCGCACGGGTGGACGTGCAGCGCGCGGTGCTGGCGCGGCTCGAGGCCGGCTCGCGGCCCGAGGAGATCCGCCAGGCGGCGGCCGAACTCGCGGCCGCGCGCGCCGCCGCGCGGGACGCGCGCCAGGTGCTCGATCGTCAGCTCGACCTGGTGGCGAAGCGTTTCGCGCCGCAGCAGCAGGCGGACAGCGCGCGCAATGCGTTCGACGCCGCGACCCAACGCGTGCAGGCGGCGAGCGAACTGCATCGCCTGGCGGTGCTCGGTCCGCGCCAGGAAGACCTGGTCGTGGCGCGCGCCACGCTGGCGGCGCAGGAAGCCGAAGTAGCGCGCCTCGAACACGAGGTCGCCCAGGGCACGCTGCTCTCGCCGGCGGCCGGCGTGATCGAGAGTCGCGTCGCCGAAGCCGGCGACATGGCGACGCCGGCGCGCACGGTCTACGTACTCACGCTGACCGACGCGCCCTGGGCACGGGTCTACCTGCCGGAACCCGCCCTTGGCCGCGTCGCGCGCGGCGCGCGCGCGATCATCAGCGGCGACAGCGCGCCCGCACGGGGCTACCCGGCCTGGGTCGGCCACGTCGCGCCGGTCGCGGAGTTCACGCCGAAGAACGTCGAGACGACCGAGCTGCGCACCAGCCTGGTCTACCAGGCGCGGGTCTATGCCTGCGCAGGCAGCGGCGCCGAGGCTCTCCGCCAGGGCATGCCGGTCACGGTGCGCATCGCCTACGATCAGCCGCCTGCCGGCGAACAGCCCTGCGCCGCGCCGCCGTGAGCGGCGACGCGCCCGTGCTGGAGGCTGTGGGGCTCGGCAAGTCCTTCGTCTCCGGGACACGCGTCACGGTCGCGCTCGAGGCGGTGGACATGCGTCTCGTCGCGGGCCGCGTCACCGGCCTCATCGGTCCGGATGGCGCGGGCAAGACCACGCTCATGCGCCTCGCGGCCGGCCTGCTGGTGCCGGACACCGGCGAGGTGCGCGTGCTCGGACGGGACGCGACGGCCGAGTCGCTCGCCGTGCAGGCCGAACTCGGCTACATGCCGCAGCGCTTCGGCCTGTACGAGGATCTCAGCGTCGCCGAGAACCTCGAACTCTACGCCGACCTGCAAGGTGTGCCGCGCGCCGCGCGCGCCGCGCGCTATGCCGAGCTGATGCGCATGACCGGGCTCGCGCCCTTCACACGTCGCCTCGCCGGCCGCCTGTCGGGCGGCATGAAGCAGAAGCTCGGGCTGGCCTGCACCCTGGTGCGCCCACCGCGCCTGCTGCTGCTCGACGAGCCGACGGTGGGCGTGGACCCGGTGTCGCGCCGCGAGCTGTGGGCCATCATCGATCACCTGGTCGCGCACGCCGGCATGAGCGTGCTGCTCGCCACCGCCTACCTGGACGAGGCCGAGCGCTGCACCGATGTCGTGCTGCTGCACGAGGGGCGTGTCCTGGCGCGCTGCGCGCCCGGCGCCTTGAGCGCGGCGGTGGCCGGCCGCGTGTGGTGGGTCCGGGCACCGGACATCGCCCCGCGCGATCTGCAGCACGCGCTGACCCGCGCCGCGGGTGTGGCCGACGCGCTGGTGCAGGGCGAGCACGTCCGCGTGCTGACCCGCGAGGCCGCGCCGCCGACGCTGGACTGCGTGCCGGCGCTGCGGGTGGAGACGGCGCCGCCGCGCTTCGAGGACGGCTTCGTCGACCTGCTGCGCGATGCGCGCACGGGCGCCGCGCGCGACATCGACATGGGGCCGCCGCGTCCCGCGCGTGCGACCGACGACGGGCGCGCGGTGATCCGCGTGCGTGGCGCGCGCCGCCGCTTCGGCGCGTTCTGGGCGGTGGACGGCGTGGACTTTCAGATCGCGCGCGGCGAGATCTTCGGGCTGCTCGGCGCCAACGGCGCGGGCAAGACCACGCTGTTCCGCATGCTGTGCGGACTGCTGCCGGCGAGCGCCGGCCGCCTCGAGGTCGCGGGCTTCGATCTGCGTCGCGCGTCGGCGGTGGCGCGCGCGCGCATCGGCTACATGTCGCAGAAGTTCTCGCTCTACGGCAACCTGACCGTGCGACAGAACCTCGCCTTCTTCGCCGCCGCCTACGGCCTGCACGGCGCGGCGCGCGCGGCGCGGCTGGCCTGGGCGGAGGACACTTTCGATCTCGCGGCGCATGCCGCGCAACTGGCCGGCGACCTGTCGCTCGGCTACAAGCAGCGCCTCGCACTGGCCTGCGCGCTGATGCACGCGCCGGAGATCCTGTTTCTCGATGAGCCGACCTCGGGCGTCGATCCGCTCGCGCGACGCGAGTTCTGGCTGCACATCAACGCGCTCGCGCGGCGCGGCGTGACGGTGCTGGTCACGACCCATTTCATGGAAGAGGCCGAGTACTGCGATCGCGTCGCCATCATGGCGGCCGGCCGCCTGCTCGCGCTCGACGCGCCCGCGTCGCTCAAGGCGCGCGCGCGCAGCGCGACGCTGCCCGAGCCGAGCCTGGAGGACGCGTTCATCGCGCTGATCCAGGCCCACGAGCAGCGAGCGGCATCGTGAGCGCGGCACGCGGCGGCGCGGCGATGCGTCTCGGCGCGCTGGTGCGCAAGGAGTTCCTGCAGATCCTGCGCGACCCGAGCAGCATCGCCATCGCCTTTCTCATGCCGCTGTTCCTGCTCGCGCTGTTCGGCTACGGGGTGTCGCTGGACGCCGAGCGCGTGCCGCTCGCGCTGGTCGCCGAAGTACCCTCGACGGACAGCTCCGAATTCTGCGCCGCGCTCGGCGGCAGCCGCTCCTTCGCGCCGCGCCCCATGGATTCCATGGTCGCCGCCGAGCGCGCGTTGCTGGCAGGCGAGGTGGACGGCATCGTGCGCCTGCGCGCCGACTTTGCCCGCGCGTCGCGTGAAGCTGAAGGCGCACCGGTGCAGGTATTGGTCAATGGCATCGACGCCAACACCGCGCGCCTGGTGCAGGGCTATGTCGAAGGCGCGTGGAGCACCTGGCTCGCGGCACGCGTGGCGCGCGGCGGCGGCGCGCTCGCGGTGCCGGTGGATGTCGTGCCGCGCATCTGGTTCAACGGCGAACTGCGCAGTCGCAACTATCTGGTGCCGGGCCTGGTCGCGATCATCATGACCTTGATCGGCGCGCTGCTGACCGCGCTGGTGATGGCGCGCGAATGGGAGCGCGGCACCCTGGAAGCGCTGCTGGTGACGCCGACCAGCATGAGCGAGGTGCTGCTCGGCAAGCTCGCCGCCTACTTCGTGCTCGGCACCGGCGGCATGCTGCTCAGCGTCGCGCTCGCGGTATGGTGGTTCGAGGTGCCGCTGCGCGGCTCCTTCTGGGTGCTGTGGGCTTGTGCGAGCCTGTTCCTGTTGGCCGCGCTCGGCATGGGGCTCACCATCTCGACCCTCGCGCGCAGCCAGTTCGTCGCCGGGCAGGTGGCGATCCTCGCGACCTTCCTGCCCGCCTTCCTCTTGTCCGGCTTCATGTTCGACATCGGCAGCATGCCGCCGGTGGTGCAGGCGCTGACCCACCTGGTGGTCTCGCGTTACTTCGTCACCATCGTGCAGACCTTGTTCCTGGCCGGCGACGTGTGGGCGGTGATCCTGCCGAACGCCGCGGCGCTTGCCGCGATGGCGATGCTGTTTCTCGGACTCACCTGGCGCAAGTCACGGAAGCGGCTCGAATGACATGGCGGCGTCTGCTGGCGCTGGTGCTGAAGGAATTCCTCGCGCTGCTGAAGGACCCGCGCAGCCGCACCGTGCTCATCGTGCCGCCGATCATGCAGCTCCTGGTGTTCGGCTACGCGGCGAGCTTCGATCTGAAGGACGTGCCCTTCGCGGTCTACGACGAGGATGGCGGCACCGCGGCGCGCGAACTCGTCGCCCACTTCGCCGGCGCGCCCGCATTTCGCCACGTGGCGACGCTGCGCGACGAGCAGGCGCTGCGGCCACTGCTCGATACGCGTCGCGCGCTGCTGGTCCTGCGCGTGGGCCCGCGCTTCGGCGCGGACCTCGCCGCCGGCCGGGGCGCACGCGTGCAGGTGATCATCGACGGGCGCAATTCCAACACCGCGCTGCTCGCGCTGAACTACGTGCGCGGCATCGTGCAGCGCTACAACGAAGACTGGCTCGCGGCCCAGGGCCGCGCCGGGCCGCCGGCGCACCTCGTGACCCGCGCCTGGTTCAATCCGAATCTCGAGAGCCGCTGGTTCTTCGTGCCGGGCATCATCGGCATGCTGACGCTCGTGACCGCGATGCTGGTCACCGCCTTGAGCGTCGCGCGTGAGCGCGAGCAGGGCACGTTCGACCAGTTGCTGGTGACGCCGTTGCGCCCGAGCGAGATCCTGCTTGGCAAGGCGATTCCGGGGCTGCTCATCGGGCTGGCCCAGGCGAGCGTGGTGCTGATGCTCGCAACGCTGTGGTTCCGCGTGCCGTTTCTCGGCGACCTGGAGGTGTTCTACCTGGGTCTCACGCTGTTCCTGCTCTCGGGCGTGGGCGTGGGTCTGCTGATCTCGGCCATTGCGGCGACCCAGCAGCAGGGCCTGCTCGGCGCCTTCCTGTTCATGGTCCCGGCGGTGATCCTGTCGGGCTTCGCGACGCCCATCGCCAACATGCCGCGCGCGGTGCAGCTGGTCACCTACGTCGACCCGCTGCGCTACTTCCTGGTGGTGCTGCGCAAACTGTTCCTCGAAGGCGCGGACCTCGCGCTTCTGCTGCCGCAGCTGTGGCCGATGGCGCTGATCGCCCTATGCACCCTGACGCTCGCGGCGTGGTTGTTCAGGCACAGGATGTATTGAGGCGCGGACTGCCCTGCAGGTCGGGCTTCAGTCCGACATTCCATCGCGTCGATGGAGCAATGCGGCCAGATCAATGTCGGGTGCAAGTCCAACCTTCGGGGCCAGCGGCTGTAGGGCCGGTTGAAACCGGCCGTGCACGGCATTGCTCGAAGCCACGCATGGCCGGTTGAAACCGGCCCTACATGTCCAGCAAGGTACGCGCGGGAACAGATCTCATGCTGGGTCTGTCCCTTCCTCGACAGGAAATGTCGAACCAAAAGCCGCGTCATACCCCCAGCAGCTGCGCATCCACCGCCGCCAGCGCGCTCATGTTCTGCACGCGCCTGACGGTCGCGGACGGCGTGAGGATGTGCGCCGCGCGGCGGCAGCCGAGCAGGATGGGGCCGACCGACACGCCCTCGCCCATCACCGTCAGCAGGTTCAAGGCGATGTTGGCTGCATCCATGCTCGGCATGACCAGCAGGTTGGCCTGGCCTTCCAGGGTGGAATCGGCCAGCGCCTTGTGACGGATGTTGGGAATGAGCGCGGCGTCTGCCTGCATCTCGCCATCCACTTCGAGCTCCGGTGCGCGTGCATGAATCAGCGCGAGGGCTTCCCGCATGCGCAGCGCGCTCGGCGTGTCGTGGGTGCCGAAGTTGGAATGGGACAGCAGCGCGACCTTGGGCGTGAGCCCGAAGCGCCGCACCTGCTCGGCGGCGAGCAGCGTGGTCTCGGCTACCTGGGCGGCGCTTGGCTCGGGATGGACGAAGGTGTCGCACAGGAACAGCGTGCCCTTGCGCAGCACCAGCACGTTCATCGCGGCCATCTCCGCCACGCCGTCGCGTACGCCGAGCAGTTCGCGCACGTGGCGCAGATGATCGTGGTACTCGCCGACCAGCCCGCACAGCATCGCGTCGGCCGCGCCCTTGCGCACCAGGAGCGCGGCGATGACCGTGGTGTTCGAGCGCAGCACGTCGCGCGCGTCCTGCAGGGTCACGCCGCGGCGCTTCATCACCGCGTGGTACTCGTCGACGTACTCGCGGTAGCGGTCGTCGTGTTCGGGATTGACCACGTCGAAATCGACTTCGGGCGTGAGCCTGAGTCCCAAGTCGGCGATGCGCTTCGCGATCACCTGCGGGCGACCGATCAGCACCGGTCGCGCGACGGCGTCGTCCACCACCGACTGCACCGCGCGCAGCACGGTGGACGCCTCGCCGTCGGCGTAGGCGATGCGCTTCTTGTCCTGGCGCGCGCGCTCGACTACCGGCTTCATGAGCAGCACGGACTGGAACACGAACTTCGACAGCTGCTCGCGGTACTCGGCGATGCTCGGCAGCGGGCGCGTGGCGACGCCGCTCGCCATCGCGGCCTCGGCCACCGCCGGCGCGAGTTCGGTGATGAGGCGCGGATCGAAGGGTTTGGGGATGAGGTACTCGGGACCGAAGCTCATGCCCTCGACGCCGTAGGCCGCGGCCACCACTTCGGAGGCCTCCTGGCGGGTGAGCTTGGCCAGCGCGCGCACGCAGGCGAGCTTCATCTCCTCGGTGATGGTGGTCGCGCCCACGTCCAGCGCGCCACGGAACAGATAGGGGAAGCACAGCACGTTGTTCACCTGGTTCGGATAGTCCGAACGTCCGGTGGCGATGATCGCGTCGGGCCGCGCGGCGCGCGCCACTTCCGGCAGGATCTCCGGGGTGGGATTGGCGAGCGCCAGGATAATCGGGCGCGGCCCCATGGTCTTGACCATGTCGGCGGTCAGCACGCCGGGCCCGGAGAGCCCCAGGAAGATGTCGGCATCCTCGATCGCGTCCGTCAGGGTGCGATGGTCGGTGCGCCGCGCGAAGAAGGCCTTGTGCTCGTCCATCTGCTCGGAACGGCCCTCGTAGATCACACCGGCCCTGTCGGTCACCAGGATGTTCTCGCGCGGCAGGCCGAGCGAATACAGGAGACGCAGACAGGCGATGGCCGCCGCGCCGGCGCCCGAGGCCACCAGCTTCACCTCGGAGATCTTCTTGCCGACCACTTCCAGCGCGTTGATGATCGCCGCCGCGGAGATGATCGCGGTGCCGTGCTGATCGTCGTGGAACACCGGGATCTTCACCCGGTCCTTCAGCTTCTGCTCGACGAAGAAGCACTCCGGCGCCTTGATGTCCTCGAGGTTGATGCCGCCGAAGGTCGGCTCGAGGCTCGCGATGATGTCGACCAGCTTGTCCGGATCGGTCTCGTTGATCTCGATGTCGAACACGTCGATGCCGGCGAACTTCTTGAACAGCACCGCCTTGCCTTCCATCACCGGCTTGGCGGCCAGCGGTCCGATGGCGCCCAGGCCCAGCACCGCGGTGCCGTTGCTGATCACCGCCACCAGGTTGCCGCGCGCGGTGTAAAGCGAGGCGTTGTTGGGGTCGTCGACGATGGCCTCGCAGGCGGCGGCCACGCCCGGTGAGTAGGCGAGCGCGAGGTCGGCCTGGTTGGCGAGCGGCTTGGTCGGGGCGATTTCAATCTTGCCCGGCCGCGGATTGACGTGGTACTCGAGGGCGCGGGCGTAGAGATCGTCGTCTTTGCGGGTCACGCTGCTTGCTCCATCGGCCGGGTTCAACCTGCCGCGCCACGCGGCCCATCATGGCGCGGGAGCGCGCGCGGCGCCGCGTTCACTGCATGGGAAAGCCGGGCGGCATCTGCCCGCGCATGCCGCGCATGAGGTTCTTGAGCGCACCCTTCTTCGACATCTTCTTCATCATCTTCTGCATCTGCAGGAACTGCTTCAGCAGCTTGTTGACGTCCTGCACCTGGGTGCCGGAGCCATTGGCGATGCGCACCTTGCGCGAGGCCTTGATGATGGCCGGGAACTCGCGCTCCTGCGGCGTCATGGAGTCGATCATCGCGGCCAGCTTGGTGAGCTCCTTGTCGTTCACCTGGCTCTTCACCTGGTCCGGCAGGTTCGACATGCCGGGCAGCTTGCCGAGCAGCGCCTGCAGGCCGCCCATGTTGCGCATCTGGTCGATCTGCTCGCGGAAGTCCTGCAGGTCGAAGCCCTTGCCCTTCTTGAGCTTCTCCGCGACCTTGAGCGCCTTCTCCTGGTCGACCTTCTGCTCGACTTCCTCGATGAGCGACAGCACGTCGCCCATGCCGAGGATGCGCGAGGCGACGCGGTCCGGATGGAAGGGCTCGAGGCCGTCGGTCTTCTCGCCGGTGCCCAGGAACTTGATCGGCTTGCCGGTCACGCGCCGCACCGACAGCGCCGCGCCGCCGCGGGCGTCGCCGTCGGTCTTGGTCAGCACCACGCCGGTCAGCGGCAGCGCGTCGTTGAACGCGCGCGCGGTGGTGACCGCGTCCTGGCCCATCATGGAGTCGATGACGAACAGCGTCTCGTGCGGCTTGACCGCCGCGTGGATGCGCTTGATCTCGTCCATCATCTGTTCGTCGATGGTGAGGCGGCCGGCGGTGTCGACGATCAGCACGTCGCAGAAGTCGCGGCGCGCGACCTCGAGCGCGCCGACCGCGATGTCCTCGGGCCGGGTGCCGGCCGGGGTTGGATAGCCGACCGCGCCGACCTCGCGCGCCAGCACGGCCAGCTGCTCGACCGCCGCCGGGCGGTAGATGTCGCAGCTCACCAGGCCGACGCGTTTCTTCTCCTGTTCCATCAGGCGCCGCGCCAGCTTGGCGGTGGTGGTGGTCTTGCCCGAGCCCTGCAGGCCGGCCATCAGCACCACCACCGGCGGCTGGGCCGCCAGGTCCAGGGCACTGTTCTCCTGGCCCATCAGCCGTGTGAGTTCGTCGCGCACCACGCGGATCAGCGCCTGCCCGGGGGTCAGGGTACCGATGACCTCCTGGCCGACCGCGCGGGTGCGGACGTCGGTGACGAAGTCGCGCACCACTTCGAGGCCGACATCGGCCTCGAGCAGGGCGACGCGCACCTCGCGCAGCGCTTCCTCGATGTTTTCCTCGGACAGCCGCGCACGGCCGGAGAGATTCTTGACGACGGCGGACAGCCGTCCGGTGAGGTTGTTGAACATGCCAGGCGTGCCGGATTGATGGTTGGTGCGGGGCCCCGGAACGGTCCGTGGCGCGCTTCATTCGCTGTCGGGATTATGCCATCATCGGTTCCCCCGGTGCCCTTACCCCCACGTCGATGAACGTATTTATTTTCGGGCTGGTGGCCATTGCCCTGTACCTCGCGGCGGCGGTCAAATCGTCCGAAATCGCCCGCGCCTCCACGACCAGCTTCGCGCCGCGACCGGGCACCGCGCTGATCGCCTTCGCCGCCATCGGCGCCCATGCCGCCGCGCTCTACCCGATGATGGTGACCGGCGCCGGCATCAATCTCGGCATCTTCAGCGCGGCCTCGCTGGTCGCCTGGATCATCGCCACCATCGCCATCCTCGCCACGCTGCGCGCGCCGGTCGCGAGCCTGGTGGTGGTCATCCTGCCCTTCACCGCCGTGATCGTCGGGCTGTCGCTGCTGTTCTCCGACCAGCGCCTGCTATCGCACCTGCCCGCGGGGCTCGCGCTGCACATCGGCCTCTCGCTCATCGCCTACAGCCTGTTCGCCATCGCCACGCTGCAGGCGTTCTACCTGCTGTTCGCCGCGCGGAGGCTCAAGGCCCACGCGCCGGTGCTGCGCTTCCTGCCGCCCCTCGCGGTCATGGAGCAGCTGATGTTCCAGCTGACCGGCATCGCCTTCGTGCTGCTGAGCCTGGGGCTCGCCATCGGCATGCACTACATCGAAGACGTGCGCGCCCAGCATCTCGCTCACAAGATCTTCTTCTCGGTGCTCGCGTGGCTCGCCTTCGCGCTGCTGCTCGTCGGCCGCTACCACTGGCACTGGCGCGGACGCCGCGCGGTGCGCTTCCTGGTGGCCGGCTTCGGCCTGCTGGCGGTCGGCTTCTTCGGTTCGAAGATCGTGCTGGAACTGGTCCTGCACAGCGCCTGACCCGTCCATGGAAGGCATTCCCCTAGGCGATTTCGACGGCCAATCCCTCGTCCTGCTCGGCCTCGTGCTGGTCGGTCTGATCTTCGCCTCGGCGTTCTTCTCGAGCGCCGAGACGTCGATGATGACCTTGAACCGCTACCGGCTGAACCACCTCGCCGAGCGCGGCCACCGCGCGGCGCAGGCCGCACAGAAGCTGCTCGAGCATCCCGACCGCCTGATCAGCCTGGTGCTGTTCGGCAACAACTTCGTCAACATCCTCATCGCCCAGATCGCGACCGTCGTGACCCTGGAGCTGTGGGGTGAAGGCGCGCTCATCGCGTCCTCGGCGGTGCTGACGGTAATGGTGCTGGTGTTCGGCGAGACCGTGCCCAAGACGCTCGCCGCGCTGCAGCCGGAACGCGTGGCGTTTCCCGCGGCCTTCGTCCTGCGCCCGCTCCTGACCGTGCTATGGCCATTCGTGTGGGCCCTGAACGGCGTATCGAACGCGGTGCTGGCGCTGCTCGGCGTGCGCCAGCTGCGGGCGGCGCGCGAGTCCCTGACCCGCGAGGAGCTGCGCACGGTGGTCAAGGAGGCCGGCGCGATGATCCCGCAGCAGCACCAGCAGATGCTGATCGGCATCCTGGATCTCGAGACCGCGACGGTCGAGGACATCATGGTGCCGAGATCGGACGTCTACGGCATCGACCTCGACGACGAGTGGCCGGACATCCTCGAGCAGCTGATCAACTGCCGACATACCCGCGTGCCGTGCTATTCCGGCAGCCTGGACAACCTCGAGGGCCTGCTGCACCTGCGCCGCCTGGCGCGCACGCTGCGCAACGGCGACGACTTCTCCCTCGAAGACCTGCGCGCGCTGCTGGTTGAACCGTACTACGTGCCGCTGACCACCGACCTCTACGTGCAGTTGCTCAACTTCCAGAAGCAGAAGCAGCGCATGGCCTTCGTGGTCGACGAGTACGGCGACATCAACGGGCTCATCACCCTGGAAGACCTGCTCGAGGAAGTGGTGGGCGAGTTCACCACCGATCCGCAGGTCTACGCGCGCGACGTCTATCCGCAGCCGGACGGCAGCTTCCTGGTCGACGGCAGCGCGAATATTCGCGCGGTGAATCGTGTGTACGGCTTCGATCTCCCGACCGACGGGCCGAAGACCATCAACGGGCTCATCCTCGAGACCTTGGAAGACATTCCCGAGAGCGGCACGAGCTTTCGGCTCGGACATCTCACGATCGAGATCGTGCAGACCGCGGAACGCTCGGTGCGCACCGCGCGCTTCACCTTCACGCGGCCGGTGGCGCCGTCGCCGGTCGAAGCGCTGCACGACGGCGACGGCTGACCCTCGCGCGGCGCTCAGCCCGACGACGACGCGCGGAACAGCGCGGTGGCGAGCAGCAGGCGCAGGTGAACGTTGACCGTGTCCGGTCGCCAGCCGGGCTCACGGTGAGCGTCCCACGCCGCGAGCGCGCCGCGCGCGTCGCCCCGCGCCAGCGCGCCCAGCATCGCGCTCGCGACCAGCAGGCCATGGCGCCGCGTGTCACCGCGCGACGCGTCCGCGGCCAGCAGCGCCAGCGCCTGCTGGTGCATGGCGACCGCGTCGCGTGCCCCGATGGCACCGTGCAGGTCCAGCCACTGGCGAGTGAGCGTGTCGTCGCGCACACAGGCGTGGCGCGCCAACGCGCGCCAGAGTCGCGCGTTCTCCTCTCTCGTGAGCGACGCCGCGGTGTTCTCCGCCACGGTCAGCAGCGCGTCGCGTACGCGCGTGGCGGACAGCGTCGACGGGCAGGCGGCGGCGCTCATCGCGAGCAATGACTCGACGTCGCCGACCTCGTGCCCGTCGGCCGAGCCGTCAAGCGCGGCGAGGCTCGCGAGCGCCGCGCGACGCCGCCGCGCCGCCAGTAGCGGCAAGCCCGTCTCCGCCAGCGCTGACGCCTGCGTCTCGCCTTCGAGCATCTCGAGCAGCGGCAGCGGCGCGTCGCGCAGTGCGACAACCGCAGCCGCGTCGCGTTGCAGGTAGCGTGCCCGTGGCGCCTGCTGGTCGAGATAGGGGTGAAAGTCGGAATTCGAAGGCGCGCGGTAGCTGGCGAAAAACGGCTCGAGCACCTCGGCGCCCGCCACCCGCAGGGCCGCCAGATCCGCCACGCCGCGCACCCCGACCCGGGCCAGTTCGGCGGCCAGCGCCGGCGAGTCGAACAGGCGAGACGACAGCGCCCGCGGCACCTGCTGGCGATGGGCGACGATGAGAATGTTGCTGTCGTTCACCTGGTAGATGACGTAGTGCGGAAAGCGCGTGGTGAGCGCCGCGATGACGCTTGCCAGCAGGCGAGTGTCGAACTCGTAGAGTTGCAGCCACTGCACCAGCAGTCCGTCGTCGGCGAGATAGCGCTCGACCTGCGCGTAGAACTCCGTCGAGAACAGGCTGGCGACACCACTCACCCAGGGGTTGGAGGGCTCCGACAGGATCAGGTCGTAGCGGGTGCGCTGCGCCGCGAACCAGGTCTTGGCGTCATCGATCACGATGCGGCTGCGGCGGTCCGCGTAGGCGGCTTCGACGCGTGGCATGAAGTGTCGCGCGCCCTCCACCATCTGCGCTTCGATCTCGATGGTATCGACGCGTTCCAGGCGCGGCTCCCCGAGCAGCGTGGCGGTGGTGAGCCCTGAGCCGAAACCGATATTGGCCACCAGGCTCGCGTGCGGCTGCAGCGCGAGCGGCAAGGCGCCCATCAGCACCATGGTCGCTTCGTCGGGTGACGGCGGATGCTCGAGGGTCTCGATGGCCGCGTCCGGCTTACCGTTGGTGAGAATGACGCGCTTGCCGCCCGGCGTGCGTAACACGTCGATGGTGGCGGTCTTGCCATCGGCGTGAAACAGCACCTCGGTGTCCGCCGACCAGCGCGGCGTACCGTGGCGATACACGCCCGAGGCCATGCGCCGCACGTCCAGCGGAACGGCCACCACCACGAGCGCGAGCAGCGCGAGGCTGGCGACCGCCGTGCCCCAGGCGCCGCCGCGCGCGACGCGCCCCACTGACAGCAGCACGACGCCGAGCAACAGATCGACCGCCGCGCCGCTGACCATGGTGCCGCGCAGGCCGAGGTTCGGCAGGGCCAAGTGCACGGTGACGAGCACGCCCACGATGGCGCCCAGGGTGTTCAATGCGTAGACGCGGCCGATGGCCCCCTCGCCGTGACCGGCGCGCTGCAGCGCGTGGGTGATCAACGGCAGGGTGGTGCCGGCGCAGAACGTGGCGGGCAGCATGATGAACAAGGCCAGCCCATGGCTGCCGAGCAGGAACAGCTCGTAGCCCGCGGGCGTGCGCGCGAGGGCGCCGAGCAGCCAGGACATGGCATCGAAGGCGCGCGCGTAAAGCGCGAGGGACACCAGCGCGCTGGCGCCCATCGCCAGTTGCAGAGCGGCGAGCCAGCGTCGCGGATCCGCCAGGCTATCGATGCGTCGCCGTATCCACGCCCCGCCCAGCGCCAGGCCGAGAATGAAGGCACTCAACATGAGTTCGAACGAATGGGTCGCCGCGCCGAGCACCATGGAGAGCATGCGGATCCAGCACAGTTCGTAGACGAAGGACGACAAGCCGGTGAGCGCCGCAACCGTCAGCAGCAGGCGCGACGGCGCGTGGGCGGTGGACCGCGCGACGACCGCGCCCGGCGCCGCGGACGGCGCGCGTCCGCGATTCACGGCCCACACCACCGCGGCCAGCGCGAGGTTCAGCAGGCCGGCCAGCGCGATGGTGCCGGGCAGCCCTACATGGCCGACCAGCCACAGGCCGCTGACCAGCACGCCGATGGTCGCCCCGAGGCTGTTCAGGCCGTACAGGGTCGCCAGCACGCGTCCCGGCGCGTGACGGACACCGCGCAGCAGGCCGGCAGAGAGCAGGGGAAAGCTCATGCCGAGCAGGAAGGACTGCGGCGCGATCAGCGCCGCGCCCAGCGACCACTTGGCGAGATCGAGCGCGCGCGGGCCGAAATCGACTCGTCCGGCGAATTCGAGGAACGCCTCGTTCGCCGCCAGGAACAGCGGGTGGAAGGCGAGTGCACTCAGCCCGATGGCCGCCTCCACCGCTGCGTAACCGAGCAGCAGTCGCGACCAGCGCGCGCTGCGTTTGCCCGCCCACCACGAACCGAGCGCCAGCCCGCCCATGAAGATGGTCAGCACCACGGTCTGCGCATGGGCTGCGTGACCGAGCAGGAGCTTCAAGTAATGCGACCAGATCGATTCGTAGATCAGGCCAGCGAAGCCGGACAGGGTGAAGAGCAGGTAGTAGAGGGGCAGCGCTACGCTGCTTTCGGGTTGAGCGTTCTCCGTCGCTCGATGCATGGGCGGGGAATTCCGTTGGCGAAGGCCGCATTGTAGGGCCGATTTCAATCGGCCGACGACAGCGCGATACGCCGTGCATGGCGGGTTGAAACCCGCCCTACAGATCGCGCAATGCCTCCTCGAGACGCGTGACGACCCGCACTTCCATGTCCGGCGGCAGCGGCTTGGGCGCATTGCCGCGCGGCACGATGGCGCGCTTGAAGCCGTGCTTGGCCGCTTCGCGCAGTCGCTCCGGGCCGCCGGGCACGGGGCGGATTTCGCCGGCCAGCCCGATCTCGCCGAAGGCGACGAGATCCATCGGCAGCGGCCGGTTGCGAAGCGAAGACATCACCGCCAGCACGATGGCGAGATCGACGCCGGTCTCGGACACGCGCACGCCGCCGACGATGTTCGCGTAGACGTCCATGCCGGCGGTGGACACGCCACCATGGCGGTTCAGCACCGCGAGCAGCAGAGCGAGGCGATTCTGGTCGAAGCCGACGGTCAGCCGCCGCGAATTGCCGAGCTGGCTCTCGTCGACCAGCGCCTGCACTTCCACCAGCAGCGGCCGCGTACCCTCGCGGGTCACCATCACCACGCTGCCCGGTACCGGCTCGCCGTGGCGGGAGAGCAGGATCGCGCTCGGGTTGCTCACTTCGCGCAGCCCGCCGTCGCTCATCGCGAACACGCCGAGTTCGTTGACCGCGCCAAAGCGGTTCTTGATCGCGCGAATCATGCGGTAGCGACCGTCCGGATCGCCCTCGAAGTAGAGCGTCGCGTCGACCATGTGCTCGAGCACGCGCGGGCCGGCGATGGAGCCATCCTTGGTGACGTGGCCGACCAGATACACCGCCGTGCCGCTGGCCTTGGCGAAACTCACCAGTCGGCCGGCGCACTCGCGCACCTGGGCGACGCTGCCGGGCGGCGACTGCAAGGCTTCACTGAAGACGGTCTGGATGGAGTCCACCACCATCACCGCGGGCTTCAGCTTCTTCGCCTCTTCGAGAATGCGATCGAGATCGGTCTCGGTCAGCAGCAACAGGTCATTGGCCGGCAGCTTCAAGCGCTCGGCGCGCAGCGCGATCTGCGACGCGGACTCTTCACCGCTGACATACAGCGCGGTGACGCCGGCGACGCTCTTCAAGGCCGCCAGGCTCTGCAGCAGCAGCGTGGTCTTGCCGATGCCCGGATCACCGCCGAGCAGCACCACCGAGCCGGTCACGAGGCCACCGCCGAGCACACGATCGAGTTCCGAGAGACCGGTGGCAAGACGCGGCGTTTCCTCGCGCGCGACATCGGCCAGCGAATGCACCCGCGCCGGCGCGCCGACGGTGCGACCGCGCCGCTCGTTGCCGCTCGTCACCACGGTCTCGACGATGCAGTTCCACTGCCCGCATTCGGCGCACTGCCCGGCCCACTTGCTGAAGGTCGCGCTGCAGGCCTGGCACTGGAAGGCGCGCTTCGCCTTCATGGCTTGCCCTCCTCGTAGAGCGCGCGCATGCGCACCCGGCACAAGAGCTCGTAGGGGATGGTGCCCGAGGCACGCGCGACTTCCTCGATGGGCAGCCCCACGCCCCACAAGGTCACAGGATCGCCGAAGCGCGCATCGGGCACCGGACGCAGGTCGACCGTCATCATGTCCATCGAGCAGTGGCCAATGACCTGGGTGCGGATGCCGCGCACCAGCACGGGCGTGCCGGTACCGCCGTGGCGCGGATAGCCATCGCCGTAGCCGTAGGCCACCACCCCGACCGGCATGTCTTCCGGACACACGAAGGCGCCGCCGTAGCCGACCGCCTCGCCGGCGCGCACGCGGCGCACGGCGATGAGCCTGGAGCGGAGCGTCATCACCGGCTGCAGATCGAGCGCCGTGCCGAGCTCGCCGTCGAAGGGCGACACGCCGTACAGCATGAGCCCCGGCCGAACCCAGTCGCCGTGTGCCGCGGCATAAGCCAGCACCGCGCCGGAATTCGCCAGGCTGCGCTCGCCCGGGGCGTCACCGAGCAGCGCCTCGAAGCGTGCGATCTGCGCGGCCACGCTCGCGTCGCCGCGGTGGTGGGTGTTGGCGAAGTGGGTCATGAGGCGCAGTGGCACGCCGAGCGCGCGCGCCCGCGCGATGGCGCGCGGCGCCTGGGCGGGATCGAAGCCCAGGCGATGCATGCCGGTGTCGAACTTGAGCCACAGCGCACGTGGCAGCGGGCCGCGCTCCAGCATGTCGAGCTGTTCCTCGGTGTGCACCACGCTGTCCAGACCGAGCGCGGCCGCGAGTTCGAGCTCGCTGTGCTCGAACGGGCCTTCGAGCAGCACGATGGGCTTGGCGATGCCGGCCTCGCGAATCGTCACCGCTTCTTCGATGGCGGCCACCGCGAACGCGTCGGCGCCGTCGAAGATGCGCGCCATGCGCGCGATGCCGTGGCCATAGCCGTCGGCCTTGATCACCGCCAGCACGCGCGCGCCGGGCGCCAGCGCGCGCACTCGCGCCAGGTT
Source organism: Gammaproteobacteria bacterium (assembly GCA_050186725.1). Classification (GTDB taxonomy): domain Bacteria; phylum Pseudomonadota; class Gammaproteobacteria; genus JADJYF01. The sequence goes on along the minus strand of JBFWYG010000006.1, from coordinate 53,198 downwards.
GTGACGCGCGGCGTCGGCGTCGATCACGACCCGCGCGGGTCGCGTCATTCGCGCGACTCGGACACGTAGTCGTGGGCGAGATTCTCGAAGGTGGTGTACTCGCCGAAGAAGCGCAGCTTGCGCGAGCCGATGGGGCCGTTGCGCTGCTTGCCGATGATGATCTCGGCGATGCCCTTGTCCGGGCTGTCTTCGTTGTAGACCTCGTCGCGGTAGATGAACATGATCACGTCGGCGTCCTGCTCGATGGCGCCGGACTCGCGCAGATCCGACATCACCGGGCGCTTGTCCTGGCGGTTCTCCAGGCTGCGGTTCAGCTGCGAGAGCGCGATCACCGGGCAGGACAGCTCCTTGGCGAGCGCCTTCAGCGAGCGCGAGATTTCCGAAATCTCGGTGGCGCGGTTCTCCTTCGAGCCCGGCACCTGCATGAGCTGCAGGTAGTCGATGACGATGAGGCCGATGCCGTGTTCCCGCGCCAGGCGGCGGCAGCGCGCGCGCAGGTCGCTCGGCGTCAGCGCCGGCGTGTCATCGATGAACATCTTCGCTTCGGAGAGGATGCCGACCGAATGCGTGAGCCGCGGCCAGTCGTCGTCCGACAGGCGGCCGGTGCGCACGCGGTGCTGATCGATACGGCCCAAGGACGACAGCATGCGCATCGCGAGCTGTTCGCTCGGCATTTCCATCGAGAACACCGCCACCGGCAGTTCGCCCTTGATCGCCGCGTGCTGGGCGATGTTGAGCGCGAAGGAGGTCTTACCCATGGACGGGCGACCGGCGATGATGATCAGGTCCGAGCGCTGCAGCCCGGACGTCATGTTGTCGAGTTCGTAGTAGCCGGTCGAGACGCCCGTGATCGGGTTGTCGCGCTGGAACAGCATGTCGATCTTGTCGAGCGCGTCGACCAGCAGGTCCTTGATCGGACGGAAACCCCGGCGGCCCTTGGACTCGCGCTCGGCGATTTCGAACACCAGGCTCTCGGCCAGGTCCAGGAGTTCGTCGGAATTGCGGCCCTCGGTGCGGAACGCGCTCTCGGCAATCTGCGTGCCGGCGCTGACCAGGTGCCGCAGGATCGAGCGCTGGCGCACGATGTCGGCGTAGGCGGCGATGTTGGCCGCGCTAGGGGTGTTCTCGGCGAGCTGCGCGAGGTAGGCCATGCCGCCAACTTCGCCGAGCTGCTCACGATTCTTCAGCCACTCGGCCAGGGTGACGACGTCGAACGGCTTGCTGTCGTTCGCCAGCATCTCGATGGCGCGAAAGATGTTGGCGTGATCGCGGCGGTAGAAGTCCTCGAAACCGATGCGCTCGACGACGTTGGGCCACGCCTCGTTGTCGAGCATCAGGCCGCCGAGCACCGCCTGCTCGGCTTCGATGGAATGCGGAGGAACCTTGAGTGCGTCGAGCGCGGCGTCGTAGGGCGCGCGCGCCGCAGGGGAAAAGTCCGCCGCCATCGGCTGTGCACCTCGTCGGGCGGCGTCGCGCCGCCCAGCCATTCTCGACTGCGGAATCCGCGGCTCAGACGGCCGCCGGCGCGTCCTCGTTCACCACCGTGACCTTGACGGTGGCGTTGACGTCGGGGTGCAGGTGGATTTCCACCTCGTACTCGCCGACTTCACGCAGCGGACCGTCAGGCAGTCGCACTTCGCGCTTCTCGCACTCGGCGCCCAGCGCCACGAGCGCCTCGGCGATGTCGCCGGTACCGACCGAGCCGAACAGCTTGCCTTCGGCGCCGGCCTTGGCGGCGATGGACACCGCCATCTCGTTCAGCTGCGCGGCGCGCGCGTTCGCGCGGCCGAGGGCGTCGGCCTGCACGCGCTCGAGTTCGGCGCGCTGCTCCTCGAACTTCGCGATGTTGTCGGCCGTGGCCGGCACCGCCTTGCGGTTCGGGATCAGGAAATTGCGCCCGTAGCCCGGACGCACGCTGACCTTGTCGCCGAGGTTGCCGAGCCGGTGAATCTTTTCCAGCAGGATGACTTCCATCACTTCGTCCTCAATCGAGATCTTGTCAAAGCTTGCCGCCGCGGCCGCGCCGCGTCACGGTGGCTGACGCCGGCGCAAGCGCCGGAAGTCAGCAATGTTGTCCGCGAGCCCGGTGGTCGCGAGCAGCGGGCCGGTCACCTGGGGAACCAGGACCAGCATCACGTACATGGTCGCCAGCCAGCCGACGGCCATCGAGCGCATGCGCGCCAGGAAGTGGATCACTGCAAGCCCTTGAAGGGCGAACAATACCACCAGTATCACGCAGGCGTCACCGGCCACCGCGAAGACCACCACCTCGCGACCGCCGAAGCCGTAGGCGAGCGCCGCGATGCCGCCAGCGATGGCCAGGCCTCGTGGCAGGCGCAGCTCGCGGAACTCCGCGCCGAAGCCGCCCGGGTTGTACAGCACCGCCTGCCACCAGCGCGCCAGCAGGATCTCCGCCGCCAGCATCACCTGCAGCCCCGCGAGGCTGCCGGCATGCAAGAGGCTCGCGAAGGCCGCGAGCTCGGCCTGGTCGAACTTCGCGCCACTGTCCTTCTCCAGCGCCGCGAACACGGGCGCGAAGAGCTCGCGCCAGTAGGCGACCACGTCGCCGACCGCGAGCCGCATGGCGACCGCGAAGCCGAGCACCAGCGCCGCCGCCAGCAGCAGCGGCCAGGCCTGCGCGCGCCGCTGGCGCAGCAACTCGGCCATGGTCCAGGCCGGCAGCCACGCGACCAGGCAGAGCAGCAGCGAGGCCGGCAAGGCGTGCCCCAGCCCTACGCGTACCGCCACCACCAACGAGGCGGCGATGGCGGCGACCTTGAGCCCCTCGCGTGGTCCATGCCGAAGCGTGGTCAGGGCGACGAGCGCGCCCGCCGGGATCAGCAGCACGCCCAGTACCAGCGAAGCCAGTACCAGGACCGCGGCGAGACCCGCCGCGAGCAGCGGGCCGCGCATCGCCAGGCGCGCGAGCGAGATCATCGCGCCCGCCCTGGCGTCAGCGACGCCTCAATGCGCGTCGCAGTAGGGCAGCAGGGCCAGGAAACGCGCGCGCTTGACCGCGATGGCGAGCTGGCGCTGGTAGCGCACCTTGGTGCCCGAGATGCGGCTCGGCACGATCTTGCCGTTTTCCGTGATGTAGGCCTTGAGCGTGGCGAGATCCTTGTAGTCGATCTCCGTGACGCCCTCGGCGGTGAACTTGCAATAACGCTTGCGGCGAAAGAACTTGGCCATGGTGTGTCGGGCTCCGAAGGTCAGGCGGTCTGCGGCGCTTCGGCGTCGCTGGCGGTGGACTCGGCGCCGGCCTCGGCCGGCGCGGCATCGCCGCGCGGCGCGCCACGGTTGCCTTCGCGGTTGCGGCGGCCGCGCTCGTCGTCACGCTCGGACTGCTCGTCCTTGGCCTGCGCGATGGGCGAAGGCGTGGTGACGGCGGCGTCGCGCTGCACGATGAGGTTGCGCAGCACCGCGTCATTGAAGCGGAAGGCGCTGTTCAGTTCGTCCAGCGTGGGCTGATCGCACTCGATGTTCATCAACACGTAGTGCGCCTTGTGCACCTTGTTGATGGGATAGGCCAGCTGACGGCGGCCCCAGTCCTCGAAGCGGTGGATGATGCCGCCGGTGGACTCGATCATGGAACGGTAGCGGTCGACCATGGCGCCGACCTGCTCGCTCTGGTCAGGGTGGACCAGGAACACGATTTCATAATGACGCATTTGCGCTCCTCATGGATGAAGCTTCCCGACCTGGCGGTGAAGCAAGGAGTGACCTCGCCTGAACGAGGGGCGCGTATTGTAGGCGGAGGCGCCGGGCCGGCGCAAAGGAAATCTGGCCGGCGCGCCGACCTCAACCCGCCGCGCGCTGGCGGCAGGCTTCGAACAGGCACACCGCGGCGGCGGTCGCGACGTTGAGGCTGGCCACCGCGCCATGCATGGGAATGCGCACCAGGCGGTCGCAGCGTTCGCGCGTGAGCCGCCTGAGGCCCTCCCCCTCGTTGCCGAGCACCAGCGCGCTCGGCAGCGTGAGATCCGCCTCCCACAGCGGCACCGCGTCCTCGAGCGCCGCGCCGAGCGTCCACACGCCCGCCGCGGCCAGGGCCTTCAGCGCCGCGGCGAGATTCGGCACCGATACCAGCGCGACGCTGTCGAGCGCGCCGCTCGCGGTCTTGGCCACCACGCTGGTCAGCCGCGCGCTGCGATCGCGGGTGAAGATGACGCCGTCCACGCCAGCGCCATCGGCGACCCGCAGGCAGGCGCCGAAATTGCGCGGATCCTGCACGTTGTCCAGCACCAGCAGCAGCGGCGCGCGGCCGGCGACCGCGGCGCGGGCCAGCACCGTCTCGAGTTCGACCGTGGCCGGTGCACGTCGGCGCAGCACCACGCCCTGGTGGTGCTCGTCACCGTAGAGCCTGGCGAGGGTCGCCGGCTCGACGAATTGCACCGCCACGCCCTGGGCGCGCGCGTCGCGCGC
>JBFWYG010000006.1:0-48676 GCA_050186725.1 Gammaproteobacteria bacterium | reverse complement strand
ACGCGATACAGGCCGGGCTGGCGACGCTTGAGCAGGAACTTGGCCGCGGCGACGTTGGCCGCGATCATGCACTCCTCGATGAGCTTGTGGGCATCGACGCGGGTGCGCGCCTCGACGCTCGCGATCTTGCCGTTCACGCCGTAGAGGAAGCGCGGCTCGATGGTGTCGATGTCCAGCGCGCCACGCTGTTCGCGCCGCGCGCGCAGCACCTCGTAGAGTTCGTACAGGCACTCGATGTTGGCCGCCACCTCGGGCTGCTCGGCCAGCGGCTGCGCGCGCTCGCCGCGGTACCAGGCCTCGACCTTCTCGTAGATCAGCCGCGCATGGGAGCGGATGGTCGCCGGGTAGAACTGCGCGCGGCGCACCTCGCCGTCTTCGCCGAGCGTCAGTTCGCACACCATCGCGAGCCGCGGCACGCCGGGATTCAGCGAGCAGATGCCGTTGGAGAGCTTCTCCGGCAGCATGGGAATGACGCGGTCGGGGAAGTACACCGACGTTCCGCGCGTATAGGCCTCGGCGTCCAGCGCCGTGCCCGGACGCACGTAGTGCGAGACGTCCGCGATGGCGACGTGCAGCACGAAGCCCTTGGGCGTGCGCCGCGCGTGCACGGCGTCGTCGAAGTCACGCGCGTCGGCGCCGTCGATGGTCACCAGCGGCAGCGCGCGCAGATCGCGCCGCGCCGCCATCTCGTTCGCCAGCACCTCGTCCGGGATCGCAGCGGCTTCCGCCAGCGCCGCCGACGGCCATTCGGCCGGCAAGCCATAGGAGCGGATGGCTATCTCGATCTCCATGCCGGGCGCCATGTGTTCCCCCAGCACCTCGGTGACGCGACCGATGGGGCGGCTGCGCTGATCGGGCTGCTGCTCGATGCGCGCGACCACGATCTGACCGTCCTGCGCGCCGCCGCTGGCGTCCTCGGGGATCAGGATGTCCTGGTTGATGTGGCGGTTGTCCGGCACCACCACGCCGATCCCGTGGTCGCGGAAGTAGCGACCCACCACCACCGTCACGGCGCGCTCCAGCACTTCGACCAGGTTGCCATAGGGGCGGCCGCGCTGATCGAAACCGGCCACGCGCACCAGCACCTTGTCACCGTGCAGCGTGCGACGCGCCTCGCGCTGGGCCAGGTAGATGTCGTCGCCGCCCTGGTCGGGGCGCACGAAGGCGAAGCCGTCGCGATGGGACAGCACGTGCCCGGCGATGAGATCCATGCGACTAGCCAGCCCGAATCGCTCCGCGCGGTTCTGCACCAGCTGGCCGTCGCGGGTCATGGCGAACACGCGCCGTTCCAGCGCGTTCAGCGCCGCCGGGCCGCGCACTTCGAGGTGGGCGGCGAGATCAGCGAGACGTTGCGGTGTTTCGAGCGCTTCGAGCGCGGCCAGGATGGCTTCACGCGAAGGCAGGTCTTCGACGTGTTCGTACTCGCTGGCTCGATCGCGTGGGCGTGGTCCGTGATGTGGGGAGGATGGGCGTGCTCTTCGACGCATTGACTCGCTCAGGTGGGTTCGATTAGATTGCGCGCTCTTGCCGAGGTGGCGGAATTGGTAGACGCGCTGGTTTCAGGTACCAGTGGGGGAAACCCCGTGGAGGTTCAAGTCCTCTCCTCGGCACCAACGACGGGCATGTTCGCATAATCCGTCGACTCACGCCCCAAACGATTCACTCCCGAGACTCTCTGCTCGCCCGCCGGCGCGCTACTTCGCGCGCGCTCACCGTCCGTCGTCACGGACGGTGAGGCATGATCACCCTCAGGCCTGACCGGTCTGCTGCGCCCACAGTGCCTGGGCCTGCTGCCAGCCGACCACGGCGCGCGGGCTGCCGTCCGGGTGAATGAACTGCAGCGGCCCCAGGAAGGTCATGTAGAACTCGCTCGGCTCGGGGAAATAGGTCTTGTCGTGACGCGCATTGCACGACTCGTAGCCATAGCCGAGCGCGAGCGCGGTCGCGCCGCCCTCTTCCACGCCGCCACGCACTTCCATCTTGCCCCTGGTCAGCAGGTATTCGCCGGGACCGATATGAATGTGCGCCGCGAAGGACGAACCCTGCGGGCAATCGAAGATCGCCGTCCACGCACCCACCTCGGGCGATACGTGCAGCAGCTTCCAGCGGATGCCGCCCTCGGAGAAGGCGTCGGGAAAGGGCTGCCAGGCGACATCCTGGATCTGGACGTATTCCTGCGGAACTTGCGGCTTCATCGGTTTCCCCTTGGTGAGTGAATGGATGGCGGAGTATAGATCGCGCAACCCTTGCCCGCGCCTCGCGGTTTCACCCGCGCGCCGACTTGGCTACCATTCGCCCGGTCCCGACACGCCCCGCTCCAGCCCATGACCGCACCCGGTTTCGCCAGCCTTTCCGTGATCCCGGTGACCGATGGCCGCTCGCTGGACGAGTTCATCGCCGTGCCGCGCAGCGTGTTCGCCGACGACCCGCAATGGGTGCCGCCGCTCACCATGGAACGCCGCGACGCGCTGAAGGCCAGCCACCCGGTGTTCAAGCACCTCGAGTGGCAGGGCTTCGTCGCCTATCGCGACGGGCGCGCGGTGGGCCGCATCAGCGCCCAGGTCGACAGCCTGCATCTCGAACGCCATCGCGATGAGACCGGCTTCTTCGGCTTTCTCGACGCCATCGACGATCCGCAGGTGTTCGCCGCGCTGTTCGAACAGGCCGAGGCCTGGCTGCGCGCGCGCGGCATGCGCCAAGCGCGCGGCCCCTTCAGCCTCAACATCAACCAGGAAGTAGGCCTGCTGGTCGGCGGCTTCGAGTCGCGACCCTATTTCATGATGGGACACGCCCGGCCCTGGTACGGGCCGCGGGTCGAGGCCTGCGGCTACGCCAAGGCGATGGACATGTTCGCCTATCTGATCAGCGCGCACTTCCAGCCGCCGCCGGTGATGAACTCGCTGTTCGACCGGCTGCGTCGCAAGGTCACCATCCGCGCGCTGGACAAGCGGCGCAAGGATGCGGACCTGGATCTCGTGTGCGACATCTTCAATGACGCCTGGGCCGACAACTGGGGCTTCGTGCCCTTCACCCAGGAGGAATTCCGCGCAATCGGCCACGAGATGCTGATGATCATTCCGCCGGACTTCATCCAGATCGCGGAGATGGACGGCGAAGGGGTGGCCTTCATCGTGCTGCTGCCGAACGTCAACGACGCGATCGCCGATCTCGACGGTCGCCTGCTGCCTTTCGGCTGGGCGAAGCTCGTCGCGCGCCTGTTCATCGGCTACCCGCGCACCGCGCGCATCCCGCTGATGGGCGTGCGTCGTCGCCTGCATAACACCCGCCTCGGTCCCGGCCTCGCGCTGTCGGTGGTGCAGGCGTTGCGCGCGCCCGGCATCCGCAAGGGCGTGGAGGAAGTGGAGATGTCCTGGATCCTGGAAACCAACGAGGCGATGAAGGGCATCATCGAGATCCTCGGCGGGCGCCAGTCCAAGCATTACCGGGTGTACGAGAAGACGCTCGCGTGAACGACGCCCGCCGCGACATCAGCAACTGGGTCACGGGCGCCGCGGAGGGCCACGAGCACCCGCGCTTGCCGGCCATCGTGCTGGCCGGCGAGCGGCCGGGCGGCAATGCGCTGGCACGCGCTCACGGCCTCAGGTCCAGCGTGCTGGTACCGGTAGCCGGCACGCCTTGCGTGACACGCGTGCTGCACGCGCTGCGCGCCAGCCGATCGATCGAGGGCGGACTGCTGGTTGGCCCGGACGGCGACACCGTCGCACGCGAACCGGTGTTCCAAGAGCTGCTCGCGACGGGCGACTTCCGCTGGATAGCCCCGGACGCGGGCCCCTCGGCCAGCGCGCTCCGCGCGAGCGCCGCCCTGCACCACTACCCGGTGCTGCTGACCGCGGCCGACCATGCGCTGCTCGACGCCGGCATCATCGATCGCTTCGTCGCGGCGGCGCTCGCGAGCCGCGCCGACTTCGTCGTCGGTCTCGTGCCCTGGGCAACGGTACGCGCACGCTTCCCGACGACACGCCGCACCTTGTTGCGCTTCGCCGATGGCGCCTGGTGCGGCGCCAACCTGTTCCTGCTGCACACCCACGCCGGCCGCGCGGCGCTCGAGTTCTGGCGGGGGCTGGAAGCGGATCGCAAGCGCCCGTGGCGCATGGCGAGCCGCATCGGATTCAGCTTCCTGGCGCGCTACCTGGCCCGCAGCATGCGGCTCACGGCAGCGCTCGCGCACTTGTCCGCGCGCGCCGGCTGTGAAGTCGCCCACGTGCGCCTGGACAGCGCGCGCGCGGCGGTGGACGTGGATTCGAGCGCGGATCTCGCGCTCGCCGAGGAGGTGCTCCAGCATGGCTGAGGAAATGGCGGCGGCGCGGGTCGGCAAGGGCGGCTGGCAGCGCGCCCTGGTGCATCGCCTGGGCAAGCGCTTCCTGCGCGCGGTGACCGATTTCCAGGGTCGCCACTCTTTGATCCCCGCCACACCGGTGCTGGCCAACGAGACCTTCGACTGGCTGCCGCGGCTCGCGGCGGGCTTTCCGCAGGTTCGCGCCGAGTTCGACCAGGTATGGCAGCATCCCGAGGACATCCCGGCCTTTCACCAGATCTCGCCCGACCAGGCGCGCATCTCCCAGGGCACGAACTGGAAGACCTACGCCCTCTACATCTTCGGCCAGCCGGTGGCCGACAACTGCCGGGCCTGTCCCGAGACCGCGGCCCTGCTCGCCAGCCTGCCCGGCCTGTTGAATGCCTGGTTCTCGATCCTCGCGCCCGGCTACCACATTCCGCCGCACAAGGGTCCGACCCGCGCGCTGGTACGCTGCCACATGGGGTTGCGCGTGCCGCGCGAGTGGCAGAAGTGCTGGATCCGCGTCGACCAGGAGATCCTCAACTGGCGCGAGGGTGAACTGATGTTGTTCGATGACACCTACGAGCACGAGGTGCTGAACGGCACGGACGAGTATCGCGCGGTGCTGTTCATCGATATTGACCGCCCGATGGATGGGGTCGGCACGCTGTTCAACCAGTTCGTGCTGAAGCTCATGCAGGCCACCCACTACGTCAAGGACCCGCTCAAGAACCTCGCCGAGTGGAACCGCGCCGTGGCGGCGCGCAGGCGTGGGCCCTGACCCCGGACGGTCGAACCCGACCGGCCGTTCGTGCTAGAGTCGCGCCGCCCTGGCCTGGCCCAGCAGACGGCCGCCCCTCTTGTGGAACACGAGTGCATGAAAGCGATCATCCTGAGCGCCGGCCAGGGTCGGCGACTCCTGCCGCTGACCGCGGACAAACCCAAGTCGGCCATCGCCGTGCTCGATCGCTCGGTGCTCGAGTGGCAGCTCGGCGAGATCGCGCAGTGCGCGGTCGACGAAGTGGTGGTGGTCACCGGTTTCGCCGCCGACGTCATCGACGACATCGCGCGCCGTCAGACCGCGGTCCGGGTGCGCACGCTCTACAACCCGTTTTTCGCCCAGTGCGACAACCTCGGCACCTGCTGGATCGCCCGCCACGAGATGCAGGGCGATTTCATCATCGTCAACGGCGACACGCTGTTCGAGGCCGCCATCATGCAGCGTCTGCTGGCGACCGACGTGGGCGCGGCGGTGACGCTGGTCACCGACAGCAAGCCGGCCTACGACGATGACGACATGAAGGTCGTCGTGCGCGACGGACGACTGCGACGAGTGGGCAAGCAGCTCGACGCTGCTTCCGTGAACGGCGAGTCCATCGGCATGATGTGTTTCCGGCGCGAGGGCGGCGCGCGCTTCGCCGCGCAGCTCGACCACATGATGCGCTACGGCACCGGGCTCAAGCAGTGGTACCTCGCGGCGGTCGACAAGCTGGCCGACGACAGCCTGGTCGCCACCTGTCCGATAGACGGCCTGTCCTGGTGCGAGATCGACGACCGCGCCGATCTCGAGCGCGCGGCGCGCGTGGTCTCGGCCTGGTATCCGGCGCGCGGCGTCAGCGCGGCGGGCTGAGAAAGTCCCATGAACCCGACCATGCGCAAGTTCGGTTTTCCCGGCTCGCTGGTCGCGGACTACGAATACTGGGCGGTGCTGCTGCGGCCGCAGCAGGTCACGCTCGGCGCGCTGGTGCTGGCCTGCAAGGAGAACGTCACCAGCTTCGGCGCGGTGTCGCCCGCGGCGGGCGCCGAGCTGGTGCGGGTCGCCGCCGACATCGAGCAGACCCTCGCGGCGGCGTTCGCGCACGAGAAGATCAATTACCTGATGCTGATGATGGTCGATGCGGACGTGCACTACCACGTGCTGCCGCGCTACGGCAGCATGCGCGCCTTCGAAGGCCAGGCATTCACCGACGCGTCCTGGCCCGGACCGCCACGACTCGACCAGGTGAACCCGACCGACGAGGCGCGCAACGCGCGCATCCGCGAGCAACTGCTGCAGCACTGGCCGCGTCGCTGACCGCCTTCGGGCCCGCGCTCAGTCCCCCGCCTTGGACGGCAGCGTCGTCACCACCTTCACCCGCCCGCGCGCGCCCGCCGCGAGCGTGCGGCTGTCGAGCTCGTAGCGAATCGATTCACTGGTGATCGACTGCTCTCCCTTGACGATGGTGGCCGCCCCCTCGAGCCTCACCGTCTTGGCCTGCGGCCTGAACTCGAGATGGCGGCTGTGGCCCTCGAAGGGCTGCGAATCGTCTTCCGGGGTCACTATCAGCCGCGCCGGCGTGCCGTCCACCACCACGGTGTCGGGCTTGCCGAGCTTGCCCTCGATACGCGCCGCGTCGGCTTGGATGCGCCAGCGGGTGCCGCGCAGTTCGAGGTTGCCGCGAATGAACATCGTGCCGCCGTCGGGCGATTCCCAGGCCTCGTGTGCGCGGGCGATGATGGTCTCGCGGTAATCGCTGCCGCGCTTGTCCGCGGGGCCGGCGGCGGCGGCGCCGAGGCTCACGCACAGCAGGAGCCACGCCAACGGTTGCGCGTGCCTGAAGCGCTCCGCATCATAGCCGGCTGGTCCGCCCTTCTGGTTCACCGGTTCGAACATCGTGCTGCTCGATCGCTACCTGTTGCGTGAAATCGGCGCGAGCTTCGCCGCCGTGGCGGCCGCGCTCACCGTGGTGTTCCTGGCATACAGCCTGACCCGCTTCCTGACCGATGCCGCGGGCGGGCTCCTGCGCGCCGACGAGGTCGCGCGTCTGACCCTCTACAAGTCAATCATCGCGCTGGAAGTGCTGCTGCCGCTCGGCCTGTACTTCGGACTCATCGTCGGCTTCAGCCGCTTGAACAGCCACGCCGAGTTGACCGCCATGCAGGCCTGCGGCTACGGCCGGCTCCGTCTGCAGCGGCCGCTGTTCATGGCCAGCCTGCTGCTGGCGGTCGCGATCGGCGCGTTCTCCTTCACCGTGCGACCGTGGGTCTACTCTGCGATGTTCCAGCTGAAGGCGCAAGCCGACGCGTCCTCGGAACTCGATCGCATCAAGGCCCATCGCTTCTATCTCTACGACAACAACGATCGCGCGGTCTACGTCGAGCACATCGATCGCGACGGCCGCGGGCTGCGCGGCATATTCATCCGCGAGCGGCGCGGCGACGGCGTCGTGGTGGTGTCCGCGCCGAGCGGCGCGCTCCAGCCCTTCGCCACGCGCGATCGCCACAGTCTCACGCTGTCCGAGGCGAGCATCTACAAGAACATCGCGGGCGGCTCGGACTTCTACGGCAACTTCGACACCCTGACATTGTCGATCAAGGCCGCGCGCATCCTGACCCGCGAATATCGCACCAAGTCCGAACCGACCGCCGCCCTGCTGCTGTCCGACGCGCCCGACGATCGCGCCGAGCTGCAGTGGCGGCTGTCGACGCCGATCTCGACGGCGCTCCTGGCGCTGACCGCGCTCGCGCTGGCCGAGACCCGTCCGCGCCAGGGTCGCTACGCGCGCCTGCCGATCGCGCTCGCGGTCTACACGGTGTACTACAACCTGCTCGGCGTCGGCCGCACCTGGGTCGAGCATCAGCTCGCGCCGAGCATCTGGTGGGTGCCCGCGCTGCTCGCCGCCGCACTGCTGGCGCTGTGGCGCGCGACGCCCTTTCGCCGCCTCGCATGAGCCGCGCCATGCCTCGCCTCACGCTGGTCGACCGCTACATCGTGCTGCACTTCTGCAAGTCCGGCGCGGTGGTGCTGGCGCTGCTGCTCGCCCTGTTCGGCTTCATGACCCTCACCGAGGAACTCGACGATGTCGGCCTCGGCAGCTTTACCACCATCGACGCCATCGCGGTGGTGATCCTGACCACGCCCACGCGCATCATCGACCTGCTGCCGGTCACGACCCTGCTGGGCTCGGTGCTCGGCTTGGGCACGCTCGCCAACCACGGCGAACTGCTGGCGATGCGGGCCGCGGGACTGTCGCCTTGGCGCATCGCGCGCGGCCTGCTGGTCTCGACCGTGGCCTTGATCGTGCTGGCCATGGCGGCGCGCGCGACGGTGGTGCCGATGGTCGAGCGCCAGGCGCAGGAGTACCGATCCAAGACCCTGCCGCAGACCGCCATCGGCGGCGCGGAATTCTGGAGCCGCAGCGAGAACCGCTTCCTGCGCGTCGGCGGCGTGGATTTCGGGCGCATTCCGCGTGAGATCGAGATCTATGAACTCGGCGTGCGCGGGCGCCTGCAGCGCCTGCTGCAGGCCGACAAGGCCGACATCGTCGATGCGCGCACCTGGCTGCTGCACGACGTGGACGAGCGCGTGCTGGGCGATGATTCGGTGGCGCATCGGCGCATGGCCACGCTCGAGTGGCCGAGCTTCCTCACGCCCGAACAGCTCGCCACGCTGATCGCGCCGGCGCACGCGCTGTCGGTGTTCGACCTCTACGCCTACATTCGCGAGATGCGCGGTTCGGGGGTCGACACGCGCGAGTACCAGGCGATGTTCTGGCAGCAGCTCGCCCTGCCCGGCGCGCTGCTGGCCATGACCCTGCTCGGCCTGCCGTTCGTGCTGGCCGGGACGCGCAGCCGCACGCCGGGCACGCGGGTGGTGGCAGGCGGCGTGGCGGGCGTGGGTTTCTATCTGTTCAACCAGATCACGAGCCATCTCGCCACCCTGCTCGACCTGCCGCCGGCGCCGACCGCGCTGGCGCCGTCGGCGCTGCTGCTGCTGATCGCGGTCCTCGCGATCAGGCGCGCGAGCTGACGCTCACGCGGTCAGGACGGGGAGTCGCCAGCGGCGCTCCTCCACCGTGCGCATGCTTCCTGCGTCCTCGGTCTTCAAGGTGGCCTGGACCAGCCATTCGCCGCCGTCGCGGCTGATGTCGAACAGGCGATAGGCCGCGGGGTTGCTGCGCGAGCAGCTCGAGGCCGGCGCGCTGACGAATACCTGGGTGCGGCTGCCGAGCCGACGCTCGTCGTTGTGATGCAGATGGCCGTGCAGCACCAGTTCCACGCCGTGCCGTTCCAGCAGGGCGGCGAGTTCGCGCGCATCGTCCAGCGCCTTGCGGCCGGGCGCCTGGCCGGGCAGCGGCGCGTGGTGGAGCAGCACGCAGCGGAAACGGCTGGCGCAGGAGGTCAGCAGTCGCTCGAGCGCCGCGCGCTGCGCGTCGCCCAGGCGTCCGCCGGCCGACCACCAGGGTCGTGGTACGGCCGAGGACAGCGCGATGATCGCGACCTCGTCCCGCGTCACCAGCCGCGGAAAGCCAGGTGAGCCCGCGGCCCCCTCGGGCAGAAAGGGTTGCCAGGCCTGAGCGATGCCTGCCGCCGTGTCGGCGCGGTAGCAATCATGGTTGCCTGGCGCCAGCACCACCGGGACGCGCGCGGCGAGGCCATCCAGCCAGCGACGCGCCTCGACGAGTTCCGGCGGCAGACCGATGTGCACGAGGTCGCCGGTGACGAGCGCCAGATCCGGCGCATCGTCGCAGGCGGCGGCGGTGACGCGGGCCAGCGTGGCCGCGCTCAGCTGGTGGCGACGCTTGCGCCACCATGACAAGTAGCCCAGGCGTCGCTTGCCGTGCAGCGACCACGGCGACACGTCGGCAAGAGAACTCAGGTGAGGATCGGTGAGATGCAGCAGGCGGACCGTCACGAGGCTTTACCGCCGATCGCTGAAATTTCTATAATTCAAGGATTTACTCATCGATCATCGAGGCTCGCAGTATAGCCCATGGCCATCCTTGCCTACATCGTCGGCGACCACCCGCTGCGCCTCTGGGGCCTCTCTTCGCGCGAGCGCCTGGCGCGCCAGCTGCGCGCCGTCGGGATCCACGACATCGTCGACGACATCGGCCTCGCGGCGAGCGCCGAGCAGGTGCTGCTGGTCCATGCCGGCTATCTCTTCGAGCAGCGCACGGTGAGCGCGCTGCGTCGCCAGCACGAGGCACTGCTCGAGTGCCCGATGGACGGCGGCCTGGCGGGCGCGGTGTGCGGCGGCGCGCGCGCGGCCGAGTTCGCCGCGGCAATGAGCGACCCGCAGGCGCCGCGGCCAGCCGCGGCGGTGCTGCGGCCGGCGGAACTGGAACAGTTCGACCGGGCGCTCAGGCGGGTCGAGCCGCCGCTGCTCGAACCGATGGGCGCGGAGCGGCGCCAGGCGCTGGAAAGCCTGCTGTACGGCAACGCCTACAAGGGCATCACCGACCTGGTCACCAAGTTCGTGTGGCCGCGGCCGGCGCGCACCGTGGTCGGCTGGTGCGCGAGTCTTGGCATCACGCCCAACATGGTGACCCTGACGGGCCTTGCGCTGGTGATCGCCGCCGGCTGGCTGTTCGCCGTGGGCGCCTGGCTGCCGGGCCTGGTGTGCGGCTGGATCATGACCCTGCTGGACACCGTGGACGGCAAGCTGGCGCGGGTCACCGTGCAGTCGAGCCGGCTCGGTCACTGGCTCGATCACGGCATGGACATCATCCACCCGCCCATCTGGTACGTGCTGTGGGCCGAGGGCCTGGGCGATGCCATCACGCCCGCCACCCACAGTCTCATGGTCTGGCTCATCGTCGGCGGTTATCTCGCGGGTCGCGGCCTGGAAGCGCTGTTCCACGCGCTCGGCGACTGCAGCCTGTTCGCCTGGCGGCCCTTCGATGCCTACTTCCGGCTGGTGACCGCGCGCCGCAATCCCTGCCTCATCATCATGAGCATCGCACTCGCGTGCGGACGCGCCGACTGGGCGCTGTACGGCGTGGCGTGGTGGACCGCCGGCAGCAGCGCGCTGATGGCGCTGCGCCTGCTGTACGCGGGCAGCGAGCGGCTGCGCCGCGGGCCGCTGCAATCGTGGTTGAACGATCCCGCCGCGGCCATGAACCACGCGCGCGCCTATCGCACCTTCGCCGGCACGCGCGGTGCGTATGGCTGAGGCCGACGACGCGAGCGCGGCCACGCCTGACGAAGATCCGCTGCTCGCCGCCTTCGTGCGGCAGTTCGAGCAACGCTTCGGCGCGCGCCTGCTGGCGGTGCTCGCCTACGGCTCCTACCTGCGCGGCAAGCGCGACACGGTGCTCGACTTCTACGTGTTGCTGGACGACTACCGCGCGCTGCCGGGGCTCGCGGGACTCGCCAACCGCCTGCTCCCGCCCAACGTCTATTTCATCACCGTGGGCGAAGGCGCGGCGCGGCAGGCGGCGAAGTACGCGACGCTGACCCTGGATGCCTTCGAGCGCGCGCTCGAGCACGACTTCCATTCCTATTTCTGGGCGCGCTTCGCGCAACCTTACCTGGTGCTGATGGCACGAGACGAGGCCATCCGCGCACGCGTCGCGGGGCTGGGGCGACGCGCGGCGCGGCGCATGCTGCGCGCCAGCCTCGCGCTGCTGCCGGAGGTCTTCTCCACCGCCGAGCTGTGGACCACCGCCTTCGGCCGCAGCTACGGCGCGGAGCTGCGTTCCGAGGACCTCGACGCGGCGGCGCGCCTGTACCAGTCCTATGCCGCGACCTTGGACGCCCATCTGGCCGCACTGGCCGACGAGTTCGCGCTCGACGCGCTCCCCGACGGCCGCTGGCGGCACACGCCCGCCGCGCTCGCCTGGCGACGGGTCGAGCACGAATGGCGCGCGCGCCGCGCGCTCGGCAAGCTCTTGTCCGTCGCGCGCCTGCTGAAGGCCGCGTTCACCTTCAACGATCCGCTGGACTACGTGGTGTGGAAAGTGGCGCGGCACTCCGGCGTGGTCGAGGTGCCCTCGCCGCGCGCGCGCCGTCACCCGCTCTTGTTCGGCTGGGGCACGCTGTGGCGTCTGTACCGGCGCGGCGGCTTCCGCTGATGCTGAAACGCGCGCTCGCTCTGCCGGCGCTGAAGCGCGTGCTGCAGAACTTCGCGGTGCTGGCCGGCGGCCGCGCCGTGGGCGGTGTGCTCGGCTTTCTCTCGACCCTGCTGAGCGCGCGCGCACTGGGACCGGACGGTTTCGGCACCGTGGCGATGATCGGCGCCTACATGCTGGTGGTGCGGGCGTTCTGCAACGTGAAGCCGTTCGAGGCCATCGTCCGCTACGGCGTGGCGCTGGACGAGGAGCGCGATCTCGACGGGCTGGCGCGCCTGCTGCGCGTCTCGCTCGCGCTCGACTGCCTGAGCGCCCTGTCGGGCACGCTGCTCGCGACCACCATCGCCTGGTGGGCGCGCGAGCCGCTTGGCTGGTCGGACGAGACTGCGCGCATCGCGGTCGGCTACTGCTCGGTGCTGCTGTTCTCGGGCACCGCCACCGCGAGCGGCGCGCTGCGCATCTTCGATCGCTTCGACGCCATCAGCATCGTGCAGGCAACGAGCGGGCTGTGGCGACTGCTGGGCGTCGGGCTCCTGGTGCTGAGCGGACACGCCCGCATCGAGACCGTCGCGGCGGTGTGGGCCAGCGCCCAGCTCGTGCAATACCTGGGGGTGCTGTGGTTCGGCGGGCGCGAAGTGGCGGCGCGCCTGCCCTGGTCGCGGCTGCGCGGCCCGCTGGAACTGCGGCGCATGGGGCAGGAGCATCCCGATCTGTGGAGCTTCCTCAACGTCATCTACTGGCAGGCGACGCTGGACATGGTGCCGAAGTCGCTGGGCACGCTGTACGCCGGCGCGCTGCTCGGCGCCGAGGGCGCGGCGATGTACCGCATCGCGCGCGAATTCGCCAACGTGGTGGCCAAGCCGGCGGTGCTGGTGCGCCAGGCCATCTATCCCGACCTCGCGCGCCTGCGTCACCGCCGCGATCGCGCGTTCCGCCACGTGGTGGTGAGCATGGCGGCGCTGATGGGCGTGCCCGCGTTGGTGCTGGCGGTGGTGTCGGCCTGGTGGGGCGATGCGCTGCTGGCGGCCACGGTGGGACCGGACTTCGCGCCCGCGGCGAGCGTGCTCACCTGGCTCATCGCGGCGGCCACGCTCGAACTCGCGGCGGCGCCGCTGCGCCCGGCCGGCTACGCCCTCGGCGTGGCGAAGGCGATGCTCGGCATCCAGGCCTTGGCCTCGGTGCTGTTCATCGCCACTTTCCAGCTGCTGACACCGAGCCTCGGGCTCATCGCCCCCGGCATAGCGACGCTGGTGCTGTGGGCCACGTCCCTGGCCGGCATGGCCTGGACGGTACGCCGCGCCCTGGACGACTGAGACGCGCGCTCAGGCGGTGGCGTACCGCCCGACGCCGATGTCCCTGCAGACCTGGGCGAAGGCCGCGGCTATCTGCTCGATCTGCGCTCGGGTGTGCGCCGCGGTGACGCTGCAGCGGATCAGGCTGCCGCCGTCCGGCGCGGCGGGCGGGAGAATGAGGTTGGTGTAGACCCCGGCGTTGAACAGCGCCTGCCAGCAGGCGAACGCCACTTCCCGCTCGCGCAGAGATATGCCGATCACCGGGCTGACCTCGGGCCCGAGTTCGAGCCCGAGCTCCGCCAACGCGGCATAGAGCCGATGGGCGTTGTCCCACACGGTCTTGCGCAGTTCCGGACGGGAGCGCAGCTGTTCGAGCGCGACCCGCGTGGTGGCGATCACCGACGGACAGGGCGAGGCGGTGAAGATGTAGGGGCGACTCGCGTAGCGGAACAGCGGCAGTTCGTCGCGCGCGCTGACGCAGAAGCCGCCAATGGAGCCGAGGCTCTTGCTGAAGGTGCCGACGATGAAGTCGACATCCGCCGCCACGCCCTCCTGCTCCACCAGGCCGCGGCCATGCTCGCCGTACAGCCCGAGCGAATGCGCCTCGTCGACGAACAGGATGGCGCCGAATTCGCGCTTGACCGCGGCGAACTCGCGCAGCGGCGCGCAGTCGCCGCGAATGCTGTACAAGCCCTCGGCGACGACCAGCGCGGAACTCGCGCGCTCGCCCAGGCGGCGCAGCCGGCTGGCGAGGCTTTCGGCGTCGTTGTGCTTGAAGCGGAAGATGTCGGCGCCGGACAGCCGGCAGCCATCGAACAGCGAAGCGTGGGCCTCCGAGTCGAGCAGCACGGCGTCGCCCGGCGCGAGCAGCGCTGCCAGCGTACCCAGGTTGGCGGAATAACCGGTCGAGAACACCATCGCGTAGGGCAGGTTGAAGAACGCCGCGATCTCGCGTTCGAGCAGCAGGTGATCGCGATAGGTGCCGTTCGCCATGCGCGAACCGGTGGTGCCGGTGCCGCAGGCCGCGAGCGCCGCCTGACCGGCGGCGATGGCGTCCGCGTCGAAGGTCAGGCCCAGGTAGTTGTTGGTGCCCGCCATGATGGTGCGGCGCCCCTGGATCATGGCCTCGGTGGCGGAGAGCACCTCCTCGATCACCACGTCCGTGGGATTCAGCGGCAGCGCCGCAAGGGTGTCGCGCGTGCGTCGCGCGGCGTCGAACTTGTCGAGCAGGGGCATGTGTCTAGTCCTTGCCGAGCTTGCGGATCACGGCGGCCAGGTCGCCAATGGTCTGCACGTCGGCGAGGGTTGCCTCGTCGATGGCGAGATCGAAATGGTCTTCGACCTCGCACAGGTACTCGATCACCTGGATCGATTCCAGGCCGAGATCCCCCACCAGGCTGGTGGCGGGCGAGAGGACCGCATCCGGCCCCAGGGTCTTGCCGAGCAAGGCGATGAGCCGGTCTTCGACCGCCAGTTCAGTACCCACTGCGTGCTTCCGGTGTGATTAGGAGGAATGTGCGGCGAACAAGCGTTCGATGCCGACCTGCAATGCCACCCGCGGGCGCCAGCCCGTCGCGGCATGAAGCTCAGAATTATCGCAGAGCCATTCAGGCTCCGAAAGCTCGCGCACCTTGCCGGGAGTCAGCATGGGCGTATGCCCGGTGACCCGCGCGAGCCCGAGGTTCAGCCGCGCGAGCGCTCCGAGCAGCGCGCGCGGCACATGCAAGGACAGCACCGGCAGCCGGCCGCGGCCCGCGGCGACGATCGCCGGCCAGCCATGGCCTGTCGGTGTGCCGTCGTCCAGGCCGAACACCCTGCCACGACAGGCGTCACGGTGCTCGAGCACCGCAAGCGCCGCGCGCGCCAGGTCCTCGACGTGCAGCAATGACAGCCGCTGGCGCGCCGGACCGACGATCACCGCGAGCCCGCAGCGCATCGCGCGAAACAGCGGCAGGAGTTCCTTGTCGCCGGGCCCGTAGACCGCCGGCGGACGCAGGATGCACCACGTCAGGCCCTCCGCGTCGCGCAGCACCGCTTCGCCCGCCGCCTTGCTGGCGGCGTAGTCGGACAGCATCGGGCGGGTGGCGGCGAGCGAGGAGATGTGCAGGAAGAAGGGCGCATCGGGCTGCGCGGCGGCGGCGCGGGCCAGGTTCGCGACGCCCGCGACGTTGGCCGGGGCGAAGTCCGCGGGACATGCACCGCGCACGGCGCCTGCGCAGGAGATGACCGCGTCGACACCGCGCAGGGCATCCTCGAGCGCGGGCGGATCGTCGAGTCCCACCGCCACGCGCTCGACGCCGGGCAGCAGGGCGTCGGCACGGCGCGATCCGGGTCGTTGCAGTGCCCGCACCGGGTGGCCGGCCGCGCGCAGCTGACGCTGCAGCTCGCGGCCGATGAACCCGGTGGCCCCGGTCAGGGCGATGGGTCGCTTCAGGAGGAGCGCTTCCTCAGCCGTGAGCGCCGAGGGCGCTGGCGCCCTGCGGCGCCTCCGCGCGGGCCAGGAAGTCCTGCTTGGCCTTGGAACGCGAGAGCTTGCCCGAGGAGGTGCGCGGCAGCGTTCGCGGTGGCACCAGGTCGATGTGGCAGGTGATGCCGAAGTGCGTGTTGATCAGCGACTTGAGTTCGTCGATCAGGCTGCGCATCTTGGCCGGATTGGTTTCGCGCGACTCGACCACCATCACGACCTGGTCGGCGCCGCTGTCGTCGGCGAAGGAGAAGGCCGAGACATTGCCGAAGCGTACGCCTGGCAGGCTCTCGGCCACGTATTCGAGGTCGTGGGGCCAGATGTTGCGGCCGTTGACGATGATCACGTCCTTGCGGCGCGCGGTCACCACGACGTGGGTACCGACCCGGTAGCCGATGTCACCGGTGTCCAGCCAGCCGTCCTTGGACAGCACTTCGGCGGTGGCGGTCGGATTCAGGAAATAACCCGACATGACGCTCGGCCCCTTGAGGCAGATGCGGCCGCACTGGTAGTCGGGCAGGTCACGGCCCTCGTCGTCGCGAATGGCCATCTGGAAGCTGGGCAGAATCTCGCCGCAGTCGACGAAGGTGAGGGTGTCCTCGGCGCGCTCGTCGGCGCCCTCGGGCAGGGCTTCCACGCGACCGGTGGTGGCCATGGTTTCCTTGTCGACCTTGATCGCGCTGATGCCGGCGCCGAGGTCGGCGAAGCTGATCGCGAGCGCGCATTCCGCCATGCCGTAGCAGGCGACGAAGGCGCGCGGGTCGAACTTGGCGGGCGCCAGCACATGGGCGAACTGGCGGAGCGGCTCCGGATGGATGCGCTCGGCGCCGACGCAGGCGACGCGCCAGGAGCTCAGGTCGTACCGGTCCTGATCGGTCAGGCGCAGGCGCTTGGCGCACAGCGCGTAGCCGAAGGGCGGGCTGGACGAAATGGTGCCGCGGTTCTGCGAGATGACCTTGAGCCACAGGCGCGGGCGCATGGCGAAGGTGCGCGGGCTCAGGTAGTCGGCGGACAGCTGGCTGCCCAGCGGCAGCAGCACGAAGCCGACCAGGCCCATGTCGTGGTACAGGGGCAGCCAGGCGACCATGCGATCGTCGCGCGTGATCTTCAATCCGTGCACGGCGATGTCGCGCAGGTTGGTCATCACGCAGTGCTGGGAAATCTCGACGCCGCGGGGGAAGCGCGTGCTGCCGGAGGTGTATTGCAGGTAAGCCGTCTCGTCGGCGCGCAGCGGCTCGAGCACGCAGTCCGCTTCCGGCAGGGCATCGAATTCGTCGGGGGTGCCGGCCTTGACCAGGTTCAGGCGTTCGACCGCCTGGCGCAGGAAACCGACGTGCGACTCGGGGGCGACCGCCAGGTCGGCGCCGCAGCTGTCGAGCATGCGTTCGAGCTGCTCGACATAGGCCTTGCGCGCGCCGAGCTGGAAGCCGGCGGGCAGGGCGACGGGAATGTAACCGGCATACTGGCAGGCAAAGAAAAACCGATGAAACATCGGTTCGGTCTCCGCCACGATGGCGACGCGTGCGCCACGTTTGCAGCCCAGTCCACGCAGGCGTCGAGCCAGTGCCATCGCCTCGACACGCAACTCGCGGTAGCTCAGTACCGCGAACAACTCCCCACGACCGTCGTAGAAGTTGTATCCCGCCTCACCCTGGGCAGCATATTCGAGCGCTTCGACGAGGGTGTCGAAGTCGGCGTTGCGCAGCGGCAATAGGCTGTTGACTATGGTGGCTTTCATCATGGTTCGAATTGATTTTGGCGGACTGAATCGACAAACCTGCGCGAGCCTGGTCTGTCCCCCCTGACGCAGCGACCGAGATTATAACCGGTTCGTAACATTAGTGAGCTAGTGAAATTGCGCCCGCACTGTCAGACGAAATGAGAACCGGCGGCGTCGTGCTCCCCAGTACGGCGCTCGCGGCAAGAGTGTCGATGCTGCTTCCCCCCATTCCGGGGCGGATTTTGCCCCCTAGTTGGCACTTTGTGCAATGCGTTTGTCATGCACATGGCCCGTTCGATGCTGGGATAGAAGGGGCACCGACGCCAGCCGAGGGGTTCGGCGGGCGTCGATGCCAGGGGGCCGGGGGGCACCGGCAAAGAAGGTCGCGCGAAGCGCCGGAAGTGATGACGGCTGGTGAGCGTGCGCGTCGCGGGCGCTATTCGAAGACGCCGTGCAGGCGCCAGCGCTGCTCGCCTTCCAGTTCCTTGTAGACCCACAGGCGGCCGCCACGGGGCGTGCGGGCGACGAAATAATCGCGGGCCGGCGCCGGCCCCTCCCACCAGCCCGCCTCGATGCGCTCCCGCTCGGGCGCCAGGGTGAGCGGTCCCTCGAAGTGCGGGATGCCCCCGTGGGTCGCCAGGGTGAGCGGCTCCCGGACCAGCCACAGCGGACGCGTCTGTCGTCCACCGGCGGACAGGCTGCGCGCGCCGACCCTTTGGGCGAGCGTCAGCCCCTCGCCCTGGCGCCAGCGCCAGGCCGCCTCGGGACGATGGGCCGCTTCCAGCGCCACGCCGCGCAGCGCCTCGTCGCCACAACGCGCGCGCAGGCGATCGAGAAAAGCCGCATAGGCCTCGCCCTCAGCCGCCGGGCGCTGGCCGAACAGGTCGGCCTCCTCCCCGGCCCGGCCCGGCACCAGGTCGTCGACCAGCAGTTCCAGGGCCGTGACCGGTGCCGCCAGGCTCATGCGCATCAGGGTCTCGCGCAACAGCAGCAGCATGTGGGCCTGCTCGCGTCCTGGCCGCGTGAGCCGCAGTTCGAAGCTCTGCCAGTGCGCGTTGCGATCGCGCAGGCGCCAGCGCAAGAGCCGGGTCACCGCGTTATGCCCACGCAGGAAACCCTGTAATTCGTGGAGCAGGCGCTCGCCCGCGGTCACCAGCGCCTGGGCATGGCTCACCTCCCAGGGCAGTTCGAGCCGGCTCTCGAAGCGGTTCGGGACCGGCAGCGCGGCGCGGGGATCGGGCACGAGGCCGTGGAGCTTGTCGAAATGATCGAGCAGTGCCGGCGACAGGCGTCGCGCCAGGTCGGCGCGCGCCAGCCGTCGGCATTCGCCCACGGTGCGCACGCCGACGCTCGCCAGGGCCTCCTCTTCGGCCGGCGCGAGGCGCAGCGCCGCGAGCGGCAGACCGGCGAGATGGCGCGGCAATTCGTGCATGTCTTCCACCACGGCACGCGCGCTCACGCGCGCCAGGGCAGTCGCGGCGAGCGGCGTCGGCGCCACCGCGTACTGGGCGCGGTAACCGAGCTGCTTCAGACCCTGGCGCAGGCGCGTGAGCAGACCCTCGATGCCCTGGAACAGGCGCAGGCTGCCGCGTACCTCGAGCAGCACGCCATCGGGTGCCACCAGGCTGACCAGGGGCGAGAACTGCATCGCCCAGTGGGCGAGGCGGGTGAGCGCGGCCTGCTCGGCCTCCAGGCTGCGTTCGAGTTCCACCACGTCGCCGAGCGCGTGGGCCGCGCCCACCGGCATGCCGGCGCGGATCCCGAGAGTCGCGGCGCGGGTATTGGCCATCAGCACGCGACGACGTGTGCCCTCGCCCGCCACCAGCACGCAGGCGCGGGACGCGGGCAGGCCGCGGGTGCGCACTTCCAGCGGCAGCTGCGGGAGATGCAGGCAGAGCCACAGGGTCGGCGCAGGCAACGGTCGGGTCGGCAGCCAGCGTTCCGGCGTGGGACGCGGACCGCGGGTCGTGACGGGCAAGGGTGCGGATTCGAACAGGGGCAGGGAACTGGGCATGGTGATGCTCCTTCTTATATTTCGAGTTCGAGCCGGCAGCACTGGCCGGCATGGCGACCACGGGCCTTGTGCAGGCGCACCTGCAGCGCGGCCGGCGCGGACGCCGCGTCGAGCGCCTGCAGTTCGAGCCGCAGGGGTGCCGGCGAGGCCTGCGCGGCGCAGGCCGCGGGACGGAACAGCAGCCCCCAGGTGGCGCCGTTCTCGGCGGCGAGCTGCAGACGCCGCAGGCGCAGCTGCGGCAGGCGGTCGACCCACAGCAGGGCCGCGCCACAGGCATCGAAGCGCAGCGCCTGCTCATAGGCCCACAGGGACTGGGCGGCGGCGTTGCGTTCGTCCTCGGGAAAATCCACCACCAGCACGCGGGTGAGATCAAGCCCGTGGCCGGACAGGGCCGGTGAATAAGGAATGTGGGGCGGCGCGACCCATATGATCCAGCGCCCCTCGCGGCTCAGGCGGGCCAGCGCGGGCAGCACCAGGCGGAGCGCGCCGATGCCGCTGCCGGCGGCGAGGATCTCGGTCAGCCCTCGGGTGGGCCAGCCGCCGCCCGGCAGGATGGCATCCAGCGCGGCGAAGCCGCTGGCGAGGCCAACGCCGGGGGCAGCGCGGCCGGCGCGCCACACCTGGGCACGTTGCAGGAGATCCTCGAGGCTCATGGCAACCGGGTGCGCAGCACGCCGACCGCGAGCCCCTCGATGACCAGTTCGCGCGCGCCGAGCTCGACCTCGATGGGCGCGAACTCGGGGTTCTCCGCCAGCAGGCGCACACGATTGCCGCGCTGCCTGAAGCGCTTGACGGTGACTTCGTCGTCGATGCGCGCCACCACGATCTGACCGTTGCGCACGTTGCGCGTGGCATGCACGGCGAGCAGGTCGCCATCCAGGATGCCGGCATCACGCATGCTCGAGCCGGCGACCCTGAGCAGGTAATCGGCGCGCGGCTTGAACAGCTCCGCCGGCACCGCGTGATGTTCCTCGATGTGTTCCAACGCCAGCAGCGGCTGACCGGCCGCGACCCGCCCCACCACCGGCAGGCCCTGCACCTCTCCCGCGCTCGCCTCGCCGGCGATGCGGATGCCGCGCGAGGAGCCCGGCACGAGTTCGATCACGCCCTTGCGCGCCAGCGCGCGCAGATGCTCCTCGGCGGCGTTGGGCGAGCGGAAGCCGAGCGCGGCGGCGATCTCGCTGCGGGTCGGCGGCATGCCGGTCTGCTGCACGGTGCGGCGAATGAGCGCGAGGATTTCCGCCTGGCGAGCCGTCAAACCGATGACCATGACCATTACCTGTATATAAAAACAGGTGTAAGTATATCCAGCCCCGGCGCGTGCGCAAGCCTCCGCTATACTGCCGCCCGCTTCAATCAGCACTCACAGTTGCATGACTTCGTCCGCTCCGCGCCCGCCGTTCCCGCGCACCGCTCGACGGCTCGCCGGATCGCGTTGACCGCCATGGCCCGTCCGCGTCACGGCATCGCGCGCCTGTTGAAGGCCTGTGTCTATTCCTGGCAGGGGTTTCGCGCCGGCTGGCGCCACGAGACCGCGTTTCGCGACGCGGTGATGCTGTGCGCGGTGCTGACGCCGCTGGCGTTCTGGGTGGGACGGGATGCGCTGGACCGCGCGCTGCTGCTCGCGGCCCTGCTGGTGCTGCTCATCGCGGAGCTGTTCAACTCGGCCGTCGAGGCGCTGGTCGATCGCATCGGCGCCGAGCGCCACGAACTCTCGGGCCGCGCCAAGGACTACGGCGCGGCGGCCGGCCTGCTCGCGGCGCTGCTGGTCGCGCTGGTGTGGGGGACGGTCGCCTGGCTGCGCTTCGGCGGCGCCTGAGGCGCGCCGCGCTCAGCGCAGCGCGCGCGCGAGCGCCTTGCTGGTCGCCTGCAGGCGTTCGATCAGCACTTCCTGGAAGGCGCGGTTCAAGCGCACCTGGCCGGGCAGCGACGCCCATTCCTTGAAGTCGCGATCGACCTTGATGATGGTCGATTCACGATTGGTGGCGACACTCGCCGTGCGGCCGGTGTTGGACAGGTATTCCATCTCGCCGAAGCACTCGCCGGTCTCCAGATCGCGAATGCGCGTGCCGTTGATCGCCACCGCCACCGAGCCCTCGACGATGACGAAGAAGGCGCGCTCCTTGTCGCCCTCGGCGAACACCGTCTCGCTGGCCGCGTAGGTGCGCCAGGTCGCGACCTTGCACACTTCCTTCAGCTCGTTCTTCGAGAACTGCGCGAAGAAGGCCAGTTCCTTCATGCGCGCGATCTTGTCCTCCTCGCTCAGCATCACCGGCGAGCGTTCGAGCAGTTCGGTCACCTTGTCCAGGTCGGCGACGATCTCGCGGCCGGTCTTGTAGCGACCGGCGAGATCCTTGGTGAGCATCTTCTTCACCACCCGCCACACCACCTCGGGCACGTCGGGACAGACCTCGGTCAGCGGCACCGGGTCCTCGCACACCACCTTCTGGATCAGGCTGGACAGCCCCTTGGCGGCGAACGGCGGCGTGCCGGCCAGCATCTCGTAGAACACCGAGCCGAGCGAGAACAGGTCTGACTGCGGCGTGAGGTCGCGATCCTGCGCCTGCTCCGGCGACATGTAGAGCGGCGAGCCGAACCAGCCGATGATCTGGGTCTGGTCCACGCCCATGCGCCGCGCGATGCCGAAGTCGCCGAGCTTGGCCACGCCGGCCTCGGTCAGCATGATGTTGGCCGGCTTGATGTCGCGATGGAGCACGCCCTGGGTGTGGGCATAGTCGAGCGCGTCGGCGGCCTGGCGGACGAGGTGGATGACGGTCTTGATCGGCAAGCGGGTATCCGGCTTGCAATAGGTACGCAGGGTGTCGCCGCCCTTGATGTACTCCATCACCATGTAGGGCATGCCGTTCTCTTCGCCGGCCTCGTACACCTTGAGGATGTTCGGGTGATCGAGCCGTCCGGCGGAGCGCGCCTCGTTGACGAACATGCGCTTGGCCATGCTCTCGCCGTCGTCCTCGGCGTCGGCGTTGGTCGAGACCTTGATCGCCACCGCGCGATCGACGTAGGCGTCGTGGCCCTTGTAGACCAGGCCCATGGAGCCCTTGCCGAGCACGTCGACGATGTCGTACTTGCCGATCTTGGCGGGAATGTGCTCGTTGGTGCTCATGGCTGCGCTCAGGGCAGGAGCTGGGCCTGCTCGGCCAGGTCATAGAGGAAATCGACGCCGATCTCACGCATGGTCGGCGCCAGATCCACGCCCCGTTCCTGCTTGGCGACGGTCTTCTTGCCCATGAAGTGCACCAGCTCGTTGATCGACTTCGCCATGGCGAAGTCCTTGGGGTTCTTCTGCGCCTCGAGCAGGAAGGAACTCTTGATGGTGACGTAGTCCACCTCGAGGCGCTTGATGTAGTCGTAGTTGGCATGCCCGCTGCCGAACTCGTCGAGCAGGAAGCGGCAGCCGAAGTCGCGCAGGGTCGTGATCAGATCGCCGGTCTCCGCGAGGTTCGTGACCACGTCGCGGTCCGGGATCTCGAAACAGATTTTGCCCGGCGGCACCGGTGTCTCCATGAACTCGCCCATGATCTGCTGCGGCAGCTGCTCGCTCTTCATCGACGCCGGGGAGAGCGGCACGATCACCATCGCGTAGCGCTCCACCTCCTCCTCGTGGGCCAGCATCCAGGCCAGCGTCTGGCGAAAGCCCCACAGGTCTATATCGGCCGCGGCTCGCGATCGCGTGAGGGCCGGCCCGAACAGGTGATGGGGAATGGTGCGATCGTTGCGATCGCGGGCGGTGACCACCACGTGCAGGGCCGGCGGCAGCTCGCCGTCGTGCAGGCTGGTGACGCTCTGCGCCAGCAGCACCAGGCGATCCCGCTCCAGCGCGCGGCCGGCATAGGCCACCATCTGCTCGAGCGCGCGGCGCTGCTCGGACTCGCTGCCGGCCACGTGCAGCGTGCCCGCGCCCTGGCCGCGCGCCGCCTCGCAGGCCTCACGGGCGGCGCCGAGCAGGCTCTCGGCCTGCACCACGGCGTCGTCACTGCCGGTCAGGCCGATGACGAAATCGGCGTGGATGGCGCTCACCACGGTGGCCGCGCTGGACAACGACTGCAGGCCCATGTCGAGGGTCGAGTCGCCGGTGGCCTCACTGTCGTCCAGCACCAGGGCCACGCCCTTCAACGCGGTGATGGCGGCCTGCAGCCGCTTCTGCGCGGTCTGCACCCCGCCGCCCGGCCAGAACACGCCGAGCTCCGAGCCGCTCAGGCGGCCGTACACCAGGCCCTTGGCGCGCAGCGCCTGCTGGAGCGCGTCGGCGCAGGCCTTGAGCAGCCCGTCGCCGGTCTCGACCCCGAACTGTTCGTTGATCTGCTTCAGATTCTCGATCGACACCTGGCAGCAGGCTGCGTGCTTGGCGCCGCCCGACTCGCCGGCCGCCAGCGCCGCGTCGATGGCCTCGATGAAGAAGCGCCGCGCGAGGAAACCGGTCAGCGGATCCCGCGTCGCCTGCTCCTCCACCTGGCTGTGCAACTGGTCGACCACGCCGAGCATCGCGCGCTCGAGCGGCGGTTCCTCGGCCTCGATGTCCAGCACCCGCAGCACGCCGCGGCGCAGGTACATGGCGACCTGCTGCAGGGTCAGCGTGCTGGCCTTGTTGCCGATCTCGTCGACGAACACGAAGATCTGGTTGCGCTGCTCTTTCCAGACCAGGGTCACCAGGCTCGGATTGGCGCTGTTGGCGTTCATCAGCGCCTGCTGGCCGACCGCCAGCGCGCGGGAACGCTCGAGCCAGCGGTTCCATTCCTCCGGCAGGTCGGCGGCGCGCTCGGACAGGGTGTCACCGAGTTCCTGGTTCTGGCCGCGGCGCTCGTCCAGCACCCGCTGCTGCTGCTCGCAGGACGCCACCACGCCCCGCACCCGATCGTCATACTCCGCGCGCTGTTCGCCCAGGATGCCGTCGAGCTCGGCCAGCAGCGGCTGGAACACGTCCACGTCCTCGTGGAACTGGGCGTTGGCGCGATTGACCAGGTCTTCGATGCGCTGGTCGCGCTGCTCGAACGGCTCGCCCTTGCCGTCCCTGAGCTGGGCGATGCGATCGACCATCTGGCGCACCGGGTGCGCGGTCGAGGCGAAGAACTCGGCGTCGAGCATCGCGGCCTTGTGCACCGCGGGCTGCAGGCGGGTGAGATGGCGCTTGGCGCTCTTGGCGATGAGCGCGTCGTGCAGCAGCGCGCTGAACAGGTTGGCCACCACCTCGATGGCGTCCGCCGCTTCGCCGGCGATCAGCTTGCGCGGCGCGCCATCGCCGAGCAGCGCCTCGGTGATGCGCTGTTTGATGGCCTCGACGTCGAGCAGCGGCGGCGCGCTCTGCGCGACGAAGGCCGACTGCAGTTCGGACAGGCCCTGGAGGATCTGGGTGCGACTGTAGTCGCCGCGCTGACGCAGCGACTCGGAGAGATCGATACCGCCGTCCGGCACCAGCTGACGACGCAGCGCGAGCTGGGTCTGCGCGGCGGTGTAGCCCTGCTGCATGGTGGGCAGAACGCCGCGCGCGCCGCTGCTGACCCAGCCGGCGGGCAAGGCATACATCCCGCCGTAGCTGCCGGTGGCGGATACGTCGACCATCGCCGCGCCGACCATCGGCGCGCCCGGCAGGCCGATGCCGGCGGCGCCCGCGGCCGACGCCTCGCCGCCCGCGACCATGCCCGGCGGCAGGCTGGGCGCGGCGCCCGTCACCTGGAAACCGGCCGGCACACTGGGAGGCGCCGCGGCCAGGTAGGCGCCGGCCGGCATGCCGGCTGGAGCCACCGAGCCCGGCGCAAAGCCAGGCGCGCCGCCGACCGGCGCGTAACCGGGCGGCAGGCTGGGCGGTGCGCCCTGGATCAGGCCCGCGGGTGGCGCGGCCGCGAATCCGGGCGGCAGGCTGGGCGGCGCGCTCTGCACGGCCTGCGCGGGGACGCCGAAGCCAGGTGGCGGCAGCGGCGCGCCGGGCACGAACGAGCCTTCCGGCAGCGTGGGCGGCGCCGCGCTCAGACTGGCCGGCGCGCCCGCGCGCGCGGCCGGCGCGACGTTGCGGCCCTGGTAGTTCTCCGGCCCGGGCATCAGGTTCAGCAGATCCTCGTCGCTGGGCTCGGCGGGCGCCACCTGCTCAGGCGCCGGCGCGGGCGCCTCGACGCTCGACGCCGGACGCTTCTTCAGCACCGGCTTGTCCTTTTCGATGACCGGCAGGATGCCGCGCGCCACCAGCAGCGAGTTCAGTTCCTCGTAGAAGCGGCCGAGGTTCGCCGACATCACCTCGTGCAGCACCTTGTACACCCGCGCCGTCACCCGCCGGTCGGACTGCAGGCCCTTCAGGCACTCGGCGACGGCGTTGCACAGCGCCCCGGGGCTGACCGGATTGGTGGCGACATCCACCTCGCGGTTGGCCAGGTAGCTGAGCCGCCGACCGACGGCCAGCAGCGGTTCGCTGAACTCGGGCTCGAGTTCCGAGACCATCTCGGAGATGACCAGGAATTCCTCGAACTCGTCCTTTTCGACCAGCGCCAGGTCTGACAGGCCGAGCGCCTTGGCGTCCTGCTCGGTCTCGCTCGCCGGGTTGCGCAGGATGGCGATGCCGGTCTCGATCTGCGCGGGCACCGCCTCGCGCACGCGCTTCTGCCGGCCGCGCACTTCGCGCTGACCGTCCAGGTAGCGGTTCTGATCGACATTGTTGCCGGCGTCGCGCGCGGCCAGGAACAGCACCTGGTCGACGCGTTCGAGGAAGCGCTCGCACAGCTGCCGGACATGCTGCGCGCAGAGCGCCTTCAGCGGCTCGATGAGTCCGGCGAACTCGGGGGCGAACCCCTGCTGGGTACGGCCGAGTTCGCTCGGGGTCTCGGGGGCCGGCGCGGGCGCGTGGGCCGCGGCCAGCGCGCCGAGCAGGTCCAGCGCGCGCTGCTCGGGCTCCACGAAGGACACACCGAGACCGCTCGCGGCCGCGCGCGCGACGGACAGCTTGACCTGGAAATCCTGCTTCACGCCATCGACGAACAGCGCGAAGAACAGCACCGCGGCCGCATTGGGCGGCAGGCCGGCGTAGGCGGCGGGGTCGGCGCTGATGAACATGCCACCGGCGCAGAAGTCACGCACCGTGCATGGCACCGGCGCGCGCCCGTGCAGACCGATCAGCCCCTCGAGGTTGATCGGCACTCGCGCGTAGCGGCGCTGCTCGATGCCGCCGCCCTGCCCCTGCTGTGCTGCCATGCTCGCGAACTATGCCTCTTGGGACCGCCTCGATGGTCTCTTGGCGGCGCGCATCCCGCGCGCCACGTCCTTCCAACGCGCCGGCGGCCCCGCGACTTTGATATCGGGGACCGCGACCACCCTCACCGCCGGAACGCCCCGGATGCGGAGCATGGCGAAGATTCGACGCTGGATTGTAGCACCGGGTGTCATCGATTCGACCGATTCGCCGACCGCGCCACACGTCGGCCAGAAGCTTGCCAGCGGACGCGTCGGTGGGTGCTGACCACCGTCAGCGCGCGGACCGATGGCGCGCGCCTGGCCCTATAATCGCCCTTCGTTCACGACCTCAAGCTCACCGTCCATGGATGCCAAGCCCGATCACCCGCCCGCCAATTTCATCCGCCACATCATCGACGCCGACAACGCGTCGGGAAAGCATGGCGGCCGGGTGGCGACGCGCTTTCCCCCCGAGCCCAACGGCTACCTGCACATCGGCCATGCCAAGTCCATCTGCCTGAACTTCGGCACGGCCCTGGAGTACGGCGGGACCTGCAACCTGCGCTTCGACGACACCAATCCCGAGACCGAGGACGAGGAATACACCGAGGCGATCAAGGCCGACGTCCGTTGGCTCGGCTTCGACTGGGGCGAGCGCCTGTTCCACGCCTCGGACTATTTCCAGGCGCTGTATGACCACGCCTGCGCGCTCATTCGCCAGGGCCTGGCCTACGTCGACAGCCAGAGCGCGGAGCAGATCCGCGCCACCCGCGGCAGCCTGACCGAGCCTGGGCAGGACAGCCCCTATCGGAACCGCGGCGTCGAGGAGAATCTCGAGCTCTTCGCCCGCATGCGCGCCGGCGAGTTCGCCGAGGGCGCGCACATCCTGCGCGCGCGCATCGACATGGCCTCGCCCAACATCAACATGCGCGACCCGGCGCTGTTCCGCATACGCCACGCGCCACACCATCGCACCGGCGAGGCGTGGAAGATCTACCCGATGTACGACTACGCGCACTGCATCTCCGATGCGCTGGAAGGCATCACCCATTCGCTGTGCACCCTCGAGTTCGAGGACCATCGCCCGCTCTACGACTGGGTGCTGGACCAGCTCGACGTCCCCTGCCATCCGCAGCAGATCGAGTTCGCGCGGCTCGAGCTCAACTACACCATCACCAGCAAGCGCAAGCTGCTGCAGCTGGTGCGCGACGGTCACGTCAGCGGCTGGGACGACCCGCGCCTGCCGACCTTGAAGGGCATGCGCCGGCGCGGCTACCCGCCGGCCGCGATCCGCGCCTTCTGCGAACGCGTGGGCGTGACCAAGAAGCAGACCGTGATCGACATGGGCGTGCTGGAGAACTGCGTGCGCGAGGAACTGGACCGCAGCGCGCCGCGCGCGCTGGTGGTGCTGGACCCGCTCAAGGTGGTGATCGAGAACTGGCCGGCGGAACAGGTGGAGTGGCTGGAAGTGGCCAACCACCCCAAGGACGAGGCCTTCGGCACGCGACGCATGCCGCTGACCCGCGAGATCCTGGTCGAGCGCGACGATTTCATGGAGGTGCCGGCCAAGAAATTCCACCGGCTCGCGCCCGGCGCCGAGGTGCGCCTGCGCTTCGGCTACGTGATCCGCTGCAGCGAAGTGGTGAAGGATGCGAGCGGCGAAGTCATCGAGCTGCGCTGCCAGTACGACCCCGCCACCGGCGCTGGCCAGACGCCGGACGGGCGCAAGGTCAAGGGCATCATCCACTGGGTATCCGCGAGCCATGGCCTGCCGGTGGAAGTGCGGCTGTTCGATCGCCTGTTCGACGTGCCGGACCCGGCCGCGCAGGACGATTTCCTCGCCCACCTGAACCCGGGCTCGCAGAGCGTCACCCGCGCCGCGCGCGCCGAGCCGGCGCTCGCGTCGGCGACCGCCGACGCCTTCCAGTTCGAGCGCCTCGGTTACTTCTGCCGCGATGCGCGGGACTCCACCGCCGAGTGGCCGGTGTTCAACCGCACCGTGACGCTGCGCGACACCTGGGCCAAGCTCGCGGGCGACGGCTGATCGGCCTCGCTCACTTCTCGTCCAGCCGCCAGACGCCGTCCCAGTCCGCGGGCGGCTCCTGTTCGGCGTAGCGGCGCGCGCGCTCGCGCAGCCGCCAGGCCGGGCGGTCGTCGCCATCGATGTCGAGCACCGCGTCGAAATGGCCGATGGCGACGCCCCAGGCACGATGCCGATAGGCGGCCAGGCCGCGCGCGAAACGATCGAGCAGTTCCAGTTCGCGCGGCGCGAGCGGATCGTCGCCGTGGCCGCGCACCTCGAACACCGGCACTGGTTCACGCTTGCCGCTGACCTTGAGCAGATCGATCTCCCGCAGCCGGTAGTAATCGCGCAATTGTTCGCGGGTCGAGCCGCTGATCAGGATGCGCGTGCCGAGCTGCTTGTTGGCGCTCTCCAGCCGCGCCGCCACGTTCACCCCGTCGCCGACCACGGTGTAGTCCATGCGCCGCACCGAGCCGATGTTGCCCGCCACCACGTCGCCGCTGTTGATGCCGATGCGCACTTCGAGCTCGGCCTGTCCTCGCGCGCGGCGCCGCGCATTGAAGCCGGCCAGCGCGCGCTGCATGCGGATCGCGACCTTGACCGCGTTGTCGGCGTCGCGCGGCGAAGCGAAAGGCGCGCCGAACACCGCCATGATGGCGTCGCCGATGTACTTGTCGAGGATGCCCTGGTGCTCGAACACGATCTCGACCATCTCGGTGAAATACTCGTTCAGCAGCGACACGGTCTCCTGCGCGCCGAGCCGCTCGGCGATGCCGGTGAACCCCCTGATGTCGGAAAACAGCACGGTCACGTTCTGCGAACGCCCGCCCAGCACCGACTCGCCCGCCGCCAGCACCTGCTCGGCGACCTGCGCGGTCATGTAGCGCGCCATGGTCGCGCGCATGCGCTTCTCCTCGGTGATGTCGTCGATGATTACCGTGCAACCGAGCGGCGCGCCGGCCGCGTCGGCGAGCGGCGTGGCGTGATAGTTGACCGCCACGCTGGCGCCATCGAAGGCCAGCAGCTTCTGGTCCACGCCGAGGTCGGGCTGCCGATTCTCGAGCACGCGACGCACGCCCGCGAACAGCCAGGGGTTGCCGCGCCCGAACAGCTTCTCGGTCGAGGCGCCGAGGATCTGTTCGGCCCGCACGCGCAGGAGCTTGACCGCCGCCTCGTTCACCTTGACCACGTTGCCGCCGTTGTCGAGCGTCAGCACCGCGTCGGACAGGCTGCGCAGCACGTTCTCGCTGTAGTTGCGCTCGTCCAGCACTTCGCGGAACAGGCGCGCGTTCTCGAGCGCGATGGCGCTCTGCGCGGCGAGCATCTCCAGGCGCCGCAGGTCGCGCGGGCGGAACGGCCCACCCCTGCGGTTCAGCACCTGCACCACGCCGACCGCGATGCCGTGCTTGTTCAACACCGGCACGCACAGGATCGAGCGGGTGCGATAGCCGGTGTGGCGATCGACCTCGGGATTGAAACGCGGGTCGGCGTAGGCGTCGGCGATCACCACCGCCTCGCGGCTGGTGAACACTTCGCCCGCGATGCCGCGGTGGGCGGGAATGCGGATCTCGCGTTCGGCCAGGCCCTCTGCGACCCGCGACCACAGTTCGTCGGTGACCGGGTCGTGCAGGAACAGCGTGCTGCGCTCAGCATCGAGCAGGTCGGTCGCGATGCCGATGATCTTGCGCAGCAGCTTGTCGATATTGAGCTCGGAGGACACCGCCTGGGTGACCTCCAGGATGCGCGCTTCCTCGCGCTGCGAGTCGCGCGCGCGCTCGGCGAGCTGCGCGGATTCGATGACGATGGCGGTGTGGGTGGTGAAGGCCTGCAGCAGCGCCGAATCGGCCGCGGTGAAGTCGCCGCTGCGCTTGTTCAGTACCTCGGTGACGCCGATCACGTCACCGGCCCGGGTGCGCAGCGGCACGCACAGGATGTTATGGGTGTGATAACCGGTCGCGGCGTCGACCGCGCTGTTGAAGCGCGGATCGGCGTAGGCGTTCAGAATCACCGCCGGCTGCCCGCTGTGAAACACCGCGCCGGCGATGCCGGCATCGGCCGGAAAGCGGATCTCGCCCAGGCTGTCGCCCTGTGCGATGCGTGAGACCAGTTCGCGGGTCTCGGCGTCGTAGAGGAAGAGCGAGCTGCGGTCGGCGTCGAAGGCCTGGGTGATGAGCGCCATCAGACGGGTCAGCATGACATCGAAAGACAGCGACTCGCGCACCTTGCGCGTCGCTTCGACCAGCGCATCCAGGCGGCGCGCGAGATCGTCGACCTGCAGCACCAGGTCGTCGCGATCGGCGGCGGGAAATACTTCGATCGCGCGGCTGAGGATGCTGTCCTTCAGCCGTCGCTCGAACAGGTCGGAGACCGCGGGCGCGGTCTCGATGCCAGGCTTGCTCATGTCGTCGCCGTCCGTCCACTCTGTCGATGGAGAATGCAGCGCGAACCCTTTCACTGCCGATTGCTCGCAGGGCCCTCCCCTGGCGCGTCGAAATTGTTGCGAGCCGCGCACCGCGCGGGCAACGACTTGCCGCCGGAATTGCGCATTGTTCACCGAATTGCAACCTTGTCTTACAAATGACACGCCCGGCACGCCGGGCGCACCGGTCGAACGAGCGAGCTAGAATAGGACCACGCCCTGGTAGCTCAGCGGATAGAGCAACCGCCTCCTAAGCGGTAGGTCGCAGGTTCAATTCCTGCCCAGGGCACCACTCTTCCCCGCCCCGCCCCGGGCCGCATGTCGCGCAAGTTGCGCCGTCACCGGCCGATGTCCTCAGCCGAGCACCGCACCGGCGGTGCAGAGCGAGGATCGCCCATGCCGCCCGCCCGCATTCGCAAGCTGTTCACCATCGTCCAGCCCCTCGCCGGTCGGCAGGACGTCGGTCGGCGGGCCGCCGCGCTCGCGGTGATCGAGAACCCCTGCTGTCTGTCGCCCAATGCCGCGCTGGACGCCCTGGGCGCCATCGGCGACGAGCTGACCGGCCTGCTCGGCCAGTACGCGGCGACCGCGCTCGGCCTCTCGCCGCGCGAACTGCGCTGCTACGGCAAGGCGGCGATCGTCGGCGCCGCGGGCGACCTGGAGCACGCCACCGCGGTGCTGCATCCGCAGTTGCTGGGTCCGGCACGCTCGTGGCGCGCGGTCCACGCCGAACTGGTACCGTCGGCGCGCAAGCTGGGCGGCCAGGGCACCAGCATCGAGGTGCCGCTGGGGCGACGACAGCGCAATCCCTTCGCCCAGCGTTTCGAGGCCATCGCGGTGCGCGTGGCCGATGCGCCGCGTCCGCACGAAATCGTGCTGGCGGTGGCCGTCGGCGACCGGCCGTCCGCGCCGCCCTGCGCGGCGGGCGACAACGTCGTGAGCCTGTTCGGCGCGCGCTGAGCCTGGTCAGGCCGCGCGGCGCCGCGCCGCCAGCCACTCGCGGCCGGCGACCAGCGCCGTCGGCAGGGCGGGGATGATGATCAGCGCGAGAATCACCACCGTGAGGTGCTCTCGGATCCAGGTGATGTTGCCGAACCAGTAACCCGCCACGCACAGCGACACGACCCACGCGAGCCCGCCGACGATATTGAAGAACTGGAAGCGCGCGTGGGTCATGGCGGCGACGCCGGCGACGAAGGGCGAGAAGGTGCGCATGAAGGGCAGGAAGCGCGTGACGATGAGGGTCACCGCGCCGTGGCGTTCATAGAAGGCGTGGGTCTTGTCGAAGGCCGCGCGATTGAAGAAACGCGAATTCTCCCAGCCGAACACCTTGGGTCCGAGCGCGCGGCCTATCCAGTAGTTGCTGGTGTTGCCGAGCACCGCCGCGGCGACCAGCGCCACCACCAGGGTGGCGAGGTCGAACTGGCCGCGGGCCGCGAACGCCCCTGCGACGAACAGCAGCGAATCCCCGGGCAGAAAGGGCATCACCACCAGTCCGGTCTCGACGAACACGATCAGGCACAGGATGGCGTAGGTCCAGGCGCCGTAGGCTTCGATGAGTTCGGCGATGTGGGCATCGAGGTGGAGGATGAAGTCCACCAGGGTCAGAAGTATTTCCATGGGGCCGGGATGATACCCGAGCCTCGCGTACGACGACGGCGCGCCGTGCGCGAGGCGGTCACACAATCACGACGCGACGCCGCCCTCGACGCCCATGGATGCTTGCTTTCGCAGGCATGACGGAGCAGATACGGACGGGGCGCCCATCACATCGAGCATCCGGTCATGCTCGAAGCGCCAGCGGCGAACATCAGCTCCACCACGTGACAACGCTCACTGCGCGACCCAGCCGCCGTCGACCGGCAGCGCCACGCCCGTCACGTAGCTCGCGCGCGGCGAGAGCAGCCAGGCCACGGCCTCGCCGATCTCCTCGGGCCGCGCCACACGGCGCATGGGCACGGCGCCGATCAGCTGCTCGCGGATCTTCACGCTGGCATCGGTCACGCGGTCCAGCATGGGCGTGTCGATGAAGCCCGGGCACACGGCGTTCACGCGAATGTCGTAGCGCGCGTATTCCAGCGCGACGGTCTTGGTCAGGCCCACCACGCCGTGCTTGGACGAGTTGTAGGCCGCCGCCCCGGGAATGCCGATGAGTCCCGCGCCGGACGAAGTGCTGACGATGGCGCCGCCGCGCTTCTGCGTCATCATCTGCTCGACCTCGGCCTGCATGCAGGCGTAGACGCCGGTCAGGTTGACGCGGATCACGCGCTCCCAGTCCGCGGGCGGCAGTTCCAGGATCTTCGCCGTCGGCCCTTCGATGCCGGCGTTGTTGAACGCGCCGTCCAGGCCACCGTGCCGCGCGGCGATGTCGGCCACCAGCGCCCGCACCGCCGCGTGGTCCGCCACGTCGAGATGGGCGTACTCGGCCTGACCGCCGGCGTCGCGGATCGCGGCCACCGTCTCCTCGCCGGCCGCGTCCTGCAGGTCTGCCACCACCACCCGCGCGCCTTCCCGCGCCAGGATGCGCGCGGTCGCCCGCCCGATGCCGGTACTGCCACCGGTCACCAGTATCACTTTGTCCTGCAGCATCGTGCTCATGCGAGTTCCCCCTTCTGGAATCGTGCCCGTGGGTGGGCCACGGTCGCGTCAGTATACGGCGCGTGCCCGCCGCGCCCGGGCCAGTGGCATCCCGTGCGCCGCTGCTGCACTCTTGCGCCCTGGCACGACGAAGGAGTGGTTCATGAACGGGACATGCGCGGGCAAGGTGGCATTGGTGACGGGGGGCGCATCGGGTATCGGCCAGGCCAGCGCCGTGGCGCTGGCGCGGGAAGGCGCACGGGTGCTGGTGGCGGACATCGTGTCCTGTGAGGCGACCGTGGCGAGCATCGTCGCCGCCGGCGGCGAGGCGCGGGCCTGCATGGTCGATGTCGCCGACGAGGGCTCGGTCGACGCGATGGTGGCGCAGGCCGTCGCCGCCTGGGGCCGGCTCGACATCGCCTTCAACAACGCCGGCGTGGGCGGCGTGCTGACCCGCACCGCCGACTACCCGGTGGACGACTGGCACAAGGTCATCGCCGTCAACCTGACCGGCGTGTGGCTGTGCATGAAGGCCGAATTGAAGCAGATGCTGGCCCAGGGCCAGGGCGGCTCGATCATCAACACCGCGTCGGTCGCGGGCCTGGTCGGCCTTGGCTGGGCGCCGGCCTACTCGGCCGCCAAGCACGGCGTGGTGGGGCTAACCAAGAACGCCGCCATCGAGTACGCGCGGCACAACATCCGCGTCAACGCGGTATGTCCGGGCGCGGTGCGCACTGGCATGACCGCGGCGGCCGACCAGGAACGTCCCGGCTTTCTCGACAACCTCGCCAAGCAGGAACCCATGGCCCGGGTCGCGGCGCCGGAGGAGATCGCGAGCGCGGTGGTGTGGCTGGCGTCGGACGGCGCGTCCTTCACCACCGGTCTCGCCATGGCCGTCGACGGCGGACTCGTGGCACGCTGACGGACAGGCTCACAGCCCCAGGAGCACCTCGCCATGGCACCGAGCATCGCCGCCCGACTCGCCGCGCTCGACATCGTCATCCCGCGCGCCCAGCCGCCGCGGGTGGCGAAGATCAAGGGCGCCGCCCGCATCGGCAACATCCTGTACATCTCCGGCCAGATTCCGCAGTGGGAAGGCGAGTTGCGCTACGTCGGCAAGATCGGCCGCGAGTTCGACATCGACGAGGGCCGCGCCGCCGCGCGCCTGTCGGCCCTGAATGTGCTCGCCCAGGCGAGCGCCGCGCTGGACGGCAATCTCGACCGCATTCGCCAGATCGCGCGCGTCGCTGGTTACGTCAACTGCCTGCCGGACGTCACCGAGATCGGCGCCGTGATCAACGGCGCCTCCGAACTCTTCCTCGAGATCTTCGGCGAGCGCGGCGCCCACGCGCGCATCGCGGTCGGCGCCATGAGCATGCCGCTCGGCGTGGCGGTGGAGATCGAGGCGGTGATGGAAGTGGATTGACGGAACTCGGGCGCTGGAACATCCGTCGTAGGTCGGACTTACACCCGACATTCGATACAGAGTGCCTATAGGGGCTCTGGAATCGAATGGCGGGTTGAAACCCGCCCTACATGGGCGCCTTCGGGTATAGGGCCGATTTCAAGCGGCCGCGCACGGCTTTCGTCCGAAGGGACAGACCCCGTACGGGGTCTGTCCCAGCCAACACCGGCCGACAGTAGACGGCGTACACGTGGCGGCGCACGACGAACGGCGCCGTACCTTCGCGCCAAACAACTACAACAGGGAACCACCGCATGACTCGCACCTCGCCCCTGACCATCACCGGACACGGCCAGTTCGCCAAGGTGTGGGCGCTCGTCAAACCCTACTGGCAGTCCGAGGAGAAGGGCACGGCCTGGCTGCTGCTCGTCGCGGTGGTGGGGCTCAACCTCGGCCTGGTCTACCTGCTGGTGCAGCTGAACGAGTGGAACAACGCGTTCTACAACTCGCTGCAGGACAAGAACTTCGACGCCTTCAAGGCGCAGCTCGCGAAGTTCTCGATCATCGCCTTCGTCTTCATCGCGGTGGCGGTCTACCAGACCTACCTGCGCCAGCTGCTGCAGATCCGCTGGCGACGCTGGCTGACCGGCGTGTTCCTCCAGGACTGGCTCGCGCATCGCTGTTACTACCGCATCGAACTGCGCAACCAGGGCACCGACAACCCCGACCAGCGCATCCAGGAAGATTTGAACACCTTCACCGAGGCCACCCTGGCGCTGTCCCTGGACCTGATGCGCTCGGTCATCACGCTGCTATCGTTCGTCGTCATTCTGTGGCGTTTGTCGGGGCCCTTGAGCTTCACTCTCGGCGGCCACCTCATCACCGTACCGGGCTACATGTTGTGGTGCGCCATTGGCTACGCGGTGCTCGGCACCTGGCTGACGCACAAGATCGGGCGACCGCTGATCGGTCTGAATTTCCAGCAGCAGCGCTTCGAGGCGGATCTGCGCTATGGCCTCGTGCGCCTGCGCGAGAACGCCGAGGGCGTGGCCTTCTACCATGGTGAGCAGGACGAGCACCGTAACCTGAGCGGGCGCTTCGCGCACGTGGTCGACAACTTCGTGATGCTGATGAACCGCAACAAGCGGCTCGGCTGGTTCACCAACGTCTACGGGCAGCTCGCGATCATTTTTCCCTTCGTGGTCAGCGCACCGCGCTTCTTCGGCGGACAGATTCGGCTCGGTGACCTGATGCAGATTTCGTCGGCCTTTCGCAATGTGCAGGAATCGCTGTCCTGGTTCATCGACTCCTATTCGGCGATCGCCGGCTGGAAGGCGACCGTGAACCGTCTCACATCCTTTCACGAGGCCATCCAGGAAGCGCAGAGCGCCGCCGCCGACGGCCGCGGCGTCAGCCTGCAGAGCGACGCTGCGGACGCGAGCCTCGCGGTCGAGCATCTGACCCTCGAACTGCCCGACGGGCGCGTGCTGCTCGACGACTCGGCCATTTCGCTCGAGCCGCACGAGAACCTGCTGCTCACCGGCCCCTCGGGCTCGGGCAAGAGCACGCTGTTTCGCGCGCTGGCGGGCATCTGGCCCTTCGGCCGGGGCCGCGTGCGCGTGCCGGCCGGCGCCCGCACGCTGTTCCTGCCGCAGCGTCCCTACCTGCCGCTCGGCACGCTGCGCGAGGTGGTGTGCTACCCGGCCGGCGCGGCGAGCGTGAGCGACGCGGACATCGCCGCGGCGCTCACCGCCTGCGAACTCCCGCACCTCGTGTCGGCGCTGGACGAGGACCATCGCTGGGGCCAGCGGCTCTCGCCGGGCGAACAGCAGCGCCTGGCCTTTGCGCGGGCGCTGCTCTACCGGCCCGACTGGCTGTTCCTGGACGAAGCGACCTCGGCGCTCGACGACGCGCTGGAACGCAAGCTCTACGGCCTGCTGCGCGAGCGGCTGCCGGACACCACGGTCGTCAGCATCGCGCACCGGCCGACCGTGGCCGCCTGGCACGCGCGGCGCCTGCAGCTCGAGCCCGCGGACGGCGGCGGCGGGCGGTTGGTGAGCGCGCCCGTCTGAGCGCTCAGCGCGCGCCGTCCACCAGGCGCAGCACCGTGAACTCGATGTCGCGCGCGAGACTGTCGGCGTTCTCCGCGCGGGCGGCCAGGCCGCGGCTCGCCCGCACCAGGATGCGCGCGAGCCGCGCGGCCGGCACGCCGCGCGCCACGCCGTCGCCGAGCGCGGCGGTGACCCGCGCCAGGATGCGGCGGTCGCTGTCCTCGAACAGTTCGCGCACCAGTCGATCGCGCGCCTCGAACAGTTCGCGCACCAGTCGATCGCGCGCCTCGAACAGTTCGCCAGCGTGGGGCGTGCCGGTGATCAGCCGGTAGACCAGCCGGTCCTTCGCGATCAGCGCCGCGGCGATCCGCGCCGCCGTGCCGCCCTCTACTCGAAGCCCCTCCTCCACCGCCTCCAGCAGCGCATCCGCAAAGCGCTCGGCCACCGCGCGGAACAGCGCCTCCTTGTCCGGGAAATAAGCGTAGACCGTGGCCTTGGCGAGGCCCGCCTCGGCGGCGATGGCCGCCATGGTCACGGCCCTCAAGCCATGCCGGGAGAACAGGGTCTCCGCCGCCACCACCAGCCGCTCGCGCCGCGCCGGGCTCGGCGCGGGCCGCTCGGCGGGCTTGCTCAAATTTGTACGTTTTGTTCTCATATCGTCTAAATCGTATCAATCCCCGGCGACCACCGGAACCAGGAGCACGTCCCATGAGCACTCGAGTCCTGCTGAGCGGCGCCACCGGCTTCATCGCCTCCCACACCATCGCCGAGCTGCTCGCGTCCGGCCACGAGGTGGTCGGCACCGTGCGCGACCCGGCCAACACCGCGGCGACCGCGCACCTCACCCGCCTGCCCGGCGCCGCCGAGCGCCTCACCCTGGTGGCGGCCGACCTCACCACGCCCGACGCGTTCGCGCCCTACACCGCGGACATCGACTACGTCATCCACATGGCGAGCCCGTTCCAGCTGACGGTCAGCGATCCGCAGCGCGACCTGGTCGATCCCGCCGTGCGCGGCACCCGTTCCATGCTCGAAGCCGCGGCCGCTTCGCCGCGCGTCAAGCGCGTGGTCGTGACGTCATCCATGGCCGCCATCACCGACGAACCGGACGAACGTCACGTGCTGACCGAGGCCGACTGGAACGAGAAGTCCTCGTTGAGCCGCAACCCCTACTATTACTCGAAGATGCTGGCCGAACGCGCGGCCTGGGACTTCCATCGCGAACGGCGGCCGGCCTGGTCGCTGGTCACCATCAATCCCTTCATCGTCATCGGGCCTTCGATGGTGCCGACGGTGAGCGAATCGAACCGACTGTTCGTCGAACTGCTGGCCGGCATCTATCCCGCGATCATGGGGCTCGAATGGGGCTTCGTCGATGTGCGGGACGTCGCCACCGCCCACGTGCGCGCGCTGACCGCCGCACAGGCCGAGGGCCGCTACCTGTGCTCGGCCGAGACCTTCAGCATGCGCGCGGTGGTGGAACTGCTGCGCACGCGCGGCTACGCCCAGGCGCGCCTGCCGAAGTTCGGGCTCGACTCCGCGCTCGGCGATCG
The DNA here is from genome assembly GCA_050186725.1 of Gammaproteobacteria bacterium. Taxonomy (GTDB): domain Bacteria; phylum Pseudomonadota; class Gammaproteobacteria; genus JADJYF01. Next base: position 9,856 of record JBFWYG010000006.1, on the reverse strand, counting down.
CCTCGCGTGGCTCGCCTCCTTCAGCCAGCCGAAGGGCGTGGCCACCTACCTGCGCAGCCACCTCGGCCGACGCATCCGCTACGACAACGGCAAGATTCGCCGCGACCTCGGCCTCGAGTTCCGCTCGATCGAAGCCAGCATCCTCGAGACCGTGGCGGATCTCGCGCGCTGGGGCCACGTGGCCGCCCGGGGCTGAGCGCCGCGCATTGCGTATGATGGGCGCGCCACGGACAGCGACGCGCCATGAACCACGCCGACCCTCGCCTCATCAACCTCGCGCTACAGGGCGGCGGCGCGCACGGCGCCTTCACCTGGGGCGTGCTCGATCAGCTTCTGGAAGACGGCCGCGTGCGCTTCGACGGCGTCACCGCGACCAGCGCGGGCGCAATGAACGCCGCGGTGCTGGCCTACGGCCTGATGCGTGGCGGCGCCGACGGCGCGCGCGAGGCGCTGCACGACTTCTGGCGACGCATCAGCGCCGCCGCGGCGCTCACGAGCCCGCTGCGCCAGACGCCGGTCGAGCGCTGGCTCGGCATGCCCGCCGAGCGCAGCCTGGCCTTCACCGCCTTCGAGAGCCTGGTTCGCACGCTGTCGCCCTACCAGTTCAATCCCTTCGATCTCAACCCGCTGCGCGACGTGCTGGCGCGCTGCGTGGACTTCGACGAGCTGCGCGGCTGCCGCGCGACGCGCCTGTTCATCAGCGCCACCAACGTGCGCAGCGGCAACGTGCGCGTGTTCCGCAACGAGGAGGTGAGCCTCGACGCGGTGCTCGCCTCGGCCTGCCTGCCGCAGCTCTTCCAGGCGGTGGAGATCGAGGGCAGCCACTACTGGGACGGCGGCTTCATGGGCAATCCGTCGCTCTATCCCCTGTTCTATTTCACCGACAGCCGCGACATCGTGGTGGTGCACATCAACCCGATGGTCGTGGACGAGGTGCCGAAGAGCGCCATGGAAATAGCCGACCGGGTCAACGAGATCACCTTCAACGCCGCCCTACTGAAGGAGTTCCGTGCCATCGCCTTCGTGGTCAAGCTGCTGGAGGAAGGCTGGATCAAGGACGAGTACCGGCCGCGCCTGCGGCACATGCTGATGCACTCGATACGCGCCGACGAGGCGCTGAACAGTCTCGGCGCGGCGAGCAAGTTCAACTGCGACTGGAGCTTTCTCACCGGGCTTCGCGATCGCGGCCGCGAAACCGCGCGCCACTGGCTGGGCGAGAACTTCATCCATCTCGGCAAGCGCGCCACGGTCGACCTGCGCGCCGAGTACCTCGACGCGGAGGAGCGCTGAGCGCTCAGCGCCGCAGACGCAGCGGCCCGCTGACGTGCGGGTTGCCGCGCTCGTAGAAGCGCCAGGGCTGCTCCATCGCGCGCGTGAGCCCGATGCGCTCACTGACGCCGATCTCACCCGCCGGGCCGGGCCCGGCCGCGAGCCACAGCGGCCCGGGCCGGCACAGGTCCACGCCGTCGAGTCCGCGGTCGATGGCCAGCGCCTGCGCCAGCCGACCGGGGCCGCGGGTGAGCTCCGTCGGCTTGTTCACGCTCCGCAGGCGCCGCATCAGGTCCAGCCCCGCGACCGGCTCCAGCGCGCGCAGCAGCACGCCGGCGCCCTGACCTGCCCGTTCCGCCGACACGTTCAGCATGAACCAGGTGCCGTAGATGAAATAGACGTAAGCGTGACCGTGGCGCAGGAAGAGCGATGCATTGCGCGCGGTGGGGCCGATGAAGGCGTGACAGGCCGGGTCGCCCGGCAGATAGGCCTCGGTCTCGACGATGCGCCCGACCAGCCGCCCCTGCGCGTGGTCGTGCACCACGTACTGGCCAATCAGCTGGCGGGCGAGTTCGAGAGTGTCGCTGGAGAGTTCGGCGCGCCGCAGCCGGCGCAGCCTGGCTGGCTTCAGCGCGCCCGTCGCCATGGGATCCGCGCCCGGTTCGCAGGACTCTCGCTCATGCCGGCACGCTAGCGCGACCCGAGCCCCACGACAATCGCGCGGCGGCGGCGTATCCTCGCGCCGCCATGCGCCCGGAACCCGCCGCAACGCTGCCGACAGCCGCATTTCGCTGGCATTGCCTGCGCCGCGACCTGTCGAACTTCGCGCTGTTGAAGCATCGCGCCTTCGACGGCTTCCTGGTCACCATGCAGCACTCCGGCACGCACTGGCTGAAGTACATGCTGAGCACCGCGCTCGCGCTCGAACTCGGCCTGCCGCCGCCGCGCTACGTGCACAACGACTCGAGCAACGACTTCATCGGCCACCCCAAGCATCCGCGCCGCTACCCGCAGGCGCCGGCCATCGCCAGCAGCCACTCGGTGCCCCATGCCTGGTTCGACTCACGGCTGCTGCGCACGTCGCTCCGCCTGCCGCCCTACGTGGTGCTGGTGCGCGACCTGCGCGCGTCGCTGGTGTCCAACTACGAGAAATGGAAGGCGCGCTACGACGTGCCGTTCAATACCTACCTGCGCGGCGACCCGCGCGGGCGGCGCTACATCTTCGACCTGTGGGGCGGCCTGCACTTCCTGAACCGCTGGGCGCGGGTGCGTCGGCGCTTTCCGGCGCGCACGCTGGTGCTGCGCTACGAGGACCTGCAGGCCGCGCCGGTGGTGGGCCTGGCGCAGGTGTTCGAGCACTTCGGCGTGCAGGTCGCGCGTGCCCATCTCGAGGCGGCGGCCGCGGCCGGCAGCAAGTCCGCCATGGCGCGCCTGCTCGACCCGGCGAGCCCGGTCACCAACATCATCCGCGACGACGACCGTCCGCCCGCCGCGTGGTTCGATGCCGAGGACCGCGCCTGGTTCGATACCGCCCGTCGTGCCTGCCTGGTGGACGACTTCGGCTACGACTGGCGCTGGCCGGCCGAGTGAGCCGACGGCGTCACGAAGTTTTGCAATCGGCGGCGTCACCCCCCTCGACAAGCGCCAGGCAGTCCGCTTCTAATGCGATTAATCCGATTGAGTAGCTGAAACCAACTCACTCGCCGCCCTCCTTCTTCGAGGGTGGAACCCGCGCCCAGCCTCGCCGCCCCAGCCCCAGGCGGAAAGTCCCGTCAGATCGATACGCCGTCGTGGCTGTCGGTCCGCGCCATGGCGCACATCGAAAAAAGGATTAAACCGATGGAGCGCCTGGTCGCTAACCCGTCCATGGACGCACCTGGCAGCCGCGGGACGGTCCGCGGCCGCAGCCATCGCCCAACCAGGACATTCGCCATTATGAGCGCCACTCTCCAAGACACCATGGAACTTGCCGCGCCGCCGGCCAGCCCCGCGCCGGACGCCGCCGCGCGACCGGTCGCCGAACGCATCATGGACCTGCGCCCCCGCGACCGCGCCCTGTCCTTCGTCAACATGAGCCTGGCCGCCGAGAAGGCCGATCCGTTCCGCGTGCTGGTGGTGGACGACGACGCCGCGCATCGCAACCTGGTCGGCGAGATTCTCGGCGCGCCGCTGTTCGAGGTCACCGCTGTGGAGTCCGGCCCGCGCGCCCTGGCCTGCATCGAGCAGCGCGACTTCGACGTCGTGCTGGTCGACAAGATGATGCCCGAGATGAGCGGCGACGACCTGTGCGAGGCGATCCGCGCGCGCTTCAGCCGCCACATCCTGCCGCTGATCGTCGTCACCGGTTCCCACGGCTACGCCGATCTGAGCATCAGCCTCGCCGGCGGCGCCAACGATTTCATCCGCAAGCCCTACGACCCCAACGAACTCATCGCGCGCGTGCGTTCCCACGCCACCACCAAGCGCCTGACCGATCAGATGGAGAGCGCCGAGACATTGCTGTTCGGCTTGGCGCGCATGGTCGAGGCGAAGGACGAGTGCACCGGCGACCATTGCACGCGGCTCGCGCATTACGCCGAGGTGTTCGGCGCCGAGCTCGGTCTCGGCGCGCGCGAGCTGGCGGCGCTGAAGAGCGGCGCAATCCTGCACGACATCGGCAAGATCGCCATTCCGGACCGCGTGCTGCTGAAACCCGGCGCGCTGTCCGCGGAGGAATGGGTGCTGATGCGCCAGCACACGGTGATCGGCGCGACGCTGTGCGGCGAGCTGAAGTCGCTGCGCGGGGCGGTGCCGATCATCCGTCATCACCACGAGCGCTGGGATGGCAGCGGTTACCCGGACAAGCTCGTCGGCAGCGAGATCCCCTTTCTCGCGCAGATCTTCCAGCTGCTGGACGTGTTCGACGCGCTGACCACGGCGCGCCCCTACAAGGAGGCGTGGAGCATCGAACGGGCCGCGGAGATCATCGAGGAGGAAATGCACAAGGGCTATTACAACCCGGCGCTGACGCGCGAATTCCTCGCGCTGCTGCGCCGTGCGCCCGACGTGCTCACCGATTTCGAACAAGGCGTGCCGGACGGCGGCAGGCGCGTGTACGACGCGCTGCTGGCCAACGGCCTGACACGCGGCTGAGCCGCGACTTTGGCCCGCCGCACTACGACAAAGACAACGCGGGCCGCGCTGCAATCGCTACAAGGGCAGGGAGTAATTCATGGCCGCCGACACGATCCTGGTGGTGGACGACGATCAACAGCTCGTACGCTTCACCGTCGAGGTACTGGGACACGCGGGCTTCTCCGCGGAAGCCTGCACACTCGGCCGCGAGGCGCTCGAGCGCCTGGGCGAGAACCCCGAGCGCTACGAGGCCGTGGTGCTCGACAGGCGCTTGCCCGACATCGATGGGCTGTCGGTGCTGCGGCGCCTGAAGGGCAACGTCGCCACGCGCGACATCCCGGTGGTGCTGCTGACCGGGCTGGCCAGCGAGCAGGATGTGATCGACGGCATCGATGCCGGCGCCTATTACTACGTGACCAAGCCGTTCCGCGAGTCGGTGCTGCAGGCCGTGGTGCGCGCCGCGACCGACGACTTTCGCGCCCGCATCGGTCTGCGCGAGGAACTCGCCTCCACCGCGCACGCGGTCGGCCTGATGCGCCACGGCGAATTCCAGTTCCGCACGCCGCAGCAGGCGCGCGTGCTGGCCGGTCTGCTCGCGCACTGCGGACAGCCGCCGAGCGCGCTCGTCACCGGCCTGTGGGAACTGTTGATCAACGCCATCGAGCACGGCAATCTCGGCATCGGCTATGCGGAGAAGTCGCAGCTGCTGGCCGAGGGCCATTGGCAGCGGGAGGTCGAGAAGCGCCTGCTCGCCAGCGAGCACTTCGACAAGTACGGCACCGTCGCGGTGGAGATGACGGCGCGTCATGTCATCTACACTATCACCGACTGCGGCACGGGCTTCGACCCACGTCCCTACTTCGACTTCGAACCGGGACGCGCGACCCATGTGCACGGCCGCGGCATCGCGATGGCGAGACGACTGAGCTTCACCTCTCTCGAATACCTGGGCAATGGCAACACGGTGCGCGCCACGGGCGACCGGGCGACGACGCGCGCCTGACGGAAACAAGCATGCGGACTCGAACCGAACAGCTGAACAAATTCGCGCGCAAGGCGCCGGACAAGCCCTACCTCACGCCTCACGAGGTGGCGCAGCTCTTCATGGTCTCGCCGATCACGGTGCGACAGTGGGCGCAGAAGGGCCTGCTCGCCGCCGAGGTCACCGTCGGCGGCCACCGCCGCTTCCTGCGCGCCGAGGTCGAGCGCTTCGCGCGCGACCACGGCATGGCCGGCGCGCGCACCGCCGGCGGCGGTACCCGCCTGCTGGTGGTGGACGACGATCGCCAGTTGGTCGGCTACATCTGCGAGCTGCTCAGCGAAGTGCCGGATCTCAGGATCGAGACCGCCTTCGACGGCTTCGACGCCGGCACCAAGATGCAGGTGTTCCGCCCGCACATCGTGCTGCTGGACCTTATGATGCCCGGCCTGAACGGCTTCGAAGTGTGCCAGCGCATCAAGTCCGACGAACTGACCCGCGACACGCGGGTGATCACCATGACCGGTTTCGCTTCGTCAGAGAACACCGGCCGTTCAGTCGGCGCCGGCGCCGAGCGCTGCCTGGCGAAGCCGCTGGACGCCGAGGTGCTGCAGAACCTGCTGCACGCCGCGGCGCAGGCCGAGACCGCGCGCTGAATCCGCGCCGACGCGGCCGAGCCCAGGAGACCAAGGAGTCATGCACGAGCACAACGCCGCGGCGGCACGCGTCGCGACCGCCGATCCGTCGGGCACGGACACGCCCTGGAACCCGCTGCTGGACCGGCTCGGCCTCGGCGAGTGGCGCTGGGAGAGCGGCACGTCGCAGGTCGCGCTGTCGGCCCGCGCCGCCGCGCTGCTCGGGCTGCCGGCCACGCCGACCAGGCTCGAAGTCGCCGCCTGGCTCGACTGCGTGCTGGACGAGGATCGCGATCGCGTGCAGCGCTGCCTGCGGCCCGCCGCGCACGCCGCCGACGAACCCTGGGACTGCGAGTTCCAGCTCGCGGGCGCACCGCCACGTCGACGCGTGCTGCGGGGCGCGGTGCTGACGCGCGACGCCGACGGCGCCGCGCTGTGCGTGGCCGGCACGCTTGGCGAGTCGCTCGCCGCGGCGCCCGCGCCTGGCGCGCCGGGAGACCGCGAGCGCCTGCTCGGTGAAGCCCTGGAGCAGGCGCAGATCGCCTGGTTCGAGCGCGACCTCGACACCGAGATAGGCATAGCCTCGCCGTCCATCGTCGCCATCTACGGCCTCGAGAACCGCACCGGTCCCTGGCACTACGACGAGATTCGCGCGCGGGTGCTGCCGGAGGACCTCAAGCACCACCGCGAGACCATCGCACAGGCGCTCAGCAACCACACCACCGACGAGACCACGCGCACCCTGCAGTACCGCATCCGCCGGCCGGACGGCGAGCTGCGCCACCTGGAAGTGCGCTTCCGCCATACCTACGACGGCGGCCGTGGTCGCGCCTTCGGGCTCATCTTCGACGTCACCGAGACCAAGGAGCTGGAGCTCAAGTTCGAAGAGGCGATGGAATACGCGCGCATGGCCTGGTTCGAGCGCGATCTGGCCACCGACACGATGCGCGGCTCGCGCTCGCTGTGGCAGATCTACGGCGTCGATCCGGCAATCAAGCCGCTGACCTTCGACGTCATCCAGTCGCGCATGCACCCTGAAGATCGCGCGGCTCATCCGGCGCCGGGCGAAAGCCTGCGAAACGCCAGTCGCGCGCTGCGCGGCGCGGCGCAGTGGAGCGAGACCACCACGCTCTGCTACCGCGTCCTGCCGACGCCGGACGACGAACGCTGGATCGAGGTGCGCTATCGCATCTGGCTGGACGGTCTGGGCGGCGGCACGGTCAGCGGCCTGGTGGTCGACGTCACCGCGACCAAGCAGGCCGAGATCGAACGCGACCGCCTGCACCGTCAATTGCAGCAGGCGCAGAAGATGGAAGCCATCGGTCTTCTGACCGGCGGTATCGCGCATGACTTCAACAACATCCTGGCGAGCATCCTCGGCTATTCGGGCCTGGCGCTGCAGCGCTTCTCCGATCGCGTGCCGGAGAAGCTCATCGACTATCTGAAGGAAGTGCAGATCGCGGGCGGTCGCGCGCGTGACCTGGTCAGCCAGATGCTGGCCTTCAGCCGCGGCGAGAGCGGCGAACTGGTATCCGTGCCACTCTCGCGCGTGGTGGAGCAGAGCCTGCAGATGCTGCGCCCCACCCTGCCGAGCAGCATCGACATCGCCACCCACATCGAGCCCGGTCTGCCGGCGGTGCTGGCCGATCCGGTACAGCTCCAGCAGGTGGTGCTGAACCTCTGCATCAACGCGCGCGACGCGATGGCGGGCAGCGGCAACATCCAGCTGTCGCTCGAACGCCGCCACGTGAGCCGCGGCCACTGCGCGTCCTGCCATCACGAGTTCGACGGCAGCTTCCTCGTGCTGAGCGTCAGCGACGACGGCCCCGGCATTCCGGAATCCACCCAGGCGCGCATCTTCGAACCGTTCTTCTCGACCAAGGCCTCGGGACGCGGCACCGGCATGGGGCTCGCGATGGTTCACGGCATCGTGCATCGCCACCAGGGTCACATCCTGCTGGACACCGCGCCCGACGCCGGCTGCACCTTCGCCATCCTGGTGCCGATCGAGCCGGCCCAGATCCTCGGCCGCCCAGCCGGCGAGACCATCGACATCGCCAGCTACGAGGCCAGCACGCCGAGCACCGTGCTGGTGGTGGACGACGAACGGGCGGTGGCGAGCTTCGTCGGCGAACTGCTGGAGCTGCACGGCTACCGCGCGGTGGTCGAGACCGATCCCAACCGCGCGTGGGCGCTGTTCGAGGCCGAGCCGCAGCGTTTCGACCTGGTGGTGACCGACCAGACCATGCCGCGCCTGAGCGGCGTGCAGCTCGCCACGCGCGTGATGGCGACACGCGCGGACATGCCGGTGGTACTGATGACCGGCTACAGCGCCACCGTCGACGAACGACGGGCGCGCGAGCTGGGGATCCGCGCCTACCTGCGCAAACCGGTGAAAGGCGACGACCTGCTCGCGGCCATCGCCAACGCGCTGGAACGGCGCGCGGTCGCCTGAGCGGCGCATCCGCCGCGCGCGTGGTGGCTGGCATGCATGCGACGCCGTGCCGACCGCGCACCGCGCATCGCGGCGATGCACGCTTGAGTTCGACGCCGCTGGCTCTCCACAATGCAGGCCCCTCGCACGGAGCCACACCATGACCGGCCGCTGGATCACACTTACCGCCGCCGACGGCCACGCGCTGCGCGCCTGGCTGGTCGTTCCGCCGCAGGGCAGCGGTCCGGGACTCGTGCTGCTGCACGAGATGGTCGGACTGAACGCCTTCGCGCGCGACATGGCGGCGCGCTACGCCGAGGAAGGCTACGTGACCGTGGTGCCGGATCTATACGCCCGACAGGCCGCGGACATCGAACTCGACTACGACGCGGCCGGCCTGGCGCGCGGCGCCGAACTGCGCGCGGGCCTGTCCGACGCGCAGGCGCTCACCGACATCGACGCCGCGCGCGCGGCGCTCGACGCGGAGCCCGCCTGTCGCGGCCGCTCGGCGGTGGTCGGCTTCAGCATGGGCGGACGCCTGGCGCTGCTCGCCGCCGCGCGCGGCGGCTTCGCCTGCGCGGTGAGCTGGTACGGCACCGGCCTCGAGGCGGACACCGGCACGCTCGCGGCCCTGCCCTGCCCCGCGCTGCTGCTGCTCGGTGAACAGGACGACAAGGTGCCGGCGACAACCCGCGCCGCCATCGAGACCGCGCTGGCGTCACGACCCGCCGCGCGCTGCGTGGTGTTCCCAGGCTGCGCCCACGGTTTCGCCAACCCGGCGCGACCCGCCTTCGACAAGCCGGCCGCATCGCTCGCCTTCTCGCGCGCGCTCGCCTTCCTGCGCGGCGAGATAGGGCCGGTGTTCGATCTCGCGAGCCTGTGGGAGGCGCACACCGCCCACGAGTTCGCCACTCGCGATGTCGATGCGACCATGGCCACCATGGTCGACGAACCTTACGTCAACCATGTGCCGACCATGACCGGCGGCGTCGGTCATGCGCACCTCAAACGCTTCTACAAGCATCACTTCGTCGATGCCAATCCACCGGATACGCGCCTCGTACCGGTCTCGCGCACCGTCGGCAGCGACAGCCTGGTGGACGAGATGCTGTTCTGCTTCACCCACACCTGCGAGGTGCCGTGGATGCTGCCCGGCGTGCCGCCCACCGGGCGTTATGTCGAGATCCCGCTGGTGGCCATCGTCAAGTTCCGCGGCGACAAGCTGTGCCACGAGCACATCTACTGGGACCAGGCCTCGGTGCTGGTGCAGGTCGGCCTCCTCGATCCCGCAGGCCTGCCGGTGGCCGGCATCGCCACCGCGAGGAAGCTTCTCGACGAGACCCTGCCGTCCAATGAACTGATGGCGGAGGGCTGGGCGCGGAGCGCCGCGCTGCCGCTGGACTGAACCCCGCCCCCCAAGGGCTG
>JBFWYG010000005.1:120747-138726 GCA_050186725.1 Gammaproteobacteria bacterium | reverse complement strand
ATGAAATCCGATGCTCTGGCTGTTGATGGATGTGCTTGGCTCGCTTTGGATCACCCGCAACGGCCTGCGTTGACCAGGCCGAAGACTTGAGTCCACAATCGAGTCCATTCCGTGACGCTTGGATCGGAAAAAACGTTCGTAATAAACGAGTTAGCGACCGGGTGCTGTTCCCATCACCCGCTCCACCCCGCCCCAGCACGGACACGGGCCCTTGAGCATCCCGACGCTGTCAGCCGTTCGTCTTCCGTCGCTCGAGGCCGACGCCCGCGCGCTCTACAGCCCGGCCTTGCCCTATCACAACTTCGACCACATCCAGGACACCCTGGAGGCCGCGGCGGTGATCGTCGAGCGCTGTCAGGCCGAGGGCATCCGCATCGACGTGGAGGTCGTGTACTACGCGCTCCTGTTCCACGACGCGGGCTACCAAGAGGACCACCTGGCCCTGGGGTACGCCACCAAGGAGCGCTACTCCATGGCGCTCGCCGAGCCGGTGCTGCGCCGTCACGGGGTGAGCGCGCAGCTGGTGGACAAGACCCTGGCCGCGATTCTCGCCACCGAGCGCGATGCGGTGTTCGTCAGCGCCGAGCAGAAGGCGGTTCGCGCCGCGGACCTGTCTGGCCTGGCGGCGGACTATTCGAAGTTCCTGCGCAGTTCAGTGCTGCTGAAGCGCGAACACGAGCTGCTCGGCGGCCGGCCGATCAGCTGGACGGCGTGGCTGGCCAATTCCGCCGAAGTGCTCGGGCACTACCTCACCCAGGAAATCCGCCTGACCAGCTACTACCACGACGGGCGCGGACAGTCGGCCTTCCACGCGGCGGTGCGCGCCAACCTCGAGCGCCTGCAGCGCGAACCGGCGGAGCCGACGCTGCCCTGAGAACCGCGCCTCAGGTGGTGCCGGGGCCGCCAATCTTCAGCACGATGAACTCGGTGTTGCTCTGCTGCAGCTTGAGGCGCATGGCGCGCATCTGGTTGGGATCGGACAGCGGGCCGACGTGCACGCGGAACCACACGTCCTGGCCGTTGATCACGACGCGCTGGATATTGGCCGTGATGCCCTGCATGGCGAGCCGCGCCTTGGCCTGGTCGGCTTCCTCGAAGGCCTTGTAGGAGCCGATCTGCAGGACGTAGGCGCCGCGCTCCGGCGCGGTGGCGGGCTTGTCCGGCTTGGCGGGGTCGGCGCCGGGCTTGGCGTCCTTGTCGGCGACGTTGTCCGGCTTGTCGGCCTTGTCGGCCGCTTCGTCGTCCTTTTCCCAATCCTGCACCGGGACTTCCATCTCGGGCAGGATCTTGTAGAAGTCGAATTTCGGCCGAGGCGGCTCGAGGTCCGCCGGCTCGGGGGCCTCGGCGGTCTCCGTCTCTCCGGGCGGCACGTCCGCCATGCGCGGCGCTTCGACCTCGGGCGGGGCGACCTCGGCTACCGCCGGCGCACTCGCAGGCGGGGCGCTCGGCCGCGCGTTCCAGAAATACACTGCGAGCGCCACCACCAGGCCGAGCCCCAGGCCCGTGACGAAGGACACCCAGCTGCCGAGCGGCGCGGGTGGCTTGGGCTTGCGGGGCGGCGTGGGCTTGTAGTCGCGGGCGGCCATCCGGGTCACATCTCGGCGGGCGCGCGGATGGCGAGCAGCGCCAGCGCGTTGGCGATCACCTGGCGCACGGCATCGATCAGCGCGAGCCGGGCCCAGCGCACCGCCGCGTCGTCCACCAGCACCTTGTGCGCGTTGTAGTAGCCGTGGAACTCGGTCGCGAGGTCGCGCAGGTAGTTGGTCAGCTGGTGCGGCTCCGCAGCCTCGGCGGCGCTCGCCACGACCTCCGCGAAGCGCGACAGCGTGAGCGCGAGCCGCCGTTCCTGCGCTTCCGTGAGCGCGGCCGCCAAGGTTGCCCCGGCCGGGGGTAGGGCGTCGGCTTGTTCGCCGGCCTGGCGGAACACGCTGCACACTCGCGCGTGCGCGTACTGCACGTAATACACCGGGTTGTCGTTGCTCTCGGCGGTGGCGAGGTCGAGATCGAACTCGAGATGCTGGTCCGAGCGGCGCATGACGTAGAAATAGCGCGCGGCATCGACGCCCACTTCGTCGACCAGCTGCTTCAGGGTGACGAACTCGCCGGCGCGGGTCGACATCGCGACCTTCTCGCCGCCGCGCACCAGGGCCGCGAACTGCACCAGCACGACGTCGAGGCGCGTGTCGTCCAGGCCCAGCGCCTTGAGCGCGGCGCGCACCCGGGGAATGTAGCCGTGATGATCGGCGCCCCAGATGTTCACCACGCGATCGAAGCCGCGCACGAACTTCTCTCGGTGGTAGGCGATGTCCGAGGCGAAATAGGTCTTGATGCCGTTCTCGCGCACCACCACGCGATCTTTCTCGTCACCGTAGTCGGTGGAGCGGAACCAGCGCGCGCCGCCCTGCTCGTAGATGCGGCCGGCGGCGGTGAGTTCTTCGAGCGCGACGTCGATGGCGCCGTTGCGGGCGAGTGAAGCCTCGGAGTACCAGCAGTCGAAGGCCACACCGAAGGCCCCGAGGTCACGCTTGATCTCGTCCAGGATGGCGTCGTTGGCGAGGTTCCGCACGGCGTCGAAGGCCGCACCCAGCGCGGCGCGCGCGGCGGCGATGCAGTCGTCGAGATGCCGCTCGTCGTCGCTGCTCGTGCTCGCCGGCGGCACGCTGGCCGCGGGCCGCAGCAGCCCTTCGCCCTCGCGCGCCGTGAGTGCGCGGGCGATGTCCTCGACGTAGGCGCCGCGATAGGCCTGGGCCGGGAACGGCACCTCCAGCCCGTGCTGCTGCAAGTAGCGCAGCCACACGCTGAGACCCAGGATGTCCATCTGCCGGCCGGCGTCGTTCACGTAGTATTCGCGCTCCACCCGCCAGCCGCTCGCCGCCAGCAGGTTGGCCAATACCGAGCCGATGGCCGCCCCGCGCCCGTGGCCGATGTGCAGCGGACCGGTGGGATTGGCCGAGACGAACTCCACCTGCACGCGACGCCCGCCGCCGCTCTCGTTCCGCCCATAGGCCTCGCCAGCCTCGCGCACCTGGCGCAGCACGTCGAACACCACGTCCTGGGCGAGGGTGAAATTGATGAAGCCCGGCCCAGCTATCTCGCAGCGGCTGAACAGGCTCGCGCCGGCCAGTTCGGCGACGATGCGCTCGGCCAGCGCGCGCGGCGCCTGGCGCGCGCCCTTGGCCAGCAGCATCGCGACGTTGGTGCTGAAGTCGCCGTGCGCCTCGTGCTTGGGCGTCTCGACCTGGTAATCGGGGAGGGCTTCGAGTTCGAGGGCGCCGGCCTCTCGCAGCCGGGCGATCGCAGCGTCGATGGCCGTGCGCAGAAGTGCTTTCAAGGGTTGTCTCGAGAATGCCTGGAGCTGGCGGAAAGCGCGGATTCTATCCGCTCCGCCGCCCCCGCGCGACGGACCACGCGCTCACAAGGTGTCCTGCGGATCGACGTCGATGGCGAAACGCACGCGGCTGCGCTGCGCGAGCTCGCCGAGCGCGGCGAGCGCCGCGTGCAGCGCCTCACCGACCACGCTGCGCTGCGCGGCGCGCAGCACGACGAGCGCGCGGTAGCGACCCGCGCGCTTCTCCATCAAGGCCGGCAGCGGATAGCTGATGTCGAGCGCCTCGCCCGCCGCGCCCTGCAGCAGGCGGCGCGCGTCGGCGAGGAATTGCAGGGCCACGCCGGGCCGCGGCGAATCGGCGCGCAAGAGCGCCATGGCGCCATAGGGCGGCAGAGCGGCCTCGCGGCGCTGGGCGAGCGCGTCCTCGGCATAGGCCTCGTAGCCCTCTTCGATGATCTGGCGCAGCACCGGGTGGCGGGGCTGGTGGGTCTGGATCAGCACCTCGCCCGGCAGGTCGGCGCGCCCGGCGCGGCCGGAGACCTGCACGATCAGCTGGGCGAGTCGTTCCTCGGCGCGGAAGTCCAGCGAATAGAGCCGGCTGTCGGTGTCGACCACGCCGACCAGCGTCATGGCGGAGAAGTCGAGCCCCTTGGCCAGCATCTGCGTGCCGATGACGATGTCCACCTCGCGCGCGTTGATCGCCGCCAGCATCTCCGGCAGCGCCGCGCGCCGCCGCACGGTGTCGCGATCGATGCGCAGCACGCGCGCGCCGGGGAAGAGCTCGGTGACCGCTTCCTCGATGCGCTCCGTGCCCTGCCCCATGAGCGCCATCTCCGGCGCCTCGCAGCAGTTGGCGGCGGCGCTGCGCGTCCACTGCCGACCGCAGTGATGGCAGCGCGCGGCGTCGAGGCCCTTGTGGTAGACCAGGAAGGCATCGCAGTGCTCGCAGCGGCGCGGCGTGCCGCAGGCGCGGCAGACGAGCAGCGGCGAGTAGCCGCGCCGGTTGAGGAACAGGAGAGACTGCTCGCCGCGCGCGAGGCACTGGCGCAGCGCCTCGATCAGCGCCGGGCAGAGTCCGGCCACCAGCTCGAGGCCGCGCACGTCCAGGCAGCGCACCCGCGGCAGGGGGCTGGCGCCGGCGCGCTGACGCAGGCGGGCGCGCACGAACTTGCCGCGCGCGACGTTGGCCAGGGTCTCCAGCGATGGCGTGGCCGATCCCAGCACCACGGGCACGCCGAGTCCCTGGGCGCGCTTCAGCGCCACGTCCCGCGCCGAGTAGCGGAAGCCGTCCTGCTGCTTGTAGGACGGGTCGTGTTCCTCGTCGACGATGACGAGGCCGAGGTCGCGCATGCGCGTCCACACCGCCGAGCGGGTGCCGATCAGAATGGACACCTCGCCGCGCAGACAGGCCAGCCAGGTGAGCATGCGCTCACGCTCGCCGAGCGCCGAGTGCAGCACCCCGACCGCGGCGCCGAAGCGCGCGCGGAAACGCCCGACCAGCTGTTCGGTGAGCGCGATCTCCGGCACCAGCACCAGCGCCTGGCGGCCGGCCGCCACGCAGCGCGCGATGGCGCTGAGATACACCTCGGTCTTGCCGCTGCCGGTCACGCCGTGTAGCAGCACCGCGCGGAAACCACCCAGCTCGGCCTCGATGGTGGCGGCCGCCGCCTGCTGTTCGGGGTTGAGCGCCGGACCCGGCGCGACCGACGGCACGGGCGCCGCGCCGCGGCATTCCTCCAGCCAGCCGTGAGCCAGCAGCCGGCGCAACACCGGTCGCCAGGCGAAGCCCGCGTCGGCGAGATCGACGGCGGCCCGCGGCCCCGCGTCGAAGCACGCCAGCAGCTCGCGCTGGCGGCCGGCGCGCGCCTGGCCCTCGGCCAGCGCCGTGCGGCCCGCGTCGGTGAGCTGCCAGCGCTCGGCCGGCAGCACCGGCAGCTGCTCGCGATGGCGCAGCCACACGGGCAACAGGTTGCCGAGCACGTCTCCGAGGGGATGCTGGTAGTAGCGCGCGGCCCAGCGGGCCAGGCCCAGGGTCTCGTCGTCGAACACGGGCTCCACGTCGAGCACCGCCTCGAGCGGCCGCAGGCGCTCGCGGGCCACGTCACTGTGCGCGACGCATTCCAGCGCGATGCCGATCTGGCGGCCACGCCCGAGCGGCACCAGCACGCGCTGCCCGGGCCGCGGCGGCGATTCGGCCAGCGCCGGCGGCAGCAGGTAGTCGAAACCCTGGCGCAGCGCGTTGAACAGCGCAACGCGAACGATATCGATGCCGGGCGGCGGCACGACGCTCAGCGCGGCGCCGCGACGTGGCCGAAAGCGCCGCTGAAGCGCTCGCCGCGCTCGATGAGCTCATCCAGCGCACGCTCGTCCGCGCGCTGCATGGGCCTGCCGTCCACCTGGCTCAGAGGTTGGCGGCCGCCCTGGCGTGGCAGCACGGTGAGTTCGAAGGCCTCGTCGAAGAGCGTCAGCAGGATGCGCACCACCCGCTCCGTGCCCTGGCCACCGCTCAAGCGCAGCTGACCATCCACCAGGCGGTAGTGCAGGCGCTGCTCGAGGAGAAAGCGCGTGACGGCTTCGAACTCGTCCGCGCGCAGGTGCAGGCTGATGGGCGTCTGCTCGCAGGCCGTGCCGTACAGCACAGGCCCGACCAGCGCCGGCTCGAAGGGCGCGAACACGCGCAGCGCACGCAGCGCCTTGCGGCGCAGGCGGGCGAGCATCTGGGCGTGCGCGGCGCCGCCGAACAGTGCCAGGTAGTCGACCAGGGCGCGATGCAGTTCGAGGTTGTCGGGCAGGTCGCGCGCGCCTTCGGCGCCGAGCTCGCGTGCGGCCTTGCGCCGCGCCTGCTCGAAGTCGTCGGCGCCACCCTCGGCCAGCAGGCGCGCGGCGCACTGCGCCAACTCGGCGCGTCCCGCGCCGCCGCCCCGCGTCCGCCGTCCCATGCCGGCGCTCAGAAGATCTGCTCGGGCACCGGCGCGGCGCCGCCGCCGCCGCCACGATAGCCCGGCAAGTCGCCGCCCATCAGGTCGCCCATGTCGCCGCGCGCCGGCACGTCCGCGGCGCGGAAGGACTCGAAGATGGAATTGGGATGCCCGGCGCCGACCAGGAGCCCGGTGTCGGGGTCGATGCGCACGGTCACCACCCCCGGCGGCTGATCGAGCTCGGTCTCGGGCACGTCGGCCAGCGCGTCGCGCATGTAGTCCATCCACATCGGCAGCGCGGCCTGCGCACCGGTCTCGCGCCGCCCGAGCGGCGCGACCCGATCGAAGCCCACCCAGACGGTGGTCACGATGCGCGGATTGAAACCGGAGAACCACGCGTCCTTCTGATCGTTGGTGGTACCGGTCTTGCCGGCCAGGTCCTTGCGCGCCAGCGCGCGGGCGCGGGTCGCGGTACCGAACCTGATCACATCCTGCAGAATGGAATCCAGGATCCAGACGTTCTCCGCGGCGACCGTGCGCGGGGCGACCTGCGCGGGCCGGACCGCCTCCTGGGCGCGCAGCGCTTCGAGGTCGTCCGGCTCGCCTTCGACGTCCAAGGGCAGCGCCTCGCAAGTCGGGCAGACCGTCGGCGGCTGGGCCTCGAACACCACCTGGCCGTCCTCGCTCTCGATGCGCGCGACGAAATAGGGATCCACGCGATAGCCGCCATTGGCCAGCACGGCGTAAGCGCGTACCAGCTCGAACGGCGTCACCTCGCCCGTGCCGAGGGCCAGCGAGAGGTTGGCGGGGAGCGCCTTGCGCTTGAAGCCGAAACGCTCGACGTAGTTCAGCGCGTAGTCCACGCCGATCGCGCGCAGCAGGCGGATGGACACCAGGTTGCGCGACTTGGTCAGCGCCTCGCGCAGGCGCATCGGTCCGAAATAGTTGCCCGAGTAGTTCTCCGGCCGCCAGGCGTTCTCGAGTCCCGGGGTCTCGAACACGATGGGCGCGTCGTTGACGAAGCTCGCGGCGGTATAGCCCTTGTCGAACGCGGCGGAATAGATGAAGGGCTTGAAGTTCGAGCCGGGCTGACGGCGCGCCTGGGTCACGCGGTTGAACTTGCTCTGTTCGAAATCGAGGCCACCGACCAGGGCGAGCACCTTGCCGTCGCTCGGATCCAGGGACACCAGCGCGCCCTCGACGGCCGGCACCTGGTCCAGCGCCCAGTAGCCCTCGGCGGCCGGCGTGCCGGCGAGCTTGGGGTCGTCGCTCGGTGCCTGCTGACGCACGCGGATGATGTCGCCGCGCTTCACCAGGTCGCCGGCCTTGGAGGGAGCCGGCCCGAGGGCGTCCTCCGACAGGTGCTTGCGCGCCCACTTGAGACCGTCCCAGGGCAGGGTGATGACGCCGGCCTCGTCGTGGTAAGCGAGTACTGACTTGTCCTGCACGGTCAGCACGACCGCGGGCGCGAGGCCCGCCACTTCGCGGTGGCGGGTGAGAATCCTGTGCCACGCGGCGGTGTCCTCCTGGGGCGCCAGGTCGACGTGGGCCTCGGGGCCGCGGTAGCCGTGCCGACGGTCGTAGTCGAAGAGCCCCTTCAGGAGCGCCGCGTTGCCGGCGAGCTGCAGCTTGCTCGGCACCGTCGTGTACACGCGGTAACCGCTGGTGTAAGCGGCATCGCCGTAGGTGGCGAACATGTAGTCGCGCACCATCTCGGCGATGTGCGAGGCCTGTACCTCGACCGCCTGGCCGTGGCGCTGCGCATTGATTGGCGCGTCCAGGGCGGCGGTGTACTGGGTCCGATCGATGAAGCCGAGCTTCAGCATGCGGCCGAGCACGTAGCTCCGCCGGCCCTTGGCTTCCACCGGGTCGGTGATCGGATTGACCTTGGACGGCGCCTTGGGCAGGCCGGCGATCATCGCCATCTGGGCGAGATCGAGCTTGTCCAGCGTCACGCCGTAGTAGACCTGCGCGGCGGCGCCGACGCCGTAGGCCCGGTGGCCGAGGAAGATCTTATTGAGGTAGAGCTCGAGGATCTCGTCCTTGGTCAGCTCGCGCTCGATGATGTAGGCGAGCACCACTTCCTTCAGCTTGCGCTCGTAGGTCTTCTCCGGCGACAGGAAGAAATTGCGCGCCACCTGCATGGTGATGGTGCTGCCGCCCTGCTTCTTTTCGTGGGTGTAGGCGAGTTCCAGCACCGCGCGCAGCATCGACAGCCAGTCGACGCCAGGATGCTCGTAGAAGCGGTCGTCCTCGGCGGCGATCACCGCTTGCTTGAGCAGCGGCGGGACGGCCTCGATGGTCACGGGCGCGCGTCGCTTCTCACCGAACTCCGCGATCAGGCGCCCGTCGCTGGTGAAGACCTTGAGCGGCGTCTGCAGCCGAACTTCGCGCAGCGACTCCACCGGGGGGAGCTGAGGCAGGATGTACCACACCACGCCGGCGGCGCCGGCCAGCATCAGTACCAGTCCAAACAGCAAGCTCAGGAAAACGAAGCGCAACATCTTGGGGTGGAGGGCGGCGGCGGGCTATATATGATGGGGCATTACTTTAATTGGCGGACGTAACGCTCGATTTCTATTGGTTTTTGAACGAAGGAGAGTGTTGTTTTTGCACCGCCGCTTGGCTATATTTAGCGTGAATTTCTAAGGTTACGACGCACTTTTGCCAGTTAACTGATTGATTCAAAAAGGGAAATATGGTGTCTCTCTTTCGCCGCGCCAACACACCGCTCCTGGGGATCGACATCAGTTCGACGTCGGTCAAGCTGCTTGAGCTGTCGCGTACCGGCGGCCGCTACCGCGTGGAGAGCTACGCGGTGGAACCACTGCCGCCGAATTCGGTGGTCGAGAAGAATATCACGGATGCCGAACTGGTCGGCGAGGCCATCCGCCGCGCGGTGGCCAAGAGCGGCACCAAGACCAAGACCGCGGCCTGCGCGGTCGCCGGCTCCGCGGTGATCACCAAGATCATCACCATGCCCGCCGAGCTCTCCGAGGACGAGATGGAGAGCCAGATCCAGATCGAGGCCGACCAGTACATTCCCTATCCGCTCGAGGAAATCAGCCTGGATTTCCAGGTGTTGCAGGCTTCCGAGCACGAGCCCGACAAGGTCGACGTGATGCTCGCCGCATCGCGCAGCGACAACGTCGACATCCGCGTCGCGGCGCTCGGCGTCGGCGACCTGACCGCCAAGGTCGTGGACGTCGAGGCCTTCGCGCTCGAGAACGCCATGCAGCTCCTGGTCGAGTCCAACGAACTCATCGCCGACTCCCACGTGGTGGCCATCATGGATGTCGGGGCGACCACCTCCACGCTGTCCGTGCTGGAGGACTCCAAGATCATCTACACCCGCGAGCAGTCCTTCGGCGGACGGCAGCTGACCGACGAGATCCAGCGCCGCTACGGCCTGTCCTACGAAGAAGCGGGCCTGGCCAAGCGCCAGGGAGGCCTGCCGGACAACTATCACCCGGAAGTCCTGCAGCCCTTCATGGAATCGATGGCCCAGGAGGTGAACCGCGCACTGCAGTTCTTCTACTCCTCGAGCCAGGTAGGGGCGGTCGATCATGTGGTGATCGCGGGCGGCTGCGCCTCGATCGACGGCATCGACAAGCTGATCCAGTCGAAGATCGACACCACCGTCACCATCGCCAATCCGTTCAAGAACATGACCGTGTCATCACGGGTCAAGGCCGAAGCGCTCGCCAATGACGCACCGGCCCTGATGATCGCCTGCGGCCTGGCCCTGAGGAGCTTCGACTGATGCCACGCATCAACCTATTGCCCTGGCGCGAAGAGCTGCGCCGCCAGCGGCGCACCGAGTATCTCTCCATCCTCGGCGCCTGCGCGCTCGCCGCCGCGGGCGTGTGGTTCGCCATTCACATGTACTTCAACGCTCTGATCGAGCAGCAGCAGCGACGCAACAGCTTCCTGACCGCGGAGATCAAGCTGCTCGACAAGAAGATCGCGGAGATCAAGGCGCTCGAGAAGGAGAAGGAAAACCTGATCGCGCGCATGAAGGCCATCGAGACGCTGCAGACCAGCCGCCCGATCGTGGTCCACCTGTTCGACGAACTGGTCTCGACCCTGCCGGATGGCGTGTACCTCACGTCGATCAACCAGAGCGGCGAAAACGTGACGGTGAAGGGTGTCGCCCAATCGAACGCGCGCGTCTCGAATTACATGCGCAACGTCGAGGCCTCGGAATGGGAGCGCGATCCCAAGCTCTCGATCATCCAGTCCAAGTCGCAGGACGGCAAGCGCACGGCGGAATTCACCCTGACGTTCAAGCAGGTCAAGACCAAGACCGCCGCGAGCGAGGATGAGGAACAGCTCTGATGAAACTGTCGGATTTGAACAATCTCAGCGTCGAGAACATCGGCAGCTGGCCGACGCCGGTCAAGGCGGCCGGCGCGGTGATCGTCGCGGCGATGATCATTGGCATCGGCTGGTGGCAGGACATCGACCCGCTCAAGATCAAGCTCGAGACCGAGCAGAAATCCGAGGTCGATCTCAAGATCGCCTTCGAGGGCAAGCAGAAGAAGGCGGCCAACCTGCCGGCGCTGAAGCAGCAGCTCGAGGACATCAAGGAGACCTTCGGTGATCTCCTGAAGCGGCTGCCGAACAAGACCGAAGTGGCCGAACTGCTGGTCGACATCTCCCAGCAGGGCCTCGGCGCCGGCCTCGAGTTCGAACTGTTCAAGCCCGGCAACGAACAGCCGGCCGACTTCTATGTCGAGCTGCCGATCGAAATCAAGGTCATCGGCACCTATCACCAGTTCGGCACCTTCATCAGTGGCATCTCGGACCTGCCGCGCATCGTCACCAGCCACGACATCAAGATTTCGCCGGCGCCAGGCGGCCGGCTGACGCTGCAGACGACGGCCAAGACCTACCGCTACGTGGACGAGGAAGGCGAGGGATCCTGAACATGAAGCCGGGGCAGAACACTGGCGCCGTGAAGGCGCTCACCGTCACCGCGCTGGCAGCGCTGCTGGCGGGCTGCGTGTCCAAGGACATGTCGGATCTCGAGCAGTACCGCGACGAAGTGCTCGCGCGCAAGGGCGGCAACATCGAGCCGCTGCCGCCGATCAGGCCGTACGAGCACTACATCTACCAGTCGGCGGAGAAGGGTCTGCGCGATCCCTTCGAATCGTTCCTCGAGACCAAGCCCGAGGACATCGACGCGAAGAGCAATGACGTCGACGCCGCGCAGCAGCAGCTGGTCGACGAGATCCAGACGCACAACCGCGAGGAGCTGGAGAACTACGAGCTCGACGCGATGCGCATGGTCGGCGTGCTCGAGCGCGCCGAGGATTTGTGGGCGATCGTCAGGGACCAGTCGGGCACCGTGCACCGCGTGCAGATTGGCAATTACCTGGGCCGCAACTTCGGCAAGATCACCAACATCCAGGAAGACCGCATCGACATTCGCGAAATCATCAAGGACGCACAGGGGCGCTGGCAGGAACGCGCTGCTTCACTGGCGTTGTCCGAAGAATAACCCAGAGAAGGGGTGGAAAGATGAGCATCAACCAGAACGTGAACAAGCTGAGCGCCGCGCTGGCCGCGTGGTCGAAGCGGCGCGAGGAACGCGTGGCCCCGGGCCTGCTGGGCCTCGCCCTGCTGATTGCGGCGGGCGCCGACGCGGCCACGCTGGATGACGTCAGCTACACGTCGCTGCCGGGCGATCGCGTGCAGGTCAGGATGAAGCTGTCGGCCCCGCTGGAAGGCGCGCCGCTCAGCTTCACCATCGACAATCCCGCGCGCATCGCCATCGACCTGCCAGGCACCACGCTGAACCTCGCCGAGCGCACCACGCGCATCGGCGTCGGCAACGCGGAGTCGGTGACGGCGGTGGAAGCGGACAACCGCTCGCGGGTGGTGCTGAACCTGGGCGAACTGGTGCCCTACGAGATCGAGGCGAACGGTGACACCATCGCGGTCACGCTCGAAGGTGGACCGTCCAGCCTGAAGACCCAGTCCCTGCCAGTGGCGCCGACCTCGGCGCCGGTGGCGACGGCGGCGACGCCGACCAGCACGCTCACCATGCCGGGCAGCGGCAAGGGCAGCATCCGCGACATCGACTTCCGCCGCGGCGAGATGGGCGAGGCGCGCATCGTGGTCGATCTCACCCGCCCCGATGTCGGCGTGAACATCTCCCAGGAAGGCGACAACGTGGTGGTCGACTTCGCCGACACCCAGCTGCCCGAGAACCTCGACCGCAAGCTCGACGTACTCGACTTCGCGACGCCGGCCAAGGAGATCGACACTTTCCGCCAGGGCAATGGCACGCGCATGGTGATCAAGCCGAATGGCCTGTATGAGCACCTCGCCTACCAGTCTGACAACACGCTGACGGTGGAACTGCGGCCGCTCACCAAGGAAGAGGAAGAGGAGAACAAGAAGAAGAAGTTTGGCTACACCGGCGAACGCCTGTCGCTCAACTTCCAGAACATCGAGGTACGCGCGGTCCTGCAGCTCATCGCGGACTTCACCGAGAAAAACCTGGTGGCGAGCGACACGGTCGGCGGCAACGTCACGCTGCGTCTGAAGAACGTGCCCTGGGACCAGGCGCTGGACATCATTCTGAAGTCGCGCGGGCTGGACAAGCGTGACATCGGCAACGTGATGATGGTCGCGCCGCAGGAAGAGATCGCGGCGCGCGAGAAGCTCGAACTCGAATCGCAGAAACAGATCCAGGAACTCGCGCCGGTGCGCACCGAGTTCATGCAGGTCAACTACGCCAAGGCGGGCCAAATAGCCCAGCTCCTGAAGGAAGAGAAGAACAAGCTTCTCTCGGGACGCGGCAACGTCACGGTCGACGAGCGCACCAACACGCTCCTGGTGCAGGACACGGGCGACAAGCTGACCGAGATCCGCAACGTGGTGAAGGCGCTCGACATCCCGGTGCGCCAGGTGCTGATCGAGTCGCGCATCGTGATCGCCAACGAGGACTTCTCGAAGGATTTGGGCGTGCGTTTCGGGTACAGCAAGCAAGGTAATGTGAAGCACAACGCAATCGGAGCAAACGGCAAGTCCGACTTTGTCGTCGGCATTGGCGGCGGCATCGAGGGCGACACCAGATACCCGACCACGACGACCTTCAACACTGACGGCCTCGAGAACTACATTGTCGACCTCGCCACCACCGGCCAGGCGGCCAATTTCAAAACCGCGATTGGCAAGTTCGGCGGTTACCTGCTGCAGCTCGAGCTGACTGCCATGCAGCAGGAAGGCCGCGGCGAGGTGATTTCCGCGCCGCGCGTCATCACCGCCAACCAGCATGAGGCGCTGATCGAGTCGGGCACCGAAATCCCCTACCAGCAGGCGTCCTCCAGCGGCGCGACCGCGGTGACCTTCAAGAAGGCGGTGCTGAGCCTCAAGGTCACCCCGCAGATCACGCCGGACGACCGCCTGATCATGGACCTCGCGGTGAACAAGGACTCGGTCGGCCAGGTGTTCGCCGGCGTGCCATCCATCGACACCAACGAGCTGACAACCCAGGTGCTGGTGGACGACGGCGATACCGTGGTGCTCGGCGGCATCTTCGAGTCCGAGAATCGCGATGACAAGACCAGCGTTCCGTGGTTCGGCGACCTGCCCTACCTGGGCCGGCTGTTCAAGCGCACCGAGCACCAGGCGAACAAGCAGGAACTGCTGGTGTTCGTCACGCCCAAGATCATCAGGGACACGCTGTCGCTATCCACGCCCTGAGCGCGGCCAACTGCTATGATTCGAGCGGGAGCCTGGCTCCCGCTTTTTTTTGGTCGGAGCTTGGCAATGGCGCGGGTGCGCGACGGCAGACGGGCTTGAGCGGGCGTGGCGGAGGCGGAACGCATATTCCTCGTCGGGCCGATGGGCGCCGGCAAGACCACCATCGGCAGCCAGCTGGCGCGCGCGCTCAAGTATGAGTTCGTGGACTGCGACCACGAGATCGAGAAACGCACCGGCGCGAAGGTCGCGCTGATTTTCGAGATCGAGGGCGAGGCCGGCTTCCGCGAACGCGAGACGCGGCTTATCGATGAACTGACCCAGCGCCCGCGCGTCGTGCTCGCCACGGGCGGCGGCG
The DNA here is from genome assembly GCA_050186725.1 of Gammaproteobacteria bacterium. GTDB lineage: Bacteria > Pseudomonadota > Gammaproteobacteria > JADJYF01. The sequence goes on along the minus strand of JBFWYG010000005.1, from coordinate 124,409 downwards.
CGGTGCTGGCGGCGGACAACCGCCGCTGGCTGGCCGAACGCGGGCTGGTGGTGTACTTGAGGAGCCCGGTGGAGAAGCTGGTCGAGCGGGTGCGCTACGACACCAACCGTCCGCTGCTGCGCACCGCCGATCCCGAGGGCACGCTGCGCGCCATCGTGACCCAGCGCGAGCCGCTCTACCAGGAGGTCGCGGACCTCATCATCGACACCGGCCGGCTGTCGGTCAAACAGGCGATCAAGAAGATAACGAGCAACCTGCCGTGGACACAGTAGTCAACGTCGAGCTGGGCGAACGCCGCTACCCGATACACATCGGCGCGGGCCTGCTTGGCGACGGCGCCCTGTTTCGCCGCCTGGTGCCGGCCGCCCAGGTGGTGGTGCTGTCCAACGAAGTGGTAGCGCCGCTCTACCTCGAGACGGTCGCCGGTCACTTCGCGGACCGGCGCTGCGAGACCCTGGTGCTGCCGGACGGTGAGGCGCACAAGTCGCTCGCCACCTTCGGCGAGGTGATGGGCTTCATGCTGGAGAAGCGCCTGGAACGGGGCGCCGTGCTGGTCGCGCTGGGCGGCGGCGTGATCGGCGACCTGGGCGGCTTCGCCGCCGCCTGCTACCAGCGCGGCATCGATTTCCTGCAGGTGCCGACCACCCTGCTCGCCCAGGTGGATTCGTCGGTGGGCGGCAAGACCGCGGTCAACCACTCGCTCGGCAAGAACATGATCGGCGCCTTTCACCAGCCCGTCGCGGTGGTGGCCGACACCGCGACGCTCGCCACCCTGCCGCCTCGCGAGTTCCACGCCGGGCTGGCCGAGGTGATCAAGTACGGCCTGATTCGCGACCTGCCGTTCTTCGCATGGCTGGAGGCGCACCTCGATGCGGTGCTCGCACGCGACCCGGCCGCGCTTACCCATATCATCCGCCGCTCCTGCGAGAACAAGGCCGAGGTCGTGGCGGCCGACGAGCGGGAGACCGGTGAGCGCGCCACGCTCAACTTGGGCCACACCTTCGGACACGCCATCGAGACCGCGCGCGGTTATGGCGACTGGCTGCACGGCGAGGCGGTCGGCGCGGGCATGTGCATGGCCGCCCGCCTGTCCGCGCGCCTCGGCTGGCTGGAGGCACCGGCCCTGGCCCGCGCCGAGAAGCTCATCGGCCGCGCCGGTCTGCCCACTGCGCCGCCGGCGGACATCGCGGCTGCGCGCTTTCGCGAGCTGATGTCACTCGACAAGAAGAACGTCGGCGGGCGCATTCGGCTGGTGCTGCTGCGTGGCCTCGGCCAGGCGGTGGTGACCCGCGACTACGACGACGCCGCGCTGGACGCCGTGCTGCGCGGCGCGGCCTGAGGCCGCGGCCGACGCCATGTCCCTCGCGCCCTACGCGGTCGACCTCGCCCAGAGCCGTGGCCGGCGCGTGCCCGAAGCGCCGCCCGCCTGGCGCAGCGAGTTCCAGCGCGACCGCGACCGGGTGATCCATTCCTCGGCGTTTCGACGCCTGGAATACAAGACCCAGGTGTTCGTGAACCACGAGGGCGACATGTTCCGCACGCGCCTTACGCACTCGCTGGAGGTCGCGCAGATCGCCCGCACCATCGCCCGCGCGCTGGCACTGAACGAGGACCTCACCGAGGCCATCGCGCTGGCCCACGACCTCGGCCATACGCCTTTCGGCCACGCCGGCCAGGCGGCGCTCAACCGCTGCATGCAGCCCTACGGCGGCTTCGAGCACAACCTGCACTCACTGCGCGTGGTCGACGAACTCGAGCAGCGCTACCCCGACTTCGATGGCTTGAACCTGCTGTTCGAGACCCGCGAAGGGATCCTCAAACACTGCAGCGTGGCGCGCGCGGCGGAACTCGGCCCGCTCGGGGAGCGCTTCCTGGCCCGCCGTCAGCCGTCACTCGAGGCGCAGATCGCAAACGTCGCCGACGAGATCGCCTACAACCACCACGACATCGATGACGGCTTGAGATCCGGCATCCTTGCGCTCGAGACCGTGCGCGAGCACGCCGGCTTCGAGGCAGCGCGCGCCGCGAGCCTGGCCGCGGCGCCGACCCTCGCCGGCAAGCGGCTGACCTACACCGCCATCCGTCACATGCTGGGCGCCTTCGTCAGCGACCTCATCGAGGCGAGCGCCGAGCGCCTGGCGCGGCGCGCGCCGCGCGGCGTGGAGGAGGTTCGCGCGGCGGACGCGCCGCTGGTGGATTTTTCACCAGCGATGCGCGACAGCCACCTGAAGCTGAAGCGCCTCTTGTTCCAGCGCCTCTACGACGAGCCCGCGGTGCGGCGCATCGCGCAGCGCGCCCAGCAGCTGGTCACCGACCTGTTCGAGGCCTTCCTGGTCGATCCGGGCCTGCTGCCGGAAGGCCACCGCCTGGCGCCCGAGGCTGATCCGCTGGTCCGCGCGCAGGCCATCCGCGACTACATTGCCGGCATGACCGACCGCTATGCGCTGGCCGAGCATGGCCGCGTGTGCGGCTCCAACTACGCCACCTCGACCCAACCCTGGCTCACCGCCTGAGCGCTTCACCATGATGACCACGGACGACTTCGACGCCCCCTCGGCGCCGCCCTTCCTCGCCACCGCGGCCCTGCGCCAGCGCCTCGACCTGCTCGGCCACCTGCTGGAATTCGGCCACCAGATAGTGCTCGTGCAGGGCGCGCCGGGCAGCGGGCGCAGCCGCCTCTTGGAGGCGCTCGCCGGGCAGTACCGCGCCAACTGGCGCATCATTCCCTGTGTCGGCGAGGGCGTGGCCAGCGCGCCGGCCCTGCTCGACGCGATCGCGGCGGCGCTCGAGATGAGCGAGCTGAATCCCGGGGTCGAGGACCTGCGCAGCCGCATGGCCGAGATCGAGCTCGGCGGGCAGTACTGCATCATGACGCTCGACGATGGCGAGGCGCTGGACGAGGCGGCCCGCGCGCTCCTGTTCGCGCTGGCCTACAGCGAGAACCAGCGCGGCGATCTGCGCGTGGTGATGACCGGCGGGACCGACGGCTTCGGCGAGGCGCTGCAGGCCGCCGCGCCGGACGGCGCGATGATCCACGTGGTCGACCTGCCGCCGATGGACGTCGAGGAGTTGAAGACGCTGGCGCTCTCCGCCCTGACCGCGGAGGGCGGCGACGCGGCGCTCGATTTGAGCCTGGACATCGACGAGCTGGCCGAGGATGCGCAGGGCAATCCCGGCAAGCTGCTGGCCGCCCTGCGCGCGCCGGAGCTGCCGCCCATCAGCCCCGGCAAGCGCAGCACGGCGCCGAGCGCACCGCCCGGCGGCGCCGCGCTGGCCCGCCTGGGCGCGGTCTTGCGCGCGCTGAACGTACGCAAGTACGCCGCGGTGCTGGCCGCCCTCGCCTTCGTGCTGGTGGCGGTCGCCGTGGGCGTGCTGCTGGTCGGGCAGCATTCACGGAACAGCCAGCCCGGCACGGTCGAGATCACGCTGCCGACGCCTGACGGCGCACCGCCCCCGGCCAGTCCGGCGACCGAAGCCGAACCCGAACCTGAGCCCGAAGCGGAGCCCGAGCCGGCGGCGCCGGCCGCTGCGCCGGTCGAGGCCGCCGCCGAACCGCTCGCCGACACGGCGTCGGGCGCGACGGAAAGCGCGCCGGCGCCCGTGCTAGAGGTACAAGACGAGACGCCGACGGAAACACCGGCGCCGCGCATGGATGCGAGCCC
>JBFWYG010000005.1:81249-120647 GCA_050186725.1 Gammaproteobacteria bacterium | reverse complement strand
GCCGACGCCGATAAGCCCCCGAAGCCGGCGAAACCCGCCGCGCAGACGTCGCCCAAGCCGGCCGCGAAATCGGCGCCGGCCAAGCCCTCCGCGACCCCGGCCGCCGTCAACGGCGACACCTGGCTCGACAAGCAGAAGCCCGGCAGCTACGTGGTGCAGCTCTTCGGCAGCCGCGACCGCGAAGCGGCGCACCGCTTCATCCGCCAGCAGGGGCTCACGGGCAAGTCCAACGTGGTCACCACCCGCCGCGACGGCGCGCCCTGGTACGTGGTGGTCACCGGTCCCTATGCCACCCGCGTCGCGGCCGCCGCCGCGATCCGCGGAATGGCACCCGCCTTGCAGAAGCAGAAGCCATGGCCCCGCGCGGCGGCAAGTCTGAAGTGATCGCGCGGTACGTATGCACCAGCGTCGCCGCTGACCGCCCAATGCGGTGCAGCGGCTGACGGAATCAGGCCGGCGGAGGCGCCTTCCCGCGCCCCGCTTTGGTGACAGTCTGCGGAGGTGCGGCGTATAATCCGCGTCCTTTTGCGCGCCTGATCGCGACCATTTCACGACCCGACCCTCGGAGGCACTCGTAGGGATGAACTCTGCTCGCACTCGATTTCCGCGGACCGGCGGCCCGACGGACGGGCTGTACGACGCGTCCCAAGAGCACGATTCCTGTGGCGTCGGCTTCGTCGTCGACATGAAAGGTCGCAAGTCCCACACGATCATCCGCCGCGCGCTCACCATTCTCGAAAATCTCGAACATCGCGGCGCCTGCGGCTGCGAAGAAAACACCGGCGACGGCGCCGGCATCCTGATCCAGATGCCGGACGGCTTCCTGCGCGCGACCTGCGCCGCACTCGGCATCACCCTGCCCGAATACGGCCACTACGGCGCGGGGCTGGTGTTCCTGCCGCGGGACGCGGCCGACGCCGAGTTCTGCCAGGCGACCTTCAAGCGCGTGATCGAGGAAGAGGGTCAGGTGCTGCTCGGCTGGCGCGACGTGCCGCACTACGACGACATGATCGGCCCGACCGCGCGCTCGGCCGAACCGGCCTTCCGCCAGATCTTCATCGGCCGCGCGGCCGGCGTCGCGAGCGACGAGCACTTCGAGCGCAAGCTGTACGTCATCCGCAAGCGCGTCGAGCACGCGATCTGGGACAGCGGCATCGCCGAGAAGGCGCTGTTCTACGTGCCGAGCCTGTCGCACCGGACCATGATCTACAAGGGCATGCTGAACGCCGACCAGGTGGACCAGATGTTCCCGGATCTGTGCGACGAGCGCCTGGTCAGCGCGCTGGCGCTGGTCCACCAGCGCTTCTCGACCAACACCTTCCCGTCCTGGCCGCTGGCGCACCCGTTCCGCTACATCGCGCACAACGGCGAGATCAACACGCTGCGCGGCAACATCAACTGGATGCGCGCGCGCGAGGCGCTGTGCGAGTCGAGCCTGTTCGGCGAGGATCTGAAGAAGCTCTTCCCGATCGTGCTGGAAGGGAATTCGGATTCGGCGAGCTTCGACCAGGTGCTGGAGTTCCTCCACATGGCGGGCCGGCCGCTGCCGCTCGCGGTGCTCATGATGATCCCCGAGGCCTGGAGCGGCCACGAGGCGATGGACGCCAAGCGCAAGGCCTTCTACGAGTACCACGGCTCGCTGATGGAGCCGTGGGACGGTCCGGCCTCCATCGCCTTCACCGACGGCACCGTGATCGGCGCGGTGCTCGACCGCAACGGCCTGCGTCCGTCGCGCTACTACGTGACCAAGGACGGCCTGGTGGTGATGGCCTCCGAGGTCGGCGTGCTCGACATTCCGCCGGAGAGCATCGAGATCAAGGAGCGCCTGCACCCGGGCCGCATCTTCCTGGTCGACACCAAGGCCGGGCGCATCATCGACGATGCGGAGCTGAAGCAGCAGTACATCGACATGTACCCCTACGCCGACTGGCTGGCGAAGAACCAGGTGTCGATCGACGACCTGCCGGAGCCGAGCCACGTCCACGTGCCGGATCACGATACCGTGCTGCAGCGCCAGCAGGCTTTCGGCTATACCCACGAGGACCTGCGTCTCCTGATGCAGCCCATGGCTGCGAGCGGCGCCGAGGCCATCGGCTCGATGGGCACCGACGCCGCGCTCGCGGTGCTGTCCGAGCGCCCGCGCCTGCTCTACGACTACTTCAAGCAGCTGTTCGCCCAGGTCACCAATCCGCCGCTGGACGGTATCCGCGAGGAACTGGTGACCCAGCTCTCCACGCCCATCGGGCCGGAGAGCAACCTGCTGGAAGCGACCGCCGCGTCCTGCCGCCAGATCAAGCTGGCCGCGCCGGTGATCGACAACCAGGACCTGGAGAAGCTGCGCGGCATCGACACGCTCGGCTTCCGCGCCAGGACCATTCCCACCATCTACCCGGTGAAGGACGGCGCCAAGGGCCTCGAACAGGCACTGGAAGCCGTCTGCACGGCGGCCGATGCGGCGGTGGACGAGGGTTACGCCTTCATCATCCTGTCCGACCGCGGCGTCGACCGCGAGCATGCGGCCATCCCGGCCGCGCTCGCCACCGCCGGCGTGCACCATCACCTGGTGCGCAACGGCCGGCGCATCAAGGTGGGCCTGGTGATCGAGTCGGGCGAACCGCGCGAGGTGCACCATTTCGCGGTGCTGCTCGGCTACGGCGCCGGCGCGATCAACCCCTACCTCGCGCTCGAGACGCTGGACGACATGCTGCGCCAGCGCATGCTGAAAATTAATCCGAAGAGCCGCAAGGGTGACGAGAGCGAACTCGACACCGCGGTGCGCCAGTATCTGAAGGCGGTCAACAAGGGCCTCTTGAAGGTCATGTCCAAGATGGGCATCTCGACCGTGCAGTCCTACCGCGGCGCGCAGATCTTCGAAGCGGTCGGTCTCGACAAGGCCTTCGTCGACAAGTACTTCACCTGGACGGCGTCGCGCATCGGCGGCATCGGCCTCGACGTGGTCGAGAAGGAAGTGGCGCTGCGTCACCACGCGGCGTTCCCCGAGCGCCTGGTGAAGAAGCCCGACCTCGACTGGGGTGGTGAATACCAGTGGCGCCGCGACGGCGAGTACCACCTGTTCAACCCCGAGACCGTCTACAAGCTGCAGCATTCGACCCGCAGCGGCCAGTACGCGGTCTTCAAGGAATACACCAGGCTGGTGGACGACCAGAGCGAACACCGCGCGACGCTGCGCGGCCTGTTCCGCTTCAAACAGGCGCCCACCCCGGTGCCGCTGGCGGAAGTCGAGCCGATTGAAGCGATCATGAAGCGCTTCTCCACCGGCGCGATGTCCTACGGCTCGATCAGCGCCGAGGCGCACGAGACGCTCGCCATCGCCATGAACCGCATCGGCGGCCGCTCGAACACCGGTGAAGGTGGCGAGGATCCCGAGCGCTTCGTCCCGGACGCGAATGGCGACCTGCGCCGTTCCGCGATCAAGCAGGTGGCCTCCGGCCGTTTCGGTGTGACCAGCGAGTACCTGGTCAACGCCGATGATCTCCAGATCAAGATGGCGCAGGGCGCGAAGCCCGGCGAAGGCGGCCAGCTGCCCGGCAACAAGGTCTATCCGTGGATAGCCAAGACCCGGCATTCGACCCCGGGCGTGGGCCTGATCTCGCCGCCCCCGCACCACGACATCTATTCCATCGAGGACCTGGCGCAGCTCATCCACGACCTCAAGAACTCGAACCCGCTCGCGCGGGTGCACGTGAAGCTGGTCGCGGAAGTGGGCGTCGGCACGGTCGCGGCCGGCGTCGCCAAGGCCCATTCGGACGTGGTGCTGATCTCCGGCTACGACGGTGGCACCGGCGCCTCGCCGGTGACCTCGCTGAAGCACGCCGGCGTGCCGTGGGAACTCGGACTGGCCGAGACCCAGCAGGTGCTGGTCGCGAACAAGCTGCGCGATCGCATCGTGGTGCAGGTCGACGGCCAGCTGAAGACCGGTCGCGACTGCATCGTCGCCGCCATGCTCGGCGCCGAGGAATACGGCTTCGCCACCGCGCCGCTGGTGGTGATGGGCTGCGTCATGATGCGCGTGTGCCACTTGAACACCTGCCCGGTCGGCATCGCCACCCAGGACAAGCGCCTGCGCGCGAAATTCAGCGGCAACCCGAAGTTCGTCGAGAACTTCTTCCGCTACATCGCCGAAGAGATGCGCGAGTACATGGCCGCGCTCGGCGTGCGCACCATCGACGAACTCATTGGCCGCGTCGACCTCCTGGACGTCGCGCCGGCGGTCGATCACTGGAAGGCCCAGGGGCTCGATCTCTCGCAGATCCTCTACCAGCCCCAGCCGGAGCCGGGGGTCCAGATCCGCTGCGTGCGCGAGCAGGACCATGGGCTCGCCAAGTCGCTGGACCGCACCACCATCGTGCCCTTGTGCAAGGCCGCGCTCGAGCACGGCAAGCCGGTGGACGCGATCCTGCCGATACGCAACGTCAACCGCACCGTCGGGACCATCCTCGGCTTCGAGATCACCCGCCGCTACGGTGGCGCCGGCCTGCCGGACGACACCATCAAGCTGCACTTCAACGGTTCGGCCGGGCAGAGCTTCGGCGCCTTCGTGCCGCGCGGCGTGACCATGACACTGGAAGGCGATGCCAACGACTACGTCGGCAAGGGCCTGTCCGGCGCCAAGATCATCGTTTACCCGCCGCGCCACGCGAGCTTCGTGCCGGAGAAGAACATCCTCATCGGCAACGTCGCGCTGTACGGCGCGACCAGCGGCGAGGCCTACTTCCGCGGCATCGCCGGCGAACGCTTCGCGGTGCGCAACAGCGGCGCCAACACCGTCGTCGAAGGCGTGGGCGATCACGGCTGCGAGTACATGACCGGCGGCAACGTCGTGATCATCGGCGCGACCGGGCGCAACTTCGCCGCCGGCATGTCGGGCGGCGTGGCCTATGTCTACGATCCCGACGGCGCGTTCCCGGGCCGGTGCAACCGCGAGATGGTCGACCTGGAGAAGCTGGCCACCGAGCACGACGAGAACCTCGTGCGCCGACTGCTCAAGAATCACCTCCACTACACCCACAGCGTGGTGGCGGAAGCGATCCTCGATCATTGGACCGTCAACAAAGACAAGTTCGTGAAAGTCATGCCCAAGGACTACAAGCTCATCCTCGAGACGATCGAGAAGGCGCGCCGCGACGGCGTGGATGAGGATCAGGCGATCATGGCGGCCGCCCATGGCTAAGCCCACCGGTTTCCTGGAGGCCAGGCGCGCGAAGCAGCCCTATCGGCCGGTGACCGAGCGCCTGCGCGACTGGCGCCAGGTGATGGCGCCCTTCGCGCCCGAGCACCTGAACACCCAGGCCGCGCGTTGCATGGATTGCGGCATCCCGTTCTGTCACCAGGGCTGCCCGCTCGGCAATCTCATTCCCGACTGGAACGACCTCGTCTGGCGCGATCGCTGGCAGGACGCCATCGAGCGGCTGCACGCGACCAACAACTTCCCCGAGTTCACCGGCACCCTGTGCCCGGCGCCCTGCGAGGGCTCCTGCGTGCTGGGCGTGAACGATGACCCGGTGACGATCAAGGCGGTGGAACTCGCGATCATCGACCGCGCGTTCGAAGAGGGCTGGGTCAAGCCCCAGCCGCCGAGCGTGGAAACCGGCAAGCGGGTCGCGGTGGTGGGCTCCGGCCCCGCCGGCCTCGCCGCCGCTCAGCAGCTGCGCCGCGCCGGCCACCAGGTCACGGTCTACGAGCGCGCCGACCGCATCGGCGGCCTGCTGCGCTACGGCATCCCCGAGTTCAAGATGGAGAAGCGCGTCCTCGACCGTCGTCTCGAGCAGATGCGCGCCGAGGGTGTGGTGTTCCACGCCGGCATCAACGTCGGCGTGGACCTCGAGATAGCCGAGCTGCGGAGCCAACACGACGCCGTGGTCCTGACCGGCGGCGCGACCGTGGCGCGCGATCTGCCAGTACCGGGACGCGAGCTCGGCGGTATCCACCAGGCGATGGAGTTCCTGACCCTGCAGAACCGCCGCTGCGAGGGCGACGACATCCCTGACAGCGAGTTCATCTCCGCGGAGGGCAAGCACGTCGTCATCATCGGCGGCGGCGACACCGGCGCCGACTGCCTCGGCACCTCGCACCGCCAGGGCGCGAAGTCCGTGACCTCGCTCGAGATCATGCCGAAGCCGCCTGGCGGCCGCGCGGCCGACAACCCGTGGCCGGAATGGCCGCGCATCTATCGCGTCGCCTCGGCCCACGAGGAAGGCGGGGAGCGCGTCTACGCGGTATCGACCAAGCGCTTCGTCGACGACGGCCAGGGCCGCGTGCGCGCGCTGGAACTGACGGACGTGGAAGTAAAGTCGGTGGACGGGCGCATGCAGTTCGTCGAGGTGCCGGACTCGAACCGCGAGATCCCGGCCGATCTCGTGTTCCTCGCCATGGGCTTCGTCGGGCCGGAACGGCCGGGGCTGCTGGATGGCCTGGGCGTGGCGCTCGATGCGCGCGGCAATGTCACCCGCGACAAGGACTGGATGACCTCGGTGCCGGGCGTCTTCACCGCTGGCGACATGCAGCGCGGCCAGTCTCTCATCGTGTGGGCCATCGCTGAAGGGCGCGCCGCGGCCGCCGGCGTGGATCGTTTCCTGATGGGCAGCACCGACCTGCCCGCGCCACTGCCCTGAGCGCCGTGAGCGCGCCCCTCGTGAACGACCGGCTGCTGCGTGTGCTGCGCGGTGAGCCGGTCGATTGCACGCCGCTGTGGGTCATGCGCCAGGCCGGGCGCTACCTGCCGGAATACCGCGCCACGCGCCAGCGCGCGGGCGACTTCCTGACGCTCTGCAAGACGCCCGAGCTCGCCTGCGAGGTCACCCTGCAGCCGCTCGATCGCTACGCGCTCGACGCCGCCATCCTGTTCTCCGACATTCTCACGGTGCCGGACGCCATGGGCCTCGAGCTCAGCCTCGAGGAGGGCTTCGGGCCACGCTTCGCGAAGCCGGTGCGCAGCCGCGCCGACATCGACGCGCTGCCAGTACCCGACCCCGGCGCGGAACTGCGCTACGTCACCGACGCAGTGTCGCTCATCAAGCGCGAACTGAAGGGTCGCGTGCCGCTGATCGGCTTCGCCGGCAGCCCGTGGACACTCGCGACCTACATGGTCGAGGGCCAGAGCAGCCGCGAGTTCTCGCGCATCAAGAAGCTCATCTACGGCGACCCGGCGGCCGCCCACGCGCTGCTCGACAAGGTCGCGCGCGCGACCACACTGTATCTGAACGCCCAGCTCGCCGCGGGCGCGGACCTGGTGATGCTGTTCGACACCTGGGGCGGCGCGCTCTCGGCCGCGGCCTACCAGGAATTCTCGCTCGCCTACATGCGCGCCATCCTGGAAGGCCTGCCGGCCGGCGTGCCGGCGATTGTCTTTACCAAGGGCGGCGGTCCCTGGCTCGAATCCATCGCCGCCACCGGCTGCGCCGGCGTCGGCCTCGACTGGGCGGTGGACATCGGTGACGCGCGTAAGCGGCTCGGTGACCAGGTGACCCTGCAGGGCAACCTCGACCCGGCCATCATGCTCACCACTCCCGAGGTGGTGGCGGCCGAGGCGCGGCGCGTGCTCGACGCGATGGGCGCCGGCGGTCGGCATATCTTCAATCTCGGCCACGGCATCACGCCGGAAGTGCCGCCGGAACATGTCAGCGTGCTGGTCGAGACCGTGCACGCCCACAGCCGCCAGTACCACGCCTGAGCCGCGTCGCCTGGGCGGACCGCTCAGGCGAACGGTCGACGCTCGCGTCCGCCGTAAACGCCCGCCGCCAACAGCGCTGTACCGACAACCAACACCGGCCAGTCACCGAAACGCACGTAGGGCGTCGCGCCTGCGCGCGCCGCGAAACGAACGCTGAGCGCCGTCGGCTCGAATTGCGGCACGCGCGCGGTGACCCGTCCGCGGTGATCGATGACCGCGGTGATGCCGGTGTTGGTCGCGCGCAGCAGCCAGCGGCCGGTTTCGAGCGCGCGCATGCGCGCGATCTGCAGGTGCTGGTGGGGCGCGATGGTGTCGCCGAACCAGGCGTCGTTGCTGACGTTCACGAGAAACGCCGCCGCGGGCAGCGCGCGGGTCACTTCCCGCGCGTAGACGTCCTCATAGCAGATGGATACGCCGACCGGCAGGCCGGCCGCGCGCAGGAGCGGCTGGTCCTGCGCGCCGGCGCTGAAGTCCGACATCGGGATGCTGAGCAGGGACGAGATGCCGGCGAGCGCCGACTTCAGCGGAAAGAACTCGCCGAAGGGCACCAGGTGTCGCTTGTCGTAGCGGCCTTTCTCCGTGCCGAGCGCCAGCACGCTGTTGTAGTAGCGACCGCCGGTCCAGGGCTCGCCGGTCGGCACGCCGAGCAACAGGGTGGTGTCGGCCTCGCGCGCGGCGCGGGTCAGCGCGTCCAGCATCTCCGGCACCTCGACGGCGAAGGCGGGAATGGCGGTCTCCGGCCACACCACCACGTCGGCGCGCCACAGCGGCGCGGTCAACTCGCCGTAGAGGCGGAAGGCGTGCTCGCGCTGTCCGGCCTCCCACTTCAGAGACTGCGGGATCGCGCCCTGCACCAGGGTCGCGCGCAAGTCGCCCGCGGTCTCGTGGGTGGCGTCGAAGCGCCCGAGGCCGTGGCCCGCGAACAGCAACAGCACGAGCGCGACGAGCGGCACGAGGCGCCCGACGCCGCGCCGGCCCGGCACCGCCGCCAGCAGGGCGGCGCCGACCATCACCGCGAACGACGTGCCGGTCTCGCCGAGCAGCGGCGCGACGCCGGCGAGCGGCGCGTCGAGCTGCGAGTAACCGAGAGAGAGCCACGGAAAGCCGGTCAGGAACCAGCCGCGCAGCCACTCGCTCGCCACCCACAGCGGCGGGGCGAGCAGTAGCGCCCGCGCGCGTTCGTCCCGAGCCGGCAGACGACGGAGCGCGTAGGCGACCAACGCCGGAAACAGCGCCATGTAGGCCACCAGGAGCGCCGTCGCGGTCACCGAGAAGCTGTAGTAGGGCAAGCCGAACTGGTGGACGCTGACCTGGATCCACCACACGCCGTGGCCGAAGTAGCCGAGGCCGAACAAATAGCCTAAGCGCGCCGCCGGACGCGGCGCGAGGCCGCGCAGCAGCCACAGCAGCAGCGCGGGAGCGAGCAGCGCCAGCGGCCACAGGGCGTAGGGGGCGAAGGCGCAGGGCAGGGCGAGGCCGGCGGCGAGCGCGAGCGCGTAGTAGCCGCGCGGGTGGGGCGCGGCGCGGCGCCAGCCGCGACTAGAGCCGACGGACATGCGCCGGTGCTCGGCGGACAGTCACGTTCAACCGTCGCCGTCGGCGGCGGTCGGCAGCGGCGCGGCGCCGCGGATCACGCGCAGCAGGCGGATGCGGCGCCGATCGGCGCGCAGCACCTTGAATGCGAAACCGCGAAAGCTGAGTTCCTCGCCACGACGCGGCAGGTGGCCGAACTCGTCGATCACGAGCCCCCCGATGGTGTCGTAGTCGTCGGCCTCCCAGTCCACGCCGAAGAACTCGTTGAACTCCTCGATGGGCGTGCGGGCCTTGACCGTGTAGCGCTCGTCACGGTGCCGTCGAATGTTGTCCTCTTCGGCGAGATCGTGCTCGTCGTCGATCTCGCCGACGATCTGCTCGATCACGTCCTCGATGGTGACGAGTCCCGAGATGCCGCCGTATTCGTCCACCACCACCGCCAGGTGATTGCGCCGCTCACGGAACTCGCGCAGCAGGATGTTGAGCCGCTTGCTCTCGGGCACGAAGGCCACCGGGCGCATCATGTCGCCGATGTCGAAGTCCTGGGCGGACTCGACCAGGAGCGGCAGCAGGTCCTTGGCGAGCAGGATGCCGAGCACGTTCTCGTGCTTCTCGTCGAACACCGGAAAGCGCGAGTGACCGGACTCGATCACCGCGGGCAGGAAGTCCTTGGGACGCGCATGTTCTTCAATGAACACGATCTCCGAGCGCGGCACCATGATGTCGCGCACCTGGGTCTCGGACACCAGCAGCGCGCCTTCCACCATCGCCACCGTGTCGGGATCGATGACGTGCTGCTCCTCGGCGTCGCGCACGGTGTCGATGAGCCGCTGCTTGGCGTCCGGATCGGGCTTGAAGCGGCGCAGGATGTCCTGCCAGAGCTGCTGGAAGGCGCCGCGCTTGCCGGGGTCGGTGTCGAACATCGGGCGTCAGGCCTGGTAGGGATCGGCGACGCCGAGAGTCGCCAGCGCCGCGCGCTCCGCGGCCTCCATCACCAGCGCCTGCGGGTCGCGCGCGTGATCGAAGCCCAGCAGGTGCAGTACGCCGTGCACGGTGAGGTGGCGCCAGTGATCGAGCGGCCGCTTGCCCTGGGCCCGCGCCTCGGCGGCGATCACCGGCGCGCAGAGCGCGATGTCACCGAGGAGATCCGGCGCGACCGCGGCGAGCCCGGTGGCGGGGAAGGACAGCACGTTGGTCGCGTAGTCCCTGCCGCGCCAGCGCTGGTTGAGCGCCCGGCCCTCGTCGGCGTCGACCAGGCGCAGGGTCAGTTCGGCGCGCCCGCGACGGCCGCGCAGCGCGGCGCCGACCGCGGCTTCGAATTCGGCGCGGCCGGGCAGACCGCGGGTCGGGCAGGCTACCTGCAGGGCGAGCGCGAGGTCGACCGCGCGTGTCGCGCCACATCTGGGCGCCACCGCCGCGACCATCAGGGTCGTCGCTCGTCGTCGCGCTCGGGCGAATGTGCCTCGTGCACGGCGTAGGCGTCGAGGATGCGCGCCACGAGGGTGTGACGCACAACGTCCTTCGAACGAAAGAAGGTGAAGCTGATGCCTTCCACCCCCTCCAGCACTTCGACGGCGTGCTTGAGCCCGGAGCTGCGGCCGCGCGGCAGATCGACCTGGGTGACGTCGCCGGTCACCACCGCCTTGGAGCCGAAGCCGATGCGGGTCAGGAACATCTTCATCTGCTCGACCGTGGTGTTCTGCGCCTCGTCGAGAATGATGAAGGACTCGTTCAGCGTGCGCCCGCGCATGAAGGCGAGCGGCGCCACCTCGATGATGTTGCGCTCGATGAGCTTGGCGACGCGCTCGAAGCCGAGCATCTCGTAGAGCGCGTCGTACAGCGGCCTGAGGTAGGGATCGATCTTTTGCGACATGTCGCCCGGCAGGAAGCCGAGTCGTTCGCCCGCCTCCACCGCCGGCCGCACCAGGCAGATGCGCCGCACGGAATCCGAATCCAGCGCCGCCACGGCGGCGGCGACCGCGAGATAGGTCTTGCCGGTACCGGCCGGACCGATGCCGAAGCTGATGTCGAACTCGCGGATCGCGTCCAGGTAGCGCCGCTGGTTCAGTCCGCGCGCCTTGACCATGGTGCGGCGGGTACGGATGGCGCCCGCGTCCGCGTCGAACTCGTCCTCCGCCTGGCCGCCCATGTCGACGTTGCGCAGTTCCAGGTGCACGTCGGCGGCCGAGATCGAACGCGAGCCGGTCAGGGAGTAGAGCTGGCGGATGACCCGCTCGGTCACCACCACCTCGTCGTTGCCGCCCACCAGCTTGAAATGATTGCCGCGGTTGCCGATCTCGACACCGGTGCGGCGTTCGAGCAGGCGCAGGTGCTCGTCGAATTGGCCGCACAGATTGGCGAGGCGCTCGTTGTCCGCCGGCTCGAGCGCGAGTTCCACCGCCACCGTGCTCACGCGTGGGCCTCGCAGCGCGCGGTGACCAGTTCGCCGCGCAGGGAATTGGGCTGGGCCGCGGTAATCGTCACATCGGCGAAGTCGCCGATGAGCGCCGCATCGCCGGCGAAGTTCACCACCCGGTTGTGCGCGCTGCGCGCCGCCAGCTCGCGGCCATCCTTGCGCGCGTGTCCCGTGACCAGCACGCGCTGCACGGTGCCGACCATGGCGGCGTTGTACTCGTCGGCGAACTCCGTGATGCGCCGCTGCAGGATCGCGAGCCGGTGGCGCTTGACCTCTGGTGTGACGTCGTCCGGCAGCGTGGCGGCCGGGGTGCCGGGCCGCTGGCTGTAGATGAAGCTGAAGGACTGGTCGAAACGGACGTCCTCGATGAAGTCCATGGTGCGCGCGAAGTCGTCGTCGCTCTCGCCGGGGAAGCCGACGATGAAGTCGGTGGACACCAGCACGTCCGGCCGCGCTTCGCGCAGCCGTCGGATGATCGACTTGTACTCCAGCGTGGTGTGACCGCGCTTCATCTGCGCGAGGATGCGGTCCGAGCCACTCTGCACCGGCAGGTGCACGTGGCTGACCAGTTCCGGCACCTCGGCGAAGGTCGCGATGAGGCGCGGCGAGAATTCCAGCGGGTGCGAGGTGGTGAAGCGGATGCGCTCCACGCCGTCCACCGCCGCGACGTAGCGGATCAGCGCGGCGAGATCCACCAGGCGACCGTCGTGGGTGGGGCCGCGGTAGGCGTTCACGTTCTGGCCGAGCAGCACCACCTCGCGCACGCCGCGCGCGGCGAGTTCGACCACCTCGGTGATGACGTCGTCGAAGGGCCGGCTGAATTCCTCGCCTCGGGTGTAGGGCACGATGCAGAAGCTGCAGTACTTGCTGCAGCCTTCCATGATCGAGACGTAGGCGCTCGGCCCCTCGACCCGCGCCGGCGGCAGGTTGTCGAACTTCTCGATCTCGGGAAAGCTGACGTCGATCGCGCGCCGCGCGCCGCGCTCGAGCTCGCGCAGCATGGCCGGCAGGCGATGCAGGGTCTGCGGGCCGAACACCACGTCGACGAAGGGCGCGCGCTCCCAGATGAGTTCGCCCTCCTGGCTCGCGACGCAGCCGCCGACCGCGATCACGACCGAGGGATCCGCTTCCTTGAAGGCGCGCCAGCGGCCGAGCTCGGAGAACAGTTTCTCCTGCGCCTTCTCGCGCACCGAGCAGGTGTTCATCAGCAGCAGCCGCGCGTTCTCCGGCGCGTCCACCGGGCGCAGGCCATGACTGCTCTCGAGCAGCGCGAGCATCTTGCTTGAGTCGTACTCGTTCATCTGGCAGCCGAAGGTCTTGATGTAGACACCGTCGCGCATGGCGTGAGCTCCCGGGCCGGCCATTCAGGCCGCGAGCGGGCGGTCCAGCATGACCCGCACGTTGTCGATGAGCCGCGCGCCGCCGAGCCAGGCCGCGGCCAGGATGATCAAGTCCTGATCGCCGGACATGGGCAGCGCGAGATCCGTCGCGCGGCGCACGGAGATGTATTCGGGACGCATGCCGAGCGCCCGCAGTTCCTCGGCGCAGCGCGCCTGCAGGGCATCGATGCCAACCGCCTGGCTGCGCAGTTCGCCGGCCGCGCGGCGGAGCGACGCGAAGATGCCCGAGGCCACCTGGCGTTCTTCGGCGGTCAGGTAGGCGTTGCGCGAGCTCATCGCGAGCCCATCCGCCTCGCGGATGATCGGCATGCCGATGATCTCCACCGGGAACAGCAGGTCGCGCACCATGCGGCGAATGACCATCACCTGCTGGAAGTCCTTCTCGCCGAACAGCGCGTAGTCGGGCTGCACGTTGATGAAGAGCTTGCTGACCACGGTCGCGACGCCGGAGAAATGCCCCGGACGGAACTCGCCGCACAGGATGTCTGACAAGGCCGGCACCGAGACGCGCGTGTCGGCCTCGATGCCGCCGGGGTAGAGTTCGGCGAGGTTGGGCGCGAACAGGCAATCGAGACCGGCGGCTTCCAGCTTGGCCTTGTCGGCATCGAGCGTCGAGGGATAGCGTTCGTAGTCCTCGCCCTTACCGAACTGGATGGGGTTGACGAAGATGCTGACCACGCTGCGGTCGGCGATCTCGCGCGCCCGCACCAGGAGCGAGATATGGCCCTCGTGCAGGTTGCCCATGGTCGGCACCAGCGCCACGGACAGGCCTTCGCGGCGCCAGTCGCGCAAGCAGGCGCGCAGGGATTTCAGATCGGGACAGATGTTCATCGGCGGACGGACTTTCGTGGCGTGTCGGATTGAGGGGCGGGCATCGCGACCACGCTCTGCCGATCGACCCCCGCGAGCAAGGTGGCGAGCGGGGCCAGGCCAGGCAGCCGGGCGTCGGGCGCGATCTCGGCGAGCGGCACCAGTACGAAGGCGCGCTCGGCGACCCCGGGGTGCGGCACGTGGAGCTGGGCTTCGTCGATGACCTGCTCACCGTAGGCCAGGAGGTCGAGATCGATGGTGCGCGGTCCCCAGCGCGGCCCGCTGCGATCGCGCCCCTGGGCGCGTTCGATGGCCTGCATCTCGGCCAGCAGTTCGCGCGCCGGCAGGCGTGTCTCGACGGCCGCCACGGCGTTCACGTAGTCCGGCTGGTCCTGCGGGCCCATGGGCGGGTTGCGATAGAAGCGGGACACGGCCAGCAGGCGCGAGTCGCGCAGCCTGCCGAGCGCCGCCACGGCGCGCGCCACCTGGGCGGCCGGGTCGTCGAGATTGCTGCCAAGGCCGAGGTAGGCGGTGACCGGCGCGCCCATCAATGACGCTTCCGGCGCCGACGCCGTCGTGGGCGGTCCCCGCTCGGCGCCTCGTCCAGCGCGCCGAGCATCGCTTCGCGGCCGGCCTCGTCGGCGTCCTGGAACGCGGTCCACCACTCGGCGGTGTCGGCATCGGCGTCGCCGGCCTCGGCGCGCAGCAGGAAGAAATCATAGGCCGCGCGGAAGCGCGGGTTCTCGAACACGCGGCGCGCGCGCTTGGGGCTGAGCCCCGAGAGGCGCGGCTGCAGGCCCCAGATGTCGCGCGCGCTCAGCGTGAAGCGCTTGGGGATGGCGAGCCGCGCCACCTGGCGCGCGATGACGTCGTCGGCGGCCTGCAGGGTGGCGTCCTGCGGGGCGAGGCCCTGATCTTCGAGCGCCTGGCGGCGCTCTTCGACGGCATCCCACAAAAGCGCGGCGAGAAGGAAGGCCGGGGTGACCGACTTGCCCTCGGCGAGGCGCTTGTCGGTGTTGTCGAGGGCGCGTCCGACCAGCGTGGCGGGAAAGCCTTCGTGCTCGTGGCTGAGCGCAATCTCGGTCAGCGGGAACAGGTGTTCGAACAGGTGATGATGACGCAACGCCTCGAAGGTCTGCAGCGCATAGCCGCCGTGGAAGAGCTTCAAGGTCTCGTCAAACAGCCGCGCCGGCGAGATGTCGTCCAACAGCGCAGCCAGTCGCGGCAGCGGCGCGGCGCAGTCCGCATCGAGCTTGAAGCCGAGCTTCACCGCGAAGCGGATGGCGCGCAGCATGCGCACCGGGTCTTCGCGGTAACGCTGCTCGGGATCGCCGATCACGCGCAGCACACCGCGCTCGAGGTCGGCGACGCCGCCGACATAGTCGATGACGCTGAAGTCGTGGATGTCGTAGTACAGGCCGTTGACGGTGAAGTCGCGCCGCCAGACGTCGTCCTCGATGTCGCCATAGACGTTGTCGCGCAGGATGCGGCCGTCGTCGGTCATTTCCGCGGCAGCGCCGTCGTCGTCCTCGTGGGCGGCGCGAAACGTCGCCACCTCGATGATCTCGTTGCCGAAGCGCACGTGCGCCAGGCGAAAGCGCCGGCCGATCAGTCGGCAGTTGCGGAACAGCTCGCGGATCTGTTCCGGCCTCGCGTCGGTGGCGATGTCGAAGTCCTTGGGCTCGCGCCCGAGCAGCAGGTCACGCACGCCGCCGCCCACCAGGCAGGCGCGGAATCCCGCGCCATCGAGCCGATAGAGCACCTTCAGCGCGTTCGGCGAGATGAGCTTGCGCGAGATGGCGTGTTCCGAGCGGGTGTAGATGCGCGGCGCGCCGCGAGCCGCCGCGGGTGTGGACCGCGGCGCAGCGGGAGGCTTGGCGCGTGGCGCTACGGGCGCGGGCGGCGGGGCGGCGTTCTTGGCCAAGGTACGGCCGACGACCCTTGCAGCTGCGGCGCGGACCCGATCTATTAGGCTGCTCAATTATTTCTCGGGTGGCATGGGCGGCGCAGGGGCGATGACGCCCAAGGTGCGCGGCAGTGGATGGGGCATGTGGCGCCGGCGTTGCTCGCCATGTCGTCGGTGAAGTTTTCTTCCACGGCCGCTAACAGCGGCGTCGCGGTATGATACCATCCGCGCTCCGAAATACGCTCCCTTCGTCTAGTGGCCTAGGACATCGGCCTCTCACGCCGAGAACAGGGGTTCGACTCCCCTAGGGAGCGCCACTTCGGACTTGCCCGCATGGCGCCACGCAGTCCCGCGTCGGCGCGACGGCCAGCACGGCCGGCGCTTCAACACTCAGATCGTCCTTCAACCATACCGCGTCTTCGAACGTGAAGTCCTGCGCGCGCGCGGCCGCAAGCGTCGTCGTGCCGCGCGCGCGCAGCACCAGCATCGCGATGCCGTAGGCGACGAGCCCCGGCTGCTCGACGTGCACCTGGTGGCCGCTGTGCAGCGCTATCAGGTGCGCGGACACGGCGCTGGAGGCCGCGAGTTCACTCTGCAGCGTGAGCCACAGCCCCTCGAACAGCCTGCGCCGCTCATTCATCTCTCCCGCGAGCCGCCCGCGCGAGATGACCACCAGTGGCGTGCGCCCCAACGGCGGCGCGGCCCGCACCTCGGCGGCGCTGTCACGAAAGCTCAGCAGTTCGGCGGACAGGGTGCGCCGGGCTTTCCAGCGATGGGCCTCGGCCTCGATCGCGAGACGCAGCCGCGGCGGCAGGGCGAGATTCGCCGGCGGCTGGTCGCGGAACTGCACCACGCCGGCGCGGCTGGTGGGGGCGGTGACGAGATTCAGCGGAGGCGCCTCGAAGCGCTCCACCTGCCCGGGATGGGAGGCGTCGATCAGCGCCAGACCCGCCGTCAGCTCGGGATGCAGGCGGGCGAAGAGCTGCATGTTGTAGCCGCCGAAGGAGTGGCCCACCAGGACGTAAGGGGGCGGCACTCGCTCAGTGCGCAGCAGGCGCTCGAGCTCGGACGCGATGCGCCCGCTGGTGCGCGGCAGCGGTCCCATGTCGCTGCCGCCATAGCCGGCCCGATCCCAGGTACAGACCTGGGTCAGCCGCCGGAGGCGCTCGACCACGAACACCCACTCGAGCGACGAGCCGCCGAGCCCGGCGTCCAGGACCACCGTCGGCGCGCCGCGCCCGCTGCATTCCATGTGCAGACGGTAGTCATCGATGTAGCTATCATGCGCGGCGTCGGCCGCCGCGGCCGGTCGGCCCAGCAGGACCGCCAGCAGCAGGCCGAGCCAGCGCGCTCGTGATCCTGGTGCCATGTGCGCTTTAGGTCCCATGCGAGCGTGATGCCGCCTCACTCGTCCAGCATAGAGCGTCCGTGCCCGAAGTCTTCGAACCCGTGCCGTTTCTCCGGCGCCTGATGGCGCTGCTGTACGACGGCCTGGGCATCCTGACGCTGGCTTACTTTGCCAGTTTCATACCAGTGGTGATGGAAGGTCGGATCATCGAGCCCGGCAATCCGTTCATGCGCTTGTACCTGGCGCTCATCATGTTCGGCTATTTCGGCCTGTGCTGGACCCGTGGCCGTACCCTCGGCATGCAGGTCTGGAAGCTGGTGATGGTGGCCGGCGCGGGCGACCGCCGGCCGACCTGGCGCGAGGCGGTGCTGCGCTTCATCGGCGCGGGCCTGTCCTTCCTGCTGGGTCTCGCGGCCTACCAGGCGCTCGCGCGCACCGGCGTGAAGCACGCGGAATTCGCGCTGCTGCTCGCCTTCGCGGGCTACGTGCCGGCGCTGTTCGATGCCGAACACCTGGCCTGGCACGAGCGCTGGTCGGGCACCCGGCTGCTGCGCCGACGAGTCACCGCGTCCGGCGGTTGAGCACGGTCGCCACGCCGAACAGCAGCAAGGTCGGCCCGAGCGCGCTCAAGAGCGGCGGCGCGCCGACCACGAGACCAAGCTGGCGCGAGGTCTCGTTCATGACGTGGAAGCCGAGACCGATCAGCGCGCCGAGCAGGATGCGCCGGCCGGCGCTCACCGAGCGCGACGCGCCCAGCACCAGCGGCACGGCCAGGTAGACCATGACCGCCGCGGCCAAGGGATAACCGAGCTTCACCCACAGCGCGTGGCGCCAGCGGTCGGCGCGCTGGCCGTTGCTCTCCACGAAGCGCACGTAGCGCCACAGGTCGAGCGAGGACAGAGTGTCCGGGTCGATGGCCACCAGTCCCACCAGGTCGGGGTCCAGCAGCGAATCCCAGGTCGCCGTGGCAAGTCGCTGCGAGACCGGGTTCGCGCCGCTGAAGTCGGTCTGCCCGACCTCGTGCAGTTCCCAGCGTCCGCCCTTGATCTCGGCTTCCTCGGCGCGCGTGGCCTTCAGCAGGCGCTTGTCCTGGTCGAACTCCAGGATGCGCAGGTCGCGGAAGCGTTCGCCCGGCAGGATCTCGCGGATGTTGATGTAGGCTTGGCCGTCCCGCGCCCAGAAGCCGTGCTCGGAACTCGACACGCTGCGCTCGTTGGCGGTCAGCGACCGCAGCGCCCGCGCCTGGCCTTCGGCGGGTGGGAACAGGAACTCGCCGACCAGCACCGCCAGCGCCACCACCACCAGCCCACCCTTCAATACCGACCACACGATGCGTTCGCGCGCCACGCCGGCGGCGCGCACCACCGCGATTTCGTTGCGCTCCATCATGCCGCCCAAGCCGATGAGCGAGCCGAGCAGGGCGGCGATGGGCAGCAGCTGGTAGGCGAGGCCCGGCAGGCGCAGCAGCACCACCGAGATCACCTGCGGCAGGCCGTAGCTGCCCTTGCCGAGATCCTCCAGCTCGTCGATGAAGCTGAAGAACGAGAAGATCGCGAGCAGCACCACCAGCACGGTCAGGGTGGTCGCGATGACGGTGCGACGAATGTAGCCGTCGATGATTCTCATGCGCGGGCGAGACGCCGCTGGAGCGGGGGAATTCACGTCTTTGTGGAGCCTGCTGGCGCTGCGGAAGCAAGGGTCGGCCGCTTTGCGCCCACCTTCGCAAACGAATAAACTGCCGCGACGTCGCAGGCGGCCCGCATGGCCGGCGCCCGCAGTCTTCGCGACGTTGCGGTCCATCTTCTCACGGCGAGCTTATCTATGGAATTTTCCGTCAAGCATGGCGCGGCGCGAAAGCTGAAGACCGCCTGCCTCGTGGTCGGCGTGTACGCCGGCAAGACCCTCGGCGAATGGGCCGCGGACCTCGATCGCGGCGCGCGTGGCGCGCTCGCCCGCGTGGTCAACCGCGGTGACGTGAGCGGCAAGCCGGGCGAATGCCTGCTGCTGCCGGACGTCGCCGGCATCGACGCCGAACGCGTCCTGCTGGTGGGCGTCGGCAAGCGCGAGGGGCTCACCCCCGAAGAATTCGTCAAGCTGCTCGGCAAGGCGGCCGAGGCGCTCAAGGCCGCGCACGTCAAGAACGCGGTCAGCACGCTGCAGTCGCTGGTGGTCAAGGGCCGCGACCCGGCCTGGGTCGTCGAGCAGCATGTGCTGGTGTTCGGCGCGAGCGCCTACCGCTACACCGAGTTCAAGTCCAAGGCGGAAGGCGGCCAGGGCCTGGCCCGGCTCACCTTCCTCGCCCACGAGGCCGATGTCGCTGCGCAGCGCGCCGCGGTCGCGCTGGCCCGCGCCAAGCTGAACGGCATCGAGTTCATGAAGGGCCTGGCCAACCGCCCCGCCAACCGCTGCACGCCGACCTACCTGGCCGAACAGGCCGAGGCGCTCGCGGAGCGCCACGACAAGCTCACCTGCACGGTGCTCGAAGAGGCCGACATGGAAGAGCTCGGCATGGGCGCGCTGCTGTCGGTCGCGCGCGGCTCGCGCCAGCCGGCCAAGCTCATCGTGCTGGAGTACCGCGGCGCGGCCAAGAGCGAGAAGCCCATCGTGCTGGTCGGCAAGGGCGTGACCTTCGACTCCGGCGGCATCTCGCTCAAGCCCGGACCGGGCATGGACGAGATGAAGTTCGACATGTGCGGCGCCGCGAGCGTGCTCGGCGTGATGGCGGCGCTGGCCGAGATCGCGCCCAAGCAGAACGTCATCGGCGTGGTGCCCGCCACCGAGAACCTGCCCGACGGCAACGCCAGCAAGCCGAGTGACGTCGTCACCAGCATGTCCGGCCAGACCATCGAGATCCTGAACACCGACGCCGAGGGCCGCCTCATCCTGTGCGACGCGCTCACCTACAGCGCGCGCTTCGAGCCGGCCGTGGTGATCGACATCGCGACCCTGACCGGCGCCTGCGTGGTGGCGCTCGGCGAGCACGCCTCGGGCCTGTTCAGCAATGATGACGCGCTGGCCGACGCCTTGCTCGCCGCCGGCCAGAAGACCGGCGACCGCGCCTGGCGCATGCCGGTGTGGGACGACTACCAGAAGCAGCTCGACAGCCCGGTGGCCGACATGGCCAACGTCGGCGGCCGCAACGGCGGCGCGATCACCGCCGCCTGCTTCCTCGCGCGCTACACCAGGAACTACCGCTGGGCGCATCTCGACATCGCCGGCACGGCCTGGGGCAGCGGCAAGAACAAGTACGCCAGCGGCCGGCCCATGCCACTCCTGCTGGAGTACATCCTCTCCCAGGCCTGAGTGCCGCGCGGGGCATGACGCGGGTCGACTTCTACGTGCTGGAGCCGCCCTCGGCCGCCGGCCACGACCGCATGATGTGCCGCATCGTCGAGAAGGCCTGGCAGCAGGGCCATGGTGTCTACGTGCAGTGCGAGGACGACGCGCAGGCGCGCGCCTTCGACGATCTGCTGTGGCAGTTCCAGGACACGAGCTTCGTTCCCCATGCGCTGGCCGGCCAGGCGACGCAAGAGATCCGGGTGCGGATCGGCTGCGCGGCGGTGGACGAACTGCAGCCCGACGTGCTGGTCAATCTCGCGCGCGCCGTACCGGAGCTCGTCAGCCGCTATTCGCGGGTGATCGAGTCGGCTGGATACGACGATGCCAGCCGGGTGGCGGCGCGCGGCCGTTATCGCTACTACCAGGATCGCGGCTTTCCGCTGAACACCCACAAGGTCGGCCGCTGACATGGCCGCCGACCTGGGACCCGGCGCGCCGCCGCGCCTGACCGACGCCTTGGATGCGACGCCGGTCGCGCCGCCGCGGCTGGTCGACGAGGTGGACCCGGCCGCGGTCCGCGCCGCATCCGCCCCGGTGCCGCAGGCCGCGCTCGACGCGCGCTTCGCGGCGCTCTCCACCGAACTCGAGCGCCTGGTACAGACCTCCGTCGCGGAGGCGGTCGCCGCGCTCAAGGCCGACCTGCAACACGCGCCCGCGGCGCCCGCCGCGCCGATCGCCATGACCCGAGAAGTGAGCCGCCCGATGGCAATGGACAAGAGTTACGACCCCCGCGCCCTGGAACAGAACCGCTACGCCGAATGGGAAGCCCGCGGCTATTTCGCGCCGAGCGGTGAGGGCCAGCCCTATTGCATCGCGCTGCCCCCGCCGAACGTCACCGGCAGCCTGCACATGGGCCACGCGTTCCAGGACACGTTGATGGACGCGCTGATCCGCTACCACCGCATGTGCGGTGAGAACGTGCTGTGGCAGGGCGGCACCGATCACGCCGGCATCGCCACCCAGCTGGTGGTCGAGCGCCAGCTCGCGCAGGTTGGCAAGTCGCGCCACGACCTCGGCCGCGAGGCCTTCGTCGAGGCGGTGTGGAAGTGGAAGGAAGAATCCGGCGGCACCATCACTCGCCAGCTGCGCCGCATGGGCGCGGCGATGGACTGGAGCCGTGAGCGCTTCACGCTCGATGACGAGCTGTCGCGCGCGGTGCGCGAGGTGTTCGTCTCTCTATACGAGGAAGGCCTCATCTACCGCGGCAAGCGCCTGGTCAACTGGGACCCGGTGCTGCATACCGCGATCTCCGACCTGGAGGTGGTGGCCGAGGAAGAAGACGGCAGCCTGTGGCACCTGCGCTATCCGCTCGCGGACGGCAGCGGCCACCTGGTGGTGGCCACCACCCGGCCCGAGACCATGCTCGGCGACACCGCGGTGGCGGTGCACCCGACCGACGATCGCTACCGGCGCTTCATCGGCAAGGAAATCGCCCTGCCGCTCACCGAGCGCAGCATTCCGATCATCGCCGACGACTACGTCGACCCCGAGTTCGGCTCGGGCTGCGTGAAAATCACCCCGGCGCACGACTTCAACGACTACGCGGTCGGCCAACGCCACGGCCTGCCGCTCATCAACATCTTCACCCCCGACGCCGCGATCAACGACAACGCGCCCGAGCGCTTCCGCGGGCTGGACCGCTTCGAGGCGCGCAAGCGCGTGGTCGCGGAACTCGAGGCCGCCGGCCTCCTGGTGCGCGTGGACCCGCACAAGCTCATGGTGCCGCGCGGCGATCGCACCCAGTCGGTGATCGAGCCCTACCTGACCGACCAGTGGTTCGTGCAGGCCAAACCGCTCGCCGAACCGGCCATCGCCGCGGTGGAGGACGGCCGCATCCGCTTCATCCCCGAGAACTGGTCGAAGACCTACTTCGAGTGGATGCGCAACATCGAGGACTGGTGCATCAGTCGCCAGCTGTGGTGGGGCCACCGCATCCCGGCCTGGTATGACGCCGCGGGCAACATCTACGTCGGGCACGACGAGGCCGAGGCGCGGGCGCGGGGCGGCATCGGGCCTGACGTGGCGCTCACCCAGGACGAGGACGTGCTCGACACCTGGTTCTCGTCCGCGCTGTGGCCCTTCTCCACCCTCGGCTGGCCGAGCGAGACGCGCGAGCTGTCGACCTTCTACCCGACCAGCGTGCTGGTCACCGGCTTCGACATCATCTTCTTCTGGGTCGCCCGCATGATCATGATGGGCATGAAGTTCATGGGTGACGTGCCGTTTCGCGAGGTGTACATCCACGGCCTGGTGCGCGACGCCGACGGCAACAAGATGTCGAAGTCGAAAGGCAACGTGCTCGACCCCATCGACCTCATCGACGGCGTGGAACTGGACACCCTCGTCGCGAAACGCACCACCGGCCTCATGCGACCGGAGGATGCGCCGAAGATCGAGGCGGCCACCCGTCGCCAGTATCCCCAGGGCATCGCGGCCCATGGCACCGACGCGCTGCGCTTCACTTTCGCGGTGATGGCCACCCAGGGCCGTGACATCCGCTTCGACCTGGGGCGCATCGGCGGCTACCGCAACTTCTGCAACAAGATATGGAACGCCGCGCGCTTCGTGCTGATGGTCTGCGAGCAGCACCGCGGCGACACGCCGCCCGGCGCCCAGGTCGTCGGCATGCCGGAGCGCTGGGTGCTGAGCCGTCTGCGCGCGACCGTCGCCCGGGTGCGCGAGAGCTTCACCGAGTACCGCTTCGACCTCGGCGCCCAGGCGCTCTACGACTTCGTGTGGGACGAGTACTGCGACTGGTACATCGAGATGGCGAAGGTCACGCTCTATGCCGACGACGCCACCCAGGCCGAGAAGGATGGCGTGTGCGCGACCCTGCTCGCGGTGCTGGACGACGCGCTGCGCGCGCTGCACCCCTTCATGCCCTTCATCACCGAGGAGATCTGGCTGAAGCTCGCGCCGCTGACCGGCAACCCGGGCGCGACCCTGATGCACCAGCCGTACCCGGCGGTGACGGACCATGCCGAGGCGCCCGAGGACGAGACGGTTTGCGCCTGGCTGAAAGACTTCGTGCTCGGCGTGCGACGCATCCGCGCCGAGTACGACATCGAACCCTCGGCGCGCCTGCCGGTGCTGGTGCAGGACGGCAGCGCGGCCGAACAAGGCTGGCTTGCCATGACGCGCCGAGTGATCGAACAGCTCGCCCGCACCCAGCCCATCGCGCCCGCCCCGGCGGCGCCGGGCGACGCCGCCACCGCGCTGGCCGGCGGCATGACCATCCTCGTGCCGCTCGCCGATCTCATCGACCGCGACGCCGAGCTCGCGCGCATCGCCAAGGAACTGGAACGCCTGGCAGGCGACATCACGCGCGCCGAGGCCAAGCTCGCCAACGCTTCGTTCGTCGAACGGGCGCCGGCGGCGGTGGTGGCCAAGGAGCGCGACAAGCTCGCCGAGGCGCGCGCAGCGGCGGAGACCCTGCGGGCGCAGCAGGCCAAGCTCGGCTGAGACAGGGCCGTGCTGGTGGCCGGGGCGGCCCCGGCCTCAGCCGGTCGCGAGGCGAAGGATCAGCTTGACCGCCGCATAGACGACGAGCACGAAGATGACGGTCGCAATCAGCCCGACCACGATATACTGGCGGGCCGAGCCGCGCCTGAAGTCGCGTTCGTGATTGCGCGAACTCTGGACGCCCAGCAGGGCGGCCATGATGCTGCCCACCACTTCGCGGAGTGACAGCGGGCGGTCGTCGTCGGGATCGGTCATCGGGAAAGTCGTCGCTGCGGGCGCTCGCGCCCAGGGGGCGCACGCCGGGCGGAGGCGGTCCGCGGGCGAAGCGCTATGCTTACGGTGAGGAAGGCGGGAGTCATTGCCATGCTGGAGCGTATCAAAGAAGACGTCGGCTGTGTGTTCGAACGCGATCCGGCGGCGCGGCACGCGCTCGAGATCCTGACCTGCTATCCAGGCGTGCATGCGGTGCTGCTGCACCGCGTGAGCCACCGACTGTGGCGCGCGGGCCTGAAATGGGCCGCGCGTTTCCTGTCCCACCTGGGCCGGTTCCTGACCGGCATCGAGATCCATCCCGGCGCCACCATCGGCAGGCGCTTCTTCATCGACCACGGCATGGGCGTGGTGATCGGCGAGACCGCCGAGATCGGCGACGACTGCACGCTCTACCACGGCGTGACCCTGGGCGGCACGACCTGGGAGAAGGGCAAGCGCCATCCCACGCTCGAGAACGGCGTGGTGATCGGCGCCGGCGCCAAGGTGCTGGGCCCGATCACGGTCGGTGCGGGCGCACGCATCGGCTCGAACGCCGTGGTTGTCAAGGACGTGCCGGTCAAGGCCACCGTGGTCGGCATCCCCGGACGCATCGTCTCGGCCCTGGACGAGAAATTCCGCCAGCGCGCGGAGACCGCGCGCAAGCTCGGCTTCGACGCCTACGGCCAGGTGCCGAACATGCCCGACCCGGTCTCCCAGGCGCTGGACAACCTGCTCGACCACGCCCGCGAGGCCGAGCTCGAGCTCGCCGAACTGCGCCAGCGGGTCGAGGCCGGCGGCGCCGCGCGGCGCGCCAGCGACGAAGCCGTCGAACCCTGACCCCCGCTCCGCGGGCCGGGTCCGCACCCGGCCCGCGGACGAGATCCCGCACCGCTCCCCCACCGTTCGCTCGCCAACCCTGAAATCCTCGCCAATTAATACTTGACCGATTCAGTCAAGTTCGTGACTATATCCCAGCGTTTTACTCGGATACATCCGAGGGCACCTGAGGAGGTACGACGCGATGAGACTGACCACACGCGGAAGATATGCGGTGACGGCAATGCTGGACCTGGCCCTGCACTACGATCGCGGCCCGGTATCGCTGGCCGAAATCGCTGATCGGCAGGGGATTTCCCAGTCCTACCTCGAGCAGTTGTTCGCGCGCCTGCGGCGCAACGGCCTGGTCGATGGCCTGCGCGGGCCTGGTGGCGGCTACAAGCTCGGGCGCCCCGGCTCGGCCATCTCGGTGGCGGACGTCATCGACGCGGTCAACGAGACGGTGGACGCCACCCGCTGCGCCGGCCGACGCAACTGCCACGGCGAGCAGCGCTGCCTGACCCACGACCTGTGGGAAGACCTGTCCACCCAGATCCGCACCTTCCTGGCCAACGTCAGCCTCGAGCAGCTCGTGCGCCAGAAGGACAATGTGCAGACGCTGCACCGGCTCGAGCCGCAGCTGAACGAGAGACGCACGGAGGCGACCGCCTGACACGCGGTCGCGCGCCCAAGGAGAACATGCCCATGCCCGTGACCCTGACCGAACGCGCCGCGAGCCGCGTGCGCGACTTCATGAGCCGCGAAGAAGCCGCGGGGCTTCGCCTCGCGGTCAAGCCGACCGGCTGCTCCGGCTACATGTACGTGGTCGAGATGACCAAGCAGGTGCAGGACCAGGACCAGGTGTTCGAATCCCATGGCGTGCCCGTGGTGGTCGATGCCCAGAGCCTCAAGTACCTGGAGGGCACCGAAGTGGACTTCACCCGTGAAGGCCTGAACGAAGGCTTCCGCTTCGCCAACCCGAACGTCGCCGCGACCTGCGGCTGCGGCGAAAGCTTCACCGTCTGAGCGGTCGCGGAGAGCACCCATGGCGAGCAACGCCCAGGACGTCGCTGAACTCGTCGACCGCCACTACGCGGCCGGCTTCGTCACCGACATCGAATCGGACACCGTCCCGCCCGGCCTGGACGAGGACGTCATCCGCCTGATCTCGGCGAAGAAGGAAGAACCGGCGTGGATGCTGGAATGGCGGCTGAAGGCCTTCGCCCGCTGGCAGAGCATGCGCGAACCGACCTGGGCGCACGTGCACTACCCACCCATCGACTTCCAGGCACTGTCCTACTACGCCGCGCCCAAGTCCGCCAAGGACCGGCCGAAGAGCCTGGACGAGGTCGATCCCAAGCTGCTCGAGACCTACAAGAAGCTCGGCATTCCGCTCGAAGAGCAGATGATGCTGGCAGGCGTGGCGGTGGACGCGGTGTTCGACAGCGTCTCCGTGCACACCACCTTCCGCGACAAGCTGGCCGAAGCGGGCGTCATCTTCTGCTCGTTCTCCGAAGCGGTGCGTGAGCATCCTGAGCTGGTGAGGAAGTACCTCGGCACCGTCGTGCCGGTCAGCGACAACTACTACGCCGCGCTGAACTCCGCCGTGTTCTCCGACGGGTCGTTCGTCTACATCCCGAAGAACACCCGCTGCCCGATGGAGCTCTCCACCTACTTCCGCATCAACGCCATGAACACCGGGCAGTTCGAGCGCACGCTGGTGGTGGCCGACAGCGGCAGCTACGTCAGCTACCTCGAGGGCTGCACCGCGCCGATGCGCGACGAGAACCAGCTGCACGCCGCGGTGGTGGAGCTGGTCGCGCTGGACGACGCCGAGATCAAGTACTCGACTGTGCAGAACTGGTACCCGGGCGACGCCGAAGGTCGCGGCGGCATCTACAACTTCGTCACCAAGCGCGGCGACTGCCGCGGCGCGCGGTCGAAGATCTCCTGGACCCAGGTCGAGACCGGCTCGGCCATCACCTGGAAGTACCCGAGCTGCATCCTGAAGGGCGAAGGCTCGGTCGGCGAGTTCTATTCCGTCGCGCTGACCAACAACCTGCAGCAGGCCGACACCGGCACGAAAATGATCCATCTCGGCCGCAACACGCGCAGCACCATCGTCTCCAAGGGCATCTCGGCCGGTCGCAGCCAGAACGCCTATCGCGGCCTGGTACGCATCGCCGCCGGCGCCGACGGTGCGCGGAACTACACGCAGTGCGACTCGCTGCTGCTCGGCTCCGCCTGCGGCGCGCATACCTTTCCCTACATCGAATGCAAGAACCCCTCGGCCCAGGTCGAGCACGAAGCCTCGACCTCGCGCATCAGCGAGGACCAGCTCTTCTACCTGCGCAGCCGCGGCATCAAGCAGGAGGACGCGGTCAACATGATCGTCAACGGCTTCTGCAAGGAAGTGTTCAAGGAGCTGCCGATGGAGTTCGCCGTCGAGGCGCAGAAACTGCTCGGCATCAGCCTCGAAGGCGCGGTGGGCTGACAGCCAATCCAGGACCCAAGACGACCATGCTCGAAATCAAGAACCTGCACGTGGAAGTGAACGGCCGCGAGATCCTGCGCGGCATCGACCTCGTGGTGAAGCCCGGCGAGACCCACGCCATCATGGGACCGAACGGCTCGGGCAAGAGCACCCTGTCCCACGTGCTCGCCGGGCGCGAGGGCTACACCATCACCCAGGGCGAGATCCTCTTCAACGGCAAGTCGCTGCTGGAACTCGCCCCCGAGGAGCGGGCCGGCGAGGGCGTCTTTCTCGCCTTCCAGTACCCGATAGAAATCCCCGGCGTGAACAACGTCTACATGCTGAAGGCGGCGCTGAACGGCATTCGCGCCTACCGCGGCGAGAAGGAATTGAGCGCGGCGGAGTTCCTGAAGCTGGTGAAGAGCCGGGTGAAGTCGGTCGGCATGACCGACGCGCTGTTGAATCGCCCGGTGAACGCCGGCTTCTCGGGCGGCGAGAAGAAGCGCAACGAGATTTTCCAGATGAGCGTGCTGGAGCCGAAGCTCGCGATCCTGGATGAAACCGATTCGGGCCTCGACATCGACGCGCTGAAAACCGTCGCCGAAGGCGTGAACGCGCTGCGCGACGCCGAGCGTGCGTTCGTCGTCATCACCCATTACCAGCGCCTGCTCGACTACATCGTGCCCGACGTGGTGCACGTCCTCGCGCGCGGGCGCATCGTCAAGACCGGCAGCAAGGCGCTCGCGCTCGAACTCGAGGCGCGCGGCTACGACTGGCTGCTGGAGGAGGCGGCGGCCTGATGGGCGCGCCGGTCGCCATCGCGACAGCGCTCGCCGCGCTGGACGCCGACGCGCGCGGCGCGGATCGGCTCACGGCGCTGCGCCGCGCGGCCGCCGCGCGGGTGCGCGAACAGGGCCTGCCGTCGATCAAACTGGAAGACTGGAAGTACACCAGCCTCGCCGCGCTGGACCAGCGCGCGCTGCGCGCCGCCGAGCCGGCGGACGGCGAGTCGCTGTCGCCCGAGTCCTTCGCGGCCCTGGCGCTGGCGGCGGCCAGCCCGCTGCGCGCGGTGCTGGTCAATGGCCGGTTCCGCCCCGACCTCGGTTCGCGCGACGCGCCTCCGGCGGGCGTCACCTTGCGCAGCCTGCGCGAACTCGCGGAGCAGGAACCCGACAGGCTCGCGTCGCTGCTCGGCGAGGACGCCGCGCGCGGCAATGCGCTGGTCGCGCTGAACACCGCGCTGGCGCGGGACGGCGTGCTGATCGACGTCGCCCCCGGTACCCGCCTGCACGAGCCGCTGCACCTGGTGCTGATCGGCACCGGCGGTGAGCTGATGAGCAACCCACGGGTGCTGGTCAGGCTGGGACGCGACAGCGAGCTCACGCTCATCGAAGAATACCTGTCGGCCGGCGCCGATCTCACGGTCACCAACAGCCAAGCGGACATCGAACTCGAGCCTGGCGCGGTGCTGCACCACCATCGCCTGCAGGCCGCGGGCGCGGACAGCACCCACCTGGGCCGCATCGCGGTCCGGGTCGACGCGCAGGCCGAGTACGCGTCCGACGCGCTCGCCTTCGGCGCGCGGCTGGCGCGTGTCGACATCGACGTCAGGCTCGCCGGCCGCGGCGCGAAATGCCGCTTGAACGGGCTTTTCGTCGGCGCCGGCGAGCAGCATCTGGACCATCACACCCGGGTCGATCACCTGGTCGGCGACACCCACAGCAGCGAGCTCTATCGCGGCATCCTCGACGACCGCAGCCGCGGCGTGTTCAACGGCAAGGTGGTGGTGGCGCGCGACGCGCAGGGCATCACCGCGCAGCAGGCCAGCCACAATCTACTGCTCACCCGCACCGCCGAGGTCGACACCAAGCCCGAGCTGGAGATCTACGCCGACGACGTCAGCTGCAGCCACGGCGCGACGGTCGGCGAACTGGACGCCACGGCGCTGTTCTACCTGCGCTCGCGTGGCGTGCCCGAGGCCGAGGCCCGTGCGCTCCTGACCTACGCCTTCGCCGAACGCGTGGTGGAGGCCATCCCGCTGCCGGCGGTGCGCCACTGGATCGAGCAGCGCTTCCTCGGCCACACCGAACTGACTCAAACCTTGAAGGCCTTCAACGCGCCGTGAACGCCCATCTTGCCCCCAGCCAGCCCGCCGCCGCGCGCTTCGACGTCGCGCGCGTGCGCGCCGACTTCCCCATCCTCGCGCGCCAGGTGCACGGCAAGCCGCTGGTCTACGCGGACAACGCCGCCACGACGCAGAAGCCGAGCGCGGTCATCGATCGGCTGAACCACTACTACGCGCAGGAGAACGCCAACATCCACCGCGGCGTGCACACGCTGAGCGCGGAAGCCTCGGCCGCCCACGAGGCGGCGCGCGAGACGGTGCAGCGTTTCATCAACGCGCGCGAGTCGCGCGAGGTGGTGTTCACCCGCGGCACGACCGAATCGATCAACCTCGTGGCCCAGACCTGGGGACGGCGCAACCTGCGCCCCGGCGACGAGGTGCTCATCTCCGCGCTCGAGCATCACGCCAACATCGTGCCCTGGCAGATGATCTGCGCCGACACCGGCGCGGTGCTGAAGGTCGCGCCCATCACCGACGCCGGCGAGATCGACCTCGCGGCCTTCGATGCGCAGCTCTCGGCGAAGACGCGGCTGCTCGCCGTGGCGCACATCTCGAACGCGCTCGGCACCATCAACCCGGTCGGCGAGCTGATCGCGCGGGCCCGGGCCGTCGGCGCACTGACCCTGGTCGACGGCGCGCAGTCCATCATCCACGCGCCGGTCGATGTGCAGGCGCTCGGCTGCGACTTCTTCGCCTTCTCCGGCCACAAGGCGCTCGGCCCCACCGGCATCGGCGTGCTCTACGGCCGCGCCGAACTGCTGGAAGCCATGCCGCCCTACCAGGGCGGCGGCGACATGATCAAGGTGGTGCGCTTCGAGGGCAGCGAATACAACGACATTCCCTACCGCTTCGAAGCAGGCACGCCGCACATCGCCGGCGCACTGGGGCTCGCTGCCGCGCTCGACTACTTCGCCGCGCTGGATCTGCCGGCGGTGCTGGCCCACGAGGACGCCCTGCTGGCGGCGGCGACCGAGCGCGCGCGGCGCATCGCCGGACTGCGCATCGTCGGTGAGGCGCGGCACAAGGCCGCGGTGCTGTCCTTCGACGTCCAAGGCGTGCATCCGCAGGATCTCGGCACGCTGCTCGACCTGCACGGCGTCGCGATCCGCACCGGTCACCACTGCGCGATGCCGGTCATGACGCGCTACGGTCTGGCCGGCACGGCGCGGGCCTCCTTTGCGCTGTACAACACGCTGGACGAAGTGCATGCAGTGTTCGACGCCGTCGAACGAGTGCTGCCGATGCTCAAGGGCTGAGCGGAGCAACCATGAACCAACCCCATTCCCACGCGGCTCCCATCGAACTCTCGCGCGACTGCCCGGCGGTGCTGATCCCCGAAGGCAGTACCACCACCCTAGCGGCCGGCACCCTGGTCTACGTGACCCAGGCGCTGGGCGGCGCGGTGACGGTGAACGTGCATGGCAACCTGGCCCGGATCGCGGCCAGCGACGTCGACGCGCTCGGCATGGAGGCCGCCAGCCTGCCGGCCGAGCACGCCGCGGCGGCGGCCGACGGCAGCGTCGACCCGGACCTGGTGTGGGAACAGCTCGCCACCTGCTACGACCCGGAGATCCCGATCAACATCGTCGAACTCGGGCTCATCTACCGCTGCGACATCAAGCCACTGGCCGGCGGCGGCAACCGCGTGGAAATCGACATGACGCTCACCGCGCCCGGCTGCGGCATGGGCCCCTTCCTGGTGGACGACGTGCGCGCCAAGGTCCAGCAGGTGCCGAACGTCACCGAGGTCGAGGTGGATCTCACCTTCGAACCGCCGTGGAGCCAGGAGATGATGTCCGAGGCCGCGCGCCTCGAGACGGGTCTGTACTGACCCGTTTGCCCGCCCTCGCGCTGCATCGCCGCAAATTCTTTGCGGCGAAGGTGGTCCCGTCCCTGTAAATCAGTATAATGGCCGGCGTTTTTAAGCGCTTTATCAAGTATTTAGGGAGTGTTTTCCAGCATGGCCATCGAACGCACGCTATCCATCATCAAGCCCGGTGCGGTGCGTGACAATCACATCGGCGGCATCGTCGCCAAATTGGAGGCCGCGGGCCTGCGCGTCATCGCCCAGAAGATGATCCGCATGAGCGAAGCCCAGGCCGGCGACTTCTACGGCGTACACCGCGCCAAGCCGTTCTTCGGCGAGCTGGTCGAGTTCATGACCTACGGTCCGGTGGTGGTGCAGGTGCTGGAAGGCGAGAACGCCATCCAGGTGAACCGCGACGTGATGGGGGCGACCAATCCGGCCAACGCCGCGCCCGGCACCATTCGCGCCGAGTTCGCCACCAGCATCACCGAGAACGCGGTGCACGGCTCCGACGGCCCGGACACCGCGCGCACCGAGATCGCGTTCTTCTTCAAGGACGACGAGATCTTCTCGCGCTGACCATGACCGCCCCCGCGCTCACCAACCTGCTCGACTACGACGCCGCCGGCCTGACCGGCTGGTTCGCCGAGCGCGGCGAGCGCGGTTTCCGCGCCACGCAGATCATCAAATGGGTGCATCAGCAGGGCGTGGTCGAATTCGACCAGATGAGCAACCTGTCGCGCGCGCTGCGTGACATGCTCGCCGCCGAGAGCGAAATTCGTCCGCCGGAGATCATCACCGAGCGCCTGTCCCAGGATGGCACGCGCAAGTGGCTGATGCGGGTCGACAACGGCAACTCCATCGAGACGGTGTTCATTCCCGAGGGCGAGCGCGGCACGCTGTGCGTGTCGTCGCAGGTCGGGTGTCCGCTGGACTGCGCGTTCTGCGCGACCGCGCGCCAGGGGTTCAGCCGCAACCTCTCCACCGCCGAGATCATCGGCCAGGTGTGGCAGGCGGCGCGCGCGCTCGGCCAGACGCCGAAGCTCGGCCGCCACATCACCAACGTGGTGATGATGGGCATGGGTGAGCCGCTGCTCAATTTCGACAACGTCGTGCCGGCCATGCGCCTGATGCTGGACGACCATGCCTACAACCTCGCGCGCAAGCGCGTGACCTTGAGCACCGCCGGCGTCGTACCAGGCATCGACAAGCTCGCGGAGCACTGCCCGGTGAGCCTCGCCATTTCGCTGCACGCGACCAATGACGAACTGCGCGATCGCCTCGTGCCGATCAACCGCAGCTACCCCATCGCCGAGCTGCTGGCCGCCTGCAAGCGCTATTCGTCGGCCAATCCCCACGCCGAGATCACTTTCGAGTACGTGATGCTGAAGGGCGTCAACGACAGCCTGGCCGAGGCCAAGGCGCTGATCCGGCTGCTGCAGGGCCTGCCGGCCAAGGTCAACCTCATTCCCTTCAATCCGTTCGAGGACGCCGGCTTCGAGCGCTCCGAGGACACTGCGATCAACGCGTTCCGCGAGCGCCTGCAACGCTCCGGCATCGTGACCGTCACACGCAAGACGCGCGGCGATGACATCGCCGCGGCCTGCGGCCAGCTGGTCGGCCAGGTGCAGGCCAAGGCGCGCCGTCATCAACGCCGCGCGGCCATGCCCGCGACCGAGGAGACCCTGTGATGGACAAGCGCCTGCGCGCCTTCGGCGTCGCTCTCCTGACCGTGGCGCTGGCCGGCTGCGCGGGTTCGCCGCAGGGCACCTCCAAGCCAGTCAACGAGCGCGCCAAGCTCGCCGCGCTGAATACCGAAATAGCGGTGCAATACATGCAGAACCGCGAATTCCAGACCGCCAAGGACAAGCTCGACCGCGCGCTCGAGCTCGACCCGCGCAACGTCGACGCGCACAACGCGCTTGGTCTGCTCTACGCCGTACTCGGCGAGCACGAGACTGCCGAGGCGGCGTTCAAGAAGGCGCTGTCCCTCGACCCGAACAACTCCTCGGCACTGAACAACTACGGTCAGTTCCTGTGCCAGCGCAAGCGCTACGAGGAAGGCGAGAAGCTGTTCATGAGGGCGGTGGAGAATCCGCTCTATCGCAACGCCGAGAGCGCGTACAACAACGCCGGCGTGTGCGCCATGGCCGCGGGCAAGCTCGAGAATGCCGAGACTTATTTCCGCCGCGCGCTCGAGATCGACCCGACGCTCGCGCCGGCGCTACTGCCGATGGTCGACATCAGCTTGCAACAGGCGCGCGCCCCGCAGGCGACCGCCTATCTCAAGCGCTACTTCGAGTTCGGACCACGCAGCCCGCGCGCACTGTGGCTCGGCGTGCAGGTCGCGCGCCTGAACGCCGACCGCGATGCCGAGGCCAGCCTCGGCCTCGAACTCGAAAGGAATTTTCCCGATTCACCCCAGACGAAGCTTCTGCTCGATTCCCGGCCGCAGTGACCGAGCCTTCCACGCATGACTCGGCGCGCTCGACCAGAGAACACGACGACGCCGGCATAGGCGCCACGCTGCGCGCCGCGCGCGAGGCGCGGCAGATGAGCGAGATCGATCTCGCCCGCGCGCTCCGGCTCGAACTGCGCGTGGTGCGTGCGCTCGAGAGCGAGGACTTCGCGGCGCTGTCGGCGCCGGCCTTCGTGCGCGGCTACCTGCGCGCGGTGGCTCGCGAATTGAAGCTCGATGCCGATGACCTGCTGACGCGCTTCGATGCGCTCGGTGACCACGCCGCGCCGCAGCTCGCCGACTTCGAATCCCGTGCGCCGCTCGAGATCACGAGTTCCAGCCGCATCGTGCGCTACACCACCGTGGCGCTCGCACTCGTCATGCTGGCGCTGGTGGTGCTGTGGTGGCGTTCCCACGAGGACCGCGGCTTCTCGATGCTGAAGTACCTGGCCGAGAGCAATCCGTCGGCCATCGAGCCGCTGCCGCCCACGCCGCCGCTGCCCTACCGCTTCGACCAGATTGAACATGACGCCGACCCGTTCTTTCGCGCGCCCGACCCGGTGGTGGTGAGCGAGGCGGGCGCGACGCCGGTGGACGGCGCGCCGCCGGACGCTGCCGCGCTGCCCGGTACCGACATCATCATCAGCACCAGCGCCGATGCCTGGATCGAGGTGCTGGACGCCGTCGGTACGCGTCTCTATTACAACCTCGTGCGCCCCGGCAACGAAGTGCGGCTCGGCGGTCAGCGCCCCTACTCGCTCGTGATCGGCAACGCGCCGGCGGTGCGCCTCACCTATGACGGCCGGCCGGTGGATCTCGCCCCGCTGGCGCGCGACGGGGTGGTCAAGTTGAGCCTGGGCGACGCCGCCCCGGCAGCACAGGAGTCACAACCCGATGAGCACTAACCTGCAGGCGGTGCGCGGCATGAACGATGTCGTGCCGCCGGCGAGCGCCGCGTGGCGCGAGTTCGAGGACACCGTGGCGACGCTGCTCGCGAGCTATGGCTACGGCGAGATTCGCCTGCCCCTGGTCGAGCAGTCGGCGGTGTTCAAGCGCTCCATCGGCGACGCGACGGACATCGTGCAGAAGGAGATGTACACCTTCGACGATCGCAACGGCGACAGCCTGACGCTCAGGCCCGAGGGCACGGCCGGCTGCGTGCGCGCGGTGTTGCAGAACGGCCTTCTGCAGCACACGCCGCTGCGCCTGTGGTACGTGGGCCCGATGTTCCGTCACGAGCGTCCGCAGCGCGGCCGCCACCGCCAGTTCCACCAGATAGGCGTGGAAGCCTTCGGCGCCGCCGGCCCGGACATCGACGCCGAGATCATCCTCATGACCGCGCGCCTGTGGCGCGCGCTCGGCATCGGCAACCTGAGGCTCGAGATCAACTCGCTCGGCACGAGCGAGGCGCGGGCGCGCTATCGTGGCGTGCTGAGCGACTACTTCCGCGGCCACTTCGACGCATTGGACGCGGATTCCCGCGATCGCCTGGAGCGCAGTCCGCTGCGCATCCTGGACAGCAAGAACCCGGCGATGGCGCCGATCATCGCCGGCGCGCCCTCGCTGGCCGACCACCTGGACGATGAGTCCCAGGCGCACTTCGCGGCGCTGCGCGCGATGCTCGCGGCGAACGGCGTCGAGGCGGTGCCGAATCCGCGCCTGGTGCGCGGGCTGGACTACTACTCGAAGACCGTCTTCGAGTGGATCACGAGCGAGCTCGGCGCGCAGGGCACGGTGTGCGCGGGCGGCCGCTACGA
The DNA here is from genome assembly GCA_050186725.1 of Gammaproteobacteria bacterium. Classification (GTDB taxonomy): domain Bacteria; phylum Pseudomonadota; class Gammaproteobacteria; genus JADJYF01. Next base: position 85,055 of record JBFWYG010000005.1, on the reverse strand, counting down.
CGGGCTGGTGGAAGTGATGGGCGGCAAGCCCACGCCAGCCATCGGCTTCGCCATGGGCATCGAGCGGCTCATGGAACTGCGTGCCGCGCAGGCGAACCTCGCACGACCGCCGACGGTCTACCTGAGTGCCACCGAGGACGCGCTCGACGCCCAGACGGTCGGCCTCGCCGAGCGCCTGCGCAGCCAGCTCCCCGGGTGGCGCATCCAGCTGCACGTCGGTGGCGGCAGCCTGAAGTCGCGCATGAAGAAGGCCGACCGGTCCGGCGCCACGGTGGCGCTGCTGCTCGGCCCCGACGAGGCGGCGCAGGGCGCGGTGACCGTCAAGCCGCTGCGCGGCGAGGGCACGCAGCAGGTGCTCGCCGAGTCCGCGCTGCCGGCGGCGCTCCGCGAACTGTGCGGCGCCGAGCGCGCCTGAGGCCACGTGGATTGGGGCTATAATCGCCCCCCCGTCAGCAGTAGCCAAGCCAACCAGCCAGCCCGCGCGGGCGCAGAGGTCCGATGGAGACGTACGTTTCAGAACAGGAACAGGTCGAACAGCTTCGCCGCTGGTGGAAGAGCAACGGCCAGGCGCTGGTGCTCGGCCTGGCCTTGGGCCTGGGCGGCCTCGCCGCCTATCGCTACTGGGACGCGAGCCGTGACAGCCAGGCGATGAATGCCTCGATCAACTACGAGGCGATGGTGCAGATGACGGCGGCGCAGAAGCTGGACGACGCCGCCAGCGCCGGTCGCACCATCATCGAGGCCTACCCCGACACGCTGTACGCACGCCTGAGCGCCCTGCTGCTGGCCAAGATTGCGGTGCAGAAGCACGACTACGAGGCGGCGAAGAAGGAGCTGCAGGCGCTGCTCGCGGCCGACGGCAAGGGTGAGATCGCCGACATCGCCCGCACCCGCCTGGCGCGCCTGCTGCTCGCCGAGGGCAAGGCCGAGGAGGCCGGCAAGCTGCTCGCGCAGGTGCCGCTGCGCGGCGCGATGGACGCGTCCCTGGAGCTGCGCGGTGACGTCGCGGCAGCGCGCGGCGACCAGGCGGCGGCGCGCAAGCTGTACGCCGAGGCGCTGGCCGGCGCTGACAAGCTCGGGCTGGACGGCGACACCCTGCAGCTCAAGCTGGACAATCTCGCGGTGGCGTCGCCCGCCACCAAGCAGGGCGGTTCCTGAACATGGCGGCGGCACACCTGCCGCGCGCGCTGGCCGTCGCGCTGCTGACGCTCAGCCTCGGCGCCTGCCAGACCATCAAGACGGTGGTGTTTCGCGAAACCAGCAACGCGGTCAAGCCGAACGAGCTGGAAGAATTCGAGCCGACGCTCGCGGTCGAGAAGGTCTGGTCGGACCGCATCGGCAAGGGCGCCGACGAGCAGTACCTCAAGCTCACGCCGAAACCGATAGGCGAGCGGCTCTACGTCGCCGATCGCCACGGCAGCCTGATCGCCTCCGCGCTGGCCACCGGCAAGGAGGAATGGGAGATCCACGACAAGGACGTGGAATACACCGGCGGCCCGGGCAGCGGCGACGGCATGGTGCTGGTCGGCACCGGCGACGGTCGGGTCATCGCCCGCGAGGCGGACTCCGGCAAGGTTCGCTGGGTGGCGCGGGTGTCGAGCGAAGTGCTGGCCGCGCCCGCCGCGGGCGGCGGCGTGACCGTGGTGCGCACCGGCGACGGGCGGCTCTATGGCCTGTCCTCCGAGACCGGCAGTCAGCGCTGGGTGTACGAGCGCAGCGTGCCGATCCTGACCCTGCGCGGCGTCGCGCCGCCGGTCATCGAGGAAGACATCGCGCTCGCCGGCTTCGACAATGGGCGCTTCGCCGCGGTCAGCCTCGCGACCGGCAAGATGGCCTGGGAGAGTCCACTCGCGACGCCCAGTGGGCGTTCGGATCTGGAGCGCATGGTCGACGTCGACGCGCCGCCGGTGATCTCCAGCACCACCGCGTACGTGTCGAGCTTCCAGGGCGCGATCGCGGCGCTCAGCATCATCGACGGCAAGATTCTCTGGACCCGTGAAGTGTCGTCCTACGAAGAACTGTCGGTGGGCGAAGGCCGGGTCTACGTCACCGACGATGTCGGCACGGTGTGGGCATTCAATACCGAGGACGGCTCCTCGGTGTGGAAACAGGAAGACCTCGCCAACCGTTTCGTCACCGGTCCAATCTATTTCCAGGGTCACGTGGTGGTATCGGACTTCGAAGGCTACGTGCACTGGCTGAACGCCAAGACCGGCGAGTTCGAGTATCGCGAGCAGGTGACCAAGGACCGCATCATCGCGCCGGCCATCGACGCGGGCAGCCTGCTGCTGGTCTACTCATCCACCGGGCAGCTGGTCGCGCTGCGCCCGCATTGAGCGTGCGGGCGACCTCGGCCGCGCGCGACGCCCTCACGAGGTTGCGGATATGGCTCTGCTGAAGCGTTTCAGCGCCGAAGGCGGCAAGCCCACCATCGCCATCGTCGGCCGACCCAACGTAGGCAAGTCGACCCTGTTCAATCGTCTCACCCGCTCGCGCGAGGCGCTGGTGGCGGACGTGCCGGGACTCACGCGCGATCCCAAGGTCGGCATCGGCCGGGTCGGCGAGGCCGGCTATATCGTGGTCGACACGGGCGGCATCGACGAGGCGGCCGAGGACCTGCTGGCCGGCCGCGTCAGCGACCAGGCGCTCGCCGCCGCGCGGCTGTGCGACGCGGTGATCGTGATGGTCGACGCACGCGCCGGCATCAACGCCGCCGACGAGCAGATCGTGAAGATGCTGCGCGAGGCCGGCCTGCGCGCGGTGCTGGCGGTGAACAAGGCCGAGGGTCGTGAAGCCAATCTCGCGCTCGCCGAGTTCGCGAGCCTGGGGCTCGCCGAAGGTCACGCGATCTCCGCCGCCCACGGCGACGGCGTGAGCACGATGATCGAGTCGCTCACCGCCGGCTGGCCCGCGGCCGCCGACTATGCGCGCGAGGATCGCAGTGGACGCATCCGCGTCGCGGTGGTCGGGCGTCCCAACGTCGGCAAGTCGACGCTGGTCAACCGCATCCTCGGCGAGGAGCGCATGATCACCTCGAACGTGCCGGGCACCACCCGCGACGCGGTCGACGCCGATTTCGAACGCCACGGCCGCGCCTATACGATCATCGACACCGCCGGTCTGCGCCGTCGCGCGCGCGCCGAGGGCATCGAAGAGAAGTTCAGCGCGGTGCAGACCCTGCACGCGCTCGATCGCGCCCAGGTCGCGCTGCTCTTGATCGATGCCCAGGACGGATTGACGGAACAGGACCTGCACCTGCTCGGCATGGTGCTGGAGAGCGGCCGCGCGCTGGTGGTGGTGGTGAACAAGTGGGACGGCCTCGACACCGAGAAGCGCGAGCGCATCCATCGCGAGATCGACCGTCGCCTGCGCTTTGCGCACTTCGCCGAGGTGCGCTGCATCTCGGCACTGCACGGCAGCGGCGTCGGCATGCTGTTCCCGGCCATCGACGCTGCCTGGGAGGCGGCTTTCGCCGCGCCCAAGACCCGCGACCTCACCGATCTGCTGGCCCAGGCCGTGGTCGCGCACGCGCCGCCGCTGGTGCGCGGTCGCCGCATCAAGCTGCGCTATGCCCACTTGGGCGGTCGCAACCCGCCGACCATCGTCATCCACGGCAACCAGGTGGAGAACGTGCCGGGCAGCTACAAGCGCTACCTGGAGAACTTCTTCCGCGAACAGCTCGACCTGGTCGGAACGCCCATCCAGCTCGAGTTCCGCCAGGGCGAGAATCCCTATGCCGGCCGCCGCAACCAGCTCACCCAGCGCCAGCAGGACAGCCGTCGGCGCCTGATGAAACACGTGAAGAA
>JBFWYG010000005.1:66844-81149 GCA_050186725.1 Gammaproteobacteria bacterium | reverse complement strand
CGAACCCCGGATACCCCGCTCGCGTCTCCTCCGCGCACAGCTTGCGGAAAGTCGGAAAGCCGTTCGCGTAGAGCAGGAAATGGCGGTTCTGCCGTCCGGCGACGTTGGGATTCACGCCGGTGAACCACGAGCTCACCTTGCTCAACAGCAGTTTCTCCGCGCCGGACAGCACGCCCTCGGTATAGGTCTCGACGGCCTCTTGTGTGGGCGTCAGGCGTCGCACGCCGTGCTCGCGCATCCACGCCAGCGTGTCGCGCACCCATTCCACGTTCTGCTCGATGCAGCGCGGAATGTTGCAGAACGACGCCGCGTTGTGCGGCCCGACCAGGGTGAAGAAATTGGGGAAGCCCTCGGCGGAGAGTCCGAGGTAGGTGCGCGGCCCTTCCGCCCAGGCGTCTTTCAGCGCGCGCCCGCCCGGTCCGCGCACGTCGATGCGGTTCAGTGACCCGAGCACCGCGTCGAAGCCGGTGGCGTAGCAGATCATGTCGACGTCGATGGTCGCGTCGCGGGTGACGATGCCGGTCGGCGTGATGCGCTCGATGGGCGCCGCCTTGATGTCGACGAGGGTGACGTTAGGCTGGTTGTAGACCTCGTAGTAGCGGGTTTCCATCGGCACGCGTCGCGTGCCGAAACCGTGATCCCGCGGGATGAGTTTCTCCGCGACCGCCGGGTCGCGCACCCGCTCGCGAATCTTCTTCGCCACGAATTCGCTCAGAAGGGCGTTGGCCTTCTCGTCCAGCAGCGTGTCGCGGAAGTTGCCCAGCCAGATGCCGAAGCCGGGCGCCGCGTAGAGCCGCTCGAAAATAGCCTCGCGCTCCTCTTCTGTGACGTCGAACACGCTGCGCCGGTCGGCGACGTGGATGAAGCCCGCCAGGGTGTTGCGGCACTGTTCGAGCAGCGCCGGCAGTTCGCGCTTCAGCCGCGCCTGCTCTTCGGCGGTGATGGGGGAATTGTTGAGCGGCGCGCACCAGTTCGGCGAGCGCTGCAGAACGTAGAGCTGGGCCGCGGTCTTGGCCACTTCCTGGATCAGCTGCACGCCGGTCGCGCCGGTGCCGATCACGGCGACGCGCTTAGCCCTGAAGCTCACCTCGTGGTGCGGCCAGCGCCCGGTGTGATGGGACTCGCCCGCGAAGCTCTCCATGCCGGGATAGTTCGGCATGACCGGCGCCGACAGCGGCCCGACCGCCGACACCAGCACCGGCGCGCATGCAGTCCGACCATTGGTGAGCGTCACGCGCCACAGGTTGGCAGCCTCGTCGTAGTGGGCGCTCGCCACGCGGCTCTCGAAGCTCATGTCGCGACGCAGGTCGAAGCGATCGGCGACGTGGTTCAGGTAGCGCAGCGTCTCCGGCTGGGGCGCGAAGTGTTCGCTCCACTCCCATTCCCGCAGCAGGTCTTCGTCGAAGCCGTAACCGTAGCTCCAGGACTCCGAGTCGAAGCGACAGCCAGGATAGCGGTTCCAGTACCAGGTGCCGCCGACCCCGGTGCCGGCCTCGAACACGTGGGCGGAGAGACCGAGCCGTCTGAGCGCGAGCAGCTGGTACATGCCGGATATGCCGGCGCCGATGATGATGACGTCGTGGTCGGCGCCTTGTGTGCCGACGAAGGAAGGCTTGTCCATCTCACTGCTCCGCGAAAAGTCGATGCGCGCGGCCCTTGCCGCAGGTCGCGCCGGAGCGTGCCTGCCCCGGCGGCCAAACTCAAGTCAGGCCAGCGCGCGCCACCCCAGCGGCGCATGCTGGTTGGCGATGGCATGCGCCGCGCCCGGCGGCGTGCGCGGCGCGAGCAGCGTGGCGACGTGCTCGGGCGTGTTGGTCTTCTCGCTCAGGTGGGCGGCGACGAGGTGGCGCAGACGCGGCTGCGGCAGGCGTTCCAGCATGGCCGCCGCCTGGTGGTTGCCGAGATGACCGAAGGGACCGCCGATGCGCGCGCGCAGCGCGGGCGGATAGGGTCCGCCGGCAAGCAGGTCGGCGTCGTGGTTGAACTCCAGCACCAGGCCGTCGAGATCGGCGTACTCACGCAGGAGATGCGGCGTGATCTGGCCGACATCGGTGAGGAGCCCGAGCCGCGCCTCGTCGCTCTCGATCACGAACTGGCAAGGCTCGCGCGCGTCGTGCGGGACCAGCACCGCGTGCAGATCGAACGGCCCGATGGCGCGGCGCCTGTCGGGCACCAGGTACTCGAGGCCGAAGGGCGCGGCGAGCCGCGCGCCAGCGGCCGCTTCGGTGCCGTGGGTCGTGAACACCGGCACCCGGTAACGACGCGACGCCGCGGCCGCGCTCGCCAGGTGGTCGTCATGCTCGTGGGTCACCACGATGGCGATGAGCGCGCGCGGTTCGAACTCCACGGCGGCAAAGCGCCGCTCCAGCTCGCGCAGGCTCAAGCCGCAGTCGAACAGGAGCGCCTGGTCGCCGCGCGCGACAAGAGTGGCGTTGCCCGCGCTGCCGCTGCCGAGCACCGAAAAGCGCATCGGCCGGGCCGGGCGGCTCAGATCTTGCCGCTGTTGAACGACTCGTGCAGCTTGGTCAGCAGCGCCATCGCGGCTTCGCCGGTTTCCCAACGGCCGTCGCGATCGAGCACCACCACTTCGGTCTTGGCGCCCACCCCGGTCAGGCTGACCTGCAGTTCCTGGCCATCGCCACCGCCCCAGAACTTGAGCTTGGACAGCACGCCCGAACCCTCGCCGTCGCCGCCCGCGACCTGCACCAGGTAGACGCCACGCCCCTTGTCCGAATCCTTGATCTGCGCGCCGACCTGTTCGAGCGCCTTGCCCGTGGTCTTCCACGCGCTCGGGAATTCTTCCTCGAGGCTGAGATAGCTCTTGCCACCGCCGACCGCGACGATGTCCGCGTGATGGCTGCCGCCGCTGCTCGCGGCCGCGCCCGTGCCGCCGTCGGCGTCCGCGGACTCGGTCTCGGTGCGCGTCGCGGCGCTCGGCGGGGTGGCGCCGTCATCGGAGGTCGCCACCGCCGTGCCCTGTCCGCCCAGGAAGGTCTGCAGGCGCTCGACCATGCCGCGCTCCGCCTCGACGTCGCGCGGCTTCTTCTGCCACACCAGTTCCTCGCCCTGGGGCGAGAGTTCCTGCGCCTCGTGCGAGACGTACAGCACGGTGGTGCCGGTCTCGGCGCCGGCCTCGGCGAAGATCTTGAACTTGTCGCGCGACAGCTTGCCCTGGTCTTCCGCCCAGGCGGTCTCGATCACGCCGAGTTCGACGTCGTCGAGTTCCAGCTTGTAGCCCTGCTCGGTCAGGAAATCGTGCAGCTTGGGCCACACCTGCACCGGCGCGCCTGTCACCGACAGCACGTGCTCGTTCTCCAGCACGCGCACCGCGGCGGTCTGCGCCTTCTCGACCTCGGCGACCTTCTGCGCCTCCGCCCGACGCTCCTGGAAAGACGAGTACTTGGCGGTCTTGCCGCCCTCCGGGATCACCATGCGGTCCTTGATCGCCTCCGTGCTCAAGTCCGGCGGCACTTCGAGATCGGGCAGCGACTGGGCCTTCTGGTAGTCCTTGCGGGAATCGGGCACGACTTCGTCGAGCTTGGGAACGAGCTTGCTGCAGCCGCTGAGTGCGGCCGCCAACATCACGCACGTGAGTGCGATTCTGGACATAGAACAAAAATCCTCGTTAGGAGCGGGTCGGTCGCGGAGCGCTCAGGCGCGACAGGCAATGCCGGCGTGCGTCAGTGCTTCGCGCACCACCGCCTGACGGCCGGCCGACAGCCAGGTCAGCGGCAGACGGATGCCGGCATCGCACAGACCCATGCGCTCCACGGCCCATTTGACAGGTATCGGGTTCGCCTCGACGAACAGGTCGCGATGCAGCGGCTGCAGCTTCGCGTCGAGGGCGTGCGCGGCCTGGGCATTGCCCCCTTGGGCCAAGACACACATTTCGTGCATGAGTTTCGGCGCGACGTTGGCGGTGACCGAAATCACGCCGTGCCCGCCCTGCAGGATGAAATCGCAGGCGGTGGCGTCGTCGCCCGAGAGCAGCAGGAAATCCTGGCCGCAGCGTTCGCGGATCGCCGCCAGGCGCGTGAGGTCGCCGGTCGCTTCCTTGATGCCGACGATGTTCGGCAACCTGGCCAGGCGCGCGACCGTCTCAGGCTGCATGTCGCAGGCGGTGCGGCTCGGGACGTTGTAGAGAATCTGCGGAATGTCGACCGCCTCGGCCACCGCCTTGTGGTGCAGGTAGAGGCCTTCCTGGGTCGGCTTGTTGTAATAGGGCGTGACCAGCAGGCAGGCGTCGACACCGGCGGACTTCGCGTGGCGCGTCAGGCGAATGGCCTCGAAGGTTGAATTGGCGCCGGTGCCGGCGATCACCGGTATGCGTCCCGCCACCAGTTCGATCACGCGGCGAATCGTCGCCAGGTGCTCCTGCTCGTCCAAGGTGGCGGATTCGCCGGTGGTGCCCACCGCGACGATGCCATCGGTGCCGTTTTCGATGTGGAACTCGACGAGTCGCGCCAGCGCGCTTTCATCGAGCGGCGTCTCGGCTTCGACCCCCGGTCGCATCGGGGTCACGAGCGCAACGATGCTGCCGCTGATGGTTCGCATGCGAAAATCCTTGAAAACAATCAGTTATGGTATCGGCTGGAAAACGGCAGGACAAGCCGGTCGAGGCCGGCGCCGGGCCTCGTGGCGGGGCGCGCCAGACCTTGCCCCACGCCACGCCGAGCAGGCACAATGACCAGCCCTGCTGAATTCGCGCATGTCAACCAATCCACCTCCCTTGATGCAGAATCTCGTCGCCATCTCGGCCATGGGCGCCAACCGCGCCGGGCTCATCGAACCCATCGTGCGCGCCATTCGAGAATGCGGCTGCGCCATCGCCGAAAGCCGCACCGCGGTGATGGGCGATCGTTTCGCGATGATGGCGCTCCTGTCCGGCACCTGGGACGCGATCGCCAAGATCGAGAGCGTCCTGGGCCGCCTCGCGCAGGAGCTCGACATCACCATCACCTGCCAGCGCGCCACCTCGCGCAAGCCGGCGCACAACCTCATGCCCTACGCGGTCGAGGTGATCGCGGTCGAACAGGCGGGCATCGTCCACCAGATCGCGCAGTTCTTCTCGCGGCGGGACATCAACATCGAAGACATGTACTCGGGCAACTATGCCGCCGCCCACACCGGCACGCCGATGGTCTCGCTGCATATGACCATCAGCATCCCGACCAACATCTCCATCGCCGGCATGCGCAGCGATTTCATGGACTTCTGCGACCAGCACAACCTCGACGCCATCATGGAGCCGGTCAAGTAGTTCCCGCGGGCGGCGTCCCCAACCCGGATTGCTCGATCATGGCGGAATCACGCCGCACCTACGTCCTCGACACCAACGTCCTGATTCACGATCCCACCGCGCTGTTCCGCTTCGCCGAGCACGCGCTGTTCATTCCGATGATCGTGCTCGAAGAGCTAGACGCGACCAAGAAAGGCATGAGCGAAGTGGCGCGCAACGCGCGCCAGGCCAGCCGTTTCCTGGACGAGATCATCGCCGAGGCCGATGCCGCGGCGATCGCCGCCGGCCTGCCGCTCGAAGCCCATGCCAACGGCGGCGGCGCCGGCCAGCGCCCGAGCGGCAAGCTGTTCCTGCAGACCCGTCCGCTCGAGGTCGCGGGCCTGACCGGCATGGCCGGCAAGTCGCCGGACAACACCATCCTGCAGACCGGGCTCGCGCTGCGCGCCGAGGGACTCTGGGGCGACGTGGTGCTGGTGTCGAAGGACATCAACCTGCGCATCAAGGCGCGAGTGCTCGGCATGCCGGCCGAGGACTACTACAACGACAAGGTGCTGGACGACATCGACCTGCTCTACACCGGCGCGCAGGAGATGCCGGCCGACTTCTGGGCGCGCTGCCAGAACGACGTCAAGTGCTGGAAGGACGAGAGCGGTACCTACTACAGCATTCCCCAGGGCGTGGTCACGCCGGCGATCCCGAATGAGTTCGTCTACGTCCCCGGCGACGAACAGCTCGAACTCGCCGTGGTGCGCGAAGAGACCGACCGCCTGGTGCTGCGTCAGATCCGCGACTATCGCCAGGCGCGCCTCGCGGTGTGGGGCATCAGCGCGCGCAACCGCGAACAGAACTTCGCGCTCAATCTCCTGATGGACCCGGAGTGCGAGTTCGTCTCGCTGGTCGGCACGGCCGGCAGTGGCAAGACGCTGCTCGCGCTCGCCGCCGGCCTCGCGCAGTGCATGGAGACGCGCCGCTACCGCGAAATCGTCATTACTCGCGTGACCATTCCGGTCGGCGAGGACATCGGCTTCCTGCCCGGCACCGAGGAAGAGAAGATGACGCCCTGGATGGGCGCGCTGATGGACAACCTGGAGGTGCTGTCGGAGTCCGAGGAGGGCGGCGAGTGGGGCCGCGCTGCGAGCGCGGATCTGATCAGCCACCGCATCAAGATTCGCTCGTTGAACTTCATGCGCGGCCGCACCTTCCTGAATCGCTTCGTGATCATCGACGAGGCGCAGAACCTGACGCCGAAACAGATGAAGACTCTCATCACCCGCGCCGGCCCGGGCACCAAGTTCGTGTGCCTCGGCAACATCGGTCAGATCGACACGCCCTATCTCAGCGAGACGACCTCGGGTCTGACCTACGTGGTCGACCGGTTCAAGAGCTGGGCCCACGGCGGCCACGTGACGCTCCGTCGCGGCGAGCGCTCGCGGCTCGCGGACCACGCGAGCCAGGTGCTCTGAGGGCGCGGGTCGGAATAATCTCGTCACCATCGAGGGTGCGCCTGCGCGGGCGAATGCAGAGATAATTTTGACCAGGGCCCTGAGGCCCTCGGCACCCGCGCGAGGACGCCATGGCCGCCATCACGCCCACCATCCACCATTTCCTCGGCACCGCGAGCCTGGCGACCCTGAGCCAGGCGGCGCGCGACGCCCTGCCCGACGTCGAGGGTCGCAGCTTCGAGCACGAACTCCGCCTGCTCGACACGCCCGACCTCGCGCTCCGGCGGCGCGGCTGGCTGCTCGAATGGCGGCAGCGACAAGGCGAGGGCATGGGCGAGGGCGAACTCTGCCTGCGTCGCCACGGCCGCGACTCGCTGTTGCGCGGCGCGGCGCCCACCTGCCCCGCGACCGTGCCCGCGGTGGACTCGTCGCGACTGCGCGCGCGGCTGGCCGCGCTGTGCGGCGCGGATCCGCTGCGCACCGTGCGGTGCTGGCGCGGCCAGGGCTGGGCGGCGCCCTGTCGCAACCAGGATCAGAAAATCGAATGCGAGCTGTCGGCCGTGACGTATCCGTCCGCGGGCGCGGGGGTGGTGCTCGGCGAACTGCGGGCCAAACGCGGCTACGAACGTGAGACTGCAACCTGGGCCGGGCAGTTGAGCGCGGTCCTACCGTGGCGGACGCTGGCCGAAGACCCGCTTCTGGTGCTCGAACGCGAGGTCGGCCCCGGCCAGCCGACGGTTCCACCGCGACAGTCCGCCGACGCGCCGGCGCGCGCGGCGGTGGCGGCGGTGCTGCAGGGGCACCTCGGCGTCATCGCGCAGGTCGCGCCGCCGGGGGCCGGCGCGCCCGACGCCGAGGCCTTGCACGACCTGCGCGTTGCGGCGCGACGCACCCGCTCCCTGCTGCGCGGTCACCGCGGGCTTTTCGACCCGCGCCTGGTCCTGCACTTCGCCGGCGAGTTCCGCTGGCTCGCGCGCGCCACCAGCCGCCTGCGCGATCTGGACGTATTGCTCGAAGCGCTGACCGCGCCCAGCGCCGACTTCGCGCCTCTCGCCCCCGCCGAGCGCGTCGCGCTGGCCGGGGTGGTCACGGCCGAACGCGCCGTGGCGGCGGGTCGACTCGCCAGACTGCTGGCCTCATCCCGCTACGCGCGCCTGCTTGCCGACTGGGCGGCGGCGCTCGGTCTCGCGATCGCGGAGGACGGTGACGGGCCGCGCCTGCTCACCGCCACCTCGCGCGCCGTCCGCCGCGCCCTGCGCCGACTGCGGCGCGACGCCGAGGCGGTGGAAGCGCACTACACGCCGGACGGACTGCACGAGCTGCGCAAGCGCGGCAAGCGGCTGCGCTACCTGCTCGAACCCTTCACCGCGCTCTATCCGCGTGAACGCATCGGCGTGGTGCTCGCCGATCTCAAGGCGCTACAGACCATGATGGGCGAGATCTGCGATCGCAACGCCGCGCTCGAACTGCTCGACGGGCCGCTCGCGCGGCGCGCACGAGGTTCACGTCCGCTGCGGGACGCGCTGGCCGCCGCCCGCGCCGCGCTTGAGGCGCGGATCACCCGGAGTGAAGTGGCGGCGGTGGTGGCCGCGCTCGCGCGCTTCGATGCGCGCGATCATCAGCGCACGCTCGGCGAACTGTTCGAGCCGGCGCCGTGAAGGTCATCGCGACGTACAACCTGAAAGGCGGCGTGGGCAAGACCGCGGCGGCGGTCAATCTCGCCTACATCGCCGCCGAGAGCGGTCTGCGCACGCTCTTGTGGGATCTCGACGCGCAGGGCGCGGCGAGCTTCTACTTGCGTGTGCGGCCGGGGCTGGATGGCGGCGCGGCCGCCTTGCTCGAGAACAAGCGTGGTCTCGGACGAGCGATCCGCGCCACCGATATCGCCGGACTCGATCTGATCCCGGCGGACTTCTCCTATCGCAACCTCGACGTCGAACTGCGCGACTACAAGAAAGGCGGCGTGCGCTTGCGGCGCATGCTGCGCGAAGTGGCCGAGGACTACGACCTGGTGTTCGTCGACAGTGCGCCGAGCATGTCGACGGTCTCGGAGAACATCCTCGCGATGACCGATCTCCTGCTGGTGCCGCTGATCCCGACGCATCTCTCGTTGCGCGCCTTCGAGCAGCTGCTCGCGTTCCGCGCCGCGCAGAGCGACTGCCACGCCGAGGTGGTGCCGTTCTTCTCCATGGTCGATCGGCGCAAGACCCTGCATCGCGAGCTGATCATCGAATTCGCCCAGGCGCATCCGAGCCTGCTGCGCAGCTACGTGCCCTACTCGGCCGACGTCGAACGCATGGGCGAGCACCGCGCCCCGGTGAACGCTTACGCCGACGCCTCGCCGGGCGGGCGGGCGTTCCGCGCGCTATGGGCGGCGCTGCGCGAGCGGCTGGAGTACCTGGCGATGAAAGTGGACGATGGAGACTGAGGCGCCGGCCGCCGCGCTCGACGCCAACGCGCTGCTCGACACGCTGCGCGAATGGGCGCTCGCGCTCGGCTTCCAGGATCTCGCCGTCGCGCGCCTCACCCTGGACGGCGATCTCGCCCACCTGCAGCGCTGGCTGGACGCCGGGCGCCACGGCAGCATGGCCTGGATGCGCGAGCGCCTGCCGCTCCGCGCGGCGCCCGACACGCTGGTGCCGGGCACGCTGTCGGTGCTGGTGCTGCGCATGGATTACCTGCCGGAGCCGCTGGAGGCGGCCAACGCCTGCCTGCACGATCCGGCCCGCGCCTACATCGCGCGCTACGCGCTCGGCCGCGACTATCACAAGACCCTGCGCCTGCGCCTGAAGCAGCTGGCCGAGCGCCTGCGCGCGCGCATCGGCGAGTTCGGTTACCGCGTGTTCACCGACAGCGCGCCGGTGCTGGAACGCGCGCTGGCGCGGAACGGCGGTCTGGGTTGGGTAGGCAAGCACACCAATCTCATGCAACGCGACGATGGCTCGCTGTTCCTGCTCGGCGAGATCTTCACCGACCTGCCGCTGGCGCCCACCCGCCGCGAGGCCGCCAATCATTGCGGCTCCTGCACGCGCTGCATCGATGTCTGCCCGACCGCCGCGCTGGTCGCGCCCTACCAACTCGACGCGCGCCGCTGCATCTCCTATCTCACCATCGAGAGCAAGGCGCCGATTCCCGTGGCGCTGCGACCGCTGATCGGCAACCGCGTGTTCGGCTGCGACGACTGCCAGCTGGTGTGTCCCTGGAATCGCTACGCGCGGATCAGCGCGGTGCCCGACTTCGCGCCGCGCCATGGCCTGGAACGCGCCACGCTGACGGAATTGTTCGCCTGGAGCGAGGAAGACTTCGAAGCGCGCACGCGCGGCTCGGCGCTCAGGCGCATCTCCCATGAGCAATGGCTGCGCAATCTCGCGGTGGGACTCGGCAATGCGCCGACCTCACCCGAAGTGCTGGCGGCGCTCCGCGCCCGTGCCGACCATCCCTCGGCACTGGTGCGCGAACACGTGGCGTGGGCGCTGGCGCGCCACGCGGCAGAAGACTAGAGCTTGCCGGCCGCGGCGGCATCAGCCGCGGAAGGCTCCGGAGGCGGGGCGGTGGTGGCCGGCGGCGGCAGGTGCTCGGCGAAACCGCGAATGCGGCGCGCGATGTCCTTGTCGAAGCCCACCAGGCGCGCGTCGGCGCCGGCCAGCACGGCGAGCTTGTAGCCCACGCGCTTGGCACGGCTTGCCTGCAGGCGACGCGCGGTGGCGCTCGCCAGGTCGGCGGGGTCACGGTCGGGCACCAGGTCGAGCAGCGGCAGATTGTCGTCGCCGAGCGCATCCCGCCATGGCCCGACGGCGGCCACGGCGGTGACCTGGCCGGCCTCCTTGGCCGCGGCGAGCGCGAGCCCCACGCTGCCCGCCTGGCCGACCACCACCACCGCCGGCGGGGTCTGCTGCTTGGCGAGATGCTCGAGACCGGCCTTGGTGCGTGCCAGCGCCTCGCCGTCGGTCGCGGCATAGTCGGCCAGCGGCACGGTGGCGGCGAGCAGCGGCGTCTGCACCGCGAGCACGCTCCAGCCGCCGGCCGGCAGCAACTCGAGCGCCGCGGCAATCACCGGGTCGTCACCGATGAAGCGCCCCGGCGGCGGCAGGAACAGCACCGCGCCGCGCGCCTCGGGCCTGGCCGATGCCACGTAGCGGGCGAGGAACGGCGTTGCGTCGCCGCCGAGCTTGATGAAATCGGCGGGCAACGTCTTGGCCGCGAGCCGCGCCAGCAACGCCGGCTCGGGCGGTTCCGGCGCGGCGGGCTGGGCCAGCAGTGGCGGGGCATCGCCGGCAGGCGCGGTGTCAGCGGGCGGCGCTGCGCCGTCCGCGGCCGGGGCATCGGCAGTGGCGGCCGCGGGGGCGTCCGCCGGGGGCGCGGGATCGGCGGCGCGCGCAGGCACATGCAGCGCGAGCGCCAGCAGGGCCGCGCATCGAAGGACGGTCATGGGCGTCATGAGCGAGGATAGCGGCCGGCGCGCGCGGGGGCCTGAACCTGCGGGATTGTGCGGATAGGTGCGCGCGGGGTGATGGGTTAGAGTGCGCGGCCCAGCTACGCGAGTGATCTCCGCGATGAAATTCGATGCCGCCATCGCTCCCTCCATCCTCTCGGCCGACTTCGCCCGCCTGGGCGAGGAATGCGTGGCGGTGCTCGACGCCGGCGCGGATCTCATCCACTTCGACGTGATGGACAACCACTTCGTGCCCAACCTGACCATCGGGCCGCTGGTGTGCAAGGCGCTGCGCGACTACGGCATCAAGGCACCCATCGACGTGCACCTGATGGTGTCGCCGGTGGATCGCCTGATCGGCGAGTTCGCCGACGCCGGCGCCGATTACATCACCTTCCACCCGGAAGCGAGTCCGCACATCGATCGCAGCCTGCAGCTGGTGCGCGAACGAGGCGTGAAGGCCGGCCTGGTGTTCAACCCCGCCACGCCCTTGAGCTATCTCGACTACGTGATGGACAAGCTCGACATGGTGCTGCTGATGTCGGTCAACCCCGGCTTCGGCGGCCAGGCCTTCATTCCCTCGGCGCTGGACAAGCTGCGCGAGGCGCGCGCACGCATCGACGCGTCGGGCCTGCCGATACGCCTCGAGATCGACGGCGGGGTGAAGACCGACAACATCGGCGCCATCGCCGCGGCCGGCGCCGACACCTTCGTCGCGGGCTCGGCGATCTTCGGCAAGCCGGACTACCGCGCCACCATCAGCGCGATGCGCGCCGCGATCGCGGCGGCGGCATGAGCACCGCGGGCGGCGGCCTCGCGCTGTTCGACCTGGACGGGACGCTGGTCGATTCCGCGCCCGACATCGCCGACGCGGTCGACCTCGCGCTCGCCGCGGTCGGGCGCGCACCGCTCGGCGAGGCCGAGGTGCGCGGCATGATCGGCAACGGCGCGGTGCGGCTCATGCATCGCGCGCTCACCGGCACCCGCGACCACGACGCCGAGCCCGCGCTGCACGCGACCGCCTACGCGCAGTTCGTCGACGCCTACCAGCCGCGGGTCTACCAGCGCACCCAGCTCTTTCCCGGCGTCGCCGAGGTGCTCGCGACGCTCAGCGCGCGCGGTTGGGCGCTCGGCGTGGTGACCAACAAGCCGGCACGTTTCACCGAGCCCCTGCTCGAGCAGGCCGGCATCGCGCATCACTTCGCCGTGACCTTGAGCGGCGACAGCCTGCCGACCAAGAAACCCGATCCGGCGCCGCTGCTGCACGCCGCCGCGCAGGTCGGCGCGCCGCTCGAGAAAGTGGTGATGGTGGGCGATTCGCTGGCCGATCTGCACGCCGCGCAGAACGCGGGCGTGCGCGCCATCTGCGTGAGCTTCGGCTATCACGGCGGCGCGGATCTCGGCGCCGCCGGCGCCGAGCGGGTGATCGACGATTTCCGGGAGCTGCTCGAGATCCTGTAGGGCCGGTTTCAACCGGCCATGCAGGGCGTGAATCGAGCGCCGTCCATGGCCGGTTGAAACCGGCCCTACAGTGGTGGCGTCGTCAAGAATGGGCTGTCACGCGCTCACCGGCGCCACCCGCAGCGCCGTGCGCCCGTGCAGTTCCACGCTCAACTTCGCCTCGCCGCGCGCATCGGCCTCAAAGACTTCCTGCGCCGACCCGCCGCGCAGCGCGTAACGCTGCCCGGGTTTCAGACGCGCGAGACCGAGCGCCTGGCGACCGTCGGCGCGGCCGGGATACAGCACCAGTTCGAGATCGTCGCCGTGGCTGTAGGCCTTGGCGACCAGCACCTCGGGATAGCTCGCCTCGGCCAGCAGCGGGCCGTTGCGCGTCTCCTCCGCCGGACCCTTGGTGAAGGTGTTGCGGTAGTCGCCGGTGCGCATGATGCGCGCCTCCACCGACCAGGCGTTGGCGAGACCCGAGCCGGTGGTGTAGGTCGCGGCGCCGTCGATGTTCTGCAGACCGCAGTCGAGGTCCATGGAATGGAGCGCCGCCTCGGCCAGTTCGTCGTCACCGAACTCGCGCGCGCTCATCGCCACCGCCGCGTAGGCGAACAGCATGCCCTTCTTGTAGTGGCCGACATCGATGGTGTCGAGGAAGGTCAGCGCGCCGCTCGGGAAAGTCAGACGCGGTCGGCCGTGGCCGTCGTCGGCGATGCAGAACGACAGCTCCTTGCGCCCCACCGCCCACAGCCGACGACCGAGCGCGGGCGAGGAGATGTTGGCGTAGAAGGCGAAGCCCGCTTCGCTGTTAAAGATGCCGACGTCGTGACCGGTCCAGTAGGAGCGCAGGCCGACGATGGAGCCCTTCTCGTCGGTGAACTCGCGCTCCAGGGAATCCATCCAGCGCGGCAGCACGCTAGGCGCGTGGCGGCTGCCGAACACCGCGTCGTGGGACGCGAGCGCGCCCATGCCGTACATGTTGCACACCGGATAGACCCAGTTTGGCTCGCAGGGAAAGAGGCAGAAGTCCGAGCGGTTGAAGTTGTCGAGTACCGATTTCGCGATGCTGTGCGCGTCGTGCGGAAAGGCGGTGCGCTCGTTCAGGCGGAACGTCAGGCTGCCCGGCTCGGCGTAGCGGCGATCCCCGCTCGCCAGCATGTAGGCGTTGACCTGCATGCCGTAGTAACCGGTCAGCATGACATTGTCCTTGGCCGCCGGATCGAAGTTGCTGAAGTTGAAGTGCCCCCACATCGACTCCAGCACCCAGTAGTCCCACACCCGCGGGCACAGGTAGGTTTCGATCAGATTGCGCTGCGCCTTGGACAGGTAGCCGGTGAAGTTCGGCGTGTACTGGCTCTGCGCCAGCGACAGGCCGTAGCACAGGTGGTTGATCTGGTAGCGCAGCGCCGCCGGCTGGAACTGGTCGATGACGGTATAGCCGCGGAACTGGCCGACCGGCTGCAGCGCGCGGTCGAGCGAGTAGCGCAGCGCGCCGAGCTGGGCCGGGTCGAGCTCGCGCGTGCCGGCAGCGGGTTCGACCGCCGCGCGTGCCTCCACTTCGGCACGCGACTCGGCGTAGAAGCCCTGGCGCGCGACGAAGCGCTCGCGATCGGCCGCGCGGCGCTGCTGCTCCCAGCGATAGAAGTAGAGCCAGGTGCCGGCCGCGGCGAGCGGCGCGAGCCAGGGCGCCGGCGCCCACACGGCATCGCCGGCCATGAAGCCGGCAATCAGCGCCGAGCCCAGCCACAC
>JBFWYG010000005.1:61782-66744 GCA_050186725.1 Gammaproteobacteria bacterium | reverse complement strand
GGTTGCGACGCGATGTCGCAGGTGTGGGAATGCTAGCCCCGTGGGTCGCGGGCTGGCAACGCCGCGCGGCCGGTCGGGGGCGGGCTGACTACCCTGCAAGTGACGTAGGCGGCCCCGCTGAGGCCGTGCTAGTTTCCAACGCGCGCCCACGCCGACGAGGAGACGCCCTTGGCCGGACCATTCGAACACGTGCTGACGGGCCTCAAGGTGCTGGACTTCACCCGCGCCCTGGCCGGCCCCACGGTCACCCGCATGTTCGCCGAGATGGGCGCCGACGTGATCAAGGTCGAGTCCGCGCCGAACGGCGATCTCACGCGCCGCATGTCCAAGCTGCGCGGTGAGCGCAGCCTCTACTACGTGCAGCAGAACCTCGGCAAGAAGAGCCTGTGCGTGGACATGCGCGACCCGCGCGGCATGGCGCTGGTCGCGGCGCTGGTGCCCAAGGTCGACGTGGTGGTGGAGAACTTCAAACCCGGCACCTTCGCCGCCATGGGGCTCGGCTACGAGCGCCTGAAGCTGCTGCGCGAAGACATCATCCTGTGCTCGGTCTCGGCGCTCGGCCAGAGCGGGCCGCTCGCCCATCTGCCCGGCTACGACTTCATTGCGCAGGGCTACTCCGGGGTGACCTCACTGATTGGCGAAGCGGGCGGCACGCCGCAGATCCCGCCGGTCGGCATGGGCGACGTCAGCACCGGCGTGCACGGCGCGCTGGCAGTGCTGGCGGCGCTGCGCCACCGCGATCGCACCGGCCGCGGCCAGCACATCGACGTCGGTCTGCTGGACGTGTACTACCACTGCCACGAGGTCACGGTGCACCAGGCGAGCGCCAGCGGCGGGGAGATCAAGCCGACCCGCAACGGACCGCACCTGAACTACATCTGCCCGGCCGGCGTGTTCCGCGCGGCCGAGGGCTGGGTGGTGATCATGGCCTTCCTTCATCACTGGCGGGATTTGTGCGCAGCAATGGACCGCCCCGAGCTGGTCGACGACCCGGTGTTCGGCAACGATGCGGGGCGCCTCGCGCACCGCGACGAGGTGGTGACCCTGCTCGAGACCTGGCTCGCCGGCTTTCCTTCGCGCGACGCCGCCATCGAGCATCTGCATCGCCACCAGGTACCCGCCTCCCCGGTGCTGTCCATCGAAGAGACGCTGCGTCATCCGCATCTCCAGGCGCGACGCACGGTGCGCCGCATCACCGACCCGGTGGCAGGCAGCTTCGAGATCCCCGGCATGCCGCTCAAGTTCTCTGAATTTCCCGACGACCTGCCGCTGACCGCACCCACCATGGGCCAGCACAATGCAGAGGTGCTGCGTGAATTCCTGGGCCTGCCCGACGAGGAGATTGCTGCGCTCGAAGCGGCCCAGGTGCTGCAGCAAAAACCGCACTGAACATGACGCGGCCCATACCGCCGCGCTGAAAGGAGGCTCGAATGGCCAGCGCAGAAATTACCAAGATCAAAGGCTTGCTCCGACAGAAGGCGCTGCCGCCCGGCGCCGCGACGCCGCTCGCCGAACGCCGCGCGCTGATGGAAAAGCTCGCCTTCCGGGTAGCCGAAGATGTTGCGGTCGAGACGCTCACCGCGGGCGGTCGGCCCGCCGAGCGCCTGCGGGCGCCGGAGGCCTCGGCGGAACGGGTGCTGCTCTACCTGCACGGCGGCGGCTACGTGATGGGCTCGCCCAACACGCACCGCTCGCTGGCCGGAGAACTGTCCCGCGCCAGCGGCGCCACCGTGCTCCTGCCCGATTACCGCTTGGCGCCCGAGGCGCCCTTCCCGGCGGCAGTGGAGGACGCGGTCGCCGCCTACGACTGGCTGCTCGCGGCGGGTCACGCGCCAGCCAGCCTCGCGATCGCCGGCGACTCGGCCGGCGGGGGACTCACCGCCGCCACCCTGGTGGCGCTGCGGGATCGCGGCCGGCCCTTGCCGCGCTGCGCGGTGTGCATCAGCCCCTGGTCGGATCTGGCCTGCAGCAACGCGTCCTACCACTACCGCGCGGCCGCTGATCCCATGATCCCGCCGGCCGATGTGCGCTTCATGGCCGGGCTCTACCTCGGCGGCGCCGATCCCGAGTCACCCCTGGCATCGCCCAACCGCGCCGATCTCGCCGGCCTGCCGCCGCTCCTGATCCATGTCGGGCGGGACGAAGTGCTGCTGGACGACGCGCTGGTGCTGGACCAGGCCGCGCGTTCGGCCGGCGTCGACAGCACGCTCGAGGTGTGGGACGACATGATCCACGTCTGGCATGCCTTCCATCCCATGCTGCCCGAGGGCCGCGAAGCCATCGCGCGGGTGGGCGCCTACCTGCGGGGGCAGTGGGGGGCTTGAGAGGACTTGAAGGGACAGACCCCGTCCGGAGTCTGTCCCACCCGCACGTTCCCCCATTTCGATCTCCCCGCCGCCCACCATTGTCTGGAACAGGCACTCGCCCCTAGACTCCCGGGGATTCATTGATCACTGTCGCTATCGGGGAGACCAGCGCCATGGCCAGCAACGCATCATCGAACACCCAGGAACTCGACGCCGTCATCATCGGCGCCGGCTTCGGCGGCATGTACGCCCTGCACACCCTGCGCGAACAGGGCCTGAAGGTCCGCGTCTACGACGAGGCCACCGGCGTCGGCGGCACCTGGTTCTGGAACCGCTACCCGGGCGCGCGCGTCGACTATCCCGGCGGCCCGTTCTACTGCTACACCTTCTCGGAAGACCTGCTGAAGGAATTCGACTGGCCGGAGAAGCAGCCCGACCAGCCGACCGTGCTGCGCTATCTCAACTTCGTCGCCGACCGTCTCGATCTGCGTCGTGACATCCAGCTCGGCACGCGCGTGACCGGCGCCACCTACGACGAGGCCGCGCAGCGCTGGGACGTCGAACTCAGCACCGGCGAGCGCGCCCGCGCGCAGTTCCTGGTGTGCGCGGTGGGCGCGCTGTCGGCCGCGCATGTGCCGAACATCCCCGGCCGTGATTCGTTCAAGGGCGAGGTCTACCACACCGGTCGCTGGCCGGCGGACAAGCAGGTGTCTTTCGCCGGCAAGCGGGTCGGCATCATCGGCACCGGCTCGTCGGGCATCCAGTCCACCCCGGTGGTGGCGCGCGAGGCCAAGCACCTGACGGTGTTCCAGCGCACACCGCAATACTCCGTCCCGGCCGGCAACACGCCGACCGACAAGCAGCTGGTCGCCGAGGCGCGCGCCAACTGGGGCAAGTTCCGCGAGGTCATGCTGCGCACGCCGATCGGCGCGCCGGAAGAGCCGAGCACCATCCGCGCCTGTGAACACACGCCCGAGCAGCGCCGCGCGACCTACGAAGCCGCCTGGCAGAAGGGCGGCCTGGGTCCCATCCTGGTCTCCACCTACTGCGACATCCTGACCGACAAGCAGTCGAACGAGTGGCTGGCCGAGTTCGTGCGCGGCAAGATTCGCGAGATCGTCAAGGACCCCGAAGTCGCGCGTAAGCTCATGCCGAGCTATCTCATCGCCACCAAGCGCCAGGTCATGGACGAGGGCTACTACGACGCCTTCAATCGTGACAACGTCAGCCTGGTCGATCTGCGCGAAGACCCCATCGTCGAGATCACGCCCACCGGCGTGCGCACCGAGAGCGGCGAGCATCCGCTCGACATGCTGATCTTCGCCACCGGCTTCGACGCGATCACCGGCGCGCTGCAGAAGATCAACCCGCGCGGCCGTGGCGGCGTGTCGCTGGCCGAGCGCTGGAAGGACCGTTTCAATTCCTGGCTCGGCTTGACCATCCCGAGCATGCCGAACCTCTTCATGATCCATGGCCCCGAGTCGCCCTGCGTGCTGTACAACATGCCGCTCGGCGCGGAGCGCCAGACCGACTGGATCCGCGAGTGCATCCTGCACATGCGCAAGCACGGCATCGGCGCCATCGAGCCGGCACCGGGCGTGGACCTGGCCTGGAGCAAGGAAGTGGCGGAGGTCGCCAACATGTCGCTCTACCCTGAGACCGAGTCCTGGTACGTGGGCGCGAACATCCCGGGCAAGCACCGCCAGTTCGCCGTGCATCTCGGCGGCCCGATGTACTACGAGCGCATCCAGAAGGCGGCGGCGAGTGGCTACGAGGGCTTCATCACCGAGCCCGAGCGGAGCGCGGCCGCGGCCTGAGTCGCGGACAACGAGCCGGCGCGGCGCGAACCGCCGCCCCGGCTCGCTTCACGGCGCCGTGCAACCCTCGGGCGCCGTCACCTGCCGTGAGCGACTTCGCCGCGGGCCTTCGACCTGGCGCTCGCCAGGATCTCCGGCGCTGCCGGCACGCAGTCGGTTCGCCCGCTCCCAGGCTTCGCCCCCGCCCTGGATTGAGCGACAATGGCCGGCTCTTGCGTCTGCCCAGCCGTCCTGGGCCCGGGACCTCGCCGCCATGCTGCTCATGATCGACAACTACGACTCGTTCACCTACAACCTCGTGCAGTACTGCGGCGAGCTGGGCCAGGACGTCAAGGTCGTGCGCAATGATGCCATCGACATTCGCGGCATCCGCGCGCTGGCGCCGGAATTCATCATCATCTCGCCCGGGCCCTGCAGCCCGGACCAGGCCGGCATCTCGCTCGCCGTGGTGCGCGAACTCAGCGGCGAGTTCCCCATCCTCGGCGTGTGCCTCGGCCACCAGAGCATCGCCCAGGCTTTCGGCGGAAGGGTGGTGCACGCCAAGCAGGTGATGCACGGCAAGACCTCGCCCATCCACCATCGCGGCGAGAGCGTGTTCCGTGGCCTGCCCTCGCCCTTCACCGCCACCCGCTACCACTCGCTGGTCGCGGAACAGGCGACTTTCCCGGCCTGTCTTGAAGTGACGGCCTGGACCGAGAACGCCGACGGCAGTCTCGACGAGATCATGGGCTTGAGGCATCGCACGCTGCCCGTGCACGGCGTGCAGTTCCATCCCGAATCCATCCTGACCGAGCACGGCCATCGCCTGCTCGAGAATTTCTTCGCCTTGGGCGGCGTGG
>JBFWYG010000005.1:0-61682 GCA_050186725.1 Gammaproteobacteria bacterium | reverse complement strand
CCCCTGACCAATCCGGCCAATGCCTCGGTGCAGCTGATGGGCGTCTACGATCGCTCCTGGGTCAGCCGCGCGGCCGAAGTGCTGCAGCGCCTGGGCGTGGCCCGCGCGCTGGTGGTGTGCGCGGAGGACGGCATGGACGAGATCAGCATCGCGAGCGTCACCCATGCGGCGGAACTGCGCGACGGCGCGGTCACCACCTACCTCATCGACCCGCGCGAGTTCGGTATTCCCTTCCAGGCGCTGGAAAGTCTCGCCGCGCGCGATGCCAAGGCGAGCCTCGCGCACATCCGCGCGGTGTTCGACGACCAGCCCGGCCCAGCGCGCGACATCGTGACGCTGAACGCGGGCGCGGCCATCTACATCGCCGGTCTGGCCTCCAGCCTCGCGGCCGGCATCGATCGCGCGCGCGAGGTCATCGCGAGCGGCGCGGCGCGCGCGTGCTTCGCGCGCTTCATCGCGCATACCCAATCCTTCAAGAAGCACTGAGCGGACTAGCGACGTGGCCGACATCCTGAGCGAAATCGTGGCGCACAAGAGAACCGAGGTGGCGGCGCGCAAGGCCGCGCGCCCGCTGGCCGAACTCGAGCAGGCGGCCAAGGCCGCGAGCGCGCCGCGCGGCTTCTACCGCGCGCTGATGGACAAGATCACCGCCGGCCTGCCGGGCGTGATCGCCGAATGCAAGAAGGCCTCGCCGAGCAAGGGCGTCATCCGCGAGCACTATGATCCTGCGAGCATCGCGGCGAGCTACGAGCGTGGCGGCGCGGCCTGCCTCTCGGTGCTGACCGACGAGCGCTACTTCCAGGGCGGTGATGCGCACCTGGTCGCCGCGCGCGATGCATGCCGGCTGCCGGTGATCCGCAAGGATTTCATGGTCGACCCCTACCAGGTCGTGGAGGCGCGCGCGCTCGGCGCGGACTGCATCCTCCTGATCGCCGCCTGCCTGGACGATGTGCTCATGACCGAACTCGCCCGCACGGCGCAGAGCCTGGGGCTCGACGTGCTGACCGAAGTGCACGATCGCACCGAACTCGAGCGCGCCATCCGCCTGCGCACACCGATGATCGGCATCAACAACCGGGACCTGAAGCGCTTCGTCACCGATCTCGACACCACGCTCGGGCTGTTGAAGGACGTGCCCGCCGATCGTCTCGTGGTGACCGAATCCGGCATTCACACCCGCGAAGACGTCGCGCGCATGCGCGGTCACGCGGTCAATGCCTTCCTGGTGGGTGAAGCCTTCATGCGCGCGGAGGACCCGGGGGCGAAGCTGAAGGAACTGTTCCTGTAGGTCGGGCTTCAGCCCGACATTCATTGCGCCACCCTCAGGCAACGCTCTGGGATGGATGGCCGATTGAAATCGGCCCTACACGGAGCCGCCCTGTAGGGCGGGTTTCAACCCGCCATTCATTGCGCCACTCTCAGGCAACGCTCTGGGATGGATGGCCGATTGAAATCGGCCCTACACGGAGCCGCCCTGTAGGGCGGGTTTCAACCCGCCATTTCATTCCAGAGCGCTCGTCGCCACTCCGAATCGAATGTCGGACTTAATTCCGACCTACACGGTTGCGAAGACATCCTCCGGCCGCTTGAAGGCCTTGAACTCCAGGCAGTTGCCCGACGGGTCTTCGAGGAAGAAGGTCGCCTGTTCGCCGGGCTTGTCCTGGAAGCGGATGTGCGGCGGCACGCGAAACTTCACGCCGATGTAGCTCATGTGATCGACCGCGCGATGCCAGTCTTCCCAGCCCATGATGAGACCGAAGTGCGGAATCGGGATGTCGTGGCCGTCGACCGGATTGGTGGGCAGCGTGGCGTCATCGCCAATCTTGTGCGCGGTGATCTGGTAGCCGAAGAAATCGAAGTCGATCCAGGTGTCGCTGGTGCGGCCCACGCGGCAGCCGAGCACGTCGACGTAGAAGTTCCGCGTCGCTTCGAGATCCGTGACGCGAAAGGCGAGGTGGAACAGTGGGCGCTGGCGGAATTCCTCGACCGCCGCGGGAGGCACTTTAGGGGTCTTGGCCATCGCCGGCTCCATAGGTCTTGAATCGTTCCAGGGCGTCGTCGAGTTCCGCCGGTGAGAGCAGCACCGGCGTGCCGCTCATGAGCGCGAGCGCGTACTGGCGCGCCAGCTCTTCCACTTCGACGGTCAGATCGAGCGCCCGCTCGAGCGAACCGCCGAGCGCGATCATGCCATGGTTGGCCAGCAGGCAGGCGCGCCGGCCCTCGAGCGCGACGAGTGCCGCGTCGGACAGCGCCTGGGTGCCGAAGGTCGCGTAGCCCGAGCAGCGGATCGAGCCGCCGCCGGCCTTGGCTACCATGTAGTGAAACGCTGGAATGTCGCGCCGCTGGCAGGCGAGCGCGGTGGCGTAGGGCGAGTGCACATGTACCACCGCCTCGGCGTCGGCGCGCCTCGTGTAGATGTCACGATGGAAACGCCACTCGCTGGACGGGTGCTGGCCGGCGTCGCGCGGATGACCGTCGGCGCCCATCGCCACGATCGCGGCTTCAGTCAGCCGCGCCGGCTTGACGCCGCTCGGCGTGACCAGGAAGCCGTCGCCGTATCGCACGCTCAGGTTGCCCGCCGTGCCGCTGTTGAGCCCACGCGCCTCGAGCACGCGGCTGGCCTCGCACAGCGCCTCGCGCAGCGCCTGTTCATCGCAGGTCACGGCGCGCGCCGCCTCATTGCAGGAACAGCCGATAGGCCGGGTTGCCGGTCTCGTCCTCGAAGCGCATGTCGAGTTCCGACAGCGCCGCCTCGAAAGCCGGGTACTCATCGGCCGGCACCTGTACGCCGAGCAGCACGCGGCCATAGGCCGCGCCGTGGTTGCGGTAGTGGAACAGGCTGATGTTCCAGCGTCCGCCGAGATGGGTCAGGAAGCGCAGCAGCGCACCCGGCCGCTCGGGAAACTCGATGCGCAGCAGGCGCTCGTCCCTCACGTCGCCACCGTGGCCGCCGACCATGAAGCGCACGTGCATCTTCGCCACGTCGTCGTCGGTCAGGTCTATCGGTTCGTAGCCCTTCTCGCGCAGGTTGTCGATCAGCGCGCGCCGCTCGAGCTCGCGGTCCTTGACCTGCACGCCGGCGAACACCGTGGCGCGGGCCTGGTCGGCATAGCGGTAGTTGAACTCGGTGATGAGCCGCGGGCCGAGCGCATGGCAGAACTCGCGAAAGCTGCCGGGACGCTCGGGGATGGTTGCGCCGATCAGCACCTCGCGGCGTTCACCGAGTTCGGCGAGTTCCGCGATGTGCCGCAGGCGATCGAAATTGACGTTGGCGCCGGACAGGATCGCGACCAGCTCCTTGTTCTTCAACCCCTCGCGCAGCGCGTACTGCTTGAGTCCCGCCAGCGCCAGCGCGCCTGCCGGCTCGGCGATGGCGCGGGTGTCTTCGAAGATGTCCTTCACCGCCGCGCAGATCTCGTCGATGGTGACGGTCAGCACCTCGTCGACCAGTTCGCGCGCGATGCGAAACGGCTCGACGCCCACCTGCTTGACCGCCGCGCCGTCGGCGAAGATGCCGATGCGTTCCAGTACCACACGTTCGCCCGCCTCGAGCGCGGCCTTCATGCTCGCCGCTTCGTCAGCCTCGACGCCGATCACGAGCGTCTCGGGCGCCAGCGCCTTGACGTAGGCCGCGACGCCGGCGATGAGCCCGCCACCGCCGACCGGCACGAAGATGGCGGCGATGGCGCGCGGATGCTGGCGCAGGATCTCCATCGCCACCGTGCCCTGGCCGGCGATCACGAGCGGGTGATCGTAGGGCGGGATGTAGGTGAGACCGCGGCTCGCCGCAAGCTTGTGCGCGTGGTCGCTCGCCTCGTCGTAGGTGTTGCCGTGGAGCACGATGTCGCCGCCGAGTCGCCGCACGGCGTCGACCTTGATCTCCGGCGTGGTCTTCGGCATCACGATCACCGCGCGACTGCCGAGCTCGCGCGCCGCGAGCGCCACGCCCTGGGCGTGGTTGCCGGCCGACGCGGTGATCACACCCACGGCGAGGTCTTCCTTCGAAAGCGAGGCCATCAGGGTATAGGCGCCACGAATCTTGTAGGAGAAGACCGGCTGCATGTCCTCGCGCTTCAGCCACACGCGGTTGCCCGCGCGGCGCGAGATGGCGGGCGCTTCGTCCAGCGGCGTCTCGCGCGCGACGTCGTACACCGGCGCGCGCAGGATCATCTTCAAGTATTCGTTCTGCATGGCCTTAAGATAACATTTGCGCTTCTGGATGCGGATTTTCACTGGAGTTCCTCACCCCCATGGCGAGCCAGGACGAGAAGAAACGTAACGCCGCCGAGGCGGCCCTGGCACACGTGCCCGACGAAGACATCGTGGTCGGCGTCGGCACCGGCAGCACGGCCAACTACTTCATCGATGCGCTGGCCGCGCGCCGCGCGCGCCTGAGCGGCGCGGTGGCGAGCTCGGAAGCCAGCGCCGCCCGGCTGCGCAGCCACGGCATCCCGGTGCTGGAGCTGAACTCGGTGGCCGACATTCCGATATACGTCGACGGCGCCGACGAGGCGACGCGCGATCGTCACCTCGTGAAGGGCGGCGGCGGCGCGCTGACACGCGAGAAGATCGTCGCCCAGGCAAGCGCCAGGTTCGTCTGCATCCTGGACGACAGCAAGCTGGTGCCGCGCCTCGGCGCCTTTCCCCTGCCGGTCGAAGTGATTCCGATGGCGCGCAGCTTCGTCGCGCGCGAACTCCTGAAGCTCGGCGGCGTGCCCGAGTGGCGCGCCGGCTTCGTCACCGACAACGGCAATCTGATCCTCGATGTGCACAAGCTCGACATCACCGACCCGGTAGTGCTCGAGCAGACCCTGAACAATATTCCCGGCGTGGTCACCAACGGACTCTTCGCACGACGTCCGGCCGACGTGCTGCTGATCGGCACCGACCACGGGGTCGATACCATCTGAGCATGGCGAAGCTCTTGATTGGGCTCGGACTCGCGCTGGTGGTGGTGGGGCTCGCCTGGCCCTGGCTGTCGCGGCTGCCGCTCGGGCGGCTGCCCGGCGACATCGTCATCGAGCGCGAACACTCGCGCGTCTATGTGCCCTGGGTAAGCTGTCTCGTTGTCAGCGCGGTGCTGTCGGCCGTGCTATGGCTCTTTCGACGTTGAGGCGAGCGCGCCATCGGCCGCCGCTTCGTTCTTCTCTTCCTCTTCCGCCTCTTCTGGCGGCGCGCCAAAGGCCTTGGCGAATGCCAGCCCCATTTCGTAGAGCATCCAGATCGGGATCGCGAGCATGCACTGCGAGAGCACGTCCGGCGGCGTCAGGATGGCACCGGCGGTGAAGGCGATGACGATGGCATAGCGGCGCTTCGCGGCCAGGTCCTCAGCGCTGATCATGCCGGTCCTGACCAGCAGGAAGGTGGCCACCGGCACCTCGAAGGCGAAGCCGAAGGCCAGGAACATCTTGATCACGAAATCGAGATACTTGCTGATGTCGGTCATCACCTGTACGCCCTCGGGCGCGGTGCTGGTGAAGAAGCCGAAGGCGACGGGGAACACCACGTAGTAGCAGAACGCGATGCCGAGGTAGAACAGGCCCACGCTCGAGACCACCAGCGGCAGCGCGAGGCGGCGCTCGTTCAGGTACAGGCCGGGGGCGACGAACGCCCACATCTGGTAGAACACGAACGGGATGGAGACGAACAGCGCCGCGAATGCCGTGAGCACGAAGGGCGCGTAGAAGGTCGACGCCACCTCGGTCGCGATCATGGTGCTGCCACCCGGCAGCTTGGCCAGCAGGGGTGCCGACAGCCAGGCGTAGATGTGGTTGGCGAAGGGCAGCATCACCAACAGCACCAGCGCCACGCAGGCGATGGCCTTCAAGAGCCGCGTACGCAGTTCGACCAGGTGGGAGATGAAGGTCTGTTCGGTGCCGCCCGGGGGATCGTCGGCCGCGGAGGTCCCGTCGCGCTTTTCTGGATCCTTGGTCGAGGACATGGGTGTTAGCGCGTGCCTGGTCGCGTGGCGGGGCGGGCGGCTGCCCGCTCAGGCCGCCGGCGGCTGGGACTGGGCCGGCGGCGCGACCTGTGACGAATTCGCGATTGGCGCGACGGTCGCGGTGCCAGCGGGGGGCGCGGTGGGCTTGGCGGCGGCCTCGGCCGGCTCGTCATCGTCCGGCAGGAAGTCCTCTTCAGTGTAGTCGGCGAGCGCCTTGCGCGGAGGCTCCACCGGCGTCGACAGCGTTTCGCCGCTTCGCGCGGCTTCCTTCAGGCGTCGGTCTTCGTCTTGGAACTGCTGGTTCAGCGCCTTGAATTCCTGGGTGTGGGCCTCGCGCTCGAACTCCGCGCGCAGTTCGCGGGCGACGCGCTGCGCGCGCCCCAGCCACTGGCCGGTGGTGCGAATGAGGCCGGGCATGCGCTCCGGGCCCACCACGATGAGGGCCACCACGAAAATCAGGAGCAGCTCCCAGAAGCCGACGTCGAACATGCGAAGAGGTCGTCGGCGGCGTCAGACGTGCTCGCGCTCGGTGCGGGCCTCGCCCTCGATGACCTTCTTCGTCTCGCTCTTGGCGAGCGTGTCCTCGGCCGGCGGATCCTCGCGCATCGCCTTGCGGAAATCGCGGATCCAGCCGCCGACGTCGGAGCCGACGTTCTTGATCTTCTTGGTGCCGAACAGCAGCATCACAATGATGAGCAGCACGACGAGGTGTTGAATCGAAAAACCCATGTCACTCTCCTGGCGTTCGCACCAATGGGTGCGCGCCTGTCACTTTGCCGTGCGCGCCGCTTTCTCGGCTACGCCCGACTGGCCAAAGCGCCGTTCGAGTTCGGCGAGCACTGCCCCGGGTTCGAGCCCCATGTACTTGAGCATAACCACGGAATGAAACCATAAATCGGCAGTTTCGTACACGATTTGCTGCCGTTCCCCGCCCTTTGCGGCGATGATCGTCTCAGCCGCTTCCTCGCCGATCTTTTTCAGGATCTTGTCCAGGCCGGCGTGGCAGAGGCCCGCGACGTAGGAGGTCTCGGGCGGCGCCGCGCGGCGCTGGTCGATGACCTCGGACAGTCTTTCCAGGATGTCACTCACCGCTCACCTCGAGCCTTGTCGCCGTACATCTCGGCCGGATCGCGCAGCACTGCGTCGGTCACCCGCCAGCCGCCGTCCTCGAAGACGCGGTAGAAGCAGGATTCCCTCCCCGTGTGACAGGCGATACCCCCCACCTGTTCCACTCGCAGCAGCACGGCGTCACCGTCGCAGTCGAGGCGGACCTCGACGAGCCGCTGCACGTGGCCCGATTCCTCGCCTTTGCGCCACAGCCGGCCGCGGGAGCGCGACCAGTAGACGGCCCGCCCCTCCTGTAAGCTCGCTTCCAGGGCCAAACGGTTCATCCAGGCGACCGTCAGCACCCGGCCGCTCGCGGCGTCCTGGGCGACGGCGGCGATGAGCCCGTCGGCGCCCCAGGCCACCTCGTCCAACCAGCTCACAGGCGCACCTCGATGCCGGCCTCGGCCAGGCGGCGCTTGGCCGCGCCCACGGTGTGCTCGCCGAAGTGGAAGATGCTGGCGGCGAGCACAGCGTCGGCGTGACCGCCGCGAATGCCGTCCACCAGGTCGTCCAGGCCGCCGACGCCGCCCGAGGCGATCACCGGGATCGGCACCGCGTCGGCCACCGCGCGGGTGAGCGCCACGTCGTAGCCGTCGCGCGTCCCGTCGCGGTCCATGCTCGTCAGCAGAATCTCGCCCGCGCCGGCCGCCGCCATGCGCGCCGCCCATTCCACCGCGTCGAGCCCGGTGGGCTTGCGCCCGCCGTGGGTGAAGACCTCCCAGCGCGGCGGATCGGTGCCTACCTGGCGCGCGTCGATCGCGACCACGATGCACTGCGCGCCGAACTTGGACGAGGCCTCGGCGACGAAGGCCGGATTGGTCACCGCGGCGGTGTTGATGCCGACCTTGTCGGCACCTGCCTTGAGCAACCGCCGCACATCGGCCACGCTGCGCACGCCACCACCGACGGTCAGCGGAATGAAGACCTGGCTCGCCACCGCTTCGACCACGTGCACGATGGTCTCGCGCTCGTCGCTGGAGGCCGTGATATCGAGGAAGGTGATTTCGTCCGCGCCTTCGCGGTCGTAGCGGCGTGCGATTTCCACCGGGTCGCCGGCGTCACGGATGTCGACGAAACGCACGCCCTTCACCACGCGCCCGGCATCGACGTCCAGGCACGGGATGACCCGCTTGGCGAGGCCCATCAGCGCTTGGCGTCGCCGCAGAGTTCGTCGGCGAGCTTCTGTCCGGCGGAGAAATCCAGGGAACCTTCGTAGATCGCGCGCCCGGTGATGGCGCCTTCGATGCCCTCGTGCTGCACGCTGCAGAGCGCGCGGATGTCGTCCAGGTTGGTCACGCCACCCGAGGCAATGACCGGGATGGTCAGCGCGCGGGCGAAAGCCACCGTTGCGTCGAGGTTCAGCCCGGTCATCATGCCGTCACGGCCGATGTCGGTGAAAACGATGGCTTCGACGCCGTCCGACTGGAAGTGCAGCGCGAGGTCGACCGCGTCGTGGCGCGAGAGCTTGGACCAGCCGTCGATCGCGACCTTGCCGTCACGCACGTCGAGACCGACGATGATGTGACCGGGGAATTCCAGGCACACGTCCGACACGAAGTGCGGCGCGGTGACCGCCTTGGTGCCGAGGATGACGTAGCGCACGCCGGCGTCCAGGTAGCGCTGGATGGTGTCTTCGTCGCGAATGCCGCCGCCGACCTGTATCGGCACGTCCGGGCAGTTCTCGGCGATGGCGTGGATGATCTCGTGGTTGACCGGCTTGCCGTCGGTCGCGCCGTTGAGATCGACGATGTGCAGGCGCCGCGCGCCCGCCTCCACCCAGCGGCGGGCGACCGCCAGGGGATCGTCGGAGTAGACCGTGTCCCGGTTCATGTCGCCCTGCCGAAGGCGGACGCACTTACCGTCTTTGATGTCGATGGCCGGAATGAGGAGCATGGAAGCGGAACGGCTGTGGGCGAGCGTTGCTTGGATAGGGCTTGTTCGGGCGGCTTTTTTTATCGAGCTCAAGGAAATGGTAGCACATGGTCCGGGGGAAGATCGTCCGGCGCGGGGCGGCCGTCCGTCAGTGCGCTTCGTCCCAGTTTGCGCCTCTGCCGACGTCCACCACCAGCGGCACGGCGAGGCTCGCGGCGCCGGCCATGATGCGCGCGAGTTCATCCGCCACCGCGTCGACCGCGGTGGCGTCGACCTCCAGCACGAGTTCGTCGTGGACCTGCATGATGAGGTCGGCGGGCACCGCCTCGCGCTCCAGCCAGGCGGCCACGGCGATCATCGCGCGCTTGATGATGTCGGCCGCGGTGCCCTGCATCGGTGCGTTGATCGCGGTGCGCTCGGCGTACTGCCGGCGCTGCACGTTGCGGGTATTGATCTCCGGCAGGTAGAGCCGGCGGCCGAACACGGTCTCGACATAGCCCTGCTCGTGGGCGCGGTTGCGAATGCTGTCCATGTAGGCGCGCACGCCCGGGTAGCGCTCGAAGTAGCGGTCGATGTAGGACTGGGCCGAGCCGCGATCGATGCCGAGCTGGCGGGCCAGCCCGAAGGCCGACATGCCGTAGATGAGACCGAAGTTGATCGCCTTGGCGGCGCGCCGCTGCTCGTCGCTCACCCCGTCCGGCCCGGCGCCGAAGACTTCGGCCGCGGTTGCGCGGTGCACGTCCTGGCCCGAGGCGAAGGCCTCGGTGAGCCCTACGTCCCCGGAGAGGTGGGCCATGATGCGCAGTTCGATCTGCGAGTAGTCGGCGGCCAGCAGCACGCGGCCGGGCGGCGCGACGAAGGCCTGGCGGATGCGTCGCCCCTCGCGGCTCCTGACCGGGATGTTCTGCAGGTTGGGATCGGTCGAGGACAACCGGCCGGTGGCAGCCACAGCCTGGTGATAGCTGGTATGCACGCGGCCGGTGACCGGGTTCAGCTGCGCCGGCAGCTTGTCGGTGTAGGTGGACTTCAGCTTGGACAGCGCGCGGTGATCGAGGATGAGGCGCGGCAGGTCGTGCTCGACGGCCAGTTCCTCGAGCGCGGACTCGGCGGTGGAGGGCTGGCCGGTCGGGGTCTTGGACAGCACCGGCAGCTTCAGCTTGTCGAACAGGATGGCCTGGATCTGCTTCGGCGAGCCGATGTTGAACACCTCGCCCGCGACGTCGTGGGCGCGAGCCTCGATCTCGCGCATGCGGGCGTCGAGTTCCACGCTCTGCTCGCGCAGCGAGCCGGCATCGATCAGCACGCCGCGCCGCTCCATCGCCGCGAGCACCGGCAGGAGCGGCATCTCGATGTCGGCGAGCACGCTGGCGAGGCCCGGCTCTGCCGCCAGCTTCGGCCACAGGTGGTGGTGCAGACGCAGGCACACCTCGGCGTCCTCGGCGGCGTAGGGCGCGGCCTGTTCCAGCGCGACCTCCTCGAAGCCTATCTGCTTGGCGCCCTTGCCGGCCACGTCCTCGTAATGGATGGTTTCGTGGCCGAGGTACTTGAGCGCCACCGAGTCGAAATCATGGCGACCGGCCGTGCTGTTCAGCACGTAGGACTCGAGCATGGTGTCGTAGGCGATGCCGCGGAGATCCAAGCCATGGTTCAAGAGCACGTTGCGGTCGTACTTGAGGTTGTGACCGACCTTGCGCGGCCGCGCCGCCTCGAGCAGCGGCTTCATGCGCGCCAGCACGTAATCCAGCGGCAGCTGGTCCGGCGCGCCGGGATAGGTGTGGCCGACCGGCACGTAGGCTGCGCGCCCGGGTTCCACCGCGAACGACACGCCGACCAGTCGCGCCTGCATGTAGTCGAGGCTGGTGGTCTCGGTGTCGAAGGCGATGAGCTCGGCATTCTCCAGCGCCGCCATCCAACGCTCGAAGTGGTCCTCGGTCAACACGGTCTCATACTCGGCCTGCTGCGCCGGCGGGGCGGGCGGCGGGGCCTCGGCCTCGCGCGCTTCGCGCCCCTGCTGGTCGCGCAGGTCGCGCAGGAAGGTGTTGAACTCGTAGCGCTGGTAGAGCGTGCCGAGGCGCTCGACGTCCGGCGCCGCGAGCAGGAGCTCCTGGGGATCCACCCCGCAGTCGATGTCGCGCATCACGGTCACGAGCTTCCGCGAAAGGGGCAGCTGCTCAAGCGCCGCGCGCAGCTTCTCGCCGATCTTGCCTGTGATCTCGTCGGCGTGGGCCACGACCTCGTCCAGCGAACCATAGGTGGTCAGCCACTTCACCGCGGTCTTGGGCCCGCAGCTCGGCACGCCGGGCACGTTGTCGACGCTGTCGCCCACCAGGCTCAGGTAATCGATGATGCGCTCGGGCGGCACGCCGAACTTGGCCACCACGCCGTTGCGGTCGAGCACCGTGTCGTCCATGGTGTTGATGAGCGTGACCTGCTCGTCGACCAGCTGCGCGAGGTCCTTGTCACCGGTCGAAATCAGCACGCGCATGCCGGCCAGCCGCGCCTGCTCGGCGAGCGAGCCAATGACGTCGTCGGCCTCGACGCCGGGCAGCTGCAGAAGCGGCATCCCCATGGCGCGAATCATTTCGTGCAAGGGTTCGATCTGCGCGGCCAGTTCACCGGGCATGGGGGGACGATGGGCCTTGTACTCGGCGAACCAGGCATCGCGATGGGTGGGCCCGCGCGGATCGAACACCACCGCAAAGTGTTCCGTCGGGTAGGCGTTGCGCAGCCGCCGCAGCATGGCGATGACACCGTGCATGGCGCCGGTCGGTTCACCCTTGGAATTGGTCAGCGCCGGCAGCGCGTGAAACGCGCGGTAGAGGTACGACGAGCCGTCGACCAGGACGAGGAGCTGGGACATGCGGTGGGCCTCTTGCGGCAACGTCTGACGCGGGGTGAGGAATGGGCCCCGATTCCGCGTGCTTCTTTCGGTGATATTCTACGCGGGCAATCGAGCGCCCAGGCAACGCCGCGAGTCCCCCCATGAAAGCATCCGCCGTTCTGCTCCTCACCGCCTGCATGGTGGTCGCGCCGCTGGCCCTGGCCGAGGAGGCCGCACCACAGTTCAAGGAGATCGCGCCGCCACCGCCGGTCGACACCATCCCGGTGCCGGACGCCGGTGACGACGTCGGCGCGGAAGAGGCCGGCCCCGAGCCCGACGTGACCATCGTCAAGCGCAAGGACGCCGAGATCGAGGAGTACCGTCTGAACGGTCGCCTCTACATGGTGAAGGTCAAACCCTTCATCGGACCTGCCTATTACATCGTGGACCGCGATGGCGACGGCCTGATGGAATCACGCATCAATGGTCGACTCGATGACGAGCCGCGCCCACCGCAGTGGGTGATCCTGAGCTGGTGACGCCCGGCCGCTGAAGCGCCGGGCCGACGGCGCGGCGGGCGGCTGGCGAGGCGCCGATGTCGGTCTACACCGTAATCGAAGTCGACGAGCTCGCGGCCTTCCTCGCCGACTACGAGGTTGGCGCCCTGGTGCGCTACAGCGGCATCTCGGCCGGCATCGAGAACACCAACTATTTCGTCACGACCAACGTCGGCGAGTACGTGCTCACCCTGTTCGAATCGACGCCGGCCAGCGAGCTGCCCTATTTCCTGGACCTGATGGCGCACCTCGCCGAGCACGGCGTGCCGAGCGCCCATCCCATCGCCGACCGCCAAGACCGCTACCTGCGCGAACTGCGCGGACGCCCCTGCGCCCTGGTCCGGCGTCTGCCCGGTGGCAGTGTCGCCTACCCGGACGCCGCGCACTGCGCGGCCATCGGCGGCGCAATGGCGCGCATGCACCAGGTCGGCATGAGCTTCACCCCCCGGCGTGCGTCCGATCGCGGCCCGCGCTGGCGCGCGGAGACCGCGGCCCTGGTCGCACCCAGGCTCGACCCCGCCGAGCGCGAGTTGCTGGAGACGAGCGTGGCGGAGTTCGCGCACGACCCGTTCCACGCTCTGCCCCAGGGCGTGATCCACGCGGACCTGTTTCGCGACAACGCGCTGTTCGAAGGTCACGTGTTGAGCGGGCTCATCGACTTCTACTACGCGTTCAACGGTGCACTCGTCTATGACCTGGCCGTGGCCGTGGCCGACTGGTGCATGGACGAGGGCAAGTACCGGCTGGAAGCCGACCTGGCCCGCGCGATGCTCGGGGCCTATGCGGCAGAGCGGCCGCTCAGCGATGGTGAGAAGGCCGCCTGGCCGCAGGCGCTGCGCGCCGCGGGCCTGCGTTTCTGGCTGTCGCGGCTGAAGGATCAGCTGTTTCCGCGCGACGGCGCGCTGGTGCACATCAAGGACCCGGCGCCCTTCAAGCGCGTGCTGCTGTTCGGACGGCGGCCGGACTGCCCCTTCGCCGCGCTCTGGCCCTGAAAAGAAAAAGGCCCGGCATTGCCGGGCCTTTTCGCGACCTGAGTGGCTGGACTCAGTTCTTGGTGACGACCAGGTCGACGCGGCGGTTCTTCGCCATGTTGGCCTCGGAGTCGTTCGGCGCGACCGGTGCGCCCTCACCCATGCCCTGCGACGTCAGGCGACCGCCGTCGACGCCCTTGCCGACCAGATAGTCCATCACCGCCTTGGCGCGGCGGTCGGAGAGCTTCAGGTTGTAGGCGTCCGAGCCGCGGCTGTCGGTGTGGCCTTCAATGCGCACCGAGACCGACGCCTGCTGGCCGAGCACTTCGGCCGCGTGGTCGAGGATGGCGGTCGATTCCGGCATCAGCTTGGCACTGTCGAACTCGAAGTTCACGCCCTGCAGCGACATCAGGGTCTCACCCACCTCCGGGCAGCCTTCGGCGTTGACCTTGGTGCCGGGCGGCGTGCCGGGGCACTTGTCGTTGGGGTCGATGACACCGTCGCCATCGGAGTCCTTGGGCGGCGCGGGTGCCGGAGCCGGGGCGGGCGCCGCGGCGGGAGCCGGCGTCGCCGGCACCGGCTCGGCGGGCTTCTCTCGGCAGATGAAGTAACCAGCCACCGCGCCGAGGACGGCGCCTGCAGCCAGCGGGCCTGGTTCGTCGCCATCGTCACCCGCGGCGGCCGCGATACCGGCGCCGGCGGTCGCGCCGAGCAGCGGGCACAGCACCGTGGTCGGCTTGATGTTCTGCTCGGCGCAGCCCACGGCCAGCGAGCTCATCAGCAGCACCAGCGGAATTCGATTGAGTTTGCTCATTGCCCCAGCCCCCATAGATCCTGATGAAGTCATGCGGTTCGCTGTTGCGAAAAAGTTGCAGCGTAACGGCAACAAGGATGATAGCACAGATATTGTCGACGCCTAGCCGGCCGTGCAAGCCCGCAGCACGCGGGAAGGCGAGCGGTCTCACGGCGCGGCAGTGCTACGCTCGCGTGTGGTCGAAACGAGACGCTTACACCGCGCCCTGTTCGAGCGCCTGCAGGAGTTCGCGGCGCCGCTCGAGACGCGAGTCGAACAAGAACTCGCGCGAGAGGCGCTCGGCGTGGCGCAGATCGGTGTGGGTGACGAGGTGCTTGATCTCGAGCAGCGCCGCCGGATGCACGCTGAACTCGGTGAGCCCGAGACCGAGCAACAGCCGGGTGTAGCGCGCGTCGCCCGCCATTTCACCGCACATCGCCACGGGGATGCCGGCCTCGCGGCCGGCCTGGATGGTATTGGCCACCAGCCGCAGCACGCCCGGATTCAGCGGATCGTAGAGATAGCCCACCTCGTTGTTGACCCGATCGATCGCCACCGCGTACTGGATGAGATCGTTGGTGCCGATAGACAGGAAATCGAGCTCCTTGGCGAACACGTCCGCGCAGATCGCCGCCGCGGGCACTTCGATCATCCCGCCGATGGGCATCTCGGGATCGAAGGCGATGCCGCGCCGGGTGAACTCGTTGCGAATGGTGCGCACGATGTCCAGCACCTGGTGCACTTCGTCGATGCTGGACAGCATGGGAATCATCATGCGCACCCGGCCATAGGCCGAGGCGCGAATGATCGCGCGGAGCTGCGGCCAGAACAGCGAGGGCTCGCGCAGGCAGAGCCGGATGGCCCGCAGCCCCAGCGCCGGATTGGAGGCGTAGGGAATGTTGGCGACCGAACTCTCCGGCATCTTGTCCGAGCCGAGATCGGCGGTGCGGATGGTGAACGGCAGGCCGTCCAGGGCGTCGAGCATCTGCCGGTAGTTGTTGAAGTGCTCGTCTTCGTCGGGGTGCGTGCTCCGGTTCAGGAACAGGAACTCGGTGCGATACAGACCGACGCCGTCGGCGCCCACCTCGCGCACGCTCTGGAAATCTTCGGCCAGCTCGACGTTCGCGTAGAGCTGGATGGCGCGGCCGTCCAGGGTCACGGTCGGCGCGTCGCGCAGCACCTTCAGGCTCGCGACGTAGTTCTGCCTCTCGGTCTGGCGCGCGCGGTACTGGGCGAGGATGCGCTCGTCCGCGCCGCCCAGCACCACGCCGTCGTCGCCGTCGACGATGACGGTCTCTTCTTCCTGGATGTAGCGCCGCGCGTGGTGCAGGCCGGCCACCGCCGGTATGCCCAGGCTGCGCGCCAGGATCGCGGTATGCGAGGTCGGGCCGCCGTACTCGGTGACGAAGCCGGCGACGTGATGATGGTGGAGCAGCACGAGATCCGCCGGCGCGAGATCGCGGGCGATGATGATCATGCCGTTCAGTTTCTGGTCCGGCAGCTCGTGCCGCAGCGGCGGATGGCGCAGCAGGTTGCGGAAGATGCGATCGACCACGTGGTCGACATCGTCCTTGCGCGTGCGGAGATAGGGATCGTCCATCTCCTCGAACACCGCGATCAGCGCGTCGCGCTGCAGCTTCACCGCCCACTCCGCGTTGACGCGGTTGTCGCGGATGATGCGCGCCGGCTCGTCGTTGAACGCGGCATCGTCCAGCATCAGCATGTGGGTGTCGATGAAGGCCACCACTTCTGCCGGTGTGCCGGGCGGAATGTGCGCGCGGATCTCGCGCAGGTGGTGCTTGGCCAGCGCCACGGCGTTGCCGAGACGCCGCTGTTCGCCCTCGACCTCGGTCTCTTCGAGGTGATACTCGGGAATGTCGAGCTGGTTGCGTTCGACGACGTGCACCCGCCCGATGGCGATGCCGCGCGAGATTGCGACGCCGTGCAGTGAATAGGTCACGAAGGCTCCCCGAACTTGTCGGCGATCAGCGCGGCGAGCGCGTCCAGGGCCGCCTGTTCGTCGGCGCCGGAGGTCGAGATCTCGATCTCCGCGCCCTGGGCCGCGGCCAGCATCATGACGCCCATGATGCTCTTGCCGTTGACCTTCTTGCCATCCTTGCAAACCTGCACCTCGCAGCCGTAATGAGCCGCAGTCTGCACGAACTTGGCGGCGGCGCGCGCATGCAGGCCGAGCCGGTTGACGATGGTGAGTTGGGCGACGGGCATGAATTCCGATCCGAAAGACAGCATTCTAGAGATCGCGGTGGCTGATGGCGGCGCGCTTGCCGCGCGCGGTGAAGCGACGGGCGAGGCGCTCGGCCATGTAGACCGAGCGGTGGCGCCCGCCGGTGCAGCCGAAGGCGATGGTGAGATAGGTGCGGTTGGCCTCTTCGAACT
This sequence comes from Gammaproteobacteria bacterium, assembly GCA_050186725.1. GTDB lineage: Bacteria > Pseudomonadota > Gammaproteobacteria > JADJYF01. The sequence continues at coordinate 45,223 of JBFWYG010000005.1, read as the reverse complement.
GGCCAATCCAGGTGTCGAGGAAGCCGCCGATGTCCTGCGCCAGGCGCTCCACCAGCGGCGCCTGGTCGAGAAACTCGATCACCGGCAGGTCGCGCCCGGTGAGATCGCGCAGCGTCAGGTCCCAGTATGGATTAGGCAGGCAGCGCACGTCGAACACGAAATCGGCGTCGCTCGGCACGCCGTACTTGAAGCCGAAGGACTGGAACTGCAGCGCCAGCGTGCCCGGTTGGCGCGGTGTCACGAGATCGCGAATCTCGGCGCGGAACTCGTGCACGTTGGTGCGCGTGGTGTCGATGCGGATGTCGGCGCGCATGGCCAACGGGTCGAGCAGCGCGCGCTCCTGGGCGATGGCCTCGGCCAGCGGTACGTGATCGGAGGACAGCGGATGCTTGCGGCGCGTCTCGCTGTAGCGCCGGAGCAGGGTCTCGTCGCTGGCATCGACGAAGACCAGCTCGGCCTTGGCGTGCAATGCCGGCAGGCTGTCCAGCACCGCCGGCAGCGCCGCCAGGTCACGCGGCTGGTTGCGCGCGTCCATGCCGACCGCGACCTTGCGAAAATGCGGCTGGTCTAGCGCGCCGACGTGGCGCGCGAAGGTTTCCAGGATGCCGACCGGCAGGTTGTCGACGCAGTAGAAGCCGGCGTCCTCCAGCGCGTGGAGCGCGATGGATTTGCCGGCGCCCGACAGCCCGGAGACGATGACGAAGCGCCGTGTGTCGTCCATGTCCTGCCGCGCTCCGGGCCTCTACCGCTCAGGCGCGATGATTGGTCAGCTTTTCCTTGTGCTTCTTGATTTGGCGGTCGAGCTTGTCGGACAACGCGTCGATGGCGGCGTACATGTCCTCGTCCTCGCTGTGAGCATGGATATCGTTGCCGGCGACGTGGATGGTCGCCTCGGCCATCTGGCGCTGCTTCTCCACCGACAGCACCACGTGCACGTTAACCAGGTGGTCGAAGTGGCGCTCGATGCGACCCAGCTTGGCGCTGATGTAATCGTGCATCGACTCGGTGACCTCCACGTGACGGCCGTCGACTTTGATATGCATGGTGTACTCCTGCTTGCTCTTGGTGTTGTACGGTCGGCGCCGCCCGCAGTGTGCCCGGTCAGGCGATGCGCTTGCGCTCGTTGGACGGCGGAATGGACATCGCTTCACGGTACTTGGCCACCGTGCGGCGCGCCACCTGCACGCCCTGCTCGGACAGCAGCTCGGCAATCTTGTGGTCGGACAAGGGCTTCTGCGCGTTCTCGGCGGCGATGAGCTTCTTGATCACGGCGCGGATGGCGGTCGAGGAGGCCTCACCGCCGAGCGTCGTGCTGACGTGGCTGGAGAAGAAATACTTGAGTTCGAAGATGCCGCGCGGCGTGTGCATGTACTTGCGGGTGGTCACGCGGGAGATGGTGGACTCATGCATTTCCAGCGCCTCGGCGATGTCGTGCAGCACCAGCGGCTTCATCGCCTCCTCGCCGTGCTCGAGGAAGGCGCGCTGCCGCTCGACGATGGCGGTCGCGACCTTGAGCAGCGTCTCGCTGCGACTCTGCAGGCTCTTGATGAACCAGCGCGCCTCCTGCAGGTGATTGCGCAGCGCCGTGTTGTCGTCGCTGTTGTCCGCCCGCCGGATCATGCTCGCGTAGTAGGGGTTGACGCGCAAGGGCGGCATGGTCTCGGCGTTGAGTTCGACCCGCCAGCGGTCCTTGTACTTGTAGACGAACACGTCCGGCACGATGTACTCGGTCTGCTCGCCGCCATACTGCGAGCCGGGCCGGGGGTTGAGCTTCTGGATGAGCCCGATGATGGCCGCGAGGTCCTCGCGGACCAGCTTCAGGCGCCGCATCAGCTGGTTGTAGTCGCGCGAGGCCAGCAGATCCATGTACTCGCCAACGCAGCGCCGGGTCTCGACCAGCCACGGCGTGTCCGCCGGCAGCTGGGCGAGCTGCAACAGCAGGCATTCGCGCAGGTCGCGGGCGGCGACCCCGGCCGGCTCCATGCCCTGCACGAGCTTGAGTATCGCCTGTACCTCGTCGGCCTCGATGGGGTCGTCGCCGTCTTCCAGGGCCTGGTTGACGGTGTCGGCCAGTTCCTCGGGCGGGCTGCGCAGGTAGCCGTCGGCATCCAGCTCGTCGACGATGGCGATGGCGATGGCCCGGTCGCGCTCGCTCAAGGGCGTGAGGTTCACCTGCCACAGCAGGTGTTCGCGCAGCGAAGGCGGGGCCAGGCTGCCGCGCTCGTAGTCGCCGTGTTCGTCGTCCGACTTGGAGGTGGTGGTGCCGGACGTGGTCAGGGTGTCGTAGATGTCGTCCCAGTCGCTGTCCACCGGCAGGTCGTCGGGGATGTCCTCTGCGACCGAGCGCGGCTCGTCGTCACCGCCCGCGTCGCCGCCCCCGACTTCGAAGCTGGATTCGAAGCTGGCCTCGGGTTCGCCGTCGTCCGAACCGCTGCCGGCGCTGTCCGGCGCGCTGAACGGCGCGTCGTCCACGTCGTCCGCGCCGTCGGCCAGTTCCAGCATCATGTTCGACTCCAGGGCCTCCTGGATCTCGACGGACAGCTCCATGGCCGAGAGTTGCAGCAGGCGGATGGCCTGCTGCAGCTGGGGGGTCATGGTCAGGTGCTGACCGAGCTTGAGCTGGATGGACTGCTTCATGGTCTGGCGGTGAAGCGCTGCCTCGATGCGCGGTCTGGTTCGCCGATGAGCCTATAGTAGCTCAGCGCGATGCCGCATGGTTCAGTATTTGCATAGCAGGAATTGCATTTCCGCGTGACAAGCTTGCAAGCCCGGCCCGGGCGGGCCTCGATGAGCAGGATGTCGGCCGCCGCGCCGACAGCCTTTACAGCTTGAAGGTCTCGCCGAGATAGACGCGCCGCACCTTCTCGTCGGACAGGATGGCCTCGGCATCGCCTTCGGCGATGATGGTGCCCTCGTTCACGATGTAGGCGCGGTCGCAGATGCGCAGGGTCTCCTGCACGTTGTGGTCGGTGATCAGCACGCCGATGCCGATCTGCTTCAGGTGGCGGATGATGCGCTGGATGTCGCCGACCGAGATCGGGTCGACGCCGGCGAAGGGCTCGTCCAGCAGGATGAAGCGCGGCTCGGTGGCCAGCGCCCGGGCGATCTCCACCCGGCGGCGCTCGCCGCCGGAGAGCGACATGCCAAGGTTCTCGCGGATGTGCTCTATGTGGAATTCCTTCAGCAGCGCGTCCAGCCGGCGCTGGCGCTGGTGGAGGTTCAGATCGGGAATGATCTCCAGCACCCCCATGATGTTCTGCTCGACGGTCAGCTTGCGGAACACCGAGGCTTCCTGCGGCAGGTAGCCGAGTCCCTTGCGCGCGCGGACGTCCATCGGCAGGCGGGTCAGGTCCTCGCTGTCCAGCAGGATGGAGCCGCCCTCACTCGCGATGAGCCCCACGATCATATAGAAGCTGGTGGTCTTGCCTGCGCCGTTCGGCCCGAGCAGGCCGATGACCTCGCCGCTCTCCACGGTCAGGCTGACGTCCTTCACCACCCGCCGCGAGCGGTAGGTCTTGGCCAGCTGACGCACGGCGAGCACGCTCATGGCGGGAGTCCCGACGACAGCCCCGGCGACCGGCCCGTTCAGGGCTTGGCCGGCGCGCCGGCCTCGGGCGCGGCGGGGGTGTCGGGCAGCGGACGCTTCTTGGGCGGGATGATGATGCGCACCCGGCCGCTGTCCGCCTTGGAGCGCGAGTCCTTGTCGGCCTTGTCGGCGCGCGCCGAGCGCGCGGTGATGAGGCTCCTCTTGGTGTCGTAATTGATGCGGTGGCCCTCGAACAGCCGTTCACCCTGGGTGACGCGCGCCTTTTCGATGAGCTTCAGGAGGCTCTGCTGGGCGTGGTATTCGATCTGCAGGGCCTGGCCGTGCACGTCGTCGTCGTTGTCCGGGGTCTGCTTGAAGGTCGCCGGACGGCCCTCGAGGTAGGCGTCCTTCAGCTCCTTGTTCTCGGTGAAGTTGACCCGCAGCCGATCGCCCGTCATGTGGATCGAGCCCTGGTCGACGATCACGTTGCCGATGTAGACCGTGGTGTGCTCCTCGTCGTCGAGCTCGGCGAAGTCTGCCTCGATCTGCACCGGCTGCTGGGTGTCGGTGGACAGGGCGTACGCCGGTCCGGCCAGCAGCAGGCACAGGAGCGCCAGCACGGACAGGTCGCACTCAGATCTGCGGCTTGACTTCATGTCTGGCTCTTACCCGGTTCAGCAACTCGAGACGGTCGTGGGCGAAATTGGCGCGCATGCCGACGGCGTGTGACACCGTCGACGGCCCGAGAATCGTGGTGGGAGTATCGGACTCGGCATATTGCTCCTTCGGCAACACCCTGAGCTCCGAAGTCAGGACCTGGTACACGCGCTGGCCAGCCGCGTTCTGCCGCCAGATTTCAACCTCGCCGTGCAGCAACACGACTTCGTTGCCCGAACTGACCCAGCCACGCTCGGCGATCACGTGCCACGGCTCGACGTCGCCATTGTAAATCTCAAGGTGCGGCGAGGCCAATTCCGTGGAGTCGTCATCCGGAAAGTGTTCGAGGCGCGTGGCGCGCAGCACGTTGGTGAGCTGGCCCTCACCGCCCAGCGTGCGTCTCACCATCCGATCGATGTAGTAATCGGGCTCGTGGGCGCGCTGCTGCGCCGCGCGCCGCTCCTCCATCTCGAGCTCGTGCAGCAGCCAGAAGCTGCCGGCGCCGAGCAACAGCACCGCGAGGGCGGTCAGCCAGGCGTTCATGCGCGCGATCCGCGGCGCGCGAGGCGGACGAGGGTGGAGCGACGCGATGCCCCGCGCGGCGGGACGCGGCCGCGACCCGTCGCGGGTGAGGGCAGAGGCAGGCTGGACACGGCGCGCATCATGCCAGATCGCGACCGGAGCGACACGCGCCGTCCCGTCGGGCCCGGCTTAGAATGACGGCATCTTCCTGCGCGGAACCCAGCGTGAAAGCCATGATCCTGGCGGCGGGTCGCGGGCAGCGCCTCGCGCCCCTGACCGACACCCTGCCCAAGCCGCTGATCGAGGTCGGCGGCGTCACGCTCATAGAACGCCATGTGCGCCGCCTGGCCGCGAGCGGGTTCCGCGAGCTGGTCATCAACGTGTCCCACTTGGGCGCCCTGATCGAAGCGCATCTCGGCGACGGCGCGCGGCTCGGGGTCAGCATCGCCTACTCGCGCGAGCCCGATGGACCGCTCGAGACCGGCGGCGGCATCGCGCGCGCGCTGCCGCTCCTCGGCGACACGCCCTTCCTGGTGGTGAACGCCGACGTGTGGACCGACTTCGACTTTGAACTCGACGCGCGCGGCGGCGACCCGGCGCACCTGCTGCTGATCCCGAACCCCTCGCATCACCCGACTGGTGACTTCGCGCTCGCCGGCGATCGCGCGACTCGTGACGAGCCGCGGCCCTACACCTATGCCGGCATCGGTCGGTACTCGCCGAGCTTGTTTGCCGGCCGCCGCGACGCGTCCTTTCCGCTCGCGCCGCTCCTGTTCGAACTCGCCGCGACCGGACGCCTTGGCGGCCAGCGCTACGATGGCCGATGGTTCGACATCGGCACGCCGGCGCGCCTGGAGGCGGCACGTAGCGAGGTGGCGGAGCGCCCCTGAACCCGCCCATGCCTCACCCGTCCGGGTCATGTCAAGGGTTGACGGGGCCGGATTCAGCGGCCACCATCGGCCGGCGCCATAAAAATGACCTGCCCAGGATGGGGCCCCAAGAGCGGGTCCACCCCTACCCGAAGACGGCGCCGCGTGTTCAAACAGAAGCCGTTCGCAATGCATTACTCGAGCTCTCGTGTGCATTGCCGGTGGGCCGCATGGCACCGGCACCGACTATTTCTCCCGGTAGCGCTGACGCTGGCCCTGTTCGTGGGCTCGAGCGCCAGCGCTGACTCCGGCAAAGATCGCGACCTGCCCCCCACTCTCCGCGTTCTCAAACTCAAGCAACAGGAATCCAATCTTCCGTACCGGGACAGCGCCGGTGAGTTCCGCATGCTCGCGGATTTCGCCCGCCGTCGCGGCCAGGAGGTCGCCTGGGTCGAAGCCGACACCCCCGAGGCCCTCTACACCCGGCTCCGCCGTGGCGACGCCGACCTGGTCGCCGCCGAGCTGCCGCCGGAAACTGACGCCGCGCCTGGTCTGGTGCGCAGCCAGTCCATGGGCGTGTTCCGCTACGAGGCCTACGGGCGCAAGCCGCTGGAGGTTCGCGATCCGCGCGGCCTCGCCGGCCTGCGGGTAGCGCTGAACGAGGCCTCGCCGCTGCGCCCCTATTTCGACCGGCTGCGCGCCGAGGTCGGCCTGGTGCCGGTGCTGCTGCCGAGCGGCACGCCGCGCGAGACCCTGCTGGCCGGCGTCGCGAGCGGCCACTTCGACGCAGCGATCATCGCCGCGCGCAGCAACGAGCGCGCGCTGGTCGCGCACCTGCCGATCAAGCGGCTGTTCGACTTGTCCGCGCCGCTGCCGGTGGTGTGGACCTTCAACGCCGAGGCGCGGCCGCTGCGCGACGCGCTCGACCGCTACATGCAGCGCTCGCACGCGGCGGTGCTCGCGCCCCAGCCCGCCTACGGTGACCTGGCGCGCATCCGCAGCCGCGGCACCCTGCGCGCCATCACCCGCATCGACGCACCCAATTACTTCGTACGCAACGGCCGGCCGGCCGGCTTCGAGTACGAGATGGTGGAATTGTTCGCCCGCGCGCAGGGGCTCAAGGTCGAATACCTGGTGGCGGACAGCGACCAGCAGATGCTCGCCTGGCTGAAGAGCGGCGCCGGGGATCTCATCACCACCCGCGTGCGCAGCGCTGATGTCGCGGCCGACCCTGGGATCGTGCAGGCGCGCAGCTATTTCCACTCCGCCTCGGTGCTGGTGGGCCGGGCGGGCAGCGAACTCCATTCGCAGGAAGCGCTGGCCGGCAAGCGGGTGGCGGTATTCGGCAATACCGTCGAGCACCGCGCGCTGTCCGAACTGGTGGCGCGCGGCATCGCCGTGCAGCCGGTGGTGATCGGCCCGGGCACGCCGCCCGCGGCGCTGGCCGAGCGCATCGAGAACTGGTCGGTCGACGTCGCCATCGTCGACGCGCACCTCATCGCCGACCTGCGCAGCCTGCATCCGCTGCTGGTGGCGGGCATGTCGGTACCGATCTCATATAACTATGCGTGGACGCTGCGCAGCCAGAACGCCGAACTGAAGCGCGCCGCCGATGGCTTCGTGCGCGCCCAGTTCGGCACTGACACCTACCAGGTGCTCGCCAACCGTTATTTCGACGAGCCGCGCTTTGCCTACATCAACGGCCTCGCCCGGCTGTCGCCCTACGACCACCTGGTGCGTCGCTATGCCGAGGCCTACAACTTCGACTGGCGGCTGATAGTCGCGCAGATGTATTTCGAGAGCCAGTTCAACCCGGGAGCGCGCTCCTCGGGGGGCGCGCTCGGTCTCATGCAGCTGACCCGCGATACGGCCCGCGCGATGGGCGTCCGCAATCCCTTCGATCCCGACGCCGGCATCCGCGGCGGGGTGCGCTACCTGGACGAACTGCGCGCCCACTTCGAAGACAGTCTCCCGCCCCGCGAGCGCACCTGGTTCGCGATCGCCGCCTACAACGCGGGGCTCACCCGCGTGGACCTCGCCCGCCAGCGGGCCAGGGCCGCGGGCCTCGACCCGACGCGCTGGTTCGGCAACGTGGAGACCATGATGGGCCGCGACTTCAACCAGCGCGCGGTCGGCCCCTATCGCCAGGCGATCGATTACGTGCGTGCCATCCGCTCGCTGTACAACACCTACAACCGCCAGCAGGAATCGCTCACCGCCGGGGTCGACGCGCGGGCGCTCTCGCCGCGCGGCTGAGTCAGGCTGCCCCGCGATAGCGGGTCGGATCGGCGACGCCGGCGGCGCGGAAGCCCTCGCGCCGAAGACGGCAGGCATCGCAGTCGCCGCAGGCGACGCCCTCGTCGCTGGCCTGGTAGCAGCTCACCGTGTCGGCATAGTCGAGCCCGAGCGAGAGGCCGAGGCGGATGATCTCGGCCTTGCCCAACTGCTGGAGCGGGGTGCGGATGCGGAATTCCTCGCCCTCGACCCCCGCCTTCGTGGCGAGCCGCGCGAGCCGTTCGAAGGCGGCAATGAACTCGGGGCGGCAGTCGGGATAGCCCGAGTAGTCGATGGCGTTCACGCCGATGTGCAGTTCGCGCGCACCGAGCACCTCGCACCAGCCGAGACCGAGCGCGAGCATGATCGTGTTGCGCGCCGGCACGTAGGTGACCGGGATACCAGCGCTCGGCGCGGTGGGCACGGCGATGTTCGCGTCGGTCAGGGCGGAGCCGCCGAACTGGCCATAGTCGACGTGCACCACCCGGTGCTCGACCACGCCGCAGGCGCGCGCGATGCGCGCCGCTGCCACCAGCTCGGCGCGATGCCGCTGCCCGTAGTCGACGCTGAGCGCATGGCAGACGCGCCCCTCGGCGCGCGCCTTGGCGAGCACGGTGGCCGAGTCGAGGCCCCCCGAGAGGAGAATCACCGCGCGGGCTTCAGCGTCCCGGCTCATTGCCCCACAGCACCTTGTGCAACTGGATCTGCATGCGCACCGGCAGGCGATCTTCGATGATCCACTCGGCGAGCGCGCGCGGCGGCTGGGTCTCGAAGCTCGGCGAGAACAGGACCTCCACGCCCACCGGCAGCGCCATCTCGGCCAGCCGGGCGCGGCTCCACTCGTAGTCCTGCCGGTCGCAGATGACGAACTTGAGCTGGTCTCCCGCGCGCAGGCGCGCGAGGTTGCTCCAGAGGTTGCGCGTCACTTCGCCCGAGGCGGGCGTCTTGATGTCGACCACCTGCATGACGCGCGCGTCCACCCCGGCGAGATCGAGCGCGCCGCTGGTCTCGAGCGAGACGGTGAGACCGGCGTCGCAGAGCCGGGTCATCAACGGCAGCACGTTCGGCTGGGCCAGCGGTTCGCCGCCGGTCACGGTGACGTGGCGTACACCGTAAGCGAGTGCTCGCTCCACGATGGTGTCCAGCGCCAGGCGCTCGCCACCGCTGAACGCGTAGGCCGTGTCGCAGTACCGGCAGCGCAGGGGACAGCCGGTGGTGCGCACGAACACCGTCGGCCAGCCGACGGTGCTGGACTCACCCTGCACGGAGAGGAAGATTTCGGTGATGCGCAGCGACTCGGCGTCGGCCGCGTCGTCCCGCGTGCCGGTCACGCCCATCGTGCCGGCCCGCTAGTTGGCTTGGTCGCCGCGCAGGCGAGCCAGGCTCTCGTCGGCCAGCCTCGCGGCCGAGGAGTCGGGATATTTCTGCTTCAGCTGGTTCAGGATCTGCGCGGCCTGATCCTTGCGCCCGAGGAAGGCGAAGCTATTGGCGATCTTGAGCAGCGCCTGCGGCTGCTTCTGGCTGTCGGGGTAGTTGGCGATCAGCTTCTGGTACTGGCTGATGGCCGGCTCGAACTTGCGCAGCACGTAGTAGGACTCGCCGATCCAGAACTGCGCGTTGTCGGCGTACTGCCCGTTGGGGTAGTTCTGCAGATAGGCGGTGAAGCCCGCGATGGCCTGTTCGTACTGCCCACCCTTGAGCAGTCCGAAAGCCTCGCGGTAGGCGTTCTCGGACTCGGGTGTCTCGCTGCGCGGCATCGGTGGCGCCGCCTCGCTGGGCGCGGCCGCCTCGCTGTCCGCTGCGGGCGCGAGCAACGGATCGCCGCCTTCGGCTCCGGCCGCCGCGGGGCGTCCCGGCTCGGCCGGTGTGTTCTGCGTAATGCGCATCTCGCCGGACGCGGGATCGCCCGGCGAGAGCACCACGGTGCGCCGTTCGCCAGGTGGGCGCATCGCCGCGGCCGCCTCTGGGCTGGCGTCGATGGCGTCACCCGGCGCCCGCGGGGTCACGCCTCCGGCCGGCGACTCGATGTCGACCGTCATGGTCTGGTCCGAAGGCTTGCCCGCCACTGGTGCGTCGCTCGGGCTGTCCAGGGTGGACAGCGCCGGATCGGCCGACGCGCCGTTCGCGGCCGCGTTGCCCTGCTCGAGCGCGCCGATGCGGCGGTCGGCGTCTGCATACGCCTCGCGCTGGCTCTTGCGCACCTGCTCAAGGGTGAAAGCCTGGTTCTCGACCTCGCCGCGCAACTGGCGGACTTCCTGCTGCAGGGCTTCGATCTGCCGCGCCATCTCCAGCAGCCCGGAGCCATTCAGGCTGCGCTCGACGCGCGCCAGGCGCTCGGCCAGCGCGGCCTCCTCCTTGCTGCCGGCCGCGGCCGGCAAGGACGCCGCCAGCGCGCCCCCGAACAGCAGCGCGCGGACGGCGAACGCCATCGCGCGCGGCTTCATGGACGGGGCACGGACGGCCAAGGCGGCTCTCAGTACACCAGTTCGACGCGACGGTTGCGCTCGTAGGCGCCTTCATCGTGACCGTCGACCGCCGGGCGCTCTTCGCCGTAGCTGACGACCTTGATCTGGCCGGCCGCGGCGCCGAGCAGCACCAGCTGCTTGCGCACCGCCATAGCACGGTTCTCGCCCAGCGCCAGGTTGTACTCACGCGAGCCGCGCTCGTCGGCGTGGCCTTCCAGGGTCACGATGGTGCTGCCGTTCTGCGCCAGGTAGGCGGCGTGCGCGGCGACCGTGTCGTTGAAGTCGGCACGGATATTGGCGCTGTCGTAGTCGAAGTAGATGACGCGGACCGCCAGCGGGCTGTTGGGATCGTTCAGCGCGCCGCCGGCCAGGTTGCTGCCGTCGCCGAGGCCCTGGCTCGCCGCGCCGTTGGCGCCGGCGCCGGCCATCCCCTGGTCGGTGGTTCGAGCCCCGGACTGGGCGCTGTCGGTCTTGGCCTTGTTCGAGCTGCAGGCGGCCAGCGCCGCGCTCATCGTGATGACCAGCGCCAGCTTGAGCATCGTCCCTTTCATGTGTGTCTCCCGTGGTGAGTGTTGTCGTGGTGCCGCGCGGGCGCGGCGTGGCTTGAACGTAACGTGATCTTGAAGTGGCGGCGCAGGCGCCGAGGCGGCGCCTTACTGGTTCCTGAAGGGCCCCCAGGCGGGTTCGCGCACTTCACCGCGCTGCACGGCGAGCCGCTGACGCAGACGACCGTCAGTGGAGGTTGCGGCGAGCTCCGTGCCACGGCCGCCCATTGTCGCATAAATTATCATATCGCCGTTCGGGGCGAAGCTCGGCGACTCGTCCAAGGAGGCGTTGGTCAACAGGTCGAAGCTGTTCGAACCGAGGTCGAGAATGCCGATGCGATAGCCCTTGCCGCCATGCACGAGCGCTACCTTCTTGCCGTCCGGCGAGATGCGCGCGCGGGAGTTGTAGTTCCCCATGTTGAACGTCACGCGCTGCGGATCGCCGCCGTCGCTGCTCATCTTGTAGATCTGCGGACCGCCGCCACGATCGGAGGTGAAGTAGATCCAGCGACCGTCGGGCGAGTAGACCCCTTCGGTGTCGATCGACGCGTGGTAGGTCAGCCGGGTCAGCTGGCGCGACGCGAAGCTGTAGGTGTAGAGCTCGGGATTGCCGTCGCGTGACAGGGTCACCACCAGGCGCGCGCCGTCCGGCGAGAACGAGGGCGCGCTGTTGATGCCCGGGCCCGACACCAGCTTCTGCCGACCGCCGGTGCGGATGTCCTGCACGTAGATGGCGGAGTTGCGGTCCTCGAAGGACACGTAGGCCAGGCGACCGCCGTCGGGCGCCCACGAGGGCGACATCAGCGGCTGCCGGGACTCGAGAATGGTATGCGGGTCGTAGCCGTCCGCGTCCGCCACCTGCAGACGGTAGGTGGCGTCCTTGGCCGAGCGACGCTCGACCGTGACGTAGGCGATGCGAGTCGCGAACGCGCCCTTGCGATGCAGCAGCGTCTCGTAGATGAGGTCCGCGATGTGATGGGCGGTCAAGCGCATGTTGGCCGCCTCGGTCGGAATGCGGAAGCCGAGCAGCTGGGTGCCCTTGAACACGTCCACCACGCGAAACTCGACCACGTAACCGCCGTCGCCGCTGGCGGCGACCTTGCCGACCACCAGGTTCTCCATGCCGACCACGCGCCAGTCCTTGAAGTTGATGTCGCCGAAGGCCGAAGGCTTGGACGGCATGTCCTCGGGCGGCATCGGGTTGAACTGGCCGCTGCGCGCGAGATCGCTCCGCACCACGGCCGCGATGTCGGTCGGCCCGCCTTCACCGGCGAAGGGCACGATGGCGATGGGCAGCGCCGACTGCGTGCCCTGGTCGATCTTGATGGTGAGCTCGCCCTCGGCGGCGTGGGCCGGTGCAAGGCCTGCCACGAGCAGGCAGGCGAGGGCGGCAATGCGCGTGTAACGGACGATGGACAGGCTTAAGAGCGTCAAGCCATGGCTCCTCATTTGCTGAACTCGAACTTGAAGGCGCGCATCTTCTGGAAGATGCGCGGTTCCTCCGGCACCGGCAGGGGCGCGGACTTGCGGATGGCGTTCTCGGCCTGACGGTCGAAGGTCGGGTCGCCGCTCGATTGTATGACTTCCAGCCCGGCGATCTCACCACCCGGTACCAGGGTCACGCGAAACACGCAGGTCAGACCCTCCTGCCCAGGGAGATAGGTCCAGGCATCATTGACCGTGGCCTTGATGCGGGCGAAGTAGCGCGCGATCTCCGACATGTCGGCGGACGCCTGGGCCGCGGCGGCCTCGGCGGCCTCTTCGGCGGCGATCTCGTCGGCGATGGCCTTCTTGCGCGCGGCCTCTTCGGCCTCGGCCTTCTTCTTCGCCTCGGCGTCCGCTTTCTTCTTGGCGTCGGCCTCGGCCTTCTTCTTCGCTTCGGCGTCCGCCTTCTTCTTGGCCTCCGTGTCGGCTTTCTTCTTGGCCTCGGCCTCGGCCTTCTTCCTGGCCTCGGTCTCCACCTTCTTCTTGGCTTCGGCTTCGGCCTGTTTCTTCTTCTCCGCTTCGGCCTTCTTCTTCTGTACCTCGACCTCGCGCCGCTGCTGCTCCGCCTCGGCCTTGGCGGCTTCCGCCTCGCGACGCGCCTCTTCGGCCTCGCGCTTCTGCTCTTCCCGCTGCTGCTTCAGACGCTCCTGCTCGGCCTTCAACTGTTCGACCTTCTGTTCCTCGGCGCGACGCTTCTCCTCCGCCTCGCGCACCTGGCGTTCCTTCTCGGCCTTGGCGGCTGCGTCCTTGGCCTTCAGTTGCTTGACCTGTTCGTCCACGGCGGCGCTGTCCGCCAGGGTCGCGTTCATCACCGGCGCGGGCGGCGCGACGCTGACCGGCTCGCTGTGGAACTTGAAGCCGAACAACAGCAGCGCCACAAGCAGGGCGTGCAGCAGCACCGAGAGGATGATGGACTTGCGGGACATCATGTTCAGACGCGTCCGTGGCGCGGATTACTCACCGCTTGGGCTTGCCGGAGGGGGAATCGGTGCGCAGCCCCACACCTTCGACGCCGGCGGCGCGCAGTCCCTGGAAGACTTCGATCACCCGGCCATAGTCCACGCCCGCGTCACCGGCCAGGTAGATGGGGGTCTTGGGCTTGTATTTCATGACAGCGCTCAGGCGCGTGATGAGGTCTTCCATCGACACCGGTGACTCCGGGTCGTCGCCGATGTCGCAATAGACGTCGCCGTTCTTGTCGACCGTCACCGTCACCGGCTCGTCTTCGGTGGATTCCACCACGGTGGAGTCGACCTGCGGCAGGTCGACCTTGACGCTCTGCGTCACCAAGGGCGCGGTGATCATGAAGATGATCAGCAGCACCAGCGTGACGTCGATGTAGGGCACGACGTTGATCTCCGCCATCACGCGCTTGCGCCCGCGGCGCGACCTGATTTCGACTCCGCCCGCCATGGCCGCGCTCAGTCGTGGGCCTGGCGACGCAGGATCGCCAGGAACTCCTCGGCGAAGATGTCGTAGCGGCCGAACACGCGATCGATGTCGCTCGCGAAGCGGTTGTAGGCGACCACCGCCGGGATCGCCGCGAACAGGCCCATGGCGGTCGCGACCAGCGCCTCGGAGATGCCCGGCGCGACCATCGCGAGCGTCGCCTGGTGCACGTTGCCGAGCGCCTGGAAGGAATTCATGATGCCCCACACCGTGCCGAACAGGCCGACGTAGGGGCTGATCGAGCCGATGGTGGCAAGTGTCGGCAGGTTGGCCTCCAGCGCCTCCATCTCGCGATTCACCGTGACCTTCATCGCGCGCTGCGCGCCGTCGAGGATGTCGGTGGCCTCGAGCCCGCCGCGCTTGCGCAGCCGCGCGAACTCGCGAAAGCCCGATTCGAAGATGCGCTCCATCCCGGTCGCGTCCTCGGCCTGGGCCGCGACGCGATTGAACAGCCGGGTCAGGTCCTCGGTCGACCAGAACTCGTCCTCGAATTCCTGGATCTCGCGCTTGGCGAGCTGCACCTGGCGGCGCTTGGCGAAGATCAGCGCCCAGGACGACACCGAGCCCGCCAGCAGCAGCAGCATGACGAATTTCACCAGGGCGCTCGCGCCCAGGATCAGATTCGCGATCGACAGATCACTCTCCACCTTGGAATTTCCTCATCATGGGCGCGGGGATGCGCCGCGGTTTCAGCGTGGTGGCAGCGACGCAGCCCACCACGTTGCTGGCGGAACAATACGTCTGGCCATCGAGATCGGTGACGTCCTGGCGAAAGGCGATGCTCGCGCCGCGCAGCGCTTCGAGCGAGGTCTCGACCAGCAGTTCATCGTTGAAGCGCGCGGCGCGCGTGAACCGGAGCGTGGAGGCGGTGATCACGAACACCACGCCCTGCTCACGCGCCAGCGCGTCCTGCTCGAAGCCGAGCGCGCGCAGCCACTCGGTGCGCGCGCGCTCCATGAAGCGCAGGTAATTGGCGTGATAGACGATGCCGGCCGCGTCGGTGTCTTCGTAGTACACCCTCACCGGCCAGGTGAAACCTTGCGCGAGCATGGGCGGCACCTCACTCGACGCCATCGAAGAGATCCGGCGCGTTGCGTACCGCGGTCGGCACTTCCAGCCCGAAATGCTGCCACGCCGAGCGGGTCGCCACCCGTCCACGCGCGGTGCGCATCAGAAAGCCCTGCTGGATGAGGTAGGGCTCGATGACGTCCTCGATGGTACCGCGCTCTTCGCTGATCGCCGCGGCCAGGCTGTCGACGCCGACCGGTCCGCCGTCGAACTTCTGCATCACCGCGAGCAGCAGCTTGCGGTCCATCACATCGAAGCCGTGAGCATCGACGTTCAAGAGGTCGAGCGCGCGGGCCGCGACCTCGGTGGTCAGCACACCGTCGGCCTTGACCTGGGCGAAGTCCCGCGCGCGGCGCAGCAGGCGGTTGGCGATGCGCGGCGTACCGCGCGAGCGGCGCGCGAGCTCGGCGGCGCCGCCGGCCTCGATGGGCACGCCCAGGATATGCGCCGCGCGGCGAATGATGCGCGCGAGGTCTTCCTCGGAATAGAACTCGAGCCGCTGCACGATGCCGAAACGGTCGCGCAGCGGCGAAGTTAGGAGACCCGCGCGCGTGGTCGCGCCGACCAGGGTGAACTTCGGCAGGTCGAGCTTGATGGCACGCGCCGCCGGGCCTTCGCCGATCATGATGTCGAGCTGGAAGTCCTCCATCGCCGGGTAGAGGATCTCCTCCACCACCGGGCTCAGGCGGTGGATCTCGTCGATGAACAGCACGTCGCGCGGTTCGAGATTGGTGAGCAGCGCGGCGAGATCCCCGGCGCGTTCCAGCACCGGCCCCGAGGTCTGGCGCAGATTGACCCCGAGCTCGTTGGCGATGATGTGCGCCAGCGTGGTCTTGCCGAGTCCGGGCGGACCGAAGATCAGCACGTGGTCGAGCTGCTCCCCGCGCTGGCGCGCCGCGCCGATGAAGATCTCCATCTGTTCGTGCACGTCAGGCTGGCCGATGTAGTCGGCGAGCAGCTTGGGCCGGATGCTGTTCTCGAGCTGCGCGTCGTCCGACGCGAGACTGGCCGTGACCAGGCGATCGCTGTCAACCATGGGCGCCGTGTCCTGCCATGGGCGAGTGCGGCGTCATTTCGGTGCGAGACTCTTCAGCACGCGACGGATGAGCTCCTCGCTGCGCAGGCCCTCGGCGTCCTCCAGGCCATGCACGTAGCGGCTCGCTTCCTGCGGCTTGTAGCCGAGCGCGATGAGTCCGGCAACGGCATCGGCCGCCGGATCGGCGGCGCGGCCGGGCAGTGCCGGCTGCGGCACGTGGCCGCGCACGCCGGGCGCCTCGACCCTGTCGCGCATCTCGACGATGAGCCGCTCGGCGGTCTTCTTGCCGATGCCGGGCAACGCGGTCAGACGCGCGATGTCGCCGCCGTGCACGCACAGCGCGAAGGCTTCCGCGTCCATGCCGGACAGGATCACGAGCGCCATCTTGGTGCCGACACCGTTCACCTTGAGCAGGCTGCGAAACAGCGCGCGCTCGGACTCGGTGGTGAAGCCGTACAGCAGGTGCGCGTCCTCACGCACCGCTAGATGGGTATAGAGCGAGACCCGCTGGTTCACCTCCGGCAGCGCCCAGATGGTGGTCATCGGCGCTTCGATCTCGTAACCGACACCGTTGCATTCGACGATGATCTGCGGCGGCCGCAGTTCGACCAGCATGCCGGTGATCCGCCCGATCATTGCCGCCACCCGGCGTTCGCGAGCCGCGCGCGCCCGTCGCGCATGGCGGCATGGCACAGCGCCGCCGCCAGCGCGTCGGCGGCGTCGGTGCTCGGCTCGGCCGAGAGTCCCAACAGGAAGCGCACCATGTGCTGTACCTGGACCTTCTCTGCGTGGCCACGGCCGACCACGCTCTGCTTGATCTGCGTCGCGGTGTACTCGCTCACCACGAGGCCCGCGCGGCGCGCGGCGAGCATCGCCACGCCGCGTGCGTGGCCGAGCTTCAGGGCCGAGTCTGCGTTGCGATTCATGAACACCCGCTCAATGGCGGCCTCGGTCGGTCGGTGCTCCGCGATCACCGCGGCCAGCTCGTCGTAGAGCTGCACCAGGCGCTCATCGAAGCTGCCGTCGGTCGCGAGCCGGATGCAGCCGCAGGTCAGGAACTCCATGCGCTGCGACGCGCTGCGCACCACGCCGTAGCCGGTCACCCGGGAGCCAGGGTCGATGCCGAGGATGACGGTCAAGTGTGCCGGCGGGTCACGCTCAGCCGCCGAGCGTGGCCATGATCTCGTCGGAGATGCTGGCGTTGGAGTAGACCTTTTGCGTGTCGTCGAGATCTTCGAGCATGTCGAGCAGCCGCACCATCTTCTGCGCGTTGTCGGCATCGAGCTCGGTCTGCACGTTGGCGCGCATGGTGACCTCGGCCGATTCCGGCGTGAAGCCGGCGGCGACCATCGCGTCCTTGACCTCGCCGAACTGGTCGGGTGGGGTCAGCACCTCGATGGAGCCGTCGTCGTGCACGATGACGTCGTCGGCGCCCGCGTCGAGCGCGGCGCCCATGATGGCGTCCTCGTCGCTGCCGGTCGGGTAGTCGAGCAGGCCGACCTTCTTGAACTGGAACGCCACCGAGCCGTCGGTACCGAGATTGCCGCCGCACTTGGAGAAGGCGTGGCGCACCTCGGCCACGGTGCGGTTGCGGTTGTCGGTCATGCAGTCGACCATCACCGCCACGCCGCCCGGGCCATAGCCCTCGTAGCGGATCTCCTCGTAGTTGTCCGCCTCGGTATCCCCGGCGCCGCGCGCCACCGCGCGCTCCACCGTGTCCTTGGTCATGTTGGCGTTGAGCGCGTCATAGATGGCCGCGCGCAGACGGGGATTGGAGTTCGCGTCGCCGCCGCCGGTGCGGGCGGCGACGGTGATTTCACGAATCAAGCGGGTGAACAGCTTGCCGCGCTTGGCGTCCTGCTTGCCCTTGCGATGCTTGATGTTGGCCCATTTACTGTGTCCAGCCATGGCTCACCCGCGAATGATTCCTACGCTTGCTTCTTGGTCGGCATTGTCGCAAAACCCGCGCCGCGATGCAGCGCGGCATGCGCGCATCAGGCGTCGTTGTTGCTCATCACCACGCGCTTCTGCAGAGCCGCGAAGTCGAGCAGGCGCTTGATCGGCCGCCGGGCGCGCTCGGCGATGTCGGCCGGCACGTGGATCTCGTTCGCGCCGGTCGCGAGCACCTCGCGCAGCGCGCGCAGCCCGTTCATCGCCATCCATGGGCATTCGGCGCAGCTCCGGCAGGTCGCGCTGCGGCCGGCGGTCGGCGCCGCAATGAGGCGCTTGCCGGGCGCGGCGAGCTGCATCTTGTGGAAGATGCCCTTGTCGGTCGCGACGATGAACTCAGTCGAAGGATGGGTGCGCACCTCGTTGATGAGCCCCGAGGTGGAACCGACGTAGTCGGCGAGCTCGATGACCGAGGGCGGCGACTCGGGATGCACCAGCACCCGCGCCGCGGGATGCTCGGCTTTCATCGCCGCGAGCTCCGCGCCCTTGAACTCCTCGTGCACGATGCAGGCGCCGTTCCACAGCAGCATGTCCGCGCCGGTCTCGGTGCGGATGTAGTCGCCCAGATAGCGGTCCGGCGCCCAGATGATTTTCTCGCCCCGGGCCTTGAGATGCCGCACCACGTCGAGCGCGATGCCGGAGGTCACCATCCAGTCGGCGCGGGCTTTGACCGCGGCGCTGGTATTGGCATAGACCACCACGGTGCGATCGGGGTGCGCGTCGCAGAAGGCATTGAAGGCGTCCGCGGGGCACCCCAAGTCCAGCGAGCACTCGGCGCGCAGGTCCGGCATCAGCACGCGCTTCTCGGGGTTCAGGATCTTCGCGGTCTCGCCCATGAAGCGCACGCCGGCGACCACCAGGGTCGCGGCCGAGTGCTCATGGCCGAAGCGCGCCATGTCGAGCGAATCGGACACGTAGCCGCCGGTCTCGTCGGCCAGGGTCTGGAGTTCCGGATCGGTGTAGTAGTGCGCGACCAGCACGGCGTTGTGGCCGACGAGCAGATGCTTGATCTCCGAGCGCAGCCGCTCGCGCTCGTCGGCCTCGAGGCGCTCGCGTACCACCGGCGGCACGCGGTGCTGGATGACCTGGTCGATGGCGAGATTGGGAATGACGTCACTGCGCATGGGCGTAGGGGCCTCGGCGGCCGGATTGCTGCGCCGGGCCCGCCGCGCGCGCCCGTGCTGGTTGAAAGCCTAACGGCCCCGGCTCACCCCCGCCAGGGTCGCGTGGTAAACACTGTGTAAACCGCGGCGCGCGGCCGGCTCACTCCGCGCCCGCGCCCTTGCGCAGCCGGATGGAGAGTTCCCGCAGCTGCCGCTCGGACACCTCGCTCGGCGCGCTGGTGAGCGGACAGCTGGCGGTCTGGGTCTTGGGGAACGCGATGACCTCGCGAATGGAGGTCTCGCCCGCCATCAGCATGGCCAGGCGATCGAGGCCGAAGGCGATGCCGCCGTGGGGCGGGCAGCCGTACTGCAGCGCCTCGAGCAGGAAGCCGAACTTCTCCTGCGCTTCCTCGGCGCCGATGCCGAGCAGGTCGAAGACCTTGCTCTGCAGATGGGAGTTGTGGATGCGGATGGAACCGCCGCCGATCTCCGAGCCGTTCAGCACCATGTCGTAGGCGCGCGAGATGGCCTTGCCCGGCGCCGCGGCGACGCTGTCGACATCGGCCGGCGCGGTGAAGGGATGGTGCAGGGCCGCCCAGCGCTTCTCGTCCTCGTCCCACTCGAACATCGGGAAGTCCACCACCCAGAGCGGCGCCCAGGCGTCGGCCACGAGCTTGAGGTCTGCCGCCAGCCGGTCGCGCAGCGCGCCGAGCGCGTCGTTCACGATGCGCGCCTTGTCGGCGCCGAAGAACACCAGGTCGCCATCGACCGCGCCGACCCGGTCGAGCAGCGCTTCGACCACGGCGGGCGGCATGAACTTGACGATGGGCGAGGCGAGCCCCTCGATGCCGGCCTTGCGGTCGTTCACCTTTATATAGGCGAGACCCTTGGCGCCGTAGATCGCGACGAAGGCCGTGTAGTCGTCGATCTGCTTGCGGGTCAGCGCGCCGCCGCCCGGCGCGCGCAGCGCCGTCACGCGGTGGTCGTCCTTGGCCGCGGCCTGGGCAAACACCTTGAAATCGACTTCACGCATCAGGTCGGCAACCTCGACCAGCTCGAGCGGGTTGCGCAGGTCGGGCTTGTCGGAGCCGTAGCGCGCCATCGCCTCGGCGTAGGTGAGGCGGGGGAAGGGATTCGGCAGGTCGACGTCCAGCACGTGCTTGAACACGTGGCGAATCATCCCTTCCATCATGCCGGTGATGACGCTCTCGTCGATGAAGGACATCTCGATGTCGAGCTGGGTGAATTCGGGCTGGCGATCGGCGCGCAGGTCCTCGTCGCGGAAGCAGCGCACGATCTGGAAGTAGCGGTCCATGCCCGACATCATCAGGATCTGCTTGAACAGCTGGGGCGACTGCGGCAGCGCGAAGAAGCGGCCCGGATGGGTGCGGCTCGGCACCAGGTAGTCGCGCGCGCCCTCGGGAGTGGCCTTGGTCAACATGGGCGTCTCGATCTCGAGGAAGCCGTTGCCGTCCAGGTAGCTGCGCAGTTCGCGCGCGAGGCGCGCGCGGAGCCGCAGGTTCTCGCGCATGCGCTCGGTGCGCAGATCGATGTAGCGGAAGCGGAGCCGCGTGTCGTCGCTGACGTTCTTCTCGTCGATCTGGAAGGGCGGCGTGCGCGCCTCGTTCAGGATCTCGACGTCCTTGGCCAACACCTCGATCTTGCCGGTGCGCTTGTCGGGGTTCTGCGTGCCTTCCGGGCGCAGGCGCACGCGGCCACGCACGTTGAGCACGAACTCGCTGCGCGAGCGCTCGGCGGCGGCGAAGGCGGCCGGGGTGTCGGGGTCGATCACCACCTGCGCCGCACCCTCGCGGTCGCGCAGATCGATGAACACCACGCCACCGTGATCGCGACGGTGATGCACCCACCCGCACAGCGTGACCTCTTGGCCGACCAGGGATTCGTCGAGTTCGCCGCAGTAGTGGGTACGCATAGAAAAAGGTGCTGTCCGATCAATGAGCTGGCCGCAGGGGACCCGGCATGATACGGATTGCCGCCGAGCCCCGCAACGGCGCTCGGCGGACTTGGCGCTGGGGCGCTTCAGTCGTCGGCGCTGACCGTGGGCTTGGTCTTCGACTCCGAACCAGCGCTCTCGCTCGGGGTGGAGGTCGAACTCGAGCCGCCGCCGCCGTCAGCATCGTCGCGCTTGGCCTTGGGCTTGCCCTTGAAGTCGGTCTCGTACCAGCCCGTGCCCTTGAGCTGAAAGCCGACCGCCGACACCAGTTTCTGCAAGGCGTCCTTGCCGCAGGCCGGACAGGTCGTGAGTCGAGCGTCGCTGATGCGCTGCATGACTTCGAGCTTGTGGCCGCAGTCCTGACACTGGTACTCGTAAATCGGCATGCTGTAACCCCCGGCTGCGAAAAAGAGCCGCGATCATGGCGGCGAATTCCCAAATTACAAGGGCAAGCGCTCATCTGGACGCTCGGTGCGCTGTACGCTCAGGGCCCGATTCGCTAGGATTGCGCGCCCCGCGGCCAAGCTTCGCAGCGCCGTGGCACCCGTCCTTCGGCCGCTCGCGACACGCCTCGTGCGCGCGCCCTTGAACACGGGCCGTTAGCTCAGCTGGTAGAGCACCGGACTTTTAATCCGAGGGTCGCAGGTTCGATCCCTGCACGGCCCACCATAACATTCAGGCGCTTGCCGGCGGAGGGCCCACCCGCCCGGCCGGGCCGGCCCCACTGGCCGGCCCGCCGAAAGCGTCTATAGTCTGCCGAGGCGGCGCCCACTCGCGACCGCCGGGACCGGGCCTCGCCCCTGCCCATCTCACGCCGCCCTGCCGTCACGCGGTTCTCGTCCACCGCCCGCGGGAGCCCTCGATGCTGCGCATCGCCGACTGCTTCGACGCCGAGTTCGATCCCTACCTCGTGCTGATCGCTGGCGTGATCTGCGCGCTCGGCGCCTGCGCGACCGTGGTCGCGGCCGGACGCGTGCATGCAGACACCGGCGGCATGCTGTGGCGCGCGCTGCTCGCGGTGTGCGCGACATCGACCGTGTGGGCCACCCACTTCGTGGCGATGCTCGCGTGGCGCACCGACATTCCCATCTCCTACGCGCTGCTGCCGACGCTGGCCTCCTACCTCGTGGGCCTGGCGGTCGGCGGCACGGCGCTGGCGCTCGCGCCGCGGCTCGCCGCGCACGGCAAGCCGCTAGCCCATGGACTCGGCTTCGGCGTGGGTGTCGCGGCGCTGCACTACGTCGGCATGTCGGCGGTCCGCGTGCCGGGCCGCCTGTTGTTCGACCCCTGGCTCGTGGCGGCCTCCGTGGCAGCCAGCTGTGCGCTCGGCATGCTGACCGTGCACAGGCTCCACGCCATCCGCGGGTGGCGCGACTGGGGGGTGGCCGTCCTGCTGTTCGCGCTCACGGTGCTGGTGCTGCATTTCCTCGGCATGTCCGCGGTGACCGTGACGCTCGGCGGGCCGCCGCCGACGCCGGGCCTGTCGCGCGACGCGCTGGTCACGGGCGCGACGGCCGCCGCCCTGTCCGTCGCGCTCATCACGCTGTTCGGCGCGAGCTTCGACAAGCGCCTGGCGCTGCGCGTGGCGCTGGAGGCCGCGCGCTTTCGCGCCCTGGCCGACGCGGCGGTCGAGGCGCTGATCATCCACCGCGACGGGGTGGTGCTGGACAGCAACGTTGCCGCCCGCCGCCTGCTCGGCCTGGCGGGCGATACCCCCATCGCACTCGCCAGCCTGTTCCCGCCGGGAGGCCTGCCGACCGCCGACGACCAGGAACTCGACATGCTGCGCCGGGACGGCGCCCGCGTGCCGGTCGAGATCCACCGCCGCCCGATACTCGCGGCGGACGCCTCGGCCGCCGAACTCCTGGCGATCCGCGACTTGAGCGCAAAGAAGGCGGCGGAGCGCCGGCTGGCGGCGGCGCTGGAAGACGTCGGTCGCCTGAGAGACCTCATTCCCATGTGCGCCTGGTGCAAGAAGGTCCGGACCGACGCCGGATTCTGGTCCTCGGTGGAGGAGCACCTCACGCGAGTCACGGGCCACGACATCACCCACGGCGTGTGTCCGGAGTGCCACGCGCGGGTGCTGGCACAGATGCAGCGGTGACCGGGCCGGCAGCGGCATTCCAGCCCGGCCCTTGAAGCGGCGCCGCGCGCGCCAATATTGGAGCTGTGGCCTCGCGCGCATTCTGCCGCCACATAGACGAGGTACAAGAACGTTGGGCCGCGGCGCTGTCATAACCCGTGGCCGACGGTGGCGCGTGACCGGCCACCGCTCACCTTGAGGCCGCGCGACGCGCGCGCCGAGGAGACTCCATGGGCACCTCGTCCCTGCATGACCTGCTACTCGTGACCTCGGCCACGACCGTGCTCGGTTCCCGCATCCCGCTCACACCAGCCGGCGCGGCGCGGGTGGGAGCCTATGCCGCCGAGGTCCGTGACGGCGTCGAGAACGCCATCGAACTGCTCGCCAAGCTGAATGGCCTGGCCAAGCGCGGCGCGGCGCCGGCCGCCGACCTGGACGACGAGGTCGCCGCGGTCATCGAGGAACTGCACCAGTACGTGTGCGCCCTGAATGCGCTGCAAGACCTGGCGGCCGAGGCCCGCGAGAACGCCGAAGCGCGCTGACCCCCCGCTCTTTCGGGGCACGGCCGGCGGCCCAGGCACGCGCTAAGCTTGGGACGGGCCCTCGGCCCACCAAACTTCAGCGAGGGGAGCACGATGCACGATCTGGTCATTCGCGGCGGCACCATCGTCGACGGCAGCGGCGCGCCGGCCTTCACCGGCGACGTCGCCATCGACGGCGAATTCATCACCCGGGTGGGCGGCAAGGCCGGCCCCGCGCGGCAGGACATCGACGCGGACGGCCTCCTGGTCACCCCGGGCGTGGTCGACGTGCACACCCATTACGATGGTCAGGCGACCTGGGACCCCTACCTCGCGCCGTCCGGCTGGCACGGCGTCACCACCATGGTGATGGGCAACTGCGGCGTGGGCTTCGCGCCGGCGCGCCCCGATCGCCACGAATGGCTGATCCAGCTGATGGAAGGCGTGGAAGACATTCCCGGCACCGCGCTCGCCGAGGGCATCCAGTGGGGCTGGGAGAGCTTTCCCGAATACCTCGATGCGCTGGAACGCATGCCGCGCGCGGTCGACATCGGCACCCAGGTGCCGCACGGCGCGGTGCGCGGCTACGTGATGGGTGAGCGCGGCGCGCGCAACCAGGCGGCGACCGCCGAGGACATCATGGCCATGGCCGCCATCGTCGAGGAGGCGCTGCGCGCCGGCGCGCTCGGCTTCACCTCGTCGCGCACCATGCTGCACCGGGCGAAGGACGGCAAACCGGTACCCGGCACCTTCGCCGGCCACGACGAACTCATCGGCATCGGTCGCGCCTGCGCGCGCGCCGGACACGGCGTGTTCGAAATCGCGAGCGACTTCGGCATCGGCGGCATGCACGGCCGCTTCAAGGAAGACGTGGACTGGATGCACTCCCTCGCCAAGGAGACCGGCCTGCCGATCAGCTTCATCCTCGCCCAGGGCAGCCACAACCCCGAGGAATGGCGCGCGATCCTGCGCTGGACCGAGGCCGCGGTTGCGGACGGCGCCAACCTGCGCGTGCAGGTGGCAGCGCGCCCGGCCGGCATGCTGCTCAACTTCGACAATCCCATGCATCCCTTCAAGGGCCATCCGACCTATCTCGAACTGCAGCACCTGCCCTTCGCCGAGCGCATCGCGCGCCTGTCGGAGCCCGCGGTGCGCGCCAGGCTCGCGAGCGAGCGCAGCACGCTGATGGGCAGCTTCGATTCGTTCTTCGTCACCCACTTCGACAACATGTACCCCTTGGGTGACCCGCCTGACTACGAACCCACCCGCGAACGCAGCGTGACCGCCATCGCCGCGCGCGACGGGCGCCACCCGCAGGAAGTGCTGCTGGACGCGATGCTCGCCGACGGCGGGCGCGACTTCATCTACTACCCGATCATCAAC
The DNA here is from genome assembly GCA_050186725.1 of Gammaproteobacteria bacterium. GTDB lineage: Bacteria > Pseudomonadota > Gammaproteobacteria > JADJYF01. The sequence goes on along the minus strand of JBFWYG010000005.1, from coordinate 20,333 downwards.
TACGCGGACGCGAGCATGGAGCCGATCCGCGAGATGCTGCAGCATCCGCGCGCGCTCTTGAGCCTGTCGGACGGCGGCGCGCACTGCGGGGTCATCTGCGACGCCAGCGCGCCGAGCTACCTGCTGACCTACTGGGCGCGGGATCGCACGCGCGGCGCGCGGCTGCCATTGGAATTCGTGGTCAAGCTGCAGACGCGCGACACCGCGCTCGCCTACGGTCTCGACGATCGCGGCCTGCTCGCGCCGGGCATGCTGGCCGACGTCAACCTCATCGATTTCGCGCGCCTGCACCTGCACGCGCCCGAGGCGGTGCACGACCTGCCGGCCGCCGGGCGGCGCCTGGTGCAACGCGTGGACGGCTACCGCGCCACGCTGAAGCGCGGCCAGGTCACCTACCGTGACGGCGCGGTGACGGGTGCATTGCCGGGCCGGCTGGTGCGCGGGCCGCAACGCGCGTCGCGCGCCTGAGCGCGCGACGCGCTCAACGCAGCAGCGGCCCCAGGGCGTCCAGGGGCCGCGGCCTGCCGAACAGGTAACCCTGCAGCTGATCGCAGCGCACCAGGCGCAGCAGCTTGGCCTGCTCCTCGGTCTCCACCCCCTCGGCGATGACCCTGAGATTCAAGGTGTGGGCGAGCGAGATGGTGGTCGCGACGATCGCCATGCTCTCGGGGCTCTCGGTCATGGTCGCGACGAAGGAGCGGTCCACCTTCAGCGCGTTGACCGGCAGGCGGGCGAGGTAGGCGAGCGAGGAATAGCCGGTGCCGAAGTCGTCAATCGCGATGTCGATACCCATCTCGCGCAGCGCGCGCAGCTTCTCGACCGACTGGTCCACGTCGCCCATCAGCATGCTCTCGGTGATCTCGAAGTCGAGCGCCGGCGCGCCGCCGCCGCTCGAACGCAGCGCGCGCCGCACCGCGTCGATGAACTGCGGATGCTGCAGCTGGCGGGCCGAGACATTGACCGCGATGCGTCCGGGGCTCATGCCCAGTGCGCGCAGGTGGCGCTCGTCCTCGAGCGCGCGGTTGATCACCCACAGCCCGACGTCGACGATCATGCCGGACTCCTCCAGGAGCGGAATGAACTCGCCCGGCGGCACCAGCCCGCGCTCCGGATCCTGCCAGCGCAGCAGCGCCTCGAAGCCCATGGTCGCACCGCTCGCGGCATCGATCTTCGGCTGGTAGTGCAGCAGGAACTGTTCTGCGTCCAGCGCCTGGCGCAGGCGTGACTCGAGACGCATGGACGCCGCGACGCGCGAGGTCATGTCCGGCTGGTAGAAGCTGTAGCGTTCGCCCGTCGCACGGCTCACGCTCATCGCCGCCTCGGCGTGCTGGAACAGCGTCTCGGCATCGTCGCCGTCCTCAGGATGGAGCGCGATGCCGATGGCGAAGCCGACCTCCATCGCCACGCCGTCGACGCGGAACGGATCGTTGCGATGGGCACGCAGCAGCCCGTCCACCTGGCCGGCGACCTCGCCGCCGTCAACGGGATCGAGCAGCACGCCCGCGAACGCGTTGGCACCGACCCGCGCCAGGTACTGCGGTTCAGGCCAGCCGTGCTGCAGCCGGCGCGCCAGTTCCACCAGGAGCGTGTCGCCCGCGGCTCGTCCCAGGCTTTCGTTCAAGTAGCGAAAGCGCCGCAGGTCCGCAACCACCAGCGCCACGCGCCCGCCACGGGCGATGGCGGCGCCAAGCAGCGGGGCGAGTCGGGCGAGAAAGGCCGAACGGTTCAGCAGGCCGGTCAGCGGGTCGTGACTGGCGAGATAGCTGAGTTCCTCGGAGTTGCCGATGAAGCGCAGCGCGAAGGCGATGTCGCCGGCCAGTTCCTCCAGCAGGCCGAGCTCGTCGGCGTTGAACACATCGGGCTCGCGCGCGAACAGCGCGAGGCAGCCGTGCAGCACATCGCCGACCAGGAGCGGCAGCGCGATCACCGCGCGATAACCGTGGCGGAGCGCGCGCGCATAGCGCGGCGAGCCGGCCGCGCATTCCTTCAGCACGTCGTTGGCGTACACGATGCGACGCTCGACGAGCGCGCGCCGGACCACGCCAGCGTTGGCGTCATCCGCATCGGTCTCGCAGCTCTCGGGGGACTCGATGCGCGCCAGCGCGGGGCCGGCGGCCGCCAGCGCACGCGGCGCCTGGTCGTCCTGCGCCTCGCCCACCCAGGCCAGGTCGAAGCCGCCCAGCGCGACGGCGATGCGGCAGAACTCCGCGTAGAGGCGCGCGCGATCGTGCACGCGCACGATGGTCGAATTGACCGCGCTAAGCACGCGGTGCATGCGATTCAGTCGTTCGATGCTGCGATGCTGGGCACGTCTTTCGAGGTACTGCGCGATGTGCGTGCCGATGGTCTGGCAGCTCGCCAGCAGGTCCGGCTCCGCCGCCCGCGCGACCTGACTGCGCAGTTCGATGATGCCGATGATCTCGCCGTGCAGGTGGACGGGAAAGGCGAGCGCGGTGCCGGTCGCCGTGTCGCGCCCCATGCCGCCCGCGGCGTCCAGGCCCTGCACGTCGTTCACCCAGCACGGCGCGCCCTCGCGCCACACGCCGAGCGCGACGCTCGAGGTGGGCGCGTGCTGCATGGCCGACCAGGCGCGATCGTCCGGCCAGGCGGCGGACTTGGTGAGTGCGCCGACGCCGCGATCGACTTCCCACAGCGCGCCGGTCACGAACTGCATCTCGGTGCACAGCGTCTTCAAGAGGAGCTGCGCGGTCACGGCCTCGGGATGGGTCTCGGCCAGCACCCGCGACACCGCGTACTGCGCGGCCAGCCGTCGCTCGGCATGGGTGCGCCGCTGCACCTCCTGTTCCAGCCGCGTCGCGTGCCGGCTCACGCTGCGGTACAGGCTGCCGTTCTCATAAATGCGTCCGACCTGCGCGGCGAGGATGCCGAGCACCTCCGCGTCGGCGCGCGCGAATTCCTGCCCGTCCTCGCGTTCCGCCACGCAGATCCAGCCGTAGCGACGCGCGATGGAGACGATGGGCGCAGCGACATAGCGCCGCATGGGCGGCAGGCCAAAGGGCAGACCGAGATCCCCGGCCTCGCCGTCGCTCGTGCCCAGTTCCAGGCGCCGCTCGCGCTGCACCCGCTCGAGGAGCCCGCCCGCGCGCGGCGCCGCGCGCAGGCGCTCCACGTCGCGCGAATCGAGGCCGCTCGCGGCGACGTGCACGCCGTCCTCGTCCGCGCGCTCCTGCACGCGCAGAAAGGCATGCCGCGCCTCGAGCAGGCTGCGCGCCCCGTGGCACACCTTGTCCAGCAGAGTCTCGGGCACGTGCTCGGAGGCGAGGTCGAGATTCAGCGCGACCAGGCGCGCGAGGCGGTTGTTGGCCGCCGTGAGCTCGTCGGTCGCGCCGGCCAGCTTGCTCGACAGAAGCCGCAGGTGGTCGTCCGGAAAGCTGTCCGGCAGCGCCGCGCCCTTGGGCGCCGGCGCGTTCAGTTCGGCGGCCACCAGGGCCAGGATGGCCGGCGGCTCGGCGGGCTTGATCAGCACCCGCGCCACGCCGGCCGCCGCGGCCAGGGTCTCGGCCTCCTCGCTGCGGTAGTGGGCCGTGTAGAACACCACCTTGGTGGCGGCGATGTCGGCATCGGCGCGCAGCTGGCGCACGAACTCGAAGCCGTCCATGGAGGGCATGACGATGTCGCAGATCACCAGCGCCGGGTGATGCGCCCGCACCAGTGCGAGCGCCGAACGGCCATTGGCCGACTCGAGCGTGTCGTAGCCGGCGTAGCGCAGCAAGGTAACGAGGTAGTCGCGATTGTTGGCCTGGTCGTCGACGATGAGGAGCGTCGTCATGGCGCACGCGCCCGTCGCTGCGCGTAAAGAGCGAGCACCTCCGCGCCGAAGGTCTCCGGCTCGAGCGGCTTGGTCAGGTAGCCGTCGAAACCCGCCGCCAGCACGCGCTGGCGATCGCCCTGCATGGCCGAGGCGGTCACCGCGATCAGCGGTATGGTGGCCAGCGCCGCGATCTCGCGGAAACGCGCCGCGAATGTGTAGCCGTCCATCACCGGCATCTGCAGGTCGCACAGGATCACATCGGGCGCGGCCTCGACGGCGAGGGTCAGCCCGGCCTGGCCTTCGCTGGCGGTCAGCACGGTGTGGCCGGCGGCCGCCAGCAGGTAGCGCATCAGCTCGAGATTCGCGGCGTTGTCTTCGATGATCAGGATGGTGAGGGTCATGGCTCAGCGCAGCGGCAGTTCGAGAGTGAAGGTGCTGCCCTCGCCCGGGCTGCTCGTGCAGGCGATCTCGCCGCCCAGGGTGGCGGCGAGCTTGCGGCTGACGTGCAGGCCGAGACCGGTGCCTTCGCGGGCCGGCGCGCCCGGCAGGACGATGCGCGAAAAGGCTTCGAACAGCATCGGCAGGCGATCGGCGGGAATACCGATGCCGGTGTCGCGCACCTCGAACACGACGCGCGCGGCATCGGGGCGGCGCGCGGCGCGCAGCCGCACCTCGCCCGCGTCGGTGAACTTCACCGCGTTGCCGACCAGGTTCAGCAGGATCTGTTTGAGAATGCGGCGGTCGGTCGCGAGCGTGGTCAGCGGCGGCGCGAGTTCGGTGGTGAGTGCGAGGCCCTTGTCCTCGGCCGCCACGCGCAGCGGCGCCGCGACCTCGTTCAGCATGACCGTGAGCTCCACCGGCTCGACGTGCACTTCGACCTTGTCGGCCTCGATACGCGCGAGGTCGAGCAGATCGTTGATCAGCGCCAGCAAGTGACGCGCGCTGCCCTGCACCACCTCGAGCTGGCGCGTCTGGTCGTCGGTCAGCGGTCCGGGCAGACGCATGAGCAGCGTGCCGGTGAAGCCGATCACCGCGTTCAGCGGCGTGCGCAGCTCGTGACTCATGCTGGCGAGAAAGCGATCGCGCGCGAGGATCGCCGCGGCGAGCTCCAGGTTCTTGTCGCGCAGCGCGCGCTCGATGCGTCGCCGCTCGCTGATGTCGCGCACCGCGGCGGACGTCAGCATGCCTTCGCTGGTGGCGAGCGGGCTCAGGCTGATCTCGACCGGGAATTCCTCCCCGGACTTGCGCTGGCCATTGAGCTCCAGGCCGACCCCCATGCGCCGCACGCGCGGCTGCATATGGAACTGCGCGCGGTGGCCGAGATGGGCCTCGCGATAGCGCGGTGGCAGCAGCGCCTCCACCGGCAGTCCCTGCAGCTCGTCGGCGCCGTAGCCGAACAGGCTCTCGGCCTGGGCGTTGGCGAGCACGATGCGCCCGAGCGCGTTGACCATCACGATGCCGTCCGGCATCGCATCCAGCAGCGGGCGGTAGCGACTGGCCGCGCGCGCGCCGTCCTCCTCGGTCTTGCGCCGGGTGACGTCGCGGCTGAGCAGAACCTTGCACGAAGGCGCGCTCGGCTCGCTCCGCAGTTCCACCTGGATGAGTCCACCGTCCTTGCGCCGGCAAGTGCGTTCGAGCGCCTCGTCCACGGCGACGGCGCGCGCCAGGGGCGGATGGGCGTCTTCGCCGGCGCCACGCAGGGGCGCGAGCAGGGCATCGATACCTGAGCCCAGCGCCTCGGCGGCGGCGTAGCCGAACTGCGCCTCGGCGCCCGCGTCCCAGGCCAGCACGCGGCCGTCGAGATCGGTCGTGACCCGTGCATCGGGCAAGTCGGCCGGGGTGGATTCGAGCGCGATGCTCATCGCGGAGTGCGCGCGGCGCGCGACGCGGACGGGACACTGGACCAGGCGCAACACCGCAAGTCAGCACACTCCCCCGAGAGAAGGTCGCGAGTCCTCGCGATGCGCGACAGCTTCGGCGCGCATCGCGCGCCGAACGTGCGTCGGATCCTGGTGACGATTCTGCATCTTCACGTGCGGCCGAGGAAAGGCATTCCGTGTGCAAATCACCGGAATCGACGCACTGGTGTGAATTCAGGCGCGCGTCGGCCGGCAATCCCCTGCGCGCGGTGTGTCAATCCGATGAGGGATGTCGCTTCGACGTGCTTGACCCGCGGCGCGCGCGCCGTGCAGATTCAGCGCGCCGTGTCGATAACCGCAACGAGTGCGCGGTCATCCGCCGTGGCCCTAGATCGACTTTTGCCTGGAGCGCCCGTGCCGGCCGACGACGTCCTGTTTTCCGCGGTCATCCTGTCCTACAACTCGGCCAGGTACCTCGAGTCCTGTGTGGAAGCGCTGGTGACCAGCCTGGCGGGCTTCGACCAGCCGAGCGAGATCCACGTGTTCGACAACGGTTCGCGGGACGGCAGCGCGGCACTGCTCGCCACGCTTACCGAGCGTCATCCCGACGTGCTGAAACCGCAGTACAGCGCGGTCAACACCGGCACCACCGTATCGCGCAACCGCGCGCTCGCGGCCTGTCGCGGACGTTACGTGCTGGTGCTCGATTCCGACGCGACCATCGGCTTTGACGCGCTCGCGCGACTGCGCACGACCTTGGACTCGGCGCCGGACATCGGCATGGTGGTGCCCCAGCTCCGCTACCCGGACGGCCGCTACCAGCTCTCCACCGATCAGTTCCCGACTGTCACGCGCAAGCTGCAGCGTTTCCTGCGCCTGCGCGCGCTGGAACAGGCAGCCCAGGCGCCGAGCCTACCGGTCGACGTGGATTACGCGATCTCCGCCTGCTGGCTGCTGCCGCGCGCGGTGATCGAGCGCGTCGGTCCGCTGGACGAGAACATCTTCTACTCGCCGGAGGACGTGGATTACTGCGTGCGGGTGTGGCTGGCGGGCTATCGCATCGTGTTCGAACCGCGCGCGGTGGCGATTCACGATGCGCAGGAACTGTCACGCGGCACGAAGCTCGGCAAGTTCACCTGGCGCCACGCGGAAGGGCTCTTGTACTACTTTCGCAAGCACCGCTACTGCTTCAGCCGCGCGGGCCTCGCGCGGCGCTTTCCGCGCCGGCCGGCCTCCGGCTAGCGACGCGCGCGAGCGAGCGCGCGCTCGTAGACGGCGGGATAGCGCGCGACGCTGCGCGCCCAGGTGCGTTCGTTCTCCACGAACAGGCGGCCGTTTCGCCTGAGACGGGCGGCGAGCGCCTCGTCACCCAGTAGGCGCAGCACCGCGCGCGCGAGATCCTCGGCCGAGCCGGCCTTGAACAGGAGTCCGGTCTCGCCGTCTTCGATCAGCTCGCGATGGCCGCCGACGTCGGACGCGACCACCAGGCGCTGCTGCACCATCGCCTCGAGCGGCTTCAAGGGCGTGACCAGTTCGGTCAGGCGCATGGCGAGGCGCGGGTAGACCAGCACGTCGATCAGGTTGTAGTAGCGCTCCACCTCGTCGTGCGGCACGCGGCCGGTGAACACCACCTGCCCGTGCAGGCCGAGCGCGGCGACGTCGGCGCGCAGCGCGGCCTCGTCGTTGCCGCCACCGACCAGCAGAAGGCGTGCGTCCGGGCGCGCGGCAATCACCGTCGGCAGCGCCGAGATCAGCAGGCGCAGACCTTCGTAGGCGTAGAACGAACCGACGAAGCCGAGCGTCGCGCCGCGCGCGAGCCCGAGGCTGGCGGCAAGCGTCTCGTCATAGGCCTCGTCGAGCGAGAACTGCTCCGGTTCGACCGCGTTCGGAATCACCGTGACCTTGTCCTCGGGCAGGCCGCGCGCGAGCAGGTCGCCGCGCAGGCCCGCGCAGATGCAGGTGACCGCGTCGGCGTGGGTCACCACGTGGGTCTCGAGCGCGCGGGTCAGACGGTAGCGCAGATCGCCTTCGCGGCAGGCGCCCTTGTCGACCGCGGCGTCCTCCCAGAAGGCGCGGATCTCGTAGACCACCGGCAGGCGGTGGCGGCGCCCCGCGCGCACCGCGGCCAGTCCCACCAGTGGCGGCGAGTGCGCGTGCAGCACATCGGGCCGCTCGCGTTCGATGAGTTCGTCGAGGCGCGCGCCGAGCGACGTCACGACCGCGGCCTGGTCGGCGAGCGGCAGCCGCGCCCAGGCGGCCTTGGGCAGCGGCGTGCGTTCGAAGCGCATGCCTTCGAAGGTCTCGCAGAGCGCCGGACGCTCACCCTGCTTGATCGAGGTGAGCTGACGGGTCTGCCAGCCGAGCGCCGCCTGCGCGCGCAGGATGTTCAGCGAACGATAGGCGTACCCATCCTGGATGGGCACGGAATGATCGAAGACGTGCAGGACCTTCATGAACGGCGCAGGCGTGGCTGTTTCGCGGGGTTCAGGGCGCGGCGGGCAGTTCCAGCGCGCCGACATCGAGCGCGGCGCCCGCCATCACACGCGGCGCCGGTCCGCTCGCGCCCGCATGTTCCCAGGTGGGCGTCAGGTCCGTGCCTGGTGTCGCGGGCATTGCGCGCGCCGTGTCGACCGCCGGCGAAGCGGCCAGCGGCCGGTAGTCGAGCTTGCCGCGATCGCGCACCGTGATGGCTTCCACCACGCGGTTGTGACCGCTGTCCGCGTCACCGTCCAGGTCGTGGTCGGCGCTGGTGCCGAAGCGCGAGTTGCCCATCAGGAGGTTGCCGACGAATTCCACCGGTCCGCCGTTGGCCGACTCGCCGCGGCCGATGAAGAGGTTGTTCCAGGCGTGCAGCAGCACCTTGCTGTGGTTGTTGATGAAGATCGCATCGAAGCGATCGTTCACCAGGGTGTTGTGCGCGAGGTAGAGGCTGTTGTCCTGCCAGCTCATGGCTTCCGCGCCGTAACTCACGAAGGTGCTGTTGTTGGCGGCCTTGGCCTTCTCGATCACGTTGCCGACGATCACCGCCTGCCCGCCGTCGGTCAGATCCAGCGAGTAGTTGCCGCTGCCGCGCGGGCCGTCGGCGATGAAGTTGTACTCGATGATGTTGACGGACGCGCGCGACTTAACCGCCGAGCCGGCGACCGTGCCGTAGACATAGTTGCGGCGGAACTCGAAGCGATCAAAGCGTCCCACGTAGACCTGGTGGGCCTGGCCGTCGACCCAGCCGTTGCGCGCGAACTCCGAATCCTCGACCACCAGCTCAGCCTTCAGGTGGGCGCTGCTCAGGATGCCTTCCTGGTTGTCGTGGAAGTAGCAGTTGCGCACGTGCAGCCGCGTGCCCTCGGCGCGGATGCCGCTGCCATTGCGGTCCGGGCTCTCGGCGTTGGCGAACTCGATGTTCTCGATCAGCACGTTGTGGGCGCGCGCGACGATGATGGCCTTGCGCTCCGCGAGCGCGCCGCGCTGGGCATCCATCACCACCACGCCGCCGCGGCCGCGAATCACGATGTCGTTCTTGATCACCACCGCGGTGTGACCAAGATAGGTGCCCGGCTCGACTTCGATGATGTCACCGGGGTTGGCCGCGCGCAGCGCGAGATCGATGCTGGCGTAAGGCTTGCCCGGGCCGACCGGCCGCACCACGCCATAGCCCTGCTGGGCGTCGACCTGGCCGCCGTAGTCGTGAAAGGCGAAGCGCGAGCGCGGCTCGGCGAGCGCGGTGAAATCGGGATCGGCGCCCACCCGCTCGACGTCGACCTTCAGATCCTGGGCGAAGCTGCGCAGCGTGGCGACGCGGCCCGCGACCATCTCGCGCACGTCGCCGAGTCCGAGGGTCGCGAGCGCGACCAGCACCGCGAGCACGGCGAAATGGGCCGCGACGCCGGTCGCGACGAAATACAGCACCAGGAGCTTGCGCAGCGTGGCCAGCATCGGCGCCGGGACGTTCGCGACTCAGGCCGCCGCCGACACGCGGCCCTGGGCCACGAGGCGAACGCGTGGTTGGGCGAGGACGCGGGGCGGACGGGTCATGGCGGCGATCATGGCGCTATTCGTGGGCTCGGGGAAGCGAGGTCTGCGCTCTTAGCGGCGCGGCGTGGTACGACTGAAGCGCGCGCTTGCCTCGCCGAAGCGCAATGCCTATGGTCACGCGCAGTCACGCCACGGCTGGAACACCGCATGCCGCTCTCCCTGGACAGTCTCGCCATCCATCGCCCGCAGGACTACGCGAGCAGCGGTCCGCCATGGACGGCGTGGGACCTGCTGCGCGAGCAGGCGCCCGTGTTCTGGTATGAACGCGAGGACATCGAGCCCTTCTGGGCGGTGACGCGCCACGCCGACGTGCTGACGGTGTCGGATCACCCGGAGGTGTTCATCAACGGCGGGCCGCGCCTGCGCCTCGAGCTCAAGGGTCGCGCGGAGCCGATGCGCGCCGGGGTCGACACCTTCGGCGCGTCGCGCGGCTGGGACCCGGACGAGCCGCCGGACATGGTGTTCATGGACAACCCGCGCCACCGCCGCTACCGGCGGCTCAGCAGCTGGGCCTACACGCAGGGCGCGATGCGCGCCATGGGCGAGCACTTCCGCGCGCTGGCCGAATCCTTCACCGCCGAGTACGTGGACGCGCTGGCGGCCGCGAGCGCGTCCGGCGCCAGCGTCGATTTCGTGCATGGCCTGGCCTGCAAGCTGCCGCTCGCGGCGGTCGGCGAGATCATGGGCCTCGAGCCGGACGACTGGCGGCAGATCCTCACCTGGTCGCGCGCCCTCGTCGGCGAGGTCGACGACTCCGATCGACTGCCCGGCGAGAGCCGCGGACGCGCCGCCTATCGCTACATGCACGAACTGCGCAGCTACATCGAGAGTCTGATCGACGACTCGCGGGCGGTGGGCGCGACCCGCGGCGGACTCATCGACCGCATGGTGCACACCCCGGTGGACGGCAAGCTGCTCACCAACCAGCAGTTGAACGGCTACATCCTGCTCCTGATCGGCGCCGGCAACGACACCACGCGCAACGCGCTCTCAGGCGGCGTCGAGGCCTTGCTCCAGCACCCCGAACAATGCGCGAAGCTCTGCGCCGATCCCGGCCTGCTGCCGCTCGCGGTGGAGGAGATCCTGCGCTGGACCTCACCGGTGGCGAGCTTCCTGCGCACCGCGACCCGCGATTTCGATCTCGCCGGCACCCGCATTCGCGCGGGCGACACGGTCGGCCTGTTCTATCCCTCGGCCAATCGCGATGAGCGGGTCTTCGCCGAGCCCTATCGCTTCGACATCGCCCGCAGCCCCAACCCGCACCTGACCTTCGGCTACGGCGCGCACTTCTGCCTGGGCACCAATCTCGCGCGGGTCGAACTGGCGGCGAGCCTGGCCGCGCTGCTACCCTGGCTCGGCCGCCTCGAACCGGCGGGCGAGCCGACCCGCCTCGCCCAGACCCACGTGATGGGCTATTCGACGCTGCCGCTTCGCCTGCGTGCGGCCTGAGCCGGCCGCGTCTTGCGGCTCGCCGCGTTTTGGCGAGTCGCGGCACGCCGCAGCAGTTGTTTACAGTCGCGCGCGGCCGCGCGTGCAATCTTTACTGTCCCAGTGCTGCTAAGGCCTTGGCCCGCCGTTCCGATACACCTGCAATGCAACGCAACGTCCTCCCTCCGCGCCGCGCGCTCGCGGCCTTGCTGCTGTGCGCCGCGCTCAGCCCCGCCGCCCACGCGCTGTCCTCGCCCTCGCCCGATGCGACCTACGAGAAGGCGCTGCAGCTGAACCAGGCGGACGAGCCGGTGTCGGCCATCATCGAATTGAAGAACGCGCTCAAGGCCGATCCCAAGCACCTGCCCTCGCTGGTGCTGGCGGCGGAGATCTACCTGGAGCAGACCTTGGGCCGCGCGGCGGAGCTGTCGCTGCGCGAAGCGCTGGACGCGGGCGGCGACCGCAACCTGCTGCTGCCGATGCTGGGCGAAGCCCTGCTGCAGCAGGGCAAATGGGCGCGCCTGCTCGGTGAACTCAGTGCCGATGGCCTGGCGCCGGACAGCGCGGCCGGCGTGCTGGCGCGCCGCGCCCAGGCGCACATGGGCTTAGGTGATGACAACCAGGCGCGCATGGAGCTCGACCGCGCGCTGGCGCTCGCCCCGCGGGGCCTCGAACCGCGGCTGGTGGAGGCCGCCTGGTTCATGCGCAACGGCGACGAGGCGCCCGCCTTCGCCAAGCTCGACGCCCTGGTCAAGGACTTCTCCACCAGCAGCTCGGCCTGGGCGCTGTACGCCGCCATCCACCACGCGCGCAGCGACTTCACGCGCGCCCTGGAGGGCTACGCGCACGCGCTCGAGGCCAATCCGCGCAACCTCGACGTGCGCATCGCGCGCATCGGCATCCTGATGGACCTGAAGCGCGACGCGGAGACCGCGGCGGATTTCGCCCGCATCGAGAAGGACGCGCCGGGCGAACCGCGCGCGGCCTACCTGTCGGCCGTGCTGGCGGGCCGCGCGGGCGACCAGGCGGGCGTGCGCAAGCACCTGGACCGGGTGCTGGAGAGCCTGACGCCCGTCGATGAGAAGTTCCTGCTCGAGAATCCGACCCTGCTCCTGATCCGCGGCCTGGCGCACTACGACCTGCGCAACTACGAGGCGGCCATCGGCTCGCTGACGCCCTACGTGCAGCGCATGCCGCGCGACGTGGGCGCGCGCAAGGCGCTGGGCGACGCCATCCTGCACGTCGGCGGCGGCGACGCGGTGGCGGTGCTGGAACCCATCGCGAACCTCGCGCCGCGGGACACGCGCGGCATGACCCTGCTCGCCACCGCCTATGCCGCGGCTGGCCAGGGCGAGAAGGCCACGCAGGTGCTGGAGCGCATGAAGAGCGACGCGCGGGCAGGCGGCAGCGCGCGCACCAAGCTCGCGATGCTGAACATCGGCGCCGGGCGGGTCGAACAGGGCCTGTCCGAACTCGAGGCGAGCGTGTCCGCCGACCCGAGTGACGCGCAAGGCACGCTGGCGCTGGTCGTCACCCAGCTCAACACCGGCAGATCCGCCGCCGCGGTCGCCACCGCGCGCAGGCTGCTGCAGACCGCGCCGGACAACGCGGTGTACGAGAACCTGCTGGGCGTCGCGCTCTACCAGGACGGCAAGCTGGACGAGGCGGCGAGCGCCTTCGGCAACGTGCTGGCGCGCGATCCCAAGTTCCGCCCGGCGGCGATCAACCTCGGCAAGCTCGAGGTTCGCCAGGGCAAGTTCGACGCCGCGCGCGCGCGCTTCAAGGCGCTGCAAAGCGGCGGCCCGGATGATGCGAAAGTGCTGCTCGAGATGTCGCGCCTCGAGCTCGCGGCGGGCGACGAGCGCAGCGGCATGAAGCTCGCCGAGCAGGCGGCGAAGGCCGCCGACGCCGGCCCGGACGCGCTTTTTCACCTGCTCGACCTGCGGCTCGCCAAGGGCGAACTCGAGGCGGCGCTGGATCTCGCGCTGCGCGCCGCGTCCGGCGCGGAGAACAGCTTCGACGTGCAGCAACGCCTGGCCGTCGTGCAGATGCGCATGCAGCGTGTGGATGACGCGCGGACGACCTTGAAGCGCATGTCCCAGCTCGCTGGCTATGACGTCGGCCAGCAGATCCGCACGGCGGCGCTGCAGGCCGAGATCGGCGCCTTCACCGACGCCGACTATGCGCTGTTCAAGGCGCTGCAGTCGGACCCCAGGAGTCTCGCCGCGCGGCGCGCCCAGGTCGAACTGTCGCTGCGCAAGGGCGCCTGGCAGGAGGCGATGCAGCGCGCCGACGCGGTGCTCGCCGACACGCCCGAGTTCGCCCCTGCGCTGGTCATGCGTGGCCACGCGCGACTGAAGCTCGGGCAGCGCGACGCGGCGCTGGCCGACTACGACCGGGCCAACAGCCTGGTGCCGAGCAGCGCCGCGACCCTGGGTGGCTATCGCGCGCTGCGCAGCGCCGGCCGCGCGGCGGAGGCTCGCACGCGGCTGGCGAGCTGGCTCGAGGCCCATCCGAACGACGCCGAGGCGGGGCTCGCCTATGCCGAGGACTTCATGCTCGAGGGCGACTACGCGGGCGCCCGCCAGGCCTATGCCAAGCTCGTGGAGACGGTCGGGCGCGCGCCCGAGATGCTGAACAACCTTGCCGTCGCGACCCTGCAGAGCGGTGCGCGTGACGAAGCCCTGGCGCTGGCGCGGGAAGCGCACGGTCTCGCCCCCCAGGACGCCGCGGTGCTCGATACCCTGGGTTGGGCCCTGGCGCTCAGCGGTCAGCACGAGGAGGCCTTGAGCCACCTGCGCGACGCGGTCACGCGCCGTTCCGGCGACGCCGAGATCCGTTTTCACCTCGCCTGGGTGCTGGACAAGCTCGGCCGGCGCAAGGAAGCCCTGGCGGAACTGAACAGCGCACTCGGCGGGGCGCAGCCGTTCGCGGCCCGCGCCGAGGCCGAAGCCCTGCGCGCCAGCCTGGCCGGCGCGGCACGCTGACGGGTGCAAACCCGCGCCGCTGTCCAGCGGCTCCGGGCACGACAATGTCAAACTTCGTCACAGTCGACCAAATGCGAGCTATTACCGCTGTTATCATCACCAGGACAGAGTAAGGTCCGTCGCACTAGCGGAGCGCCGTCATGCGAGGCGCCCTGGGCCGTGACGGCACCGCAGACAAACACCATCGCTACCAGCACTGGATGACGATATGAACAACACCAAGAACACCCTTCGCGTCGCGGCCGGCCTGCTCGGCCTGGCCCTGGCAGGCGGCGCCCACGCGGGCCACAAGTACCATACCTGCGGCGGCAGCGGCGGCGGCAGCGACCCGACCTGCACGGGCGAGACCTGGACCTTCCAGTCGTCCAGCACGACCACGCAGAACAGCTTCAGCACCCAGTCCACGCCGACCGGCGTGGCGGCTACCGCTACCGGGTTCCACCAGGACAGCCTGACGCCCCTGGTCAGCGGCGGTCCGGCGGAAACCTACACGCAGCGTCAGCTGACCATCTACCAGCCCGACAACATGGCGCTGAACTACAACAACGTTACATCCAGCGGCACCGCCATCACCAACGGCGACCCGACCAACATCGGCGCCGGCAAGGAGAGCTCGCCGAACCATGCGTTCGACAACTCGAGCGGCTACGACCTGGTCATCTTCCAGTTCGACAAGGCGGTCACGCTGTCCCAGATCAAGATGGGCTGGCTGGGTTCGGACTCCGACTTCTCGCTGTTCGTGTGGACCCCGAGCACCGACGGTCAGGCGCCGCCCGGCAGCGACGGCTTCAGCATCGCCAGCATGGCGTCCCAGGCGAACTCCGCGGCCGAGGACGGCTGGACCCTGATCGGCAGCTTCGACTACGACCAGTACGCGTCCACCAGCACGGCGCTGAACATCGAAACCCTGACCAGCGGCACCGCGTCGTCGAACAACAGCCTGCGCAAGGAAGTCACCGACTACGCGTCCAGCTACTGGGCGATCGGCGCGGTGGTCGACTCCATCGCGCAGTACGGCGCGAAGTACGGCAGCTCGGTGAAGGAAAAGTCCTCGGGCTCGTACACCGAGACCAACGACTACTTCAAGATCGCCCAGCTCTCCGGCTGCTACGACAACCCGCCGCCGGGACCCCCTGGCGTGCCGGAGCCGATGTCGATGGCACTGGTCGCGCTCGGTCTCGTCGGCGGCCTGAAGATGAAGCGCAAGGCGCGCGCCCAGGCCTGAGGCTCCACGCCATCGCCTGAACGGAAACCCCGCCTCGGCGGGGTTTCTGCTTTTCGGGCCCGGCGCCGCGCCGGGCTCAGTCGATCGCCGCGTAGGCCGCCCGCAGCAGCGCCTCCGAACGCGGCCCGCCGATGATGCCGGCCCCCATCTTGTTCATCATGTAACTCACGCAGAGCTGGCGGTCGATGTCCATCACCGCGAGCGAGCCGCCCCAACCACCCCAGTAGCACACGCGGCCGCTCGGCAGACAGGGCATGGTGACATCCTCACGGAGCGCGAAGCCGATGCCGAAGCGCAGCGGAATGCCGAGCGCGAGATCGACGCCGTTGGCCTGTTCCTGGAACACGAGGTCGATGGTCTTCGCGTCCAGCAGCCTGACGCCCTGGAACTCGCCGCCATTCGCGAGCGCCGAGAGCACGGTCGCCACCGCGCGCGCGTTGCCGTGGCCATTGGCCGCGCCGATGTCGGCGCGCCGCCAGGCCTCGCTCCAGGCGATGGTCGCGTCGGGCGCGGGGCCCGTGAAGGTCTTGTAGGGCACCGAGTCGGGGTCCATCGCGGCGAGATCGATGGGCAGCGGCGGCGGCGGCACGATGGGCGCCACGCGCGCGTCGTGTTCGGGCGCGAGCCCGATGTGGAAATCGGCGCCGAGCGGCGCGGCGATCTCCTCGGCGAAGTACTGCCCCAACTTCCTGCCGGTGACCTGGCGGATGACTTCGCCGACCAGGTGACCCTGGTTCAGCGCGTGGTAGCCCGACGCGCTGCCCGGCGTCCACCACGGCGGCTGCGCGGCGAGCATCGCAGTGGACTTGTCCCAGTCGTAGAGATCCTCCACCACCACCGGCTGGGCCCAGGCCGACACGCCTGAGGTGTGAGACAGCAGATGCCGCACGCGCACGTCGCCCTTGCCGTTCGCGCCGAACGCGGTCCAGTACTTCGCCACCGGCGCGTGCACGTCGATGAGTCCGCGCGCGTGCATGACCAGCGCGGTGAAAGTCGTGAGGGTCTTTGTGGTGGACCAGACGTTGGTCAAGGTGTGCTCGGTCCAGGGCCGCGTGCGCGCCTCGTCGGCCCAACCGCCCCACAGGTCCACCACCATCTCGCCGCGCCAGCTCACCGCCACCGAGGCGCCGAGATCCTCGCCGCTGGCCAGACTCGCGGCGAGCACGTCCTGCATGCGCGCGAACTTCGGCGCGCAGCGTCCTTCGACGTTCGTCATGTCGTCTACCTCAGGTCGACGCGCGCGGCAGCGCGCAGGATTGCCAAGCGATGAAGCGCCAGCCGTCTTCGGTCGCGGTCCACGCGCAGAGCGAGCGGAGATCGAGCGACTTGTGCTGCCCGCGCACCACCACTTCGATGTGCGATCCGGCGGTCACCAGCGCGACGTCACCCAGCAAGCGCACGTGGCTGTCGCCCTGCCTGACCTCGAGGTAGCGCGTGTGGCCGCTCTTCAGGGCGTCGATGTAGCTCGCCTTGCTGTCGACCACGCCGGAGGAGTGGGTGTAGATGAGTTCGTCGTGCAGCAAGGCTTCGAGCGTGGCGAAGTCGTTGCCGGTCATGGCGGCATAGCGCCGCGCTTCGAGTTGCAGAATGCCCGCGGTGTCCATGATCTCCCCTCGAGTGGCGGCGTTCGCGCCGCGACGGGAGCATAACCCGCGGCGCTGTCGTCGCGCGGCGACGCTCGCGGGTGGGCACGCGGCGCGGGGCCACCTCGCGCGTGGGTGGGCAAAGCGATTCGAGCGGCGTGCCCGGCACGCCCGATGGTGCGGCACGCGGAGAATCTGTGACCGAGCCTATGGCTCGGGACAGGATCACCTGTCGCGGTCTCGCCCCGGCCGGACTTGGCACCCGCCTTGCTGACCAGTCTCACAGCCCATGCCCGGAGTCCGCCCCATGAAACTCATCGCCTCCACCTGCCTGCTCGCCCTCTTGCTGTCCGGCGCCGAAGACGGCGCCCTTGACGCGCTCGGGCCGCACGCCACGCCTGCCGTCGGCGCGACCACGCAGGACATCGCGGCCCAGCGCCACGGCCGTCGCGCCGGCGAAGAGCGCGTCGAGAAACGCTTCGTGTGACCCGCCGCGCGCTCGCGCTAGCCGATGGTCGGGTTGGGATACTCGGCGTGCACCGCGCCGATCTCGGCCAGGGTCGCGGCGTCGAGCTCGAGCTCGAACCACGCGGCCTGCTGGTCCAGCTGCGCGAGGCTGGTGGCGCCGATGATGGTCGACGCGGTGAAGGCGCGGCCACGCGCGAAAGCCAGCGCCAGAGCGCCGGGCGCGAGCCCATGGCGTTCCGCCACCTGGCAGTAGGCTTCCACCGCCGGCGCCACGCGCGGCTTGCGGTAGCGATCGCCGAAGTTCGGAAAGCGCGTGAGCCGCGCGGCGGGCGGCGCCGCGCCATGCCGGTAGTTGCCCGCCAGCAGGCCCATGGCGAGCGGTGAATAGGCGAGCAGCGGCACGTTCAGGCGATGGCTCGCCTCGGCCAGATCGCCGTCGAAGGTGCGCGACACGAGGTTGTAGCAATTCTGCGTGGACGCCGGCGGTGGCAGACCGTGCTCGCGCGCGAGACGGGTGAACTCGCACAGGCCGTAGCAGGTTTCGTTGGACAGGCCGTAAGCGCGAATCTTGCCCGCCTCGATGGCGCGCGCGAGCGCTTCGACTTGTTCGAGGATCGGCACCGCGGGCCTGTCCTGCGCGGCGTCGTAGGCCCACTGGCCGAACATCGGCACGTAGCGATCGGGCCAGTGGATCTGGAAGAGGTCGATGTAGTCGGTCTGGAGACGCGCGAGGCTGTCGTCGATCGCCCACGGAATGGTCTTGGCCGAGACCTGCGTGTCGCCATCGCGGATCCAGTCGCGGCGGCCGGGCCCGGCAATCTTCGACGCCAGCACGAACTCGCCGCGTCGCCCCGGGTGACGCGCGAGCCACGACCCGATGAAGGTCTCGGTGCGCCCCTGGGTCGCCTGGCGCGGCGGCACGGGGTACATCTCGGCGGTGTCGAAGAAATTGATGCCGTGGTCCAGCGCCCAGTCGAGCTGCGCATGGGCCTCGGCCTCGCTGTTCTGCTCGCCCCAGGTCATGGTGCCGAGACAGATGTCCGTCACCATGAGCCCGCTCTCGCCCAATGCCCGCTGCCGCATGTCATTCACTCCCGCTGGGTCGCGCCAGCATAAACCAGCGCGGGCGCGGGTCAGTCGCGCGCGAGCAGGCTGCGCTTCAGCGTTCGCGCGCGGGCGCGCACGGCGCGCGCCTGGGCAGCTTTGAAGGCCAGCACGCGGGCCTGCAGCGCGGGATCGCCGGCCGCCAGGATCTGCACCGCCAGCAGGCCGGCGTTGCGGCCGCCGCCGATGGCGACCGTCGCCACCGGCACGCCGGGCGGCATCTGCACGATGGACAGGAGCGAGTCCATGCCCTTCAGCGCGCGGCTCTCGACCGGCACGCCTATCACCGGCAGCGGCGTCAGGCTCGCGACCATGCCGGGCAGGTGGGCCGCGCCGCCGGCGCCGGCCACGATCACGCGCAGGCCGCGCGTGTGCGCCTTGCGCGCGAAGGCCAGCATGTCGAGCGGCAGGCGGTGGGCCGACAGCACCTCCACCTGGCATACGACGTCGAACTCGGCGCAGGCCACGACGGCCGCTTCCATGGTCGGCCAGTCGGAATCGCTGCCCATGATCACCGCCACCTGCGGCTTCGTGTTCTTCATGCTTGCGCCTCCGCGCCGAAGCGAATACAGGCCGCCGCCTGCTCGGCGCGCTGCCGGGCGGTGTCGAGATCGGGGCCGAGCGCGGTGACGTGACCCATCTTGCGCCCACGCGCCGAGAGCCGCTTGCCGTAGACGTGCAGGTGGGTCTCGGGCACGGCGAGCGCCCCCTCGCGGCCCGCGGGCGCGCCGTCACCGGCGCCGGCGCCGAGCAGGTTGACCATCACCGCCGCAGGCACGCGCATGGCCGTCGCGCCGAGCGGCCAGCCCATCACCGCGCGCACGTGGTTCTCGAACTGCGAACAGGCGCAGGCCTCGATGGAGTAGTGCCCGGAGTTGTGCACCCGCGGCGCGAGTTCATTGACCAGGATGGCGCCGTCACGGCTGACGAAGAGTTCGACGCCGAAGCTGCCGACGCCCTCCACCGCGGCCACCGCGCGCTCGGCCAGCGCCGCGACCTCGGCGCGCTGCACCGCCGGCAGCGCCGCCGGCGCCAGCACGCGATGACAGATGTGATCGCGCTGCACGGTCTCCACCACCGGGTAGAGCACGCACTGGCCGTCGCGTGCGCGGGTGACGATCACGGCAACCTCGGCGACGAAGGGACACCATTGCTCGACGTACACGCCGCCGGCCGCCCCGCCCAGCGCGGCCCAGGCGTCGGCCACCGCCTCCGGCCCGCGCAGGGAGAGATTGCCCTTGCCGTCATAGCCATTGCGGCGCGTCTTCAGTACCACCGGCCAGCCGAACTCGCGGCCGGCATCGGCGAGCTCCGCCGGCGTGGCGACGGCGCGAAACGCGGGCGTGGCGATGCCCTGCGAGGCGAGCAGCGACTTCTGCACGAACTTGTCCTGGACCAGCGCGATGCTGCGCGCGCCCGGATGGAGCGCGATGCCCGCGGCCTCGAGTTCGGCGAGCACACCGGCGTCGACGAACTCGTTCTCGAGCGTCACCACGTCGACCTCGCGCGCGAACGCGAGCACGGTGGCGGCATCGTTGGCCGAGCCGAAGATCGCGCGACGCGTGAGCGTGCAGGCCGGCTCCTCGGCGGCGTTGGCCAGGATGCTGACCTCGCAGCCGAGCTGCAGCGCGGCCTGCGCGGTCATGCGCGCGAGCTGGCCGGCGCCGATGATGCCAAGGCGCGGGGCGGCCCCGGCGCGCGGCCGGACAGACGCCGGAACTGCGCCGGCGGGGGGTGAGGCGACGGTGGTCGTCATGCAGAGCGCTCCTGCCCCGCGACGCGCGGGCCTGCCATGCTAGGCGGGCGCCGCTCGCGGGACCAATCAGTAAATATCGAGGTCGGAACCAGGCGCGACCGACCGACGCGATGATCGCA
>JBFWYG010000004.1:139075-141615 GCA_050186725.1 Gammaproteobacteria bacterium | reverse complement strand
AGGCCGCCTGGCTGTACGACAACGGCAGGCCCTGCGGTGCCGAGGCCAACGCGGCGAAATACCTCGGCGCCAAGGCCGGCCACGACGCGGCGCTGCAGGCGGTGCTCACCCACGGCGGCTTCGGCTATGCCAAGGAGTACCACGTCGAGCGCCTGCTGCGGGAAGTCACCATCACCCGCATCGCGCCCATCACCGAGCAACTGATCAAGTCCTTCATCGCCGAGAAGGTGCTCGAACTGCCGAAGAGTTACTGAGTACGCCGCCATGCTGCTTCGCACCCTGTTCGAGCCCGAGCACCAGCAGTTCCGCGAGGCCGTGCGGCGCTTCTTCGCCAACGAGCTGACGCCCAACATTCCACGCTGGGAGGCCCAGGGCCAGGTCGACAAGGACTTCTGGCGCGCCTGCGGCGCGCAGGGCATCCTGTGTCCCGACATGCCCGAGGCCCATGGCGGCGCGGGGCTCGATTTCCGCGCCAACGCCATCGTGCTGGAAGAGACCTCCTACACCGGCTCGGCGACGCCAGCCTTCGGCGTGCATTCCGACATCGTCGCGCACTACCTCTTGAAGTACGCGCAGGAAGACCTGCGCCGCACCTGGATTCCGCGCATGGTCGAGGGTTCGGCCATCGCCTGCATCTGCATGACCGAGCCGGGCGGTGGGTCGGATCTCAAGGCCATCCGCACGACCGCGGTCCGCGAGGACGACGGCTGGCGCATCAACGGCGCCAAGACCTTCATCACCAACGGCGTCACGGCCGACATCGCCGTCATCGCCGCGCGCACCGGCGCCGAGCCCGGCGCCAAGGGCATCTCGCTCTTCTTCTGCGAGACCGACAGGCCGGGCTACAAGGTGGGGCGCAAGCTCGACAAGGTCGGGCAGCATTCCTCGGACGTCGCCGAGATCTTCTTCGACGATCTGCGCGTGCCGGCCGACTACCTGCTCGGCGCGGAGAACCAGGGCTTCGTGCTGATGATGCAGGAGCTGCCGCAGGAGCGCATGTCCATCGCAGTCACCGCCCATTCCGCCGCACAGCGCGCCTATGACCTGACCGTCGACTACGTGAAGCAGCGCCAGGCCTTCGGTCACACGCTGATGGAGTTCCAGAACACGCGCTTCGTGCTGGCCGATCTGCGCACCAAGCTGCAGGTCGGCTGGGCGCATCTCGATGCCTGCATCGCGGCGCTCCTGGTGGGTAAGCTCGGCACCGACCAGGCGGCGTCCGCCAAGCTGTTCCACACCGAGCTACGCTCCGAGGTGACCGACGCCTGCGTGCAGCTGTTCGGCGGCTACGGCTATATGAACGAATACGAGATCGCGCGGCTCTGGAAGGACACGCGCATCCAGCGCATCTACGGCGGCTCATCGGAAATCATGAAGGAGCTGATCAGTCGCGCCATCTGAGCGCGCCGGCTCGCGGCGCGTGCCGATCTGACCTACATTGAAGCCCGGCGGGCCGCTCACGGACGCGCCGAGCTCGCATCGACAGGGGGAAAGAACATGGAACTGGGACTCAAGAACAAGGCCGTCATCGTCACCGGTGGTGGTTCGAACATCGGGCGCGCCATCGTGCTCGCCTTTGCCAGCGAGGGCGCGAACATAACGCTCGGAGACATCGACGCCGCGCAGGCCGCCGTGGTTGCCGAGGAGGCGCGCCAGGCCGGCGCCGCCGCGGTACAGGTCGCGACCTGCGACGTCACCGACCTGGCGCAGGTCGAGGCGATGTTCAAGCAGACGGTGGACGCCTACGGCACGGTCGACGTGCTGGTCAACAACGTCGGCTGGGACAAGCTGATGTTCTTCACCCAGACCACCCCGGACCTGTGGGAGAAGATCATCCGCGTCAATTTCGTCGGCATGCTGAACTGCACCTACACGGCGCTCAAGATCATGGCGCCGAACAACAAGGGCGCCATCGTCTCGATCAGCTCGGACGCGAGCCGCCAGGGCGAGCCACGCGAAGCGGTCTACGGCGGCATGAAGGCCGCGGTCAACAGCTTCATGAAGACCATTGCCAAGGAGAACGGCCGCAACGGCATCCGCTGCAACGTGGTGTGCCCGGGCGTGACCATCCCCGAGCAGACTGCCGAGGTCGGCGCCAACAGCATGTGGGTCAACAAGGACAGCATGTTCACGCCAGATCAGATCGCGCAGATCGCCAAGAGCCTGCCCCTGAAGAAGGTGGGCCGCCCCGAGGACGTTGCCGGCGCGGTGGTGTTCCTCGCCTCCGAGGCCGCCGGTCACGTCACCGGCCAGGTGCTGTCGGTTTCCGGCGGCTATTCGATGATCGGCTGATTCAAGAATTCGACACACGGGACTGCAAGCCATGAGCGACTACCAGGACATCATTCTCGAGCGAAAGGGTCGCACCGCGACCATCACCATCAACCGCCCGGCCAAGTACAACGCCTTTCGGCCGCGCACCATCGTCGAGCTGCTGGACGCCTTCCAGCTCGCCGGCTGGGACAAGGACATCGGCTCGATCATCTTCACCGGCGCGGGCGGCAAGGCCTTCTGCACCGGCGGTGACCAGTCCGATCACG
>JBFWYG010000004.1:86887-138975 GCA_050186725.1 Gammaproteobacteria bacterium | reverse complement strand
CCGCGCACCATCGTCGAGCTGCTGGACGCCTTCCAGCTCGCCGGCTGGGACAAGGACATCGGCTCGATCATCTTCACCGGCGCGGGCGGCAAGGCCTTCTGCACCGGCGGTGACCAGTCCGATCACGCCGGCGGGCAGTACGGCAACAACGACGCGCGTGGCGCGGTCGGCATGCCGGTGGAGGAATTCCACTCCGTGCTGCGCGACATTCCGAAGCCCGTCATCGCCAAGGTGCGCGGCTATGCCATCGGCGGCGGCAACGTGTTCGCCACGCTGTGCGACATGACCATCGCCTCCGACAACGCGATCTTCGGCCAGGTCGGTCCGAAGATGGGTTCGGTGGACCCGGGCTTCGGCACCGCCTACCTGGCGCGCGTGGTCGGCGAGAAGAAGGCGCGCGAGATCTGGTACATGTGCAAGCGCTACAGCGCCAAGGAAGCGCTGGAGATGGGCCTCATCAACGCCGTCTACCCGGACGCCGAACTCGACGAGGCCGTGCAGAGCTGGTGCGATGAGATCAACAAGCGCAGCCCGACCGCCATCGCGCTCGCCAAGAAGAGCTTCAACGCCGACACCGAGTCCATCCGCGGTATGGGCCAGCTCGCCATGCAGGCGCTCAGGCTCTACTACTACACCGAGGAGTCGCAGGAAGGCGTGAAGGCGCTGAACGAGAAGCGCGAACCGGACTTCATGAAGTTCTACCGCTGAGTCCGACGCTTCGACGAATGCCCTGGAAATGAATGGCGGGTTGAAACCCGCCCTACAGGGAGATGCTGGATTGCGCCTCCGTGTAGGGCCGGTTTCAACCGGCCACGCACGGCGCCCAACAGCGGAATGATGCATCGCATCCCCATGCAGGGCCGGTTTCAACCGGCCATGCACGGCGCCTACAATCTCCTCGTCCACCGGGGAGATTCCAACATGACTCGCGAGATCGGCTTCAACGACATCACGCAGGACTACATCACGCTCGCCGAGGCGCGCCGCAGAGGAGGGCTCAGGCTGATCCTCGGTGCCTACGCGATCCCCGGGCCGTGGCGCGAGTCCTGCAAAGGCCTGTTCGACGTCAAGGGCATTCCCTATACCTGCGTGCGCTGCTCTAACGAGGACGCGGTCGAGACCGATTTCGGCGCCAACGGCGGTCATAGCGAGCTCATCGCCTGGACCGCGCAGTCGAGCGCGCCGGTCGCGGTGTGGGAGGACGAACGGCCACGTTCGTCATGGGTAGATCAGCTGAACCTCGCCGAGCGCCTGAATCCCGAGCCGCGGCTCATTCCAGAGGATTTCGAGCTGCGCGTGCGCATGTTCGGCCTCATCAACGAACTGGCCGGCGAGAACGGACTCGCCTGGAGCAAGCGCGTGATGCTGACCGACCAGGCGCTCGCCAACGCCCCCGAGGGGAGCCCGGAACGTGCCTTCTGGCAAACCCTCGGCGGCAAGTACGGCTATTCGCCCGCCGCGGCGGCGAATGCCAAGGCGCGCATGATCGACATCCTGCACAACCTCGACGCGCAGCTCGCGCGCCAGGCGGCGCGCGGCAGCCGCTACTATCTCGGCGACGCGCTCACCGCGCTGGACATCTACTCGGCGTGCTTCTACGCGCTGCTGGAGCCGATGCCGCCGGAGCTGTGCCCGATGGCGACCAGCTACCGGCCGGCTTATCGCAATGCGGATCCGGACATCGAGCGCGCGATGACGCCACGGCTGAAGGCCCACCGCGACTACATCTACCAGCAGCACCTCGTGCTGCCGGTCGTGTTCTAGCCGGTATTCACCATCCCGGCCAGCGACTCCAGTCCGCGTAGGTGTGGTCGCTCACCACGCGCCCATCGCGCACGGTGAGCACCGCGATGAAGGGCAGGCGCCAGTCGGCGCCGCTGTCGGGGTTCAAGAGGTCGCACTCGACCGTGGCGACCGCGCCGGCCACGTGCACCTGCCGGATCTCGAGGCGCCGCTTCGGCGCCTTGGCCAGCACCGCGTCCTCCACCTTCTGCAGCGCGCGCTGGCCGTCGATCTTCGCCATGCCCATGGCCTCGACCTGGCAGTCCGGCGCGTAGCATTCATCGACCATGCGCGTGACGTCGTCGTTGTAGTACTCGGCCCAGCGCGAGACCAGGGCGAGCACGGCGTTGTTGTCGGACACGGGAGACTCCTCGATGCGATGGCGCTCAGGCGACCGATCTATCCTCGCCGCTCCAGTAGGGCGCCCGCAACGCCCGCTTGGCGATCTTGCCGGACCCCGTCATGGGGAAGGCCGGGTGGAAGTCGATGGTCTTCGGCAGCTTGTAACCCGCGAGACGCGGCCGGCAGTACTCGAGCAGTTCTTCGGCGTCGGCGCTCATACCCGGCTTCAGCACCACGCAGGCCTTGACCGCTTCGCCCCAGCGCTCGTCCGGCACGCCTATCACCGCCACCGCGGCGACCGCCGGATGGGTGGAAATCACCGACTCGATCTCGGTGGAATAGATGTTCTCGCCGCCGGAGACGATCATGTCCTTCAGGCGATCATGGATGTAGTACAGGCCCTCGGCGTCACGGATCGCGATGTCGCCGCTCTTGTACCAGCCCTGCGCGAACGCCTGGGCGGTGACCTCGGGCTTGTTCCAGTAGCCGCTGGCGAGCGCCGGCGAGCGGATCCAGAGTTCGCCCGGTTGGCCATCCGGCACGTCGCGGCCCTGCTCGTCGACGATGCGAAGATCAATGAGCGGCAGCGGGCGTCCACAGGCCTTGAGCTTGTCCTCGTGCTCGAGATCGTGCTCGGCGGGGCGCAACAGCGTGACCGCGCCCGAGGTCTCCGTCGCGCCGTAGAACTGCATGAACTGGCAAGGCATGGCGGCGATGCAACGCTTGATGAGCCCGAGCGAGATGGGTGAACCCGCGTACATGGTGAGGCGCAGTGAGCTGAAATCGGTGCGCGCCGCGTCCGCATGGTCGAGCAGCATCTGCAGCATGGCGGGTGCGAACACGGTGAGCGTCGGGCGGCGCGTCGCTATCGAATGCAGCACCGCGCCCGGGTCGAACAGGCGCTCGATCAAGACCGCCATGCCGTTGTACACGGCCTGCAGCGAGATGCCGATGGCGAGCAGGTGAAAATTGGGCAGCGCGACCAGGAAGCGATCGTCTGGCCGCCATTCGTAGGCCGGCTCGAAATGCTCGCACAGTCGCATGTGGTTGAAGTTGTCGTGACTGATGACCACGCCTTTAGGATCGCCCGTGGTGCCCGAGGTGTAGAGCTGGATCGCGCCAGCTTCCATCACCACCGGCGGCAGCGGCGCGTCGTCCTGGTCGGCCAGCCAGCGACGAAAGGGGTCGTCCGCGCCCAGGGCGCGATCCACTATCACGGTCGGCACCTGGGCGCCGAGCGTCTCCCACTGCGCCGCGTACTCTGCCTCGACGAAGGCGAAGGCCGGCGCGCAATCGGCCAGCACGCGCGCGAGTTCCGGCGTCGACAGGCGCCAGTTGAGCGGGCAGAAGCAGCCGCCGTGCTTGGCCGTGCCGAACAGGGCGACGAAGAAGTCGTCGGAGTTCTTGCCGAGAAACACCACCCGCGCGTCGCGCGGTACGCCGGCGGCCTCGAGCCCGCGCGCGACCCGCCAGGTCTCGCCCGCCAGTTCGGCGTAGGTGGTGACGTGCTCACCGAATACCAGCGCCGTTCCGCTGCCGCGACGCGCGGCGTGGTAGTCCACGTAGTCGCCCAGCGTACGAATTTCGCGATAGACCCACATGTGCCTCAATCCACCTCGCGCGGACGCCGGACGCGCACGCGCGCCGGCGGGTTGGTCGAATCGTAAACATGCGTACTATATGGTAGCTTCTGGAAACTGAACAAGGCGGCCCGCGGGGAGGGCAGGCATGGGGATCTGGACCGCGTTATTTGGTCAGCGCGTCGCACAGGTGAGCGTCGAACCGGCGGGCGTCAGCTTCGCGGTGGAACGTGGTCAGTCGATCCTCGAGGCGGCGCTCGCCCAGGGCATCGCTTTTCCGCACAGCTGCACGGTCGGTACCTGCGGCTCGTGCAAGTGTCGGCTGAAGAGTGGCAAGATTCGCGAGATCACCAATTTCGCCTACGTGCTCTCGGCCGAGGAACTGCGTTCCAACGTCGTCCTCGCCTGCCAGGCCGCGGCCAAGACCGACGTCGTGCTGGACGTGCCGGGCTTCGAGAGCAAGCGTCTGCACCCGGCCGGCGATTACAGCGCGCGCATCGTCCAGCGCGTCGCACTCACCCATGACATCCAGCAGGTCACGCTCGAGTTCGATCGGCCCATGGCCTTCGACGGCGGGCAGTACGTGCAACTCGCCACCGACGCGGTGTTCGGTGCGCGGGCCTATTCCTTCGCGTCCGCGCCGCCGCCCGAGGGCGCGCGCCAGGTCGACCTCTACGTGCGCCGCGTACCCGACGGCCAGCTCACCGAGCTCCTGTTCGCCGGCCAGCTGGATACTCTGACCCTGCGCGCCCACGGTCCGGCCGGCAACTTCTGGCTGCGCGAGAGTCGCGCGCCGATGATCTGCATCGCCGGCGGCAGCGGGCTCGCGCCGCTCTTGTCAATGCTGGACGCCGCCGCCGCGAGGAACGTCGGGCGCAACTGCGTGCTGCTGTTCGGCGCGCGCACGCAGGCCGATCTCTACGCGCAGGAACGGATTTCCGCCCTCGCCGCGCGCTGGAACGGCGGCTTCAGCTACGTGCCCGTGCTGTCCGCCGCCGAGGACGACGCCGAGTGGCAGGGTGCGCGCGGCCTCGTCACCGGGCAGGTGGCGGCCGCCGCCGCGGCGCTCATGACCCACGATACCGAAGCCTACCTGTGCGGCCCGCCGCCCATGATCGACGCCGCCCTACCGGTGCTGGCCGAGCTGGGCGTGGCCCCGAACAACATCCACTTCGACAAGTTCCTCGACGCGAGCCACGGACTCTCGCGCCAGGAGCTCGACTGAGCCGCCACTGGAGACCCTTGCGATGATCACCAACCAGGACATGCGCTATCACCCCGAGGCCATGGCGGCGCTGACCGACGCCAGCAATCGGCACAGCTGGGCGGAAACTCTCTACATACCCTTCGCGGTGCCGGAGCAGGGACTGTTCGGCAGCGCCTACGTGCTCGCGCGCCCGGGACTCGGGGTGACCACCAGCGACATCAAGATCTATCGCGGCCTTGGCCGCGCGCGTATCGACGCGCTCTATTCCGACAGCCAGCATCAGCTGCCGGCACCTGCGGATTTCCGCAAGTTCGCCCTGCCGAGCGGCTTGTCGGTCGACCTCGAGGAAGGGCCAGACCGTTATCGCCTGCACTACAGCGGCGTCGACGACACGCGCTTCGAACTGGATGCGCGCGCGATCATGCCGGCCTACGACATCCACGACGCGAGCATGGACCCGGTGACGCGCAAGAGCCAGGCGGGAAGCACCGCTCACTCCGGCTTCGGCGCCGCCTATGGCGGGCACTACGATCAGCTGGTACGCATCCGCGGCGAGCTCGTCGTGCGCGGCGAGCGCCATGCCATCGATTACGTGGACTGCATGGACCGGTCCTGGGGCGTGCGGCCGGAACGCGGACTGGCGCCCATGGCGTGGCAGCACGCGATCTTCGGCGAGGACTATGCCATGCATGCGATCTGGTCGATGGACTACACCGCCGCCGCCGATGCCCAGCACACTTTTGCCCACGGCTTCGTATTGCAGGACGGACAGGTGCATGGCTGCACCGGTGGCAAGGTCACCGTGCAGCGCGACGGCATGTGGGGGACGCGCTACGACGTCAGTCTGACCGACGAGCGGGGCGTGACCCACCGGGTGACGGGCACGCCCGTCGCGTCCGGACTGTGGGAGCCCTACGGCTGCTGCGGCGTGCCGAACGTGCTGAACCGCTACGTGAACGACGGCGGTCGCGTGGGCTACGGCGAGGTGCAGGAAGGCTGGTTCTGGGACACGGTGCTGCGCCTGCGTGCCGCCGGCAAGCTCTAGAGCGGCGGGCGTGCCGCCGCGCGTCGACCCCTGGAACCGCGCGGACCTCGAGCCCCGCATCGCCCACGTGCTGGCGCGCAAGCTCGCGCGCCGCGACCTGGGACCCTACGCCGCGCGCAGCGACGAACAGGTCGCCGCCCAGCTCACCCGCCTGTATGCCGCGCGCGGGCTGCGCGAAGTGCGCATCAGCGCGCTCGCGCGCATGACCGGCGGCGCTTCGAAGGAGCAGTTCGTCTTCACCCTCGAACACGCCGCGAGCGCCGCGCCGGAACGCCTGGTGCTGCGCATGGACCCCTGGATGGGCATCGTCGAGACCTGCCGCGGGCGTGAAGCGCAGCTGCTCGCGGCCTATGCCGGCGTGGTGCCGGTGCCGCCCTTGCATGCGGTCGATGCCGACGGCGAACACCTCGGCCAGCCCGGTCTCGTCACACGCTTCGTCGCCGGCGTCACCGCGCCCAGCGATGTCGCGGCCAGGGCCGTGACCGGCGTCGGCATTCGTTTCGAGCACTGGACAGCGCGCCTCGCGCCGCAGTTCGTCGCCAACCTCGCGCGCATCCACGGGCTCGACTGGCGTCGTCACGAACTCTCCTATTTCGATGCGCCCGCGCCGGGCACGACGCAAGCGGCGCTGCGCCAGGTGAACTGGTGGTCGCGGGTCTGGCGTGACGATCTCGTCGAGCGCGAGCCGCTGGTGACGCTGGTCGAGCGTTGGCTGCGCGAGCACGCGCCGGTCTGCGCGCAACCGGTGGTGGTGCATGGCGACTACCGCATCGGCAACTTCATGTTCACCGAGCCGGACGGCGCTTTCAGCGCGGTGCTGGACTGGGAACTCGCCCACCTCGGCGACTTTCACGAGGATCTCGCTTGGAGCGTGCAGCGCCTGTTCGGCGTGCCGCGCGAGGACGGCGAGCTGCTGATCTCGGGCCTGCTGCCACGCGACGAGTTCTTCGCGGCCTATGCCGAGGCCGTCGGCGTGGAGATCGATCTCGACACCATCCGCTACTACGAGATCCTGAACGCCTGGAAGTGCATCATCATCAACAACGCCACCGCGAGCCGCGCGGCGCTGCGCGGGCAGAGTCACCAGGACCTGGTGCTGACCTGGATGCCTTTCGGCTCGGCGGTGTTCATGGACCAGCTCGGCGAACTGCTGCGCGACGCACGCCACGCGTCCCGGTGAAGGGGCTTGCGCGCTGCCACGACGCGCCGGACCATGCCTACCCACCCCAATCTTCCAGGGCCCACGCAGATGAGCGAAAGTCTCGCCGCCACCATCACGGCCACCGCGGAGTCGTTCCGCCGCGATGCGTCGTCCGCGCAGCGCACCTTTGTATCCGCGTCACGTCTCGGCGAAGGCTTCCGCTCGGCCGTAAGCATTCGCGATCACGCACTGACGGTCGATGAGCCGCGCGGCATCGGCGGCAGCGACGCCGGCCCGACCCCGGTGGAACTGGTTCTCGCCGCGCTCGGCACCTGCCAGGAGATCACCTACCGGGCTTTCGCCACCGCGCTCGGCATAGCGCTGGACAGCGTGGCGGTGACCGTCGAGGGCGACATCGACTTCCGCGGCTTCTTTGCCGTCGACCAGTCCATTCGTCCGGGATTCCAGCGCCTGCGCGTGAAGGTCGCGCTCGGCTCCACGGCCAGCCAGGCCGATATCGACCGCCTGGTCAGCGTGGTGAATGGCCATTGCCCGGTGCTGGACATGCTGTCGACGCCGGTGCCGACCAGCATCGACGTGCGTCGCGTCTAGGCCGCCGTTCCCGCGCACTTCACCACCGTGCCCTCGCGGCGGATCACCACGGGCAGAACAGAGGTATCTCGATGAATCCCGATCCGGATCTCCGCCTGAAGTCGGTGATGAAGGCGCTCGCCGAGGTCATCCTGCCGGCGCTGCCGCCCGAGCAACGCATGGCACGCGACCAGGCGAACCTGGCGCTGGGCCATCTCGCGCTGCTGGCCGAGCAGTCGCCCTACGCATTGCGCTACGAATTGGAAAGCCTGGACGAGTGCCTGGCACTCGCGGTGGCGCTGGCGTCACAAGTACGAGATCCGGTCGTGGCCGCGGCGCTCAGCGAAGCTGTCGCGCAGGCGGCCGGCGTCGCGCGCGACGACTACGCCACGGTCGGCGCAGCGCTGCAGGCGGTGAAGGCATTGATCGACCAGGCGCTCGCCGACGGCGAGGGCGAGACGCCGCTGCAAGCGGAGATGCTGGACGCCGTGCTGCGCTACAACGCGCGCCGCGCGCCGCGCGAGCGCAGCTGGCATCGCGCCAGCGGACTCGATCCGGACGGACCGCGCCTGCCGCGCTTCCAGGATTTCTTCGACCGAACCTGACGATCACCCTCCCAGATACTCGAGCAGGAGAAGAGCCAAGATGAATCCCATGAACCTGAACGGCCGCGTCATCATCATCACCGGCGCGGCCCAGGGCATCGGCCAGGGCGTGGCGCGCAAGGCCGCGGCGCTCGGCGCGACGCTCGCGCTGGTCGACCTGAACGGCGACGGCGTGAGGGCCACTGCCGCCGAGCTCGGCGCGGCGCACAGCGTGCACGTCGGCAGCGTGGCGGATCCGGGCTTCGTGCAGCAGATGGTGGCCGACGTGGTCGCGCGTCACGGCGACGTCAACGGTCTGTTCAACAACGCCGGTATCATCCGCACGGCGATGATCCACAAGATGTCGCTGGCCGACTGGCAGGCGGTGATCGATGTCAACCTGTCGGGCGTGTTCAACTGCCTGCAGGCGGTGGGGCGGCACATGCTGGAGCGCTGCGAGGCGGGCGACACGGCGCCGCGACGCATCGTCAACGTGTCGTCCATCGCCGGCCGGCGGGGGACCATCGGGCAGATCAACTACGGCGCGGCCAAGGCCGGCGTGCTCGGCATCACCATGAGCGCGGCGCGCGAGTGGGCGCGCCTGGGCATCTGCGTGAACAGCGTATGTTTCGGCGCGGTGGAGACGCCGATGACCGAAGTCATCCGCGGCCCCAAGTTCATCGAGCGCACCATGGCCGGCATTCCGATGGCGCGCATCGCGCAGCCGGACGAAGTGGCGACGCCGTGCTGCTTCCTGCTGTCCGACGGCGCGAGCTACATCACCGGCCAGCATCTCTCCATCGACGGCGGCGCGCACATCGGCTTCTGAGCGGGCTCACTTCAGCAGCGCGTCGATGGGCGGCAGGGCGGCGGGATCGAGTTCCCAGCCCTGCGGCGCGAACCAGGCACGTTCGCGGGTGAGCTGTTCGGCGGCATTGTCCAGCACCAGGCGCTGCACGCGCGCGCGCAACTCAGGCTCGCCTTCCGCGTAGAGCGCCGCCGCCAGCGCGCCGCTCGCCTCGCGGAGCGCGCGCGAGGCCTGGCGCACTTCATCGGGCCCGGTCTGCGCGCGGTCGAGGACCTCGGCGCCCATCGTGGCAAGGGTCTGCAGCGCACCGTCGGCGCCGCGCGCATCGAGCGCGGCGAGCGCTCTACTGAACGCCAGCAGGCGCGCGAGTTCGTCGAGGTCGTAGCGCCAGGCGAGCGCCTGCCGCTCGCGCATCAGCGACAGCAGCCCGATGACCACTTCCAGCTGTTCCCGCGCGTGCACGTCATCGGCATCCACCGCCGGCCGCACGATGTCGGCGAGCGTACGCACGGCGCTGTCCAGGCAGAGATCGTCACGCAATTGCATCGTGTGCTCCTCAGGCGGCGTCCAGCAGGTCGCGCAGTTCGGCGAGCAGGCGCGGACCGATGCCGACGATCCACGCGGCCAGCGCGTCCTGGTGGGTCTTGGCGTTGCGCGCCGCGCGCCACGCGCAGGCGAGCGCGAGCGTGCCCTGCACGTAGCCGGCCAGCACGCGGTAGTAGTGCAGCCGCCGCGCATCGACGGCGAGGCCGGTGAGCGCCTCGTAGCGCGCGAAGAACTCCGCCTGGGGCATGAGCCCGGCCACCAGGCGCGTGTGGCCGTCCTCGGCCAGCGCGCCGTAGGCCGGGTGACTGACCCAGGCGAGATCGAAATGGTGATCGCCGAAGCGCGCCATCTCCCAGTCGAGGATCGCGGTGATGCGCGCGTCCTCTTCGGTGAAGAGAAAATTGCCCATGCGATAGTCGCCGTGCAGCAGCACCGGGCGCGCGCAGGCGGGGCGATGCGCGCGCAGCCAGGCCATCGCGAAGCGCATCAGCGGCACGTCTTCGTCGGCGTCCTCCTCCCACACGCGCTCCCAGTGATCGAGATCGAGATCGAGCGCCATCGTGCCGGCCGCCGGCCGCACGAAGCTCGGCAGCGCGTCCGGCGCGGGGGCATGGCCGTGGATGCGCGCGAGCGTGGCGAGGAACTGCGGCCCGAGCGCGTCGCGCCAGCGCGCGCCGAGGCGCGTGCCCATGCCGCTCGCCTGGCTGGTGGCGTCGCGCGGCTTGGTCACGCCCGGCATGAAGCCGTAGACGATGGCCGGGTAGGGCAGGTGTTCGCCGCTCGCGTCCAGCCAGTACACCGGCGGCACGGGAACCACGTCCTGCATGGCGCGCAGGAGTTCGAACTCGCGCACGCGGCTGGTCTCGACCAGCGATTCGGCCGACTCCATGCGCAGCACCATCGGCGTGCGCGTAGGCGTGCCCTCGGGCGGGGTCCAGTGGAGAGTGAAAGCCACCTGCAGCTTGGAGACGCCACCGGTCAGCCAGCGCGCGTCGCTGATGTGACAGTCCGCGCCGTGACGCGCGCCGATCAGTGCCGCGGTGGCGCTCACCAGTTCGGCGAGGCTGTGACGCCGATAGCCCGGTCCCGCGCGCTGCTCGAGCTTGCGCGTCAGGATGCGGTCGATCTCCGGCTCGCAGGCAAAGCGCGCGCGGAGCCTCGCGATGGCGTCCGCCGACGGCCGATCCTTGTCGAACCAGGGCATAGCCGGTTCAGAAGCGCGCCTGGGCGTCGCGCACCGCGCGCAGCGAGTCGAGGTCGTGCACCGCGTTGGCCATGCGCTCGATGAAGGTCAGGCTCGCGGCGCGCGGCTGCATGGCCGGCGCCTCTGGCGGCTGGCCCAAGGTGCCGGTCCACCAGGCGAGCGCGGGAAACATCTGCGCGCGGTAGGCGAGCCAGGCGTCATCGAAGGCGATGGCCGGCACGCCCTTGGCGTGCATCAACTCCAGGTAATAAGTGAGCAACTCCTTCTCCCAGGCGCGCCGCTGTTCGACGGTCAACGCGGTCGAGATGCAGTAGGACAGGTCGCGACTCCAGTGGCCCTTGCACGAGCACTGCCAGTCGGTGAGGCCCATGCGATCCGGCGCCGCCACGTACCAGTTCTTCAGATGCACGTCGGAGTGCACCAGCATGCGCGGCAGGCGCGAGTGCAGCGCGATGGCCTCGACCGTCGCCGGCCAGATCTCGGCCTCGTGGGCGAACAGCGCCGGCGGCACCACGTCGCGCGCCTCGGCGAAGCCGCGCTGGCAGGCCTGCTCGAAGCCGGCCTCCTTGGCGGTGATGGCGAAGTACACCTCCCAGTCGTTCCAGGGTGCGAGCGTGGTGGCGAGTTCGGGGCTCTGGTAGTAGGCCGCGTGCAGCGTCGCCAGCACCCGCATCTGGCTCCTGGCGAGGTCCAGCGTCATGGGCTGGTCGTAGGGGCAGAAGGTCACTTCGTCCCGCATGTCGTGCAGGAGGATGATGGAATTGAGCGAACTCGCATCGAAGCGCGCGTGCAGCGCGCGCGGCGCCTCGATGTCGAGCCTGGGCCGCACCGCCTGGTAGAACGTGACCTCGGCCTCGATGCCGCCGTTCATGCCGATGATGAAGCGGTTCTCCAGATGCTGGGTCGACTTGCCGAACACCGTGGCCGGCAGCCCGGCGGCCCGGCCGGCCGCGTTGTACTCGAGGAAGATGCGTCGCCTGCTGGCAGTGCCTTCGTCCTGCTCGTCGAGCCGGTAGCCGACGACCTGCTCGGCCTTGCCCGCGCCGATCAGCGTGTCGGTCAGCCACTCGGGGGTGATGAGATCCCAGGCGAGCGGAATCTGCTCCTTGTTCCACACCTTGCCCGCCTGCGCCTGTTCGCGCTCGTAGGCCGCCTTGATCTCCGCGAAGCTGAGTCCCATCTCGTCTCCCCATGCGGCCCTGGCCGCGAGCTGTGATGAATCGTGGCGAGCGCCACGGATGCGCGCGCGCTTCAGGCCTCGCGCCGCGCGCGACGCGCTTTGCGCGCGCTGCGCTGCGGACCGAGACCCGCGGCCCCGACTATCGCGACCCAGCGCGCGCACAGGCGACGAAAGCGCTCGCGCCTCGGCTCGACCAGCGCGCGCACGGCGAAGCCGCGGGCCAGGCTCATGGTCAGCGCGAGCACGTCCTCGGCGTCGCCGAGCGCCCAACCTTCTTCGACGAGCTTCTCCAGCCACAACCGCTCCACGCGATTGCGATGCTCGAGCGTGCTCGCCACCAGCGCGTCGCGCAGCGCTTCGTCTCCGCCGCCCGCCATCAGGATGTCGAGCGCGACGCGAAAGTAGTCCGAGAAGAAGAAGGCCTCGCTGTCGGCCATCAGCGCGGCGATGGCGTCGTCGCCTGCCTGGAAGCGCGCGATGCGTGCGAGCGACTCGTCCGTCGCGCGCGACCAGGCGTAGTCGATGGCGGCCTCGGCCAGCGCGTTCTTGGTCGGATAATGGTGGAGCTGCGCGCCCTGCGACACGCCGGCCGCGCGCGCCACGGCGGCGGTGCGGAAGTGCACGTAGCCGCCGTCCCGGATCACTTCGAAGGCGGCCTCCGCCAGGCGGCGCTGCATGCGCGCCGAGCGTTCGGCCTGGGGAATGCGGACGGGTGTGGCGGTGGTCGACATCGGCTGGCGGCGTAGTAGTAAAAACAGTGTAACCGGTCGGTGAAGGTCCAGTCATCGCCCGAAGTGCCGGGTTTTCAGGGTTTACTTTGCGCCTGGCAACCTGTAGCTTGCAAAAACAAACCAACTGCACGGTTTCTGAATTCGCCATGAGGGCAGCCACCATGTCCGTCAGTCCAGCGCCGGCCCTGCTCGAGGACGATCGCGAGCGCGGCCTGTTCCGCGTCGCGCGCCGCGCTTTTACCTGCGACGAAGTACTGGTCCGAGAGCGGCAGGCCATCTTCGACGACGCCTGGCTGTATCTCGCCCACGAGTCCGAACTGGCTGGCAACGGCGACTTCCTCGCGCGCCGGGTCGCGGGCCGCGACCTCTTGTTCGTCCGCGGCAAAGACGGCCAAGCGCGTTGCTTCTTCAACACTTGCCCGCATCGCGGCGCGCTGGTGTGTCGCGAGCGCGCCGGCAACGGCGCGATGTTCCGCTGCTTCTACCATTCCTGGGCTTTCGACCTGGAAGGTCGCCTGGTCAACCGCCCAGGGGACGAGGCCTATGGCGCCGGCACGCGCGCCGGCGGTCTGCACGACCTCGTGCCGGTGCCGCGGCTCGCGCAGTATCGCGGCCTGTGGTTCGTGCACTTCAAGGCCGAAGGCGTGGACCTGCCCACCTACCTCGGCGGCGCGCGCGAGTATCTCGATCTCGTGCTGGACCAGGGCGAGGCGGGCATGGAGATCGTCGGCGGCACCCAGGAGTACGGCTTCGAAGCCAACTGGAAGCTCTTGTGCGAGAACAGCTTCGACGGCTATCACGGCCTGCCGACGCATGTCAGCTACTTCGACTACGTGAAGTCCAAGCCCGGCGCGCTGGTCGAGATAGCTATCAAGGGCCAGGCCTTCGATCTCGGCAACGGACACGCCGTGGTGCAGTACACCGCGCCCTGGGGCCGGCCCATCGCGCAGAGCGTGCCGGCCTGGGGCGAGGATGCCGAGCGCGAAGTGGCGGCCACCAAGGCGCGGCTGGTGGAACGCTTCGGACCCGAGCGCGCCGAGCGCATGGCCACCACCAACCGCAACCTGCTCATCTTTCCCAACCTGGTCGTGAACGACATCATGGCCGTGACCTTGCGCACCTTCTATCCGACCGCGCCGGACCGCCAGGTGGTGAACGCCTGGGCGCTGGCGCCGCGCGGCGAGTCGGCGCGCATGCGCGAACTGCGCCTGTTCAATTTCCTCGAGTTCCTGGGGCCAGGCGGCTTCGCCACGCCGGACGACTGCGAGGCGCTGGCGCTGTGCCAGCGTGGCTATGGCAGCCTGGGAGGCGAGGGCTGGAACGATATCTCCAAGGGCTACCTGAGCGACGAGCCACAGGTGGACGACGAGGCGCAGATGCGCGCCTTCTGGCGCGAGTGGCACCAGCGCGTGACGAGGGCGACGCCATGAACGCGGCGAGTGTGGGCGCGAGTCGCGACGAACTGGAGGACTTCCTCTACGGTGAGGCCGCCTTGCTCGACGCCTGGCGGCTGGACGAGTGGCTGGCCTTGTTCGTCGAGGGCGCGCGCTACTTCATTCCGCCGGCCGGCGCCGAGGACGATGCCGATCCGAGCACCACCTTGTTCTACGTGGCCGACGACTACCATCGCCTGTGCGAGCGGGTGAAGCGTCTCAAGAAGCGCACCGCCCACGCCGAGTTTCCGCGCTCGCGCTGCCGGCGCATGGTCAGCAACGTGCGGGTGGTGGAAGGCGACGCGGCGCGCTTCACGCTGACCTCGAATTTCGTCACGTGGCGCAGCAAGCTCGGCGTGACCGACACCTTCTTCGGCCACCATCTGTACGAGATGACGCGGGTCGACGGCGAACTGCGCATCCTGTGCAAGAAGACCTTCCTCGATCAGGACGACATCCGCGATCAGGGCAAGGTCAGCATCATTCCCTGAGGCGTCCCCATGGCCCTGGACTTCCGCTACCGACGGCTCGCCTATGTCGCGCTGAACGTCACCGATCATGCGCGCTCGCAGCCTTTCTACACCGGCATGCTCGGCCTGATGCCGGCCGGCGAAATCGACGGCGAGCGGTTCTACCGCTGCAGTGCCCGCCATCATGACCTCGTGCTGTGCGAGGCGCCGCAGGCGGGGCTGAAGCGGGTCGGCTGGCAGATGGCTTCCCCGGAAGATCTCGACCGGCTGCGCCATCACCTGCGTGGCCTCGGTCTCGCGGTGCGCGACATGGACGCAGACTACTGCGGGGCGCACGGCATGGCGCGCGCATTCCGCATCACCGAGCCCAACACCGGCGCGACCTTCGAGTACCTGGAAGACTTCGCGACCGCGGCCACGCCCTTTACGCCCACGGTCACGCAGATCGTGCGGCTCGGCCACGTGGTGCTCGGCACCCGCACCCACGCCGAGACCGAGAAGTTCTTCATCGAGGCGCTGAACTACCGGGTGTCGGATCGCATCGATGGCGCGGTGACGTTCATGCGCTGCTTTCCGAACCCCTTGCACCACTCCTTCGGTCTCAGCAATGCCGACGCCAATCGTCTGCACCACGTGAATTTCATGGTGACCGACATCGACGACATCGGTCGCGCGCTGTACCGCGCCAAGGCGCTCGATGTGCCGGTGGTGTTCGGCCCGGGGCGTCATCCGCCGTCGGAATCGATCTTCCTGTACTTCCTCGACCCGGACGGCCTCACGCTCGAGTACAGCTTCGGTATGGAGCTCTTTCCCGAGGACGCGCCGCGCGCGCCGCGCCGTCTGCCGATGGCCTTGGAGTCGATCGATTACTGGGGCGCGAAGCCGACAGCCGAGTTCGGCCGCGGCGGTCCCATCGAAGTGGCCACCCCGTGAGGACCTTCCATGCCTGATCTTGCTGGCAAGACCGCCATCGTCACCGGCGCTGCGGGCGGCATCGGCCTCGTCATCGCCGAACGCCTTGCCGCCGACGGCGCGCGGGTGTGCGTGGCCGATCTCGCCGATACCTGCGCCGCGGTCGCCGCCGGGCTGCCCGGTGAGGCGCTGGGCTTTTCCGGCGATCTGAGCGAGCAGGCGACGGTGCAGCGCCTGGTGGCCGAGACGCAGGCGGCCTTCGGGCGCATCGACATCCTGGTCAACAACGCGGGTGGCGGCGTCATCCGGCCGTTCCTGCAGCACACCGCCGAGACGCTCAAGCAGACCATCGATCGCAACCTGTGGACCGTGCTGTGGTGCTGTCACGCCGTGCTGCCGGTGATGCTCGCGCAGGGCGGCGGGCGGGTGATCAACATCGGCGCCGACTCGGTGCGAAACGGCCTGCCGGAACACGCCGCCTACAACGCCGCCAAGGGCGGCATGCACGGGCTCACCACCGGGCTCGCGCGCGAGTTCGCGCGGAACAACATCACGGTCAACACCGTCGCGCCCTGCATGGTGGCGACTCCCATGGTCGAGCAGCTGATGGCGAAGAACGACCCCTGGGTCATGCAGTTCAACGCGGTGATCCCCATGGGTCGCCCGGGGCGGATGGAAGAGGTCGCCTCGATGGTCGCCTACCTCGCCCGCGACGAGGCGAGCTTCGTCACCGGCCAGGTGATCAGCGTCAACGGCGGCAGCACCATGCTGTGACGCCGACGCCATGCTGATCGACGTCCATGCCCATGTTGTGCCGGCGAGCTTTCCGCCCGCACCGACGAGCCAGTCGCGCTGGCCGTGCATGTGCCTGCGCGACGCCGATCACGGCGTCATCGAATTCGCCGGCAAGGCCTTTCGCGAACTGGACGCGCGCTCCTGGAATGTCGCGCGGCGTCTCGAGGACATGGACAGGGATGGCATCGCGGCGCAGGCGCTGTCGCCGATGCCGGAACTCCTGTCCTACTGGTTCGACGCGGCCGAAGGCCTCTCGCTCGCGCGCTACGTGAATCACGTCATTGCCGAGATGGTCGCGGCACGGCCCGCGCGCTTCCATGGGCTCGGCACGGTGCCGCTGCAGGACGTCGATGTCGCGACGCGTGAGCTCGAACGCCTCGCCGCCGACGGTTTCGCCGGAGTCCAGATCGGCAGCAACATCAACGGCGCGTTTCCCGGCGAGGCGCGCTTCGAAGCCTTCTTCGCCGAATGCGCGCGGCTCGGGCTCGCGGTGTTCGTGCACGCGCTCCATCCCGTCGGGGCGGAACGGCTGCAGAGTTTTCCGGACCTCGTGCCCTTCGCGGCCTTTCCGCTCGATACCGGGCTTGCCGCGATCACCCTCATTCGCTCGGGGCTGCTGGCCCGTCACCCGACCTTGCGCATCGGTTTCAGCCACGGCGGCGGCGCGATCATTCCGCTCACCCATCGCCTGCACCAGGGCTGGCTGACCAGCGGCGGCTTCGGCGGCGTATTGCCCGAAGCGCCGCACGCCTATGCCGCGCGCTGCTACTTCGACAGCCTGGTCTACGACGCCGCCTGGCTCGACCACCTCGCCGGCAGCTTCGCGCCCGGCCAGGTGTTCGCCGGCACGGATTACCCCTACGCCATCCAGCAGGAGAACCTGGCCGGCTTCCTCGCCTCGAGCAAGACCTGCGCGGGCGACGCGACCGAAGCGGCGGCGAGGAGATTTCTCCGGCTGTAGGGCCGATTTCAATCGGCCAACACGGTGTTCAATCCAGGGCCGTGCATGGCGGGTTGAAACCCGCCCTACAACGGAATGTCGGGTGCCAGTCCGCCATCCAAACGACATTGCTCGTTGACACGCTCCCCCTACACAGGCATCCTCCGCGCCCCATGATCGCCAACACGCTGAAAGTCCGTCGCCGTATGCACGCCCCGCGAGCGAGGGCTCGGCGCGTCTGTTGACCATCAGCAACACTGATTTCACCGACGAAGGCCGCAGCAACCCTGCGGCCTTCGTCGTTTTGGGGCCTGAAAAACTTGCAAGTGCCATGCACGAGGAGGTCGAGATGCAAGCAGCAGTCACCGAGATGTTCACCGCCATGCAGTCCGTCATGCCGGTCGCGACGCGTCCGGCGCTGGCTTTCGTGCGCGGCCGCGGCAGTTGGGTGTGGGACCACGAGGAGCGCGCCTACCTGGACTTCGTGCAGGGCTGGGCGGTGAACGCGCTCGGCCACTGCCCCGAGGAGATCTCGCGCGCGCTGGACACGCAGAGCCGCACCCTGGTCAACTGCAGCCCGGCGTTCCACAGCCTGCCGGCGGTGCTCTACGCCCACGCACTGACCCGTGCCGCCGGCATGGATCACGTGTTCTTCGCCAACAGCGGGGCCGAGGCCAACGAGGGCGCGATCAAGCTCGCGCGCAAGTGGGGGACCCTCCATCGCGATGGCGCGCACGAGATCATCACCTTCGAGGGCGCGTTCCACGGCCGCACGCTCGCGACCATGTCGGCCTCCGGCAAGCCGGAGTTCGAAGCCATGTTCGAGCCCAAGGTGGCAGGCTTTCCCAAGGCGCGGCTGAACGATCTGAAGTCGGTCGCCGCGCTGATTTCGCCGCGCACGGCCGCGGTCATGATCGAGCCGGTCCAAGGTGAGGCGGGCGTGGTCCCGGCCACGGATGATTTCCTGCGCAAGCTGCGCGCGCTGACCCGCGAGCACGGGCTGCTCTTGATCGCCGACGAGATCCAGACCGGCATGGGCCGTACCGGACGGCTCTTCGCCTGCGAGCACGCCGGCGTGCGGCCGGACGTGATGACGCTCGGCAAGGGCCTCGGCGGCGGCGTGCCGCTGGCCGCGCTGCTCGCGACCGGCGAGGCGAGCTGCTTCGCGCCGGGCGAGCAGGGTGGCACTTTCAACGGCAATCCGCTGATGGCGGCGGTCGGCATGGCCGTGCTGGAGCGCATCGACACACCCGCCTTCCTGGTCGCGGTGCGCGCGCAGTCCGTCTACCTGCGCGCGCGCCTCGAGCGCCTGGCCGCGACCCACGTGCTCGGCGAGGTGCGCGGTCGGGGGCTCCTGCTGGCGCTTGATCTGAAGCGCGACATCGGGCCCGAGGTGGTGACGCGGGCGCGCGAGGCGGGCCTGCTGCTGAACGCGCCGCGACCGCACCTGCTGCGCTTCATGCCGGCCCTGACCGTGACCCGCGAGGAAATCGACGAAGCGGTGGACTGTCTCGACCGGGTGCTGCGCGGCATCGCGGCCTGAGTGTCGGCGGCCCGGGGGACGCAGGTTCGCCTGCGTCCCCCGGCGCTAGAATGCAGGGCTTCACGCCAGGAGCCCGCCATGTTCGTCAAATCGCTCGCCGACTGCCCCGCGCTCCTGGCCAACGACGGCTGCCGCATCTTCGAACTCCTGCATCCGCGCAACGACCCGCTCGAGCTGCCCTATTCCTTCGCCGTTGCCGAAGTCGAGGTGGGCGAGTCGAGCTATCGCCACCGCCTGCGCCAGACCGAGATCTATTTCATCCTCGACGGCCGCGGCCGCATGCACCTGGATGACGAGACGCGCGAACTCGGCCCGGGCGACGCGGTGGTGATCCCGGCCGAAGCCGAGCAGTGGATCGACAACATCGGCGCCGCGCGGCTGCGTTTCATCGCCGTCGTCAGCCCGCCGTGGCGGGCGGAGGACGATCGCCGCAGCTGAGCCCGATGCGTCGCCAGTCCCGACATCAAGACAAGTCATCAGCCAGAGGACCCTTTCACATGCGTCGTGCAGCCATAGTCAGCCCGCTCCGTACCGGCGTCGGTGGATTCGGCGGAACCCTGCGTCCGCTCACCGCCGACAAGCTCGCGGCCACCGTCATCCAGGCGGTGGTGCAGCGCAGTGGCATCGATCCCGCGCGCATCGACGAAGCGGTGGTCGCGCAGTCCTATGCCTCCAGCGAGGCGCCCTGCATTGCGCGCTACGCGCTGCTGGCCGCCGGCCTGCCCATCGAGATCGCCGGCTACACCGTCGACCGGCGCTGCGGCTCCGGCCTGCAGGCGGTGATCGATGCGGCGATGATCGTGCAGACCGGCGCCGCGGACGTGGTGCTGGCCGGCGGCGTCGAGAGCATGAGCAACATCGAGTACTACACCACCGACCTGCGCTGGGGATCGCGCGCGGGCTCGGTGACCATGCACGACCGGCTGCAGCGCGGCCGCGAGCGCTCGCAGCCCGAGGAGCGCTTCGGCTACATCTCCGGCATGCCGGAGACCGCGGAGAATCTCGGCAAACAGTACGGCATCACGCGCGAGGAGGCCGACGCCTTCGCCGTCGAGAGCCATCGCAAGGCGGCCGCGGCCTGGGCCGAGGGCCGCTTCGCCGACGAGGTGATCGCGCTGGACGTGCCGGCCGCCAAGGGCGCGACCGTGACGTTCGCGAAGGACGAGGGCATACGCCCCGACACCACGCTGGAATCGCTCGCGAAACTGAAGCCGGTGCTGAAGAACGGCACCGTGACCGCCGGCAACGCGAGCCAGCAGAATGATGCGGCGGCCGCCTGCCTGGTGGTAGCGGAGGACAAGCTCGCCGAACTCGGCCTGGAGCCGATGGCCTTCCTGCACAGCTGGGCCTCGGCCGGCTGCGAACCCGGCTGCATGGGCATCGGCCCGGTGCCGGCGGTGGCCAAGCTCAGAGCACGCACGGGCCTCGGCTTCGACGACTTCGACCTGGTCGAACTGAACGAGGCCTTCGCCATGCAGGTGCTCGCGGTGTTGAAGGGCTGGGACTGGCACGACCCGTCGCGGCTGAACGTCAACGGCTCTGGCATCTCGCTCGGCCATCCGATAGGCGCGACCGGCGTGCGTATTCTCGCGACGCTGCTGCACGAACTCGCGCGCCGCAAGGGGCGCTACGGTCTCGAGACCATGTGCGTCGGCGGTGGCCAGGGGCTGGCGGCGATCTTCGAGCGGCCGTGACGCGGCGCGACATGCGTGGGCGTATGGCGCGTCACGCCTGTCGCGCCTGGAGTCGCGTGCTATGATAGCCGATAGATAAGAAGGGCCCTCGCGCGCCGCGCACCGCGGATGGCGCGTGGGTCTTCTTCGATTTCATCCAGCGAGACCTCGAGTCTCACTTCGTCGGACGGCGCGGGCGTCGACGAGGCCAGGAGAACTGCATGACCGTTTCCGAATCGGAACGGCGTCAGGCCATCACCCGC
The DNA here is from genome assembly GCA_050186725.1 of Gammaproteobacteria bacterium. Lineage (GTDB taxonomy): Bacteria > Pseudomonadota > Gammaproteobacteria > JADJYF01. The sequence goes on along the minus strand of JBFWYG010000004.1, from coordinate 118,205 downwards.
GCACTAGCCGAGCATGCTGACGCGCCTGGGGCCCTGCTGCCGGTACTGCACGCGATACAGGACGCGCTGGGCTACGTGCCCCCCGAGTCCATCGACCTCATTGCCGCACGTCTGAACCTGTCCCGCGCCGACGTCCACGGCGTGGTGAGCTTCTACCACGATTTCCACACCGAGCCGCGCGCGCGCCACGTGCTGCGCCTGTGCCGCGCCGAGGCCTGCCAGGCCATGGGCGGCGCAACGCTGGAAGCCGCGCTGCGGCGCACGCTCAATCTCGACGCTGGTGATCGCGACCTCGCGCGCGATCTCATGCTCGAGCCCGCCTACTGTTTCGGCGCCTGCGCCTGCGCGCCGGCGGCGATGCTGGACGGCGAGTTGCACGCGCGCCTCGACGCGGCGCGTCTGGATGAACTGCTGGGCGAGCTGGAGTCGCGGCCGTGAGCGCGGTAAAGGTCTTCGTTCCCGTCGACGCGCTTTCGCTCGCCGTCGGCGCCGAGCGCGTGGCGGCAGCAGTGCGCGCGGAAGCCGCGCGTCGTGGTCTCGACGTGCAGCTTGTGCGCAACGGTTCGCGCGGGTTGTACTGGCTCGAGCCGCTGGTGGAGGTCGAGGTCGGCGGTCGGCGCCTTGCCTATGGCCCGGTGCAGGTACGCGACGTCGCCGCGCTGTTCGACGCGGGCATGCTCACCGGCGGCGCGCATCCGCTCGCGCTCGGTCCGACCGAAGACCTGGAGTATCTCCGCGCCCAGGAACGTCTCACCTTCGCCCGCGTGGGCGTGATCGACCCGCTGTCGGTCGAGGACTTCGTGGCCCATGGCGGTTTCGCCGGGCTCAGGCGCGCGCTCGACCTCGACCCCGCCGCCATCGTCCAGGCGGTCACCGACAGCGGCCTGCGCGGTCGCGGCGGCGCGGCGTTTCCCACCGGCATCAAGTGGAAGACCGTGGCCGATACGCAGGCCACGCAGAAATACATCGTGTGCAACGCGGACGAGGGCGACTCCGGCACCTTCGCCGATCGCATGCTGATGGAGGGCGATCCGCTGCTGCTCGCGGAAGGCATGACCATCGCCGGCCTCGCCGTCGGCGCGACCCGGGGCTACATCTACCTGCGCAGCGAGTATCCCCACGCGGAGCGCGCGCTCAATGCCGCCATCGCCGCGGCCACCACCGCCGGCTACCTCGGCGACGACATCCTCGGCAGCGGCCGGCGTTTCCATCTCGAAGTGCGGCGCGGCGCCGGCGCCTACATCTGCGGCGAGGAGACCTCGCTGCTCGAGAGCCTCGAAGGCAAACGCGGCCAGGTGCGCTACAAGCCGCCGCTGCCGGCGCACAAGGGCCTGTTCCAGCAGCCGACGGTGATCAACAACGTACTGTCCTTGGGCGCCGTGCCGCTGATCCTCGATCGCGGCGCGCAGTATTACTCCGAGTTCGGGCGCGGTCGCTCGCGCGGCACCCAGCCGTTCCAACTGGCCGGCAACATCAAGCGCGGCGGACTGGTGGAGAAGGCCTTCGGCCTCACCCTCGGTGAACTGATCTTCGACTTCGGTGGCGGCACGGCCAGCGGTCGGCCGGTGCGCACCGCGCAGGTCGGCGGGCCGCTCGGCGCCTACCTGCCGCTCGCGCACTTCGACACGCCGCTCGACTACGAGGCCTTCGCCGCGCGCCAGGCCATGCTCGGCCACGGCGGCGTGGTGGTGTTCGATGACACCGTCGACATGGCGGCGATGGCGAGATTCGCCATGGAATTCTGCGCGCACGAGTCCTGCGGCAAGTGCACGCCCTGTCGCATCGGCGCGGTGCGCGGGCGGGAACTCATCGAACGCATCGTTGCCGGAGAGAACGTGGCGCGCAATCTCGCCACGCTGCGCGAACTGTGCGACACCATGATCAGCGCGTCGCTGTGCGCGCTGGGCGGCATGGCGCCCTTTCCGGTGCTCTCCGCCCTGGAACATTTCCCCGACGATTTCCTGCGCGCGAGCCGCGACGCGGCCTGAACGCAGACGGAGCTTGAAGCCATGCGATCCAAGCAAGAATGCGATCTGGGCACCCCGGCATCCGCCACGGCGGAGCGGGTCACGCTGACCATCGACGGCCACAGCGTCACGGTGCCGGCCGGCACCTCGGTGATGCGCGCGGCGGCCGAGGCCGGCATCGCCATCCCCAAGCTGTGTGCGACCGACAGCCTCGACCCCTTCGGCTCCTGTCGCCTGTGCCTGGTGCAGGTGGAAGGCATGCGCGGCACGCCGGCGTCCTGCACCACGCCGGTGGCGGCCGGCATGCGGGTGACGACGCAGAACGATCGCCTGGCGGATCTGCGCCGGAATGTCATGGAGCTCTACATCTCCGACCACCCGCTCGACTGTCTGACCTGTCCGGCCAACGGCCACTGCGAACTGCAGGACATGGCGGGCGCGGTCGGCCTGCGCGAGGTGCGCTACGGCTACGCGGGCGAGAACCACTGCGACAAGCCGAAGGACGAGAGCAATCCCTATTTCACCTTCGATGCCTCCAAGTGCATCGTCTGCTCGCGCTGCGTGCGCGCCTGCGCCGACGTGCAGGGCACCTTCGCGCTGACCATCGGCGGGCGTGGTTTCGATTCCCACGTGAGCGCCGGCGTCGAGCAGAGCTTCCTCGAGTCCGACTGCGTGTCCTGCGGCGCCTGCGTGCAGGCCTGCCCGACCGCCACCCTGACCGAGAAGGCGATCATCAATCGCGGCCAGCCCGAGCACAGCGTGGTCACCACCTGCGCCTACTGCGGCGTCGGCTGCTCGTTCCGCGCGGAGATGAAAGGCGCCGAGGTCGTCCGCATGGTGCCGGCCCAGGACGGCCAGGCGAACCGCGGTCATTCCTGTGTGAAGGGGCGCTTCGCCTTCGGCTACGCGACGCACCCGGATCGCATCACCTCGCCCATGGTGCGCGCGTCCATTCACGAGCCGTGGCGGGAAGTGTCCTGGGACGAGGCCATCGCGCATGCCGCGAGCGAGATCAAGCGCATCCAAGCGCAGTACGGCAAGGGCGCGGTCGGCGGCATCACTTCCTCGCGCTGCACCAATGAAGAGACCTATCTCGTCCAGAAGCTGGTGCGCGCCGGCTTCGGTAACAACAATGTCGATACCTGCGCGCGAGTCTGCCATTCGCCGACCGGCTACGGTCTGAAGCAGACGCTCGGCGAATCGGCCGGCACCCAGGCCTTCGACTCCGTGCGGCATGCCGATGTGATCGTGGTGATGGGCGCCAATCCCACCGACGGCCACCCGGTGTTCGCCTCGCGCATGATCCAGCGCCTGCGCCAGGGCGCGAAGCTCATCGTCATCGACCCGCGCGGCATCGATCTGGTGCGCATGCCGCACGTCGCCGCCGCCCATCATCTGAAGCTGAAGCCGGGCACCAACGTCGCGCTGGTGAACGCCATCGCGCACGTGATCGTCACCGAAGACCTGGTCGATCACGCGTTCGTCGCTGCGCGCTGTGAACAGCCGGCCTTCGAGAAGTGGCGCAGGTTCATCGCCGAGCCGCAGCACTCGCCGGAAGCGAGCGAAGCGATCACCGGCGTGCCGGCGGCCGAGGTGCGGGCCTGCGCGCGGCTGTATGCGACCGGCGGCAATGCCGCCATCTACTACGGCCTCGGCGTCACCGAGCACAGCCAGGGCTCGACCACGGTGATGGGCATCGCCAACCTCGCGCTCGCGACCGGCAACCTGGGCCGCGAAGGCGTGGGCGTGAATCCGCTGCGCGGCCAGAACAACGTGCAGGGCTCCTGCGACATGGGCTCCTTTCCGCACGAGTTCCCGGGCTATCGGCATGTCAGCGACGACGCCACGCGCATCCTGTTCGAGGCCGCCTGGGGCGTGCACCTCGACGCCGAGCCGGGCCTGCGCATTCCGAACATGTTCGAGGCCGCGCTGGACGGCAGCTTCAAGGCGCTCTACGTGCAGGGCGAGGACATCGCCCAATCCGATCCCGATACCCAGCACGTGACCGCGGCGCTGGAGGCGATGGAGTGCGTGATCGTGCAGGACTTGTTCCTGAACGAGACCGCCAAGTTCGCCCACATCTTCTTTCCGGGCTCGTCGTTCCTGGAGAAGGACGGCACCTTCACCAACGCCGAGCGGCGCATTTCGCGGGTGCGCAAGGTGATGCCGCCTCTCGGCGGCAAGGCCGACTGGGAGGTGACGGTGGACTTGTCCAACGCGCTCGGCTTCCCCATGCACTACACCCACCCGTCGCAGATCATGGACGAGATCGCGCGGCTCACTCCGAGCTTCACCGGCGTCAGCTACGCCAGGCTCGACGCGCTCGGCAGCATCCAGTGGCCGTGCAACGACGAGTCACCGGCCGGCACGCCGACCATGCACGAGGTCGAGTTCACCCGTGGTCTCGGCCGCTTCATGCTGACGCCCTTCGTGCCGAGTCGCGAACGCGCCAACGACAAGTTCCCGCTGATCCTGACCACCGGGCGCATCCTCTCGCAGTACAACGTCGGCGCGCAGACCCGGCGCACGCAGAACTCGCTGTGGCATGCCGAGGATCGCCTGGAGATCCATCCGCACGATGCCGAGATGCGTGGCATCCAGGACGGCGACTGGTGCGGCATCAAGAGCCGCAGCGGCGAGACGGTGCTGCGCGCGCGGGTCAGCGAAGCGGTGCAGCCAGGCGTGGTCTACACCACCTTCCACTTCCCCGAGTCGGGCGCGAACGTGATCACCACCGAACACTCCGACTGGGCGACCAATTGCCCCGAGTACAAGGTGACCGCCGTGCAGGTGATCAAGGTCTCCCACCCGTCCGCCTGGCAGGAACGCTATCGGCGCTTCAGCGCCGAGCAGCAGAAACTCCTCGATGAGCGCGAAACCCTCGCCCGCTGAGCCCACGCCGCCGGCGGCCGAACTGCCGGCGCCGGTGGCGGACGTCGCGGTCACGCGCTGGCGCGACGGTCGCCGCGAGACGCTGGTCGATCGGGTCGCGGAGGAGACGCCGGTCGCGGTGCAGCTGAACGGCGAGCCGCACGCGGTGATGCTGATGTCGCCCTGCGATCTGGAAGACTTCGCGCTCGGCTTCGCCTTGACCGAAGGCCTGATCGAGCGGTCGCAGGATCTGCTGCTGGTCGAGACCCGCGCGCTGGACGAGGGCATCGAACTCGATCTCTGCCTGCCGCTGCGCGCGCCGCGTCGGGCGGACGCGCCGGTCCGCAGCCTGCCCGGCCGCGCCGGCTGCGGGATCTGCGGCAAGACCATGATCGAGGACGCGCTCAGCGTGCCGCCGCCGGTGCCGCGCGGTCTGACCATCGGGCGCGCCGCGATTGCGCGGGCCGCGCAGGCGCTCCACGCGCATCAGCCTCTGAACCGCGAGACGGGCGGCGTGCACGCCGCGGCGTGGGTGGGACTGGACGGCGCGATCGTCGCCGTGCGCGAAGACATCGGCCGTCACAACGCCCTCGACAAGCTCATCGGCGCGCGTCTGCGCGGCCACTTCCCGCCCGGCTTCGCGCTGCTCACCTGTCGCGCGAGCTATGAAGTAGTGATGAAGGCGGCGGTCGCCGGCATCGGCCTGCTGGCCGCGTTCTCCGCGCCCACGGCCCGCGCGGTGCGCCTCGCCGAACACTGCCAGGTGACCCTCGCCGCCTTCGTGCGCGGCGCGGACCTGGTGCTCTACGCCCACCCGTCGACCCTGGTCGACGACCTCGCCTGAGTCCCACATGCACATCGAACGCCTGGTCGAAATGCTGAACGACATCGCCGCCAACCAGGCGGCCGATCCCGACAACGCGGTGGCGACCGTCGCCCAGCACCTGAAACGTTTCTGGGACCCGCGCATGCGCGCGCAGATCAGCGCGTACGCGGCCGAGGGCGGCGAAGGCCTCTGCGACACGGCGAAGGAAGCGATCAAAAAGTTGTAGGGCGGGTTTCAACCCGCCATCTCAGGCGCGATTCGAGGCGGTGCACGGCGGGTTGAAACCCGCCCTACAAGCAGGCGCCTCACCGATTCTGCGGAAACCCCAGGTTGATGCCGCCCTGGCTCGGATCCGGCCAGCGGCTGGTCACCACCTTGCCGCGGGTGAAGAACTGCACGCCCTCGGTCCCATGAGCGTGGGTGTCGCCGAACAGCGAGGCCTTCCAGCCGCCGAAGGAGAAGTAAGCGACCGGCACCGGTATCGGCACGTTGATGCCGACCATGCCCACTTCCACTTCGTGCTGGAAGCGCCGCGCGGCGCCGCCGTCGCGGGTGAAGATCGCCGTGCCGTTGCCGAAGGGGTGCTGGTTCACCATGGTGAGCGCCTCCGGGTAGGAATCGACGCGCGCCACGCACAGTACCGGGCCGAAGATCTCGTCGGCGTAGATGCTCATGCTCGGGTCGACGTGGTCGAACAGCGTCGGCCCCAGCCAGAAGCCGCCCGGCTCGCCGTCGATCACCACCTCGCGCCCGTCGACCGCGAGCGTCGCGCCTTCACGCACGCCGGCCTCGATGTAGCCGGCCACCTTGTCGCGGTGCGCGCAGGTCACGAGCGGCCCCATGTCGACCTTGCGCGTGCCGTCGCCGGTCTTGAGCGTTCGCATGCGTGCGGCGATGGCCGCGACCAGGGCATCGCCCACCGGCTCCACCGCCACCACCACCGAAATCGCCATGCAGCGTTCGCCGGCCGAGCCGAAAGCGGCGTTGATGGCGGCGTCGGCGGCGAGCTCGAGATCGGCGTCGGGCAGCACCACCATGTGGTTCTTCGCGCCGCCCAGCGCCTGCACGCGCTTGCCGTGGCGCGCGCCGGTTTCGTAGACGTATTTCGCGATGGGCGTCGAGCCGACGAAGGACACCGCCTTGACGCGCGGATGGGCGAGCAGCCGATCGACCGCCGCCTTGTCGCCTTGCACGACGTTGAACACGCCCTTGGGCAGTCCGGCCTCGTGCCACAGTTCGGCGAGCCGAATGCTGACCGACGGATCTTTCTCGCTCGGCTTCAGCACCACGCAATTGCCGGCGGCGATGGCGATGGGAAAGAACCACATGGGCACCATCGCCGGAAAATTGAACGGCGAGATGATCGCGCACACGCCGAGCGGCTGGCGGATGGAATAGACGTCGACGCCGGACGATACCGCCTCCGAATAGCTGCCCTTCTGCAGGTGCGGAATGCCGCAGGCGAACTCGACGACTTCCAGCCCGCGCGTGACTTCGCCGAGCGCGTCGGCCAGCACCTTGCCGTGTTCGGCGGTGATGAGCGCGGCGAGTTCCTCGCGGTGCGCGTTGACCAGATCGCGAAACGCGAACAGCACCTGGCTGCGCTGCGCGAGCGAGATGTGGCGCCACTTCTCGAACGCGGCCTCGGCCGCGGCCACGGCTTCGTCGACCACCGGTTCATCGGCGAAATCCACCTGGGCGGTGACGAGGCCGGTGGCGGGGTTGGTGACGTCGCCCTGGCGATAGGTGCGACCCGGCCAGGGACGGCCGTCGATCCAATGGGTGATGTGCTTCATCGAGCGTTCCGAGCGCAGACAGGTGGAGAGCGACAGTGTACTGAAATCCCCACGCCTCCCGATTGCCCACATCGGGTGGGCGGGACGCACGGATGTGGTGGGCGTGGTCGCTAGGCCGCGACGCCGAGGATCACGCTGGACGCCTTGAACACCGCGACCGCCTCGATGCCGGGCGCGAGCGCGAGATCGGTCGCGCCGTCGTTGGTGACGATCGCGGCAAGGCTGCCGCCGCCGGCGAGATCGAGCACCACCTCGGTGTTGACCGCGCCCGGGACCAGCCGGCTGACCGTGCCGCGCAGCTGGTTGCGCGCCGAGAGTCGCGCGCCGCTGTCCGGCAGCATGAGGATGACGGACGACGACTTGATCAGCGCGATGGCGCGGCTGCCGACCTCGAGGCCCAGGGTCTGGCGGCTGTCGCTGGTGATGGTGGCGACGATGCGCTGCCCGCCGATCACTTCCAGTTCCACTTCGTCGTTGACCGCGCCGGCGCGCACCGTGAGCACGGTGCCGGCGAACTGGTTGCGGGCGCTGGTCTTCATGGCGACGTTCTCCAGCAGGGCGTAGTCGGCGGTGAGGCCGCGGGCGCGCTGGTTCAGGCGCGCGAGAAAGTGGGCGTGCTCTTGCTGGATCGCGTCGAAGTTGCGCAGCAGGCGTTCTCCGCGAGGCGTCAGCCGCGTATGGCCGCCGCCCTTGCCGCCGACCACGCGTATCACCAGCGCTTCGCCGGCCAGGTTGCTCATCTGCTCGATGGCGTCCCAGGCGCCCTTGTAGGACAGCCCTGCGGCCTTGGCCGCGGCGGTCAGCGAGCCGTGCTCGGCGATCGCGGCCAGCAGCAGCAGGCGCTTGGGTCCGGCGACGTTGTGGCCGTCGGCCGAGAGCCACAGGTGGGCCATGACCTCGAGCGGCTGTTCGTCGGCCGCGCTCATCCGCGCGCGCGCTCGAAGGGTGTCATCACCACGCTTGGCCGCGGCGGTGGGGTATCGAGCGCGCCGTCGCGCAGGTGGATCGGGTCGGCGCCGAACCAGCGCAGGTCCTCCGGATCGTGGGTGATCATCACCATCGGGATGTTCACCTCGTCCAGCAGGCGCTCCATCTCGTGGCGCATGCGCGTGCGCAGTTCCGGGTCGAGCGCGGCAAAGGGTTCGTCCAGCAAGAGCGCGCGCGGCGCGTTGACCAGCGCGCGGGCGAGCGCCGTGCGCTGGCGCTGACCGCCGGAGAGTTCGTGGGGCTTCTGCGCCGCCACGCCGTCCAGTTCGAAGGCCGCCAGCCAGCGGTTCACCGCCTCGTGGTCGACGTGGGCGGCGGGATTGCGCAGGCCGTCATACAGACCGAAGGCGATGTTCTGGCGCACGGAGAGCTGCGGAAACAGCGCGTAGTCCTGGAACACGTAGCCGAAACGCCGCGCGCGCGCCGGCACGTCGATGCGACGCGTCGCGTCGAACAGCGTCTGCTCGCCGAAGCGCAGCTGGCCGCGGTCCGGCCGCTTGAGGCCTGCCAGCACCTGCAGCAGCATCGATTTCCCGGCCCCCGAGGGGCCGTAGACGATGGTGCGCGGTCCGCGCGTGGCGAAGCGCACCGCGAGCGTGAAGCGTCGTCGGCTGTCGCCCACGGTCTTGGTGATGTCGACCTCGAAGATCATGCTCACACCGCCTTGGGCGCAATCCGCCCGGGCGCCAGCCGGCCGATGGTGAGCAGCACCGCGATGCAGGTCAGCGAGGTGATCGCGACCAGCAGGTTGGCGGTCGCGTCCTGGCCGGCCTGTACTGCTTCGTAGACCGCGACCGACAGCGTCTGGGTGCGGCCGGGAATGCTGCCGGCCACCATCAGCGTCGCGCCGAACTCGCCGAGCGCGCGGGCGAAGGTCAGCAGCAGCCCGGCCAGGATGCCGCGCCAGGCGAGCGGCAGGGTGACGCGGAAGAACACGCTCCATTCGCCGAGACCCAGGACGCGCGCGGCCTGTTCGAACTGCGGTTCGACGCTCTCGAAGGCGGCGCGCGCCGATTTCAGCACGAGCGGAAACGCGACCACGGTCGCGGCCAGCACCGCGCCCTGCCAGGTGAAGATGAGGCTCACGCCGAAGGTCTCCTTCAGCCAGGCGCCGAGCGGGCCCTGGCGGCCGACCAGCACCAGGAGGTAGTAGCCGAGGACGGTCGGCGGCAGCACCAGCGGCAGGGTCAGCAGGGCGTCGCAGAGTTCGCGGCCCGGAAAGCGCAGGCGCGCGAGCGCGTAGCCCGCCGCCACGCCGAGCACGGCGTTCAGCAGGGTCGCCCAGGTGGCGACCTTGAGCGACAACGCCAGCGCCGGCCAGGCGGGGTCGAGACTCAGCATCAGGGTGCCTCGAAGCCCAGTTGCGCGAGGCTTGCCTGGCTGTCCGGCGACAGCAGCCAAGTGATGTAGGCGGCGGCGAGCGTCGCCTGCGGCGCGCCGGCGACGACCGCCACCGGGTAGAGGATGGGGCGGGCGAGCGGCACGTGGAAGGCGATGCGCACTGCGTCGCCTCGTGCCGCCGCGTCGGTGGCATAGACCAGCCCGGCCGCGGCCTCGCCGCGCGCGACGTAGTCGAGCGCCTGGCGCACCGACTGGGCGAAGACCGCCCGGTCGGCGGGCAGCGGCCAGAGGCCCGCGGCCTCCAACGCCGCGCGCGCGTAGCGGCCCGCCGGCACGCTGGCCGGTGCGCCGAGCGCCACGCGCTCGACCTCGGGTCTGGCCAGGTCGGCGAGGCCGGTGAAGGCAAGGGTGCTGTTCCGCGGCACCACGACCACCAGGCGGTTGCGCACGAAGTCGCGGCGCGTGGCAGGGTCGACCAGCCTTTCCGCGGCCGCGCGATCCATCGAGGTGCCGTCCGCCGTGGCGAGCACGTCCACCGGTGCGCCGGCCGCGAGCTGCTGGACCAGCACGTCGGAGGCCGCGACGTTGAACAGTACGTGCGTCCCCGGGTGGGCCGCTTCGAAGCGCGGCGCGAGCGTGCGCAGGGCATCGCCGAGGCTGGCGGCGGCCGACACCGTGAGGTCGGCGGCGCATGCGGCGCCGGCGGCGGCGAGCCACAGGCAGGCGCTCAGCAGGGCACAGGTGTGCGGGCGACGGTCGATCATCGTCGCAATATAGCGCGCTACATAACGAATCCGAAAGCCGCGCCGCGCCGATCGGCGGCTTGGCCGACGGCCCGTCTACAGCGCCTGGAACGCGATGATCGCCGTCAACGTCGGGGGCAGGGCGGCGATGAACAGGGCCGCCGGGCTGATGGTCTCGTCGGTGAAGCTGCCCTTCAGGATCGCGACCCCGGCCGGGTTGGGCGCATTGGCGATCACGGTCAGGCCGCCGCCGGTCACGGCGCCGGCCACCACCGAGTACTGGAACTCCGGCGACACGCCCTGCACCAGGGAGGCCAGGTAGGTCAGCGCCGCATTGTCGGTGATGGCGGTCAACGCCGTGGCCAGGTAGTAGAGCACGGTCGGCGAAACCGCGGTCAGCGTGTCCTGCAGCCACCATTGCTGCAGGCCGCCCAGCACCACCAGGCCGCCCAGGAAGAACGCGACCATCAGGCCTTCGCGCAGGATGAGCCGGTCCTGGTACTCGCTGTAGGCCTCGCAATAGCCGAGGAAGAACAGGAACAGGCCCATGAAGAGCGAAGCATGGTGCGCGAACATCACCACGCCGACCAGGAACGCGAAGTGGATCAGCGCCACGACGATCGGCACGCGCAGACGCGCGCCGGCGTCGTCGGAGCGGCCCTTGGAGGCTATCTCCTGGCGGAACAGCCAGGTCACGGCCAGCGCGTTCAGGCACACCGCGATCGCGGACTTCCAGCCGAAGTGGGTGAGCATGTAGACCGAATCCCACTGCCACTTGGCGGCCACCATCAGCACCGGCGGCGCCGCGAAGCTGGTGAGCGTGCCGCCGATGGAAACGTTCACGAACAGAAGGCCCAGCGTCGCGTATTTCAAGCGTGTGCTCAGGTTGTAGCGGAAGAAGCCCTCGCGCAGCATCAGCGCCGCGAGCGTCATGGCGGCCGGCTCGGTGATGAAGGAGCCGAACAACGGCACCACCGAGAGGCTCAGGAAGTACATCGCGAGCGGGCGTTTGATCGGCACCATCGCGGCCACCAGCTGCACCCCGGCCATCACGCTCGAGAGGATGGGCCGGCTCGCCGCGATCACCATGATCACGAACACGAACATCGGCTCGGTGTAGTTGCGGCCTTCGATGTAGGCCACGGTCTCGTGCTGGCCGGTGTTCCAGAACAGGAAGCCCACAAGGATGAAGGCCCAGAAGCCGAACACCACCTCGACCTCGGCGAGCAGGTGCCACAGGCCCGCGTGATTCGGCTGCAGGTGGCCCAAGTGGGCGAAGAACTTGGTGGAGAAGGTGTGTAGCACGGCCACGGCGAAGATCGCGGTGGCGACGTACTGCGGATTGAACAGGCTGGACAAGGTCATGGATCGATCTGGCAATCGCAACCGGTCGCGGCGCGGCCTTCCTGGCCGTCGCAAGCCCGCGACGAAGGTCGAGTGTGTTCGATGTGAATCAGCAGTGCCCTGGTGGCCCTCGCGTGAAACGCGCTCATGGGGTGGGCCGGCCGCGGACCCTCGGCCGGCGGCGTCTGACGCTCCCCTCGAGCGCTTTGATAACACGTCATGGAGCGAGATGCCACACTTGCGGCAGGGTCTCCGCGTGGATTCCGGCGTCGCGCCCTTGCGCCTATCATCGACTCACGGCTGCCACGCTCGATGCGTGCGCGGCAGAGCGAGGTGACTTCGATGGCGATGGATTTCTCCCTGACTCAGGACCAGGCGCGGCTCGCAGAGGACGCGCGCAACTTCGCGCGTGACGTGTTGAGCGGCGTGCGGGATGCGACGGCCGGACTGCCCACGCCGGAGGCGCGCTTCGCCGCCACGCGACCGTTCTATCAAGAGGCCATCGCCGCCGGCTTCCTCCAACGCCTGGTCCCTGCGCACTGCGGCGGTGGCGGCAATGGGCTCATCGACATGGCGGTCGTAGCGGAAGTGTTCTACGCCGCCGACGTCAATGTCTCCCTTACCCTGTTCGCGAACCTGCTCGGCCTCATGCCGCTGTTCCTGGCCGGGAGCGAGGCGCAGCGCGCGCGCTGGCTCGCGCCCTTCCTCGCGCGTAGCGGCGCGCCCCTCGCGGCGCTCGCCAACAGCGAGCCCGGCGGCAGCGCGAACTTTGCGTCCGGCGTGCCGGGCGGCGGCACGCGCACCGTGGCGCGCCGCGATGGTGATGAATGGGTGATCGACGGCGCCAAGCAATGGGTGTCGAGCGCGACCGGCTGGGACGGGCAGGGCGCGGACCTCCTGTGCGTGGTGTGTCGCAGCGACGACGACGCACCACCCGAGCGCGCCTTGAGCGTGTTCGCGCTGCCACGCCAGCCGGGCAGCGTGGTGCTGGAGCGGGCCTTCGACACGCTCGGGCATCGCGCGCACCTCGTGCCGCGCTTCCGCATCCAGGGCGCGCGCGTGCCGGCCGATCATGTGATCGGCGAACTCGGCGGCGGCAAGGCGCTGGTCGACGCGAGCTTCACCGGCACCGCCGCCTTGGTCGGCGTGATGGGGGCGGCGCTGGCGCAGGCGGCCTTCGACTTCGCGCTGGCCTTCGCGCGCCGCGAGACGCGCGGCGGCGCGCAGCCGATCATCGAACACCAGGCAGTGGGCTACGCGCTGGCGGATGCCAAGTCGGCCATCGAGGCAATACGCAGTCTCGCCTGGCGCGCCTGCTGGGCGATGGACGCGCAGACGCCGGACGCCTACGAGCTCGCGCTGCACTCGAAGATCTTCGGCTCCGAGACCGCGGTGCGCGTCATCACCGATCTCATGCGCGTGGTCGGCATCGACAGCTACGACCACGAACTGCCGCTCGCGGGCTTCCTGCAGGACGCGCTCGCGCTGCCCTTGTTCGACGGCGGCAACATGGGCGTGCGCCGGCGCCAGCTCCACGATCTCTTCCGTGCCCCAGGGATGCCTGCATGACCGTCACTCATCACCCAGGCGGTTGTCCGCACGACTGTCCCGATACCTGCGCGATGGTCTTCACCGTCGAGGACGGTCGGCTGACCGGCGTGCGCGGCAATCCCGAACATCCCTTCACGCGCGGTGGATTGTGCGTGAAGCTGCGCGACTACGAGCAGCGGCACCATCATCCGGATCGCGTGCTGTACCCGCTGAAGCGCGTGGGCGCGAAGGGCGAGGCGCGCTTCGAGCGCGTATCCTGGGACGCGGCGCTGGACGAAATCCACGCGCGCTGGCAGGCGATCATCGCGACCCACGGGCCGCAGGCCATCGCGCCCTACAGCTACCTCGGTCACCAGGGCCTCATCAACGGGCTGACCAGCGGCGACGCCTTCTTCAACCGCCTCGGCGCGACCGTCACCGAGCGCACCTTCTGCGGCGAAGGCTCGGCCACCGCCTGGCTCATGACCTGCGGGCCGAGCAGCGGGCTCGATCCCGAATCCTTTCGCCACGCCAGGTTCATCCTGATCTGGGCGTGCAACGCGGTCAGCACGCATCTGCATCACTGGCACGTGATCCGCGAGGCGCAGAAGGCCGGCGCCAAGGTGGTGGTGATCGACGCCTATCGCTCGCGCACCGCGCAGGCCGCCGACTGGCATCTCGCGCCGCGGCCCGGCACCGACGGCGCGCTGGCGATGGCGCTCATGCATGTGCTGATCGCGGAGGATCTCGTCGACCACGACTACGTCGCTGAGCACACCGAAGGCTTTACCGAGCTCGCGGCGCGCGCGGCCGCGCGCAGCCCCGAATGGGCGGCGGACATCACCGGCATTCCGGCCGAGGACATCCGTCGTCTCGCGCGCGAGTACGCCGGCACGCGGCCGAGCGCGATCCGCATCGGCGTGGCATTGGAACGACATCGCGGCGGCGGCCAGACCATCCGCGCCGTGAGCTGCCTGCCGGCGCTGGTCGGCGCCTGGCGCGAGGTGGGCGGCGGCATGCTCGCGCTCTCGGTGTGGGAGCACCCCTACCGCTTCGACCAGATGTGCCGCGCCGACTGGATCCCGCCGGGCACGCGGGTCATCAGCAACCTGCATCTCGGACGCCTGCTCACCGGCGAGATCCCGCTGGATCCGCCCATCGAAGCCATCCTGTGCTGGAACACCAATCCCGTGACCCAGGCGCCGGAAGCGGACAATGTGGTGGCCGGGCTCGCGCGCGAGGACCTGTTCCTGGTGGTGGCCGATCACTTCGTGTCCGACACCGCCCGCTATGCCGACATCGTGCTGCCGGCGGCGATGGGCGCGGAGATGGAGGACATCATCCTCGCCTGGGGGCACAACTACCTGACCTACAACGCGCGCTGCGTCGAGCCGCCGGGGGAGGCGGTCTCCAACGCGGAACTGTTCCGCAGGCTCGCGCGGCGCTTTGGCTTCACCGACGAGCGGCTCTTCTGGTCCGACGAGGAATGCCTGCGCAATTTCGTTGCCTGGGACGCGCCGGCCTGCGCCGACATCGACCTCGAGGTGCTGCGCGCGCGCGGCTATGCGCGGCTCGCGCTCGGCGCTGCGGATACCCGTGCGCCGCACCGTGACGGAAATTTTCCGACGCCTTCCGGCAAGTGCGAGTTCAAGTCGTCCATCGCCGCCCACGGCAACTTCGTGCCGCCGCCCTTTCGCCAGATGTACGAGGCCTTTCAAGGGGGCGAGCCGGTGGATCCGTTGCCGGACTACCTGCCGCCGCGTGAGTCGGCGCTCAGCAACCCGGCGCTGGCGGCGCGCTTTCCGCTGGCGATGGTGTCACCCAAGAGCCACGCGTTTCTCAATTCCTGTTACGCGAACATGGCGAACAAGCAGAGCGCCCAGGGCGAGCAGAGCGTGCTGATCCATCCGCACGACGCCGCGGCGCGCGGCGTGGCGGACGGCGTGCGCGTGCGGGTGTTCAACGCGCGCGGCGACTTCGAGGCGCTGGCACGGGTCTCGACCGACGTCAATCCCGGCGTGGTGGTCACCACCCTCGGCCACTGGCGCCAGCACCAGCGCGGCACCGTCAACGCGATCAGCTCGGCCGAGTTCGCCGATCTCGGCCACGCGCCGAGCTTTTCCGACAACCTGGTCGAGGTCGCGCTCACGTAAGGTCGCAACTTCAAGCAAGGGGAGCAGCCATGATTACCATGATCGTCTTCGTCCGCCGCAAGCAGGGCCTGAGCCGCGAGGAATTCAGCCGTTACTGGTTCGAGCGGCACGCGCCGCTGGTCAAGAGCGTGCCGGAGTTCATGCGCCACGTGCGCAAGTACATCCAGTATCACCCTGCGCCCGGCAGCAATGCCGCCGGCTCGCTGTTCGGCGACATCACCGATTACGACGGCGTGGGCGAGATCTGGTTCGACTCGCGCGAGGCGATGAACGCGGCGCTGTCCGAGCCGCGCTATCTCGAGATCATCAAGCCCGACGAACGCGAGTTCATCGACCTCGACGGCTGCCTGTCCTTCATCGGCGACGAGCGGGTGATGTACGACGGCCTGGGGTGAAGAGCCTGCGCCTCACACCGCCGAATAGCCGCCGTCCACCGTCACCACGGCGCCGTTCATGAACGACGCCTCGTCGGAGGCCAGGAACACCACCAGCCAGATCACTTCCTCGGGGCGACCCAGACGTCCGACCAAGTGCGCCTGCTCCATCGCGCGCCAGATCTCGTCGCGGTTGGGAAACTTTTCCAGGTACTTGTGCGGCATCGGCGTATCGATGGCGCCGGGCGCGACGGCGTTCACGCGTATGCCCCACTGGCGCAGATCGTTCGCCATCGAGCGCGCGAGCTGTGCGACGCCGGCCTTGGACGCGCCGTAGGCCGCCATGTCGGGAAAGCCGACCAGCCCACCCACCGAGCTGTTGTGGATGATGGACCCGCCGCCGCCCTGCGCGACCATCTGCCGCGCGGCCTTCTGCGCGAGCAGGAAGGAGGCGCGCACGTTGACGTTCAGCACCAGGTCGAGCTCGGCTTCCGTGGTCTCGAGTATCGGGCTGCCGACCATCGCGCCGTGGTTGTTGAACAGCACGTCGACGCGCCCGAAGCGCTCGACGGTGGCCGCGACGATCGCATCGAGGTCGGTCGAGCGCGTGACGTCGGCGGCGACGTAGTGCAGGCGCTCCGGGTGGCTCGCGAAATTTGCGGCCAGCGCGTCGCGCCCGCTGGCATCGCGATCGGAGGCGAGCACGCGCGCGCCTTCCTTGAGGAAGATGTCCACCGCGACTTGCCCCTGGCCACCGGCGGCGCCGGTGATGATGCAGACCTTGTCCTGCAGGCGTCCCATGGGCCTCACTCCTTGCCCTTGGTGCGGTAGTCGCCGAAGCCGCCGTCGCGCTTCGACAGCGCGGCGGTCAGGTTGGCGCGGATCTCTTCCATGTGCGCCTGGGTCGACTGGGTCATCATGCCCATCTGCTGCAGCTCCGTGCCGGCGCGGATCCCGGCGCGCAGACCCATGGCCTCCATCTGGCGATGCACGGCGCGCTTGTTGATCTGCTGGATGTCGGGCGGAATGCGCGCCACGCGCTCGGCGATGTCGAGCACCGCGGCCTCGAGCTCGGCGGCGGGATAGGCGCGATTGGCGAAGCCGCATTCCACCGCCTCCAATCCGCTGATCGAATCGCCCGTCAGCATCATCTCCATCGCGCGGCGCAGCCCCACGATCCACGGGTAGAACTGGTTGTCCGGCGGGCTCATGGAGCGCACCGGCGGGTAGCCGATCTGCGCGTCCTCGGCGACGTAGACCAGGTCGCAGCCCGTGGCGAGCTCGGTCGCGCCGGCGAGGCAGTAGCCGTGCACCTGGGCGATCAGCGGTTTGGCCAGATCCCACATGCGAAAGCAGCCCTCGACCACGTGGCGCGGCCAGCTGCCGAGGCCGCCGGCGGTATGGAAGGGCTGGCCCTGGTGCACGTCGCTCTTCAAGTCGTAGCCGGCGCTGAAGCTCGAGCCCGCGCCGCGGAGCACGATGACCGACACAGACGCGTCGCGATCGGCTTCTTCCAGCGCCTGGAACAGTTCGCCGCGCAGGGCGTTCGACAGCGGGTTGCGCTTGTCGGGGCGATTGAGCGTGATGCGCCGCACTTTCGGGCGCGGCTCGTCGACCAGGATGAACTCGTAGGACATGGCAGGGGCTCCCCAGGAATAGGCAGGAGGATTAGACGCGCGGCCCACGGTCGGCCGCAAGCCGCGTCGGTCGCCCTGTGCATGCGGCTGCACGGGTGCGGGACTATCCTTTACCATGCCGGCATAAGTCCTCGAAACACCCCGCCGCGCAGGCATCCGCCGCGTCGCGCAGCCACTGGAGTCCGACATGACCGACGCATACATCATCGACGCCTGCCGCACACCGCGCGGCGTGGGCAAGATTGGCAAGGGCGCGCTCGCCCATCTCCATCCCCAGCACCTGGCCGCGACCGTGCTGAAGGCGCTGGCCGAGCGCAACTCGCTCGACACGTCCACCGTCGACGACATCATCTGGGGCACCAGCACCCAGGTCGGCAAGCAGGGCGCGGATCTCGGTCGCATGGCGGCGCTCGATGCCGGCTACGACATCCGCGCCTCGGGCATGACGCTCGATCGCTTCTGCGGTTCGGGCATCACCACGGTCAACCTCGCCGCGGCGCAGATCATGTCCGGCATGGAGGATCTCGTGATCGCCGGCGGCACCGAGATGATGAGCTACACGGCATCGATAGCCGATCCCAAGGTGCCGCCCATGCTCGACCGCGGCAACCTGCACCTGCGCTCGGTCCATCCCCAATCGCAGCAGGGCGTGTGCGCCGACTTCGTCGCCGCCATCGAGGGCATCGATCGCCGCGCCGTGGACGAACTCGCGCTCATGAGTCAGCAGCGCGCGGCGGCCGCGATCAAGGCCGGCCACTTCGATCGCGCGCTGGTGCCGGTCTTGAACCCCGATGGCAGCGTGGCGCTCGGTCGCGAAGAGTTCCCGCGGCCCGAGACCACCATGGAGACGCTGGCGGGCCTGAAGCCGGTGTTCGGCGCCTGGGCGGACCTGGTGGTGGACGAGGCCGGCAATACCTACGGCGGCCTCATCCGGCAGAAGTACAAGGAACTCGGCGACATCGAGTTCATCCATCACGCCGGCAATTCCTCGGGCGTGGTGGACGGCGCGGGCGGCGTGCTGCTCGCGTCCGAGAGCTACGTGAAGAAACACGGCCTCAAGCCGCGCGCCCGCGTGGTCGCGACCGCCAACGCCGGTGACTGCCCGACGCTCATGCTGAACGCGCCGGTGCCGGCGGCGAAGAAAGTGCTGGCGCGCGCGGGGCTCACCACCAAGGACATCGATTTGTTCGAGATCAACGAGGCCTTCGCGGTGGTCGCGGAGAAGTTCATCCGCGATCTGAAGCTCGACCGTGAGAAGGTGAACGTGAACGGTGGCGCCATCGCGCTCGGCCATCCCATCGGCGCGACGGGCTCGATCCTGGTCGGCACCCTGCTGGATGAACTCGAGCGCCAGGGCAAGAAGCGCGGGCTCGTGACCATGTGCGCGGCGGGCGGCATGGCGCCGGCGATCATCATCGAGACGCTTTAGTTCGCTGAGACCCGGGCGCCTGTGCGGCGCCCGGGTCACTTCCTGTCTCTTCCGCGCAGGCCGCCCACAGGGGCGCCGCCATCACGAGATCGCGTGCTCGGGCCCAAGGTCCACACCCAGGATCGTTCGCCCGACGAACTCGGTGCTCATGTCGAAGTCGAATATCGCGTGATGGCTCGCGGTGTGGATGTCTCGATGCGCACGTTGCAGGCCGCTGTCGTCGTACACGGCGTGGGCGCCGGACACGGCGAACATGCGATCCACCGCGCGGCGACACAGTTCCACCACGTAGGCAGCATCGAGCCTGATCCGTACCCGTAGCGCCGGCGCTACAGGAGGATTGTCCAGCGCTTGCAGTTCGTCCCAGCGATCGCAGATCGCGTCGAGCAGACGACGCGCCGAGTCGAGTTCCAGGCGTGCCTCCGCGACCCGGCGCTGCAAACCGGTATGGTGTGCCTTGCCGCCGCCGATCAGCACGTCGCCGCGCACCCGGGTGCGCGCGACATAGTCGTCGTAGGCGCGCTCGGCCATGCCATACACCGAGCCCGCGCCCATGCAGGCAAGGCTCGGCAGCACCGGCAGGTGATACAGCGCGCCTCGCGCATGAGGACTCGTGCCGGTGAAGAGCGCCGGCGTCGCCACGCTGCGATGCAGCGGCACGAACACGCCGTGGGCGGCAACGTCCTTCGAGCCCGTGCCGCGCATCCCGAGCACGTGCCAGGTGTCGATCACCTCGACTTCCGCTTTCGGCACCATGAGGTGCACCGCGCCCCAGGGCTCCGCGTCCTCGGCGGCGTCGGCCTGCAGCGCGCCAAACATCAGCCAAGGTGAGTGATCGACACCGCTGCAGAATTGCCAGCGCCCCTCGAGCCGCCAGCCGCCCGGCGCGCGCGTGACCTTGCCCTGAGGGGCGAGGGTGCCGGCGATGAGCGTATCCGGACCGCTGGCGAAGACTTCGTCCAGACAGGCGTCGGAGAAACCTCCCAGCACGAAATCGTGGGCGCCGCAGACCATCATGAGCCAGCTGGCCGCGGCGTCGCCGCGCGCGGTTTCGATGCAACTCTGGATCTGCGCGCGCAGCGGCAGTTCCGCGCCGCCGCGGGCGCGCGGCTTCAAGAGGCGGGAGAGCCCGGCCTCGCGCAGCAGTTCGACCGCGGCGGGCGCGACGCGGCGCGCCGCTTCGCTGTCCGCGGTGGTGGCGGCGAGAAGGCCGGCGATGTGTCGGGCGGCGGCGACGGGCGCGAGTGCTTCAGCGGACGGCATCGAGGGATCTCCTGGGCTGGTGCGTTTGGGGCTGGCTGCGGACAATAGCCCCGCGACACGCGCGCCTCCTTGTCCCGACGGTGCAGCTTATTGTGACAACGTCTCGATTGACGTCCGCGGCCGGAACGGCGAGCGCCCGCGAGCCGACCTTTGGTCCGATGGAGATGGCCGAACTACGCGCCGCCCTGGCCGCGCTCGGCTACATTGCCGAGATGCCCGCGGCCTGGACAACCCGCGCAGGCGATGACGAGGATGCGCGCGTGCCGGTCTCCCTCGCGCTCGCCTGGTTCAGCGACGCGGAGCGCGACCTGGCCGATCCCCTGGTGGGCCTGCACGCGGCACGCGAGGTGCGGCCACGCGGCGCGCTGGTGCATCTCATCATGTCGGCGGCCCGCCTGGGCGATGCGTTCGATCACGTGTGCCGCTTCAGTCGCCTGCTGATCGACGCGCTCGGCATCAGCCTCGAGCTCGGGCCGCATACCTGCGCGCTGCGCTTCGCCTTCGATCGTCCTGCGCTGGCTCAGGATCGGCACCTGCTCGATTACAGCCTGCTCGCCACCAGTCGTGTGCTGTACGGGGCGGCAGGCGACACCCTGCCACTCACCGAGGTGCATTTTCGACACGCCGAGCCGGCCCGCATCGACGAGTACATCGAGGCGTTCCGCTGTGCCGTGTACTTTGACCAGGCCGAAGACCGCCTCCTGTTTCACCGCGACGCGCTCGACATGGTGCCGCGAGTTGCGAACCCGCTGGTCGCGCGGCAGATGGAGAAGCTGGCGGAGGCGCTAATCGCGCGCGGGGCCGTCCAGGCGTCCTGCAGGACGAGGGTGAGTGCGCTGCTGCGCGCGGCGCTGACCGCCGGTCGCCTGGGCGATCGCGCGGCGGTGGCGCGTGAACTCGCCATGAGCGAAGCGACGCTAAACCGGCGCCTGGCACGCGAAGGCACGCACTTCCGCGCGCTGCGCGATGCCATCGTGTGGGAACTGACGGATGCCCTGCTGGCCAACCCGACGCTCAAGCTGGAAGCGGTCGCGCGCAGCGTGGGCTTCAACGACGCCGCGGCCTTCTCCCGCGCGTTCACGCGCCGCGCCGGCTGCACGCCCGCGGTGTATCGTCGCCGCCTGCTCGGCGTCGACGAGGACTGAACTCACAGCCGCGACAACACCTCGCTCGCCACCTGCTCGATCACTTCGTAGCGCGGCTCGAGCGGCGGCAGCAGCGTGACTTCGTCGAGGCCCGCCTCGGCCAGTGCACCGAGGCGGTCGACCAGTTCGCTCGCGGTGCCGATCATGCAGGTCGAGGTCATGAGTTCGCGAGTCAGGAAACGCTCTTCCTCCGGCTCCACCCAGCAGTTGTGGCCGCGATGCACGAACTGGTGGCGGCGCTCTTCGGGGAAGCGCGCCATGTGCGCGCAGAAGTCGGGCCACAGATCGGCGACCGCCTGGCCGGGCGGCTGCCCGGTCTGACGCCAGCGATCGTAGGTGTAGTGCAAGGACGCCATGGCGAAGGCGCCGCACAGGCGACGCACCCGCGCCGAGTCGGGCGCTTCTCCCGGGTTCAGCACCACCAGCGTGGTGAGCGTCGCGGCGCGGAAGGTTTGCCTGTCGATGCTACGGCCGGCCGCCTCGGCGCCGCGTTCGATATGACGCCACACGCCCGCCATGTACTTGGCGTCGGGTGGAATGGACAGCACCGCGCCGTCGCCGTGCTTGCCGACGAGGCCCAGCGCGCGCGGCCCGAAGCCCGACACGTAGAGCGGGATGGGATCGGCGAAGTTGACGAAGCCGGCGTCGGGCATCAGGTGGCGAATGGGCAGGGTCTTGCCGCGCCACTGGAAGTCCGCCTCCGCGCCGCGCAGCAGCGGCTTCACCGTCGTCAGCCACGCGTCGAACTCGGCGATGGGCATGGGCTTGTGGCCCATCACGCGCATCGCGGTGTTGCCGGTGCCGACGCCCAGGAACACGCGGCCTGGCGCGAGCCGATTGATGGTGGCGATGCTGGCAGCGGTGACCGGCGCCGGGCGGGTCGGGGCCACCGCCACGCCGGTGCCCAAGCGCAGGCGCGTGGTGCGGGTCGCCGCCAGCGCCAGCACCGCGTAAGGGTCACTCCACAGCATGTGGCTGTCGGCAATCCAGGCGTGGGTGTAGCCGAGCGCCTCGGCCCGTACCAGGTAGTCGATATCGTCGATCTTCGACGCGACGCAGATGCCGAGTTCCATGGGAGGGCTCCTCGCTTTCCTGGCATTGTAGGTCGGGCTTCAGCCCGACATTCGCGCCGGCGCGCCGATAGCCGTGGAATGTCGGCTTGAAACCCGACCTACAGGGAATGGCGGGTTGAAACCCGCCCTACAACGCAGCGCCGTTGTAGGGCCGATTTCAATCGGCCATGCACGGCATGTCAGGCGCGATCCCGGTTCACAGCGCCTTGCGCGGGCGCCTGCCCGGCAGCGCCAGCACCGCAACGCCGCCAAAGGCAATCAGTGCGCCGAGCAGGATGCGGACGCTCAAGGGTTCGCCCAGCATGCTGATGCCGAATACGACGCCCAAGATAGGCGAGATGAGCGACAGCGGCGCGACCAGCGAGACTTCGTAGCGCTGCAGCAGGTAGTAGTAGGCGTTGTGGCCGATGAGGCTCGCGCCGATGGTGGTGAAGAGCAGCGCCGCCCAGGTGATGGGCGCCGCGGTCTGGATGTGCTGCCACTGGTCGTGCTCGAACAGCGCGCTGGCGGCGAGCAGCAGCGGCGCGGTGATGATCGCGGTCCAGGCCTGCAGCTGGAACATGCCGACGCCGGTGAGACTTCGCATGCGCACCGAGGCGATGGCGCCCGACAGCGCCGCGCCGGCCGCGAACAGGACCCCGGTCAGCTCGTCGAACACGTGCGGGTCGAAACTCACGATGGTCACGCCGAGGATGGTGAGCGCGATGCCCACCCAGCGGCGCAGGCGCACCACTTCGCCGAGCAGCACGATGGACAGGAGCGTGGCGAAGGGCACGTTCAGCTGCGCGACCACTGCCACCACCGAGGCCGCGGCGAGCGCGATGCCGATGAACATCAGGCCGAAATGCACCGCGCCGTTGAACATCGCGATGATGAAGACGTCGCGCATGCGGCCGGGCGCCGGCTTCAGGAACGGCAGCAGCACCACGGCGATGATCGAGAAGCGCAGGCCGGTGAACAGGAGCGGTGGCAGTTCGCGCACGCCGACCTTGGCGGCGACGAAGTTGTAGCCCCAGATCACGCAGATGAAAATCATGAGGGCGAGATGACGGGGAGCCATGGTGCGCGGTCGCTCGAGCCTGATACGCGCGGAGCGCGCGCCGCCGGGCCAGCCATCGCACGCCCGTCGCCGGGGCCGGCATGGTACTGCAAGGCCGGGAGGCTGTCGTCGCGGCCGCCGCATGATCGTGATCAAGCGCGCGCGGATTGCCACCCTCGGCGGTTGGTTGGCGGCGCGCCCTGGGCTATCTTGCCCGACGCCCTGACCGGGCGCAGTCGAGGGGAGGTCGAACATGGGACAGGTCACGGAACTGGGATACATCGGCTTCGAGGTGTCGGACCTCGCGGCCTGGGAACGCTTCGCGGTGGACCTGCTGGGGCTCGTGCCCGGCGCGCGTGAGCCGGGGCAGAGCCTTGCTCTGCGTCTCGACGACCGCGTGCATCGCATGCTGCTCGAACACGGGCCGGCCGACGATCTCGCCTTCATCGGTTTCGACTGCGGCAGCGCGGCTTCGCTGGACGAACTCTGCGCCGCCCTTGGCGCCGCGGGCCACGCGGTGATCGAGGGCGACGCCGCGCTCGCCGCCCGCCGGCGCGTCGAGCGCATGGTGGTGACCCATGACCCGGCGGGCAACCGCGTCGAACTCTACGTCGGCCTCGCGCGTGACGCCGCGCCGTTTTCGTCGCCACACCTGCGCTCGCGCTTCGTGACCGATGCCGGCGGCGCCGGCCACGCGTTCCTGCCCACGCAGGACCGCGCCGCGCTGCTCGGCTTCTACCAGTCCATCGGCTTTCGCATCAGCGACTACATCCGCCAGGAAGTCGCGCCCGGCATGGTGGTCGACGCGGTCTTCACCCACTGCAATCCACGCCACCACACGCTGGCCTTCGCCGCGCTGCCATCGCCGAAGCGCATCCACCATTTCATGATCGAAGTGGCGGACAGCGTCGACGTCGGCCAGGCGCATGATCGCGTGCAGGATGCCGGCGTGCCGCTCGCGCTGTCGCTGGGCGCGCACCCGAACGATCGCATGTTTTCCTTCTATGCCGTCACGCCCTCGGGCTTCTGCCTGGAGTTCGGCGCGGGCGGCCGGCTGATCGACGACGACGCGCGCTGGGAAGTCGTGACCTACGACTGCCTGAGCACCTGGGGGCATCGACCGCCCGCCGCGGCCAAGTCGGCAGCCTGACCATCACAGCGCGCCCTGGCGCGCGTCTAGGAGTATCTCGCATGAGCGTTTCCCAGCAGGACAGCAGCCGGCGCGTCAGGACGGCGAACTGGAATCTCCACTACCACGAGGTCGGCAGCGGCGACCCGGTCATCATGCTGCACGGTTCGGGCGTGGGCGCCTCGGGCTGGAGCAATTTCTCCGGCAACCTGGAGGAACTCGGGCGCCACTTTCGCGTGCTCGCGGTCGACATGCCCGGCTGGGGCGGGTCCGATCCCTGCCCGGTGGACAAGCTCGATCACGTTGCGGCGCTGATCGAGTTCATGGACACGCTCGGGATCGAGAAGGCCGCGATGATCGGCAACTCCATGGGCGGCTGCACGGTGCTGCGCACCGCGGTCGAACATCCCACGCGCATGAGCCATCTGATCACCATGGGCGCGCCGGCCAATCGCCTGCCGCGCCTGTTCGGCGCCGGTGACGGGCCGAGCGAGGGCATCAAGATCCTGATCGAGGGCTATCGCAACCCGACGCCGGCCACCATGCGCAAGCTGGTGGAGGTCATGTGCTTCGACAAGGCCTTCGTCACCGACGAACTGTGCGCCAAGCGCTCCGAGGCAGCCAATGCCACGCCCGCGCATCTCGCCAACTTCCTCGCCGGCCTGCCCAAGGGCTGGCCGGTGCCGAAGATGGCGGCGCTGGAGGATCTCATGCAGGTCAGGGTGCCGACGCTGCTCATCCACGGTCGCGACGATCGCGTGGTGCACTACGAGCATTCGCTGCAGCTCGTGTCCGCCATTCCCGATTCGCGCCTGGTGCTCATGAACCGCTGCGGACACTGGGCGATGATCGAACATGTTGCCGAGTTCAACCGGCTTGTGATCGACTTCGTGAAGCATCACTGAGGACGCCGCCATGCACGCCACGGAAGCGCACATCCACGCCGCCGCCGCCGCGCTCAAGGCCGAGCACGCCCACTGCGACGAAGCCGGCATGCTGACCGCCGAGACGGTGCGCATCCTGCGCGAATCGCGCGGCATGCGGCTCCTGCAGGCCGAGGACAGCCAGGGCTACGCCCTGCCTGCCACCGCGTTCGCGCGCTGGGTGCGCGCGGTCGCGCAGTACAACCCTTCGGCCGGCTGGGTCGCGGGCGTGGTGGGCGTGCATCCCTGGGAGATGGCGCTGGTCGACCGCCGCCTGCAGGACGAGGTCTACGGCCGCGATCCCGACACCTGGGTGGCTTCGCCCTATGCGCCGAGCGGGTTGGCCCGCCGGGTGGACGGCGGCTACGTGCTGAACGGCGAATGGCAGTACTCCACCGGCACCGATCACTGCCGCTGGGTGGTGCTCGGCGGCCTGGTGCCGGAAGCCGACGGCAGCATCGCCAACCCGCCCCACTACCGGCATTTTTTCCTGCCCTGGGGCGACTACGAAATCGTGCCCGACTCCTGGCACGTGATGGGCCTGTCCGGCACCGGCAGCAAGAACGTGCGGGTGCGCGAGGCCTTCGTGCCCGACTACCGCACCGTCGCGCACTTTCCGCTGTGCGAAGGCGCCTACGGCGAGGCGCGCGCCGGACTCGCGCTCTACCAGCAGTCCTTCGCCTGCATCTTCTCCGCGGCCATCGCCTCGGCCACGCTCGGTATCGCGGCGGGCGCGCTCAGCGAGTATCGCGAGTACCTCAAGACCCGCGTCTCGGCCAGCATGGTGGTCGGCAAGACCGATCCCTTCCAGCAGGAAGCGCTCGCCGAGGCGGAAGCCGATCTCGCCGCCGCCATCGCCCACATCGACAGCATGCTGCACGACACCGCCGCGCACATCGTCGCCGGCGGCCGGGTCACGCAGGCCATGCGCCTCGAGTTCCGTCGCAACCAGGTGCGTGCCGTGCAGCGCGTGCTGTTCTCCATGGACAAGCTGTACGCGCGCGCCGGCTCCGCCGCCTGCTGGACCACTCGGCCGCTCGAACGCTACTGGCGCGATCTGCGCACCGCCGGCACGCACATCTGCAACACGGTGGAGGCGGTGTACCCGGCCTGGGCGAACTTCGCGTTGCAGACGGGCGCGCCCGTCATGGCGTTCCACTGACGCCGACTCTCAGGCGCTACAGCAGCGCGGGTCGGTCGCTCAGTTCGTTCGGGGCGATGCCGCGCGCGGGGAAGTGCTGCGCCAGCAGCCGGCCGATCTCGGCGATGCCGGCCAGCGCGCCGGCCTCGAAGCGGCCGGCGCGGAATTCGTTCTCCATGCGTCGGCAGATCGCTTCCCAGTCCGCCTGCGGCACCCGCGCGCCGATGCCGCGGTCGGCAACTATCTCGACGTCGCGATCGGCCAGCAGGAGATAGAGCAGCACGCCGTTGTTGTGCTCGGTGTCCCACACGCCGAGCTCGGCGAAGACCTCGAGCGCGCGTTCGCGAGGCTGCAGGCCGCGCAGCAGTGGCCAGCCGTCCAGGCCGCCTTCCACCGCGAAACGCAGCTGACCGGCGTGCGTCGCTTCGCACGCGCGTATCGCGTTTTCGATGGCCGCGAGCGTCGCGGCGGGAAACGCGTGACGAACTTGAGCCCGGCCGGTGCACAGGTGGCGCAGCACGCGCTTGAACTCGAACATCACCAGCGCCCCGACGCGCCGCCGCCGCCGAAGCTCCCGCCGCCGCCGGAGAAGCCGCCGCCCCGTCCACCGAAGCCACCGCCTCCGCCGAAGCCGCCGATCCCCGGGCCACCGATCAGGCGCGCGCCGCCCGCGAGCGTGAAGACCAGCGCCACGAGCCCGGCCAGCGCCGCCACGCTCAAGGCGCCGATCAGGAACCAGGCGACCAGCGCCACCAGGCCGCCGGTGAGCGTGGCGCCCGGCAGCCGGCCGAACAGCGCGCGCAGCAGCCCGCCCGCGATGAGGGTCAGCATGAACAGCAGCGCGAAGTGCTGGCTGACGTCCGCGCCATCGTCGCGTTCCGCCGTTGGCGGCGGCAGGGCTTCACCCGCGACGACCGTCATCATGCGCGACAGTCCGTCGCTGATGCCGGCGTAGAACTCGCCCTGGCGAAAGCGCGGCACGATGGACTCACTGATGATGCGCTTGGCGGTCGCGTCGGTGAGCACGCCTTCGAGGCCGTAGCCCACTTCGATGCGCAGCGCTCTGTCGTCCTTGGCGATGAGCAGAAGAGCGCCGTCGTCGACCTTGGCCCGACCGATGCGCCAGGCCTCGGCGACCCGCAGACCATATTGCTCGATGGTCTCGGGGGCGGTGCTCGCTACCATCAGCACCGCGAGCTGCGCACCCTTCTGCCGTTCGAAATCCGCGAGGCGCTGCTCGAGCGTCGCCTGTTCGCTGGCGCCGAGCGTGCCGGTCACATCGGTCACGCGCGCATGGAGCGGCGGCACGGCGACCTCGCTCCAGGCGGCGGCGCTCCACAGCAGCGCGCAGGCCAGGAGCAATGCGCGCGGCAGCAGGCGGAGCGCGATCACGGCCTCAGCGCGCGCCGTCCTGCGCGGCGGGCGCGGCGTCGAAATCGACGCTCGGCGCCTTGGAGATCTCGGCAGCATTGTCCACGGTGAAGTTGGCCTTGACCGGAAAGCCGAAGGCCATCGCCAAGAGATTGGTCGGGAACGAGCGCACCGTGACGTTGTAGGACTCTACCGCCTTGATGTAGCGGTTGCGCGCGACCGCGATGCGGTTCTCCGTGCCTTCCAGCTGCGCCTGCAGGTCGCGGAAATTGGCGTCGGACTTGAGCTCGGGATAGTTCTCCGCCACCACCAAGAGGCGCGACAGCGCGCCGGACAGTTCGCCCTGCGCGGCCTGGAAGCGGGCGAAGCTCTCGGGCTTGTCCACCAACTCCGGGGTCGCCTGGATCGCGCCGACCCGCGCGCGCGCCTCGGTCACGCCGAGCAGCACCTCCTTTTCCTGCGCGGCGAAGGCCTTGACCGTCTTCACCAGGTTGGGGATCAGGTCGGCGCGGCGCTGATACTGGTTCAGCACCTCGGACCACGCGGCCTTGACCTGCTCGTCGGCGCTCTGCAGCGAGTTGTAGCCGCAGCCGCTCAGGCTTAGAGACAGGAACAGCAGCAAGAGTAGAGGCCAGGGTCTGGACATGCGGCGTGTCTCCTCGCGCCGGTGAGGACCGGCGCTTGCGGGAGTCACATGGGGGCGCGCGGCGCGGATTGCAATCGGGTCCGCGTCCCGCGTGCGCACAAACGCCGTGCGGCGCACGCGCATCAGCGCCACGCTGGTGCGAAACGACGCGGTGACACCGCGTCGTGCGGGGCATTTTTTCAGCACGGATCTTGCTGAGCGTCTTTCCAGTCCCGCCGCGCCTTCGCGCGGCCTCGCCAGGAGAGGCCATGTCCAGGTCCCCCGTTCCCGCCCCCACGGCCGAGCCCGCGCCCGCCGGCGCCGACCATCGAGTGTCGCTCGCGAAGGAAGCGTTGAAGCGCTCCTTTCTCGACAACCTGTTCTACGTGCAGGGCAAGTTCCCCAAGCTCGCGACCCGCACCGACTACTACCTGGCGCTGGCCTACGCGGTGCGGGACCGCAGCCTGCAGCGCTGGATCAGCACGGCGGCTGCCTATACCGCGCAGGGCTCGCGCACCGTGGCCTACTTGTCTGCCGAGTTCCTGATGGGGCCGCACCTCGGCAACAACCTGGTCAACCTCGGCATCACCGAGACCGTCAGGCAGGCGATGAATGAACTGGGCCTGGATCTCGATGACCTGCTGGCCGAGGAGGTGGAACCCGGTCTCGGCAACGGTGGCCTGGGGCGTCTCGCCGCCTGCTTCATCGATTCACTGGCGACCCTGGAAGTGCCGGCGCTTGGCTACGGAATCCGCTACGAGTTCGGCATCTTCCAGCAGGACATCGTCGATGGCTGGCAGGTGGAGAAGACCGACAAGTGGCTGCGCCACGGCAATCCCTGGGAACTGGTGCGACCGGAATGGACGGTGGAGGTGAAGTTCGGCGGCCACACCGAGACCTACGTCGACGACCAGGGCCGCGCGCGTTCGCGCTGGGTGCCGGAGCGCGTGGTGAGCGGCGTGCCCTACGACACGCCGATCCTGGGTTACCGGCGCAACACCGCCAACACGCTGCGCCTGTGGCGCGCCGAAGCGCCCGAGTCCTTCGACTTCGGCTCGTTCAATCGCGGTGACTACTACGGCGCGGTCAACCAGAAGGTCACGAGCGAGAACCTGACCAAGGTGCTCTATCCCAACGACGAACAGATGCGCGGCAAGGAGCTCAGGCTCGAGCAGCAGTATTTCTTCGTGTCCTGCTCGCTGCGCGACATGCTGCGTATCATCGAGGTCCAGCAGATCCCGCCGGCGCGCTTCCACGAGAAGTTCGCCATCCAGCTGAACGACACCCATCCGTCGATCGCGGTCGCCGAGCTGATGCGGCTCTTGGTCGACGAACTGGCCATGGACTGGGAGGCGGCCTGGGACATCACCCGCAAGAGCTTCGGCTACACCAACCACACCCTGCTGCCGGAGGCGCTGGAGCGCTGGCCGCTCGCGCTGTTCGGACGCCTGCTGCCGCGCCATCTCGAAATCATCTACGAGATCAACGCGCGCTTTCTCGACCAGGTGCGCATCCACTTCTTCGGCGACGAGGGCCGTATCGCGCGCCTGTCGCTCATCGACGAGGCCGGCGAGCGCTACGTGCGCATGGCGCACCTGGCCGCGGTCGGCAGTCATGCCATCAATGGCGTGGCGGCGCTGCACACCGAGCTCCTGAAGGCCGACGTGCTGAAGGACTTCCACGATCTCATGCCGCACAAGTTCAGCAACAAGACCAACGGCGTGACGCCGCGCCGCTGGCTGGTGCTGGCCAATCCTGCGTTGGCCGGCGCCATCACGCGCCGCATCGGCGAGGACTGGGTGCGTGACCTGGACCAGCTGCGTCGCCTCGAACCGCTGGTCGAGGACAGCGATTTCCGCAGCGAGTGGCGCGCCATCAAGCGCGCCAACAAGGCGACGCTCGCCGGACTCATCAAGGAGCGTACTGGCGCGCTGGTGAACCCGGACGCGATCTTCGACGTGCAGGTCAAGCGCATCCACGAATACAAGCGCCAGCATCTCTCCATCCTGCACGTGATCGGGCTCTATCACCGTCTGAAGACTCAAGCACGGCTCGACATCGAACCGCGCGTGTTCGTGTTCGGCGGCAAGGCGGCGCCCGGCTATCACATGGCGAAGCTCATCATCCGGCTGATCACCGCCGTCGCCGAGTTCGTCAATCGTGATCCGAGCGTGCGCGATCTCCTGAAGGTGGTGTTCCTGCCGAACTTCAATGTCAGCAATGGCCAGCGCATCTACCCGGCGGCCGATCTGTCCGAGCAGGTCTCGACCGCCGGCAAGGAAGCGTCTGGCACCGGCAACATGAAGTTCCAGATGAACGGCGCGCTCACCATCGGCACCATGGACGGCGCGAACATCGAGATACGCGAAGAAGTGGGCGCAGAGAACTTCTTCCTGTTCGGTCTGACCGCGGCCGAGGTCGAGGCGCGACGCCGCGCGGGCTACCGGCCGATGGACCACTACGAGCACGACGACGAACTGCGCGAGGTGCTGAACCTGGTGCGCGACGGTTTCTTCTCGCGCGGCAACGTCGAGCAGTTCCGTCCGCTGGTGGACAACCTGCTGCATCACGACCCCTACCTGGTGCTGGCCGACTACGCGTCCTATGCCGA
>JBFWYG010000004.1:78187-86787 GCA_050186725.1 Gammaproteobacteria bacterium | reverse complement strand
AAGGGCGAGGCCAGGGCCTTCAACATGCCGAGACCGCCAGCCTGGCTCGCCGGGAACAGTTTGAGCGCGGAAAAGCCGGCAAGGCGCGCGGCGATCACTTCGCTCGGCGTCATGACCCCGGGCAGCAGCGGGAAGGCGGCGTGATGCGCCGCGGCCGCGAGTTCGGTGGTGAGGCCCGGCGACACGCCGAACTGCGCGCCGGCGGCCTCCGCCGCGGTGAAGTCGGCGGGGCGGGTGAGGGTTCCGACGCCGACGACCGCCTCGGGCACCGCGTCGCGCATCGCGCTGATCGCGTCCAGCGCGACCGGCGTGCGCATCGTCACCTCCAGCACCGGCAGGCCGCCCGCGCAGAGCGCGCGGGCGAGCGGCACGGCGTCGGCCAGGCGTTCGATGATCAGCACCGGGATCACCGGCGCGAGGGCGAAGATGTCGCGTATGTCCATGTCAGCTCCCGAAGCTGCTGGCGCCGGCCTCGGCGTCGAGGGCGGCGGCGCGAAAGCCCGCGAACAGCTCGCGGCCCATGCCTGTCATGTTGCCCGAGAGATCGGGCTGCGTCGTGACACGCGCCTGCCACTCGGCTGCGGGCACCTGCGCTTCCAGCACGCCGCGCAGGCTGTCGATGTGAATGATGTCGCCGTCCCGCACGTGGCGCAGCGGTCCGCCGTTCAGGCATTCCGGCGTAACGTGGATGGCGGCCGGCACCGCGCCCGAGGCGCCTGACATGCGGCCGTCGGTCACCAGCGCCACGCGGTAGCCCTGGTCCTGCAGCGTGGTGAGCGACGGCGTCAGCTGGTGCAGCTCGGGCATGCCGTTGGCGCGTGGTCCCTGGTAGCGCACCACCGCGACGAAATCGCGCGCGAGCTTGCCGGCCTTGAACGCCGCGACCACCTCGGCCTGGTCGTCGAACACCAGCGCCGGCGCGGTGACCACGCGATGCTCGGGCTTGACCGCCGAGGTCTTGATCACCGCGCGGCCGAGATTGCCGGAGAGGAGCTTGAGGCCGCCGTCCGCGCTGAAGGGATCGGCGAGCGGACGCAGCACGTCGGCGTCGCCGCTCGTGCCAGGCGCCGCGCGCCAGGTGAGGCCGGCGTCGGTCAGGAACGGCTCGGTCGCATAGTGCGCGAGGCCAGCGCCCATCACGGTCCGCACGTCGCCGTGCAGCAGGCCGCCCGCGAGCAGCTCGCGCACCAGGAAGCCCATGCCGCCGGCGGCATGGAAGTGGTTCACGTCGGCGCTGCCGTTCGGATAGACGCGCGTCAGGAGCGGCGTCACCTCGGACAGTTCACTCATGTCGTCCCAGTTGATCAGCACGCCCGCGGCGCGCGCCATGGCGACCAGGTGAATGGTGTGATTGGTCGAGCCGCCGGTGGCGAGCAGGCCGACGATGGCGTTGACGATGGCGCGTTCGTCGATAATCTCGGCCATGGGGACATAGTCGTCGCCGAGAGCGGTCAGCGCCGCGATGCGCCGCGCGGCGGCCGCGGTCAGCGCGTCGCGCAGCGGCGTGTTGGGCGGCACGAAGGCGCTGCCCGCGAGGTGCAGACCCATCACCTCCATCAGCATCTGGTTGCTGTTGGCGGTGCCGTAGAAGGTGCAGGTGCCCTCGGTGTGATAGCTCTGCGATTCGGATTCGAGCAGCGCGTCGCGCCCGACCTTGCCCTGCGCGAAGAGCTGGCGGATGCGCGCCTTCTCCTTGTTCGGCAGCCCGGAGGGCATGGGACCGGCCGGTACGAACGCCACTGGCAGATGGCCGAAGGACAGCGCGCCGATGAAGAGTCCCGGCACTATCTTGTCGCACACGCCCAGGCACAGCGCGGCGTCGAACATGTCGTGGGACAGCGCGACGGCGGTCGCCATCGCGATCACGTCGCGGCTGAAGAGCGAGAGTTCCATGCCGGCGCGTCCCTGGGTCACGCCGTCACACATGGCGGGCACACCGCCGGCGAACTGCGCGACCGCGCCGGCCTCGCGCGCCGCCTGTTTCAGGATCGCGGGATAGCGCTCCAGCGGACGATGGGCCGAGAGCATGTCGTTGTAGGCCGACACGATCGCGATGTTCGGCCAGCCGCCGGTCTTCAACTGCGGCTTGTCGGGCGCGTCGGCCGCGGCGAAGCCGTGGGCGAGATTGGCGCAGGCCAGGCGCGCGCGCTGCGGACCCGCGCCGCGCGCGCCGCGCATGCGTTCCAGGTAGTCGCCGCGGCTGGCCTCGCTGCGCGCGACGATGCGCGCGGTGACCTCGGCGACGCGAGGATTGAGGACCGCGCCGCTCATCGCGCGCGCGCCGCCGGCGGTGGGAGGAGGATGGAACTCATTGGCGTCGAGCCTCGCGTATGATGCGGACCATGTTGACCTGGGAAGAACATCGCTTTGCCTCGGCCGACGCGCTGGCCGCGGCGCTGGCGACCGAGATCGTCGGCGCGCTCGCATCCGCGATCGGCGCGCGCGGCGCGGCGAGCCTGGTGGTGTCGGGAGGGCGCACGCCCGCGCGGCTGTTCGCTGCCCTCGCGGCCACGCCGCTCGAGTGGGCGCGGGTGTTCGTGACGCTTGCCGACGAACGCTGGGTCGACGAACACGAGGCGGGCAGCAACGCCGCGCTGGTGCGCGCCACCTTGCTCACCGGCCACGCGGCGCGCGCGCAGTTCGTGCCGCTGAAGAACGAGGCCGCCCGCCCGGAACAGGGGCTGACCCGCGCGTGGCAGGCGCTGGCGCGCATGCCACGACCGTTTGATCTCGTGTTGCTCGGCATGGGCGACGACGGCCACACGGCATCACTCTTTCCCCGCGCGCCGGGGCTGGCCGCGGCGCTCGATCCTGCGAGCCTGCCGGCTTGTGTGGCCATGACCGCGCCGGTCGCGCCCGCAGAGCGCATCAGCCTGAATCTCGCGGCGCTGCTCGATACGCGGCGCCTCGCGCTGCACATCGAAGGCGAAAGCAAGTGGTCGCTGTACCAGCAGGTGCGACAAGGTGCTCTGGACGTGCCGCTCGGCGCCGTGCTGCGCCACGCGCGCGTGACGCCGGCGGTCTACTGGGCGCCCTGAGCAGACCGCGACCCATTCACGTGCCCGCCGCGCCGGGATCGCGCCAGGCCCGTTCAAAGGGCAGCCGCCAGGCATGGGGCGCGATCATCTGGTGGATTGCGTTCGGTCCCCAGGAACCGGGCGCGTACATGCGCACCGGCGGCGGGGCTTCGAGCAGCGGGGTGGAGACTTCCCACAGGCGCTCGATGCCATCGGCGGTGGTGAACAGCGTGTGGTCGCCGCGCATCGCGTCCAGGATCAGGCGCTCGTAGGCTTCGAGCACGTCGCCGACGTAGGCGGTGTCGTCCATCGCGAACTGCAGGCTCAGCTTGTCGAGCCTGAAGCCGGGGCCCGGGCGCTTGCCGTAGAAGGACAGCGACATCTTGCTCGCATCGGCGAGATCGAAGGTCAGGTGATCGGGGCCGCGCGCGCCGACGCCGGAGCCGGGTGGAAACATGCTCTTCGGCGCTTCGCGGAACGCGATGGAAATGATGCGCTGGCCCTCGGCCATGCGCTTGCCGGTGCGCAGGTAGAACGGCACGCCGGCCCAGCGCCAGTTGTCGATGTAGCACTTCATCGCGATGAAGGTGTCGGTGTCCGACTCCGGATCCACGCCTTCCTCGGCACGGTAACCGGCGTACTGGCCGCGCACCACGTCGCTCGGCTTGACCGGCAGCATGCTGCGGAACACCTTGTTCTTCTCCTCGCCGATGGGCGCGGGTTCCAGCGCGGTCGGCGGCTCCATGGCCATGAAGCCCAGGATCTGGAAGAGATGCGTGACGACCATGTCGCGGAACGCGCCGGTCTGCTCGTAGAAGGCGGCGCGCTTGCCGAGGCCGAGCGTCTCGGGCACGTCGATCTGCACGTGGTCGATGAAGTTGCGATTCCAGATGGGCTCGAACAGGCCGTTGGCGAAGCGGAAGGCGAGGATGTTCTGCGCCGGTTCCTTGCCGAGGAAATGATCGATGCGAAAGATCTGCTCCTCGGCGAACACCTCGTGCAGACGCTGGTTCAACGTCACGGCGGAGTCGAGATCGGTGCCGAAGGGCTTCTCCATCACCACCCGTGAACGTTCCACCAGGCCGGCGTCGCCGAGCGTGTGGATGGCCGGCAGCGCGGCGCTCGGCGGTACGCTCAGGTAATGCAGGCGGCGACACTCGCCGACGAAGCTCGCTTCGGCCTCGTCCACCGCGGCGCGGATCGCGGCCGGGCCGGCCGACAGCGGCACGTAGTCCAGGCAGGTGGCGAAGGCCGCCCAGTCGCCGTCGGCGAGCTTGCGGTTGCCGAACTCGGCGACCGCCTGGCGGGCGAGGTTGCGGAAACCGTCCGCGTCCATGTCGTCCAGCGACACGCCGATGATGCGGCAGCCCGGAATGAAGCCCGAGCGGACCAGGTGCACCAGGCCGGGCAGCAGTTTGCGCTTGGCCAGATCGCCGGTCGCGCCGACCAGCACCACCACCTGGGGATAACGGGGGCCCACGCCTGCAGGGATCTTCGCCACCACTCACACCCGCCTTGTCGAATTCGCATGCGACGCGCGCCGGCGTCGAGGCCGGCGTGGCTACGCAGGACGAGGTGCAATTGACATGCCACGGCCCGCGCTCACCTGGGAGCCCCGCGCGCTGCGAGTCCCGAGGCCGGCGCGGTACGTCCCGCGTTCACGAAGCTGCTTAGCGGCCCGCGAACGCCGCACTGTACTGAGGCGCGGCGCACGTCGCCGGCGCGCCGCCGGGGGTGGGGCGTCAGCCGGCGGGCGTGCAGTCGCCGGTGCGGCGCGCGATGCTGTGCTGGCTGAAGGTCATGTTCTTGCCGCCCATCTTCACCTGCAACTGGCCGAGCAGCGCGCCATCGCTCTCCACCGTGACGCGCGCGCTGCCGGTGGCGACCCGCGCGCTCTGGCACTGGAGCACGTAGTCGATACCGTCCGCGCCGCGCCGCGGCTCTACCAGGCGGCAGCCGTGGAGTGCCGGTTGGCGCATCACCGGGAACAGCCCGCTGGCCTCGCCCGCCGAGAGACAGCGCTCGTCGCGCACGGTGATCTCGCGCATCTCTTCGAGGTTCGGCATGAGCAACTGCACCGCCAGCTGGTACTGGCCGGGGGCGGGCGTGGGTTCTTCGGCCTGGGCGGCGACCAGCCCGCCGAGCAGGGCAATGCAGGGCAGCAAGCGCGGCGCGCGGACTCGAGTGTTCATCGCGTGGGATCTCCTTGCCTGGCGGATGCGCGCAGTCTGGCGCATACCGCGCGTGTCGGCATCCCGTTTCTTGCGCCGGCGGCAGGGTGCGCGTCGCGCGGCTCAGCGTCGCCGGGGCGCGCCCTGTTCGCCGTGCACGTCGTCGTCGTCCGCGACATCCAGGCAGGCGACGTAGAGCTTGCCGTCGATGCGCTGCGCGATCGACAGGGTGATGCACATCGCCGCGTCGCTGACCGAGAGATAGGGATGGGAGATGTAGAGTTCGCCCTGGGCTTCCACCGCGCGGCGGAAGTAGGGGCGATGGTGCCAGGAGGCGCCCTTGGCGAGCGCCATCGGCCGCAGGCGCGAATCACCTGTCTCACGCGCGGTGGTGCTGTTGATGTTGCGGCCGACCTGGGTGCCGTGCTCGTCCAGCACGAAGCAGCGCCAGACGCGTGGGTCGTTCAGCAGCCCGGCCGCGCGGCTGAGGAAGTCGCTCGGCGCGGCGAGATTGCGCGTGGCGGCGAGGAACTGCGCGGCGATGGGGCCGAGGTGGCGGCGCGCGGCGATGGTCTGTGACAGGGCGTCCTGCTGCAGGCGCTCGCGCAGGCTGTGCCATTGCACGTCGCGCATCACCATGGGGGCGGTGATCTCCGCCGGGCGCGCGAACAGGAAGCCCTGCACCAGGTCGACGTTGGCGTCCATCGCGATCAGCGCCTGGTCTTCGGTCTCGATGCCTTCCGCCACCACCAGGCAACCGGTCTCATGCAGCAGGGTGACGATGCTCGGCAGGCTGCGGCGTATGCGCTTGTCGCGCGTCGCGGCGAGCAGCATGCCGCGATCGAGCTTCACCATGTCGGGCCGCAGATCCCAGATGCGCTGGAAGTTGGAGTGCCCGGCGCCGAAGTCGTCGATGGCGATCATGCAACCGAGCGCGCGGTAGTGATTGACCGCGTGCTCGACCGCGTGGAAGTCCTCGATGGGCTGTTCGAGGATCTCGATCACCACCGAGCCCGGCGCCACGCCGTGCCGGCGGAGCGTCGCGCCGACGAAGTCCTCGAGCAGCGGGTACTGGCACAGCGCCACTGGGTCGAGGTTCAGGAACAGCCACAGGTGTTCAGCGTCCAGCGCGTGGAAGTTCGCCACGTGCAGGGCGACGCAGGCCGCATCGATCTGTACCCGATGATCGATTCGCGAGGTGTCGAACAGGCCCTGGGGATAGCGTGGCCCGCTCGGTCCTTGCTCGCGCACCAGGCCCTCGCAGCCCACCACGCGCTGGTGCGCGATGCTGAAGATCGGCTGGAAGGCGCTGAAGATCTCGCGCTTCAGCGGTCGCGCGCAGAGGCGGCCGCCGCTGTAATAGGTGTGGATCCCCGTCGCGTCCGTGGACTGGAGTGGTACGACGCGCAGGCTCATGCAGAGGCCCATTCGAATGCTATCGGCTGTGCATAGCGACGCCTGTCGCATGCGCCTTGAATATGTGCCAGCTTGGTGCGAAACGTGCACTGTTGCTTTGCATTTCTTGCACGCTATCGATGGCGAAAAGCGCGGCATTGCGCGGTCCGCGCCGATGACGGCACACTTAGGTGTGCTCGTAACCGAGTACGTCTTCACGGGTTCATTGGGGTACCGAGGTCCACATGCGGGGTCGCGCCGACCGCAGCTTCGTTCCGTTGCTGAACGAGGCCTTTCTGATCGATGCGCTCGAGCGGGATCACCACCTGGTGATCGGCCTGTGGCCCGATTGCGCCATCGGCTACCTCAATCCGCGCGCGGCGCGCCTGCTCGGTGGCGAGGGGCAGGGCGCGCCTGACGCCAGCCTGCTGGGCGCGAACCTGCTGGCCTATCTTCCCAAGGCGCGCCGCGCGGGCTTCGAGGCCACCGTGGCGCTGGCGCCCACCGCCCGGGAATCGGTCTATCCGGCCCGGCTGCAGTTCGAACTGCTGGCGCCGCGACCGCTGCTGCAGGCGCAGGCCTGTCTCTTTCCCCTGGCCGAGCGGCGCGCCTTCGTGCTGCTCACTGGCGCCGTGCCCATGACCTACCAGCGTCTGACCCTGGTGGCCGGCGGCGGTGCCGAGGTCGGAATGCTGCCCAGCGTGCCGCGCGCCGCGGCCTGCGTGCACTGCCGCCGCGTGCGGCGCTACGCCACGCGCTGGGAATGGCCGGCGCTGCGCGCCGCCGCTGGCGGTCGCGATGGCGACGCCACCCCGCGCGCGGTGTG
The DNA here is from genome assembly GCA_050186725.1 of Gammaproteobacteria bacterium. Classification (GTDB taxonomy): domain Bacteria; phylum Pseudomonadota; class Gammaproteobacteria; genus JADJYF01. Next base: position 79,378 of record JBFWYG010000004.1, on the reverse strand, counting down.
CGCGGTGTGCTTCGGCTACTATTACCCTCAGTACGTGAGCGCGGGCGCCGCCCGCGAGCGTCACTGAGAGGGATCTGGTGGCCGACCGAAGACACCCGCTGCAGCGCGTACTGAACACTCTCGGTTTCCGCCTCTCGCGCTATCGTCCGCCGCCCCCCGATCCTCTGCATGCGCTCGGCATCGACCTCTTGCTGGACGTCGGGGCGAGCGTCGGAAAGTACGCGCAGACCGTGCGCGAGCGCGGCTACGCCGGACGCCTGGTGTGCTTCGAGCCGTTGCCGGCCGCCCACGCCGTGCTCACCCGCCGCGCGAGCGGCGACCCGCTGTGGCAGGTGCACGAACGCTGCGCGCTGGGGGCAGCTGCGGGCGAGGCCGTGGTCAACATCGCGGGCAATTCCTACAGTTCTTCCCTGCTGCCGATGTTGCCCGCGCACGCCGAGGCGGCGCCACAGTCGGTCTATGTCGGGCAGGCGGCCACCCCGGTCGTCGCGCTCGACGACGTGTTCGCCCGCTACCGCGGCGACGCGCGGCGCATCTACCTGAAGATCGACACCCAGGGCTTCGAGGCCGAGGTCCTGGCCGGCGCCGTGCGCACGCTGCCCGAGATTTTCGCGGTGCACATGGAACTGTCCATCGTGCCGCTGTACGAGGGGCAGAAGCTCTACCGGCACTTTTTCGACTTCTTCGCCGCCCAGGGCTTCGAACTCTGGCTGCTCGAGGAAGAATTCATCGACCCGCGCACGGGCCGCATGCTGCAGTTCAACGCGACCTTCACGCGCCCGAGCTAGGGCGCGCTCGCCGGGTTCAAGGTCCGCGGACGGAGAAGCCCGCGAGCGTCGCGTAGCCGCCGACGATCGCCGCCAGTTCCTCGCGACTGGCGACCTGGTCGATGTCAGTGAAGCCCTGCGGGGCGCGCTCGGCCACGAAATCGATCACTCGCTCCGGGCCGCCCTGACGATTGGAGGCGACGACGGCGGCGGTCTTCGGCCGGCGCTCCGCCTCGTAGGCGGCGAGCGCCGTGACCACCGGGCCGGCGGCGAGCGCGTCCGCCAGGCAGCGCGCGTCGAGGATGGCCTGCGAGGCGCCATTGCTGCCCACCGGGTACATCGGGTGGGCGGCATCGCCGAGCAGGGTGACGCGGCCGCGGGTCCACCAGGGCAGCGGATCGCGATCGCACATCGGGTACTCGCT
>JBFWYG010000004.1:0-78087 GCA_050186725.1 Gammaproteobacteria bacterium | reverse complement strand
CGACGCGTCGCAGCGCAGCCGGTCGCCGAGTCGCGCCGCCACCGCGCGCCACAAGAGCGCGTGCAGCTGGCCGCGATGGATGGAGAACTGCGGCGCCTCGTGACCCGCCCAGGTGCCGCGCGGCTCGGCCCACAGTGTCTGGCCGAGGTGATTCAGGTAGCGCAGTTCGCGAGTACGGATGCCGGCCTCGTCCAACGCCGGCAGCAGGCCGAGCGTCATGAGCTCTCGTACCGCGTGGGGCAGCAGGTTGATGCCCACGCCCAGCGGCCGCACTTCGCGCGCGGCCTCCAGCACCGTCGCGGCCACGCCGCGCGCCGCGAGCATCAGTGCGAGCGCCAGGCCACCGATGCCGCCGCCCGCGATCAGGACGTGCATGACGGGAGGCGGCCGATGCCGCGACAGGGGAAGGCGGATGACATGGGCGCAGCATAGCGCCGCGTCGCGTTGGCGACATCCAGGATGCCGACGGTCGGCCGCGCGGTGCGGTTGCTACAATCGAAGCGGCGCCGCCGTCGGCGCCTGCCGCAACCAAAGGGGAGAGTCCGCGTGGAAAACGTCGCCATCACCGGCCTGGGAGTGATTTCCTCCATCGGCCTGGACATCCAGACCTTCAACGACAATCTCCTCGCCGGCAAGGTGGTGGCGCGCGCCGCACCCTGGAAGGACGGTCACGAGAACATCTGGATGTCGCTGATCGAAGACTTCGACCCCGGCGTGTGGATGGACGAGCGCGTGGTACGCAACGCCGCGCCCTTCACCCAGTACGCCATTGCCGCCGCGGCGCAGGCGGTGGCGGACGCCGGCATCGAGACCTTCGATCCGCTGCGCACCGCGGTGATCATCGGCAGCGCGCTCGGCGGCGTGGACTGTTACGCCGAGGACCAGCAGCGCATGGACCAGGACGGACCGGCCGCGATCTCGGCGAAGTTCATGGCGAATTCCCTGCTCAACATGCCCTGCGCGCACATCGCGCTGCGCTACGGCCTGCACGGGCCGCAGCTCGCCATCGCGACCGCCTGCGCCTCGTCCCACGACGCCATGGGCCTGGCCGCGCGCCTGATCGAGGCCGGCGAAATCGACGTCGCCATCACCGGCGGCACCGACTGCGCGGTGAGCCCGCTGGTGTTCTTCGGCGCGCGCAACAACCGCATGTTCACGCCCCAGCCCGATCCCTTGAAGACCTGCCGGCCGTTCAACATCGAACGTTTCGGCGTGATGCTCGGCGAGGGCGCCGGCATGTTCGTGCTGGAGAACGCCGCGCTCGCGCGCAAGCGTGGCGCGCGCATCCATGCGCGGCTGCGCGGTTACGCGACGCTCGCCGATGGCTATCACTTGTCTTCTCCCGAGCCCGAGGGCCGCTGGGAGCAGCGCGTGATGGAACTCGCCCTCGAGCAGGCGCGCCTGCCGCGCGGCGCCGACCAGGTGGACGCGGTGGTGGCGCACGGCACCGGTACGCCGGTCGGCGACATCGCCGAGCTCGGCGCGCTGAACCGCATCTACGGCCAGCGCGAGCGCGCGCTGCGGGTGATGTCGCCCAAGGGCAACTTCGGCCATCCCCATGGGCCGGCCGGCGCGCTCGGCCTGCTCGCCGGCCTGTTCAGCATGCAACAGGGCGCGCTGATGCCGACCGCCGGCACCTACGACGAACGCGAACTGATGCCCGAGGTCGGCAAGCTGCACGCGGTGATCAAGGCGCCCGCCGAGGGCCGCATCGACACCCTGCAGGTCAATGCCTTCGGCTTCGGTGGACAGAACTCGTCGCTGGTCGTGACCCGCGACTAGCCGCGCAGCGCGTCAGCGCACCACGGCAAAGGCAGCGCGCATGGTCGAGCCGTGTGGGGGCTCACAGGAAGCGATAGTTGCCTGAGCGCAGCGTGAGGCGCCCGCTCCGGGTGCTGATCTGGCGAATGCTCGAAGCGCGATTCACGCCCGGTCCCACCAAGCGGAAGTTGTGGTTGGTGGCGCGGTCACGCACTGTGATGACGTAGTCGCCCGCCTTCAGGCGTGAAAAGGTCTTGCCGCCCAGCGTGATCGAGCGCGCGAAGCCAGGGCCGACTGAGGCGACGAGCTTGACCGGCGTCGCCGCCTCCATCGCGCGCGGCCGCCCGCTGTTGACCGCGTCCGGAGTCTGCACAGAGAATCCGGACCGTTCCGACCCGCCGCCATTCCGGACCCGCCACCATGCATCGCATGCCCACGCTCGCCGACGCCGTCGCCTCCCACGCGAGGCTGCGCCCCACCAAGCTCGCCGTGCGCGACTCGCGCCGCCGTCTGACCTACGCCGAGTGGCATGCGCGCAGCGAACGCCTGGCCGCCGCGCTGCGCGCGTTGGGCCTCGCCAAGGGCGAGCGGGTCGCGGTGCTCGCCTACAACCGCCTCGAGTGGATGGAGATCTACGCTGGCATGGCGCGCGCCGGGCTGGTCGTGGTGCCGCTCAATTTTCGCCTTGCAGGCGCCGAGATGGCCTACATCCTGAACCATGCCGAGGTCGGCGCGCTGATCGTCGGCAGTGAGTTCTGCGCGACCATCGACGCGATCCGCGACTCGCTCACGGTGCCAGCGTCGAACTTCATCGCCCTCGCCGAGCATCCCAGCGCGGGTTGGCGCGCCTACGAGGAATTGTTCGAGGGGCCGGCGCCGAGCGCGCCGCTCGACGCCGTCGCGGCCGAGGACGTCGCGGCGCTGATGTATACCTCGGGCACCACCGGCAGGCCGAAAGGCGCGATCCGCAGCCATGGCGCAAACGCGCTCATTGCCTGGGCGACGGCGATGGAGATGGGGTTCAGCGCGGACGACACGGCGCTGCTCGTGATGCCGCTGTGTCACGCCAACTCGCTCTACTTCGGCACCACCTTCGCGCATCTCGGCGGCACCTGTCTCATCGAGGATCGGGCGAGTTTCGATGCCGAGGCGCTGCTGCGCACCCTGGCCGAGGAGCGCGTGACCTTCACGTCGCTGGTGCCTACCCACTACATCATGCTGCTGGCCCTGCCCGAGGCGGTGAAGCAGCGGCACGACCTGAGCGCGGTGGGCAAACTCATGATCTCTTCCGCGCCGGCCCGCCAGGACACCAAGCGCGGCATCATGGCGCTGTTTCCGCGCGGCAAACTCTATGAACTTTACGGCTCCACCGAGGCCGGCTGGGTGACCATCCTGCGCCCCGAGGAACAGCTCGTGAAGCTCGGCTCCGTCGGACGCGAGTGGGCCGGCAGCGGCGCGATCCGACTGCTCGACGAGCAGCGTCGCGAAGTCGCGGACGGCGACGTGGGGGAACTCTATTCCCGCACCGCCTACGTGTTCGACGGCTACTGGCGCAATCCGGACAAGACCGCCGAAGCCTTCGACGGCGCGTGGTGCTCGGTCGGCGACATGGCGCGCCGTGACGCCGACGGCTACATCTGGCTGGTCGATCGCAAGAGCAACATGATCATCAGCGGCGGCGAGAACATCTATCCGACCGAGGTCGAGGGCGTACTCGGCGCCCATCCGGCGGTGCGGGACTGCGCCGCCATCGGCCTGCCCCATGAGAAATGGGGCGAGACCGTGCACGCGGTGGTGGTGCTGCACGCCGGAGAGAGCGCCGACGAAGCGGCGCTACGGCAGTGGTGCCGAGAGCGCCTGGCGGGCTACAAGTGCCCGAGCGGCGTGTCCTTCATAGAGGATGCGGACATGCCGCGCACCGCGACCGGCAAGATTCAGCATCGGCTGCTGCGCGAGCGCTTTCTCGAACGCTGAGCCGCGTCGTCGCGCCCAGCGTGCGGGTGACGCGAGCGTCCCCGGATGCAGGGAGACGAGCGCGAGATAAAACGCCCCCTTTCCCGCCCACATTGCCGAACGTTCCGACCGCACAAGCCCCATTCGGGGACGGTCGTGTCGTCCATCACCAGCACGCTGAGCCGCCGGCGCGACGCCGAGTCGCTGCATGCACGGGAGTTCCTCGAAGCCCCGGTATCTCGCCCAATCCCTCGCCCGGGGAGGGCACGCGCGAACGACCCGGTGATCGTCACGAGACGGTCACATAACTGACTTACATTCTTCGCGGAATTGTCATGGAGTCGTTCGATTTATGTACTGCCTAGCCCTCAGACGCCTGATTTTACAGGGAGTTGGTGCCGCTGCCTCGAGTTGTAGCCACCCTCAGCGCCTTCCGGGAACCAGGGCCGCATCCCTGGCGGGACGCCGTTCAGAGCTACGACGGCTTGACCGGGCTGCCGGCACTTACGGCCTCCGACTCGACGCGCTGAGAGGGCTCGTATCGTGACTTCCCCGCGACATCGCTCGCCCGCGCAGGGCTCCGCAGCTTCCCGAGCACTGCCTGGCCTGCTAGGTCTATTCCTCGCCCTGGTGATGGGTTCCGCAACTGGTACCACGCTGGAGCTGTTCGTCGACAGCGTGACCAAGCAGATCTACACGGAGCCGGGGCCGAATCGCGTAAGCCTGGGACGCTTCGCCAAAGTCGAAGATCAGGCCGTGGCACAGAGTGACGATGCTGTCGCCAAGAGCGCGCCCAGCGCGCCTGCCCAGAGTATCGATACCAAGGTCGCCACCCTGCCACCGGCCGCTCCGACACCTGGGGCGCCGGCGGTCAAGGAGGCTAAGGCCCCGGCCAAGCCCAAGTGGTACGACTCGCTGAGTGTCCGAGGGTATACGCAGTTCCGCTATACCGAACTGCTCGATGACGAGTTGAAAGACTATCGTCACTACGCCGATCGGAGCTGGGCTGACGACCAGAGTTTCCTCATTCGTCGGGCTCGCCTGATCCTGAGTGGCGATCTGGGCAATCATCTGTTCCTGTACTTCCAGCCGGACTTCGCCGTCACGCCGCCGGGGTCCAGCCAGACTCACTTCGTGCAGTTGCGTGACGCTTATGCCGACATTTCGTTCGACAAGGCGAAGGAGTACCGGGTCCGCGTCGGCCAGTCGAAGATCCCTTACGGCTTCGAGAACATGCAGTCGAGTTCGAATCGACTAGCGCTCGACCGCGCCGATGCACTGAACAGCTGCTGCAAGGACGAGCGCGATCTCGGCGTGTTCCTGTACTGGGCGCCGGCGCATATCCGCGCCCTGTTCAAGGAAATCAACGATCGCGGGCTCAAGGGCACGGGAGACTATGGGGTGGCCGGCTTCGGTCTGTACAACGGTCAGGGTGCTAATCGCAACGACGCCAACGATCACCTGCACATGGTGGCCCGCCTCACCTGGCCGTGGAAGTTCGCCAATGGCCAGATTTTCGAAGCCGGCGTGCAGGCCCAGAGCGGGCGCTTCGTGCCCACGCTCGACTCCGGCATTGCGCTCGGAGGAAGCGACGAGGGCCTGCAGGACGCACGTTTCGGTGTGAGCGCCATCCTCTACCCGCAACCCTTCGGTCTACAGGCCGAGTGGAACTGGGGCCGCGGGCCAGGCTTGAACCGAGCCATGGCCGCCGTCGAGGTCAAGTCCCTGAATGGTGGCTACGTGCAGGCCATGTATCGCTGGCACTCGCCGCTGGGCTTCGTCATGCCTTTCGTGCGCTGGCAGCAGTTCGACGGCGCGATGAAGTTCGAGCGCAATGCGCCGTTCACCTCGGTCGACGAGACCGAACTCGGCGTGGAGTGGCAAATCGTGCCCGAGGTGGAACTGACCGCGATGTACATCATGACCGACCGTACCAACGTGCTTGTCGCTCCGTACGAGCAGGTGGATGGCGACCTGATGCGCTTCCAGTTGCAGTGGAACTACTGAGGACGCTGCGGCGCCTCAGGCGGCCGCCTGCGCCGCGTCACCCGGCGGCTCGTCGGCCACCACGTCGCGGCGCGGCAGCACCAGGCGCGCGAGCAGCCCGGGGGCCGCGTCGGACAGCTCCAGGCGTCCGTCGTGGACGGTGGCGATGGCCGTGACGATGGACAGGCCGAGACCGTTACCAGCCATGCCGCGGCTGCGATCGACGCGGTAGAAGCGTTCGGTCACCCGCGACAGGTGATCGCGTGGGATGCCGGGGCCGTTGTCCCGCACGGCGAGCGACACGGTATTTGCGTCGTGGGTCACATCGACTTCGATGCGCGCGCCGCGACCGGCGTACTTGATCGCGTTGTCGATGAGGCTGGAAGCGGCGCTCGCCAGCAGGTCGTGGTCGCCGAGCGTCGGTCGGCCGTCGCGCGCGCGCAGCACGAGTTCCGCGGACTGCTCCTCCGCGACCGCGCCGTAGAGATCGACCATGTCCTCGGCGATGCGATTCAGATCCACCACGACGAAGCCCCGACCGCGCACCCCGGCCTCGCTCTCGGCGATCTGCAGGAGCTTGTCGAACAGCACGATGAGCTCGTCGATGCCCTGCGTTGCGTCCGCCACGGTCTTGCGCAGGTCGGCCGGGTCGTCCGTCTGCTGCAGCGCCCCCTCCAGTTGACCTCGCAGCCGCGTCAGTGGCGTGCGCAGGTCGTGCGCAATCGCGTTCGACACGTTGCGCACGCCGTCCATGAGCTGCTCGATGCGTTCGAGCATCGCGTTGATGTCGGCCCCGAGACGACTGAATTCGTCGTCGCCCTGTACCGCCATGCGACGGCTGAGCTGGCCGTCCTGGATCTCGCGCGTGACGCGGCGAATCTCCCCGATGCGTTGCTCGAGGCGCGAACGGAAGAACACCGTGCCACCGGCCACCAGCGCGATGGAGAACAGCAGGCCCACCAGGAGCGCTTGCAGCACCAGCTGGCGCACGGCGTTCAATTCCTGCATGTCGAAGGCCACCACCAGGCGATTGCCGTCCGCGAACTCGCGCCACACCACCCGCACCAGGGTGTGCCGATCACGGCGCTTGATGCGTACGGTGTCGAGGCTGCCCTGATCGAAACCGAACTTGCGCCATTTCTCGCGGTTGCCGGCCAGCACACGGCCTTCCCGATCGAGCAGCACGAAGACTTCCTTGTCGCTGTCCACGCCATCGCCGAGTTCGGCCTCGATGGCGCCGAGGATCGCGCCCGGCCGCTCGACATCGTAGGCGGAGAAAAGGCGATTGGCGGTGGCGCGCAGCTTGACGTCCGCGCCGCGCTCCATCACGCCGACGGTGGAGACGTAGAACACGGCCGAGAGCGCCGTGACGGCCAACATCAAGAGCAGGCCGTAGCTCGCCGCGAGGCGCGCGGCGATCGACCACTGTGTCCTAGACATCGGGACCGAAGCGGTAACCGTCGCCGCGCACGGTGTGGATCAGCTCGGGTGAGAAGTCGCGGTCGATCTTGCCGCGCAGACGGCTGATGTGGACGTTGACGACATTGGTCGGCGCATCGAAGCGCGCATCCCACACGGCTTCGAGCAGCATCGAACGCGTGACGATCTGACCCTGGTTGCGCATCAGGAATTCGAGCAGCCGGAGCTCCCGGGGTTGCAGCGGGATGACGGTGCCGGCGCGGGTGGCCTGCTGCGCGCGCAGGTCCAGCACCAGGTCGGCAACCTGCAGGTGGGTGCGCTCCGGCTGGGTGGTGGCGCGGCGTACCAGGGCTTCCACCCGCGCCAGCAATTCCGACATGGCGAAGGGCTTGGTCAGGTAGTCGTCCCCCCCGGCCCGCAGTCCCCGCACCCGTTCGTCGATCGCGGTCAGGGCGCTGATCACCAGCACCGGAATGACGATGTGCAGCGTCCGCATCCGCTCCACCACCGACAGGCCGTCCAGCCCGCCGGGCAGCATGCGGTCGAGGATCACCACGTCCCACGCCCCGCGCAGGGCGTGGTCGAGCCCGTCACGGCCGTCCGCGGAATGCACCACCTCGTGGCCCGATTCCCGCAGGCTGTTGCAGATGTAGTGCGCGGTCTGCGCGTCGTCTTCGATGAGGAGGCATCGCATGGCGGTGGACTCGAGGTCAGGCCTAGAGGATCGCGGAAGGTCGGGGGCGAGGCAACTGGTGAACGCCCTGCCGGCGCGACGAGTGGCAGCGTTGCACGAGATGGCAGGAAGGTATGGTGGGCCCGGTAGGACTTGAACCTACGACCAAAGGATTATGAGTCCCCTGCTCTAACCAACTGAGCTACAGGCCCGGGAAGCGAACCCGCTGCCACTCACGCGTGGCAGCGGGCGGCGAGTCGCGTCGCGCGACTCAGTCGAGGAAGGTGCGCAGGCGCTCGGAGCGCGAGGGATGACGCAGCTTGCGCAGCGCCTTGGCTTCTATCTGGCGGATGCGCTCGCGGGTGACGTCGAACTGCTTGCCGACTTCTTCCAGGGTGTGGTCGGTGTTCATGTCGATGCCGAAGCGCATGCGCAGCACCTTTGCTTCCCGCTGGGTCAGGCCCGCCAGCACTTCGCGGGTGCTGCGGCACAGGCCTTCGAAGGTCGCGGAGTCGATCGGCGCCTGGATGGTGGTGTCCTCGATGAAGTCGCCGAGGTGGGAATCCTCGTCGTCGCCAATCGGGGTCTCCATGGAGATCGGTTCCTTCGCGATCTTGAGCACCTTGCGGATCTTGTCCTCCGGCATCTCCATGCGATCGGCAAGCTCTTCCGGCGTCGGCTCGCGGCCCTTCTCCTGCAGGATCTGGCGCGAGATGCGGTTCAGCTTGTTGATCGTCTCGATCATGTGAACCGGGATGCGGATGGTGCGCGCCTGGTCGGCGATCGAGCGGGTGATCGCCTGGCGAATCCACCACGTCGCGTAGGTCGAGAACTTGTAGCCGCGGCGGTATTCGAACTTGTCGACCGCCTTCATCAGGCCGATGTTGCCTTCCTGGATGAGGTCCAGGAACAGGAGTCCACGGTTGGTGTACTTCTTGGCGATGGAGATCACGAGGCGCAGGTTGGCCTCGACCATCTCCTTCTTCGCGCGGCGGGCCTTGGCCTCACCGATGGACATGCGACGGTTGATGTCCTTGATCGCGCCGATGCTGATGCCGTGCTTCTCTTCGATGCTGAGCAGGCGCTTCTGCGCCGCCTCGATCTCGGCCATGTGTTCCTTGATGGCGCCGGCGTAGGGCTTCTTGGTGCGGGTGAGATTCTTGGCCCACTTGTCGTCGGTCTCGGCATCGACGAACACCGCGAGGAAGTCCTTGCGCGGCATTTTGCAGTGCTTCACGCACACGTCCATGATGACCTTTTCCTGGCCGCGGATCTCTTCGACCGCCTCGCGCACGTGCTCGGCGAGCTTCTCGGTGAGCTTCGGCACGAGCTTGAACTCGAGAAAGCGCTCCTGGAGCTCCTTGCGCACCGCCTCGGTCTTGGGGTGGTCGCGGCCATTGCGCTTGGACGCCGCCTGGACCTTCTTGAAGAGCTTGCCGTACTCGTCGAAGCGGCGTGCGACTTCCTCGGGGTCGAGCGTCGGCCCGGCGGCATCCGCCTCGTCGTCCTCGCTGGCGCCCTCGACTTCCTCGTCGTCCTCGCCATCGGCCACCGCTTCCTCTGCCGCGGCGAGCGGCTGCGGGATGGCGGCGTCCTCGCTGTAGTCGATGAAGCCGGAGATGACGTCGGTGATCTTGAGGTCGTTGGCCTGGGTGCGCCCGTACTCGCTCAGGAAGAGCTCGGAGACCGTCGGGAAGTCGGCCAGCGCCGACAGGACCTGGTTCAGCCCGTCCTCGATGCGCTTGGCGATCTTGATTTCGCCTTCGCGGGTCAGCAGGTCGACGGTGCCCATCTCGCGCATGTACATGCGTACCGGGTCGGTGGTGCGGCCGAACTCATTGTCGACCGCCGCGAGCGCGGCGGCGGCTTCCTCGGCGGCTTCTTCGTCGACGTCGCTGTCGTTCAGCAACATGGCATCGAGGTCCGGCGGTGTCTCGTGGACCGCGATACCCATGTCGTTGATCATGTTGATGATATCTTCGATCTGCTCGGGATCGACGATGTCGTTGGGCAGGTGATCGTTGACCTCGTGGTAGGTCAGAAAGCCCTGTTCCTTGCCCTTCGAGATGAGCAGCTTCAGCTGCGACTGCTGGTCGGCGGTGTCGATTTCGTCCAACGTTTCCACGGAGTCAAGTTTGCCTTTGGTCAACTTCCTCGAGCCTCTCAGTCCGTCGATCCTAAAGAAGTCGGATCGTTGAAATTCTAGATAGTGGGCGGGGGATCCGCCAGGTGCGCTGGGTAGCGAAAATAGCCGCGCAGTATAGCCGTCGTCGGGTGGGCTTGACCAGACCGAGCCTCACCCTGGCCAGACTTATCGGCGCGCGCCGGGCCGGACCTGATGGCCGCTTTCGGGCCGACGGTCACACTCCGGCACGCACGTGCCGCATCCCGTCACAACTCTGGACCGTGAGCCGGGGCTCGGGGTTCACCGCGGACGTTTGTAGTTCCGGACTATCTCGCGCTGCTCCTCGCTCCACTGTTCGAAGGGAATCGCGCTGATGCGCGCGAAGCGCTGCTCCTCCGCCCGGGCCGCGAGGCGCTTCAGCGCGCCGACGAATTCGCTCTCGAAAGCGCTGTCCGGAATGCCGAGGTCGGTCGCCGCGAGTTGGGACAGGAGGCCTTCCAGGGGATGGTCGCGCCAGCGTTCGAGCAGCGCGGCGGTGCTGGGCGGGGCGCCGGCCTCGAGAGCCCGACGCACTTCCAGGAGCGGCAGGTCCTGGCCTAGTTCGGCGGCGCAGAACGCCGCGAGCTCAGGGCTGATGTGTGCGACCAGGGGCGGGTTCTGCAGCAGCATGGCCAACGCCTGCTCCTCGAGAGTGCGACTCTTGAAGCGGTTCAGTATCGGCGGGCGGCGCGGTCCGGCGGAACGCGCGCCGGCCAGGCCGAGCTCGCGACGGATGAGTTCGTCGTCGAACTTGCTCAAGTCCACGAGTCCGCGTACCGCGGTCGCCCGGTGGCTCTGGCTAGGGATCTGCAGCAGGTAGGGCTTGGCCTGTTCCACCAGCCGCGCCCGGCCGTCGCCGGTCGACAGGTCGACGTCCTGCTTCAGGGTGTCCAGCAGGTAGTCGGTCAGTCCGAACACGCGCGCCGCCTTGAAGAAGCCCTCCGCGCCGTACTCGCGCACGGCGCTGTCCGGGTCGTGCCCGTCGGGCAGGAAGGCAAAGCGCACCGCGCGATTGCCCTCCTGCAGCGGCAGGGCGATTTCCAGCGCGCGCCACGCGGCGCGCTTGCCTGCCGCGTCGCCGTCGAAGCAGAACACCACCTCCGGCACCTGGCGGAACAAGAGTTCCAGGTGTTCGCGGGTCACGGCCGTGCCGAGGGTCGCGACCGCCTGGGGCAGGCCGAACTGGTGCAGAGCGACCACGTCCAGGTAGCCCTCGACCACCACCAGGCGCGCGAGCTTGCGATCGGCCGCCAGCGCCTCGTGCAGGCCATAGAGTTCGCGACCCTTGTGGAAGACCTCGGTCTCGGGCGAGTTCAGATACTTCGGCTCGCCCGACTCGATCACCCGCCCGCCGAAGCCGATCACCCGGCCGCGCCGGTCGTGGATGGGGAACATCACCCGCTCGCGGAAGCGGTCGTAGTAGCCGCCGCGGTCGCGCTTGATGGCGAGTCCGGCGCGCTCGAGCTGGGTCTCGCTGAGGCCGCGGGCGGTGAGCGCGTCGATGAGGTTCCGCCAGCCGGAGGGCGCGAAGCCGAGGCGAAAGGCCTTGGCCACCTCGCCCGACAGCCCACGCTTCTTGAGATAGTTCACCGCCACGTCGCGCTCGCCGCTCTGGCGTAGCTGCGCCTCGTAGAAGGCCCGCGCCTGTTCGAGCACGTCGTAGAGCTCGCGGTTGTTGCTCGGCCGCTGGCTGCGCGCCTCCTGTGGGACCTCCATGCCGGCCAGCCCCGCCAGTTCCTCGATCGCCTCGGGGAACTCGAGGTTGCGGTACTTCATCAGGAAGCCGATGGCGCTGCCGTGGGCGCCGCAGCCGAAGCAGTGATAGAACTGCTTCTCCCGGCTGATGGTGAAGGACGGGGTCTTCTCGCCGTGGAAAGGGCAGAGCGCCTGGAAATCCCGACCGGCGCGCCTGAGCGGCAGGTGGGCTTCGATGACATCGACGATGTCGACCCGCGCCAGCAGGGCGTCGATGAACTGTTCGGGAATGCGGCCGGCCATGGACAGCTACGCGCGGGCCTGTAGAACGAGACCGGATTGTATGCAGGCCCGGGCGCGCTTCGAAAGCGGCCCGGAGACCGGTCAGCCGGCGAGGCGGGCCTTGACCAGCGCGCTCACCGCCGCCATGTCGGCGCGGCCCTTGATGCGCGGATTGAGCACGCCCATCACCTTGCCCATGTCGCGCATGCCGGCGGCGCCGGTTTCCGCGATTGCCGCGGCGACCGCGGCTTCAACCTCGGCCTCGGAGAGGGGCTGGGGCAGGTAGGCCAGGATGAGGTCGAGTTCGAACTGTTCCTGTGCAACTAGATCGTCACGCCCGGCGGACTGGAACTGGCTGATGGACTCACGCCGCTGCTTGGCCATCTTGGTCAGCAGTTCGAGGGCCGCGCCATCCTCGAGCGATACGCGGTGATCGACTTCGTACTGCTTGACGGCGGCGGAGATCAGCCGGAGCGCCGCGAGTTTCGCCTTTTCGCCTCCCCTGAGGGCGGCCTTGACGTCCTCGGTCAGGCGCTCTTTGAACGTACCGCTCACGGAGCGCTCAGTAGGGGCGGGTACGGCGCAGCGACGAGCGTGCGGCCTTCTTCTGCCAGCGCTTCACGGCCGCGGCCGCCTTGCGCTTTCTGACCTGGGTGGGCTTCTCGTAGAATTCGCGGCGGTGCACTTCGGCCAGCACGCCGGCCTTCTCACAGGCCCGTTTGAATCGCCGCATGGCGATGTCGAATGACTCATTCTCGCGAACGCGAACGCTAGGCATACGTCTATGAATTCCTTGGATGGCCTTGGATGGTGGAGCACCCGCTGGGCGGGAACCGCGAAATATAGCCACGAACGGCGCCGAGATCCAGCCTGGATCCGTGACGCGGGGGCCGCCCGGTGAAGGTCCTCGGCATCGAGACCTCCTGCGACGAGACCGGGGTCGCTATCTATGACGGTGAACGCGGCATCCTGGCCGATCACCTCTACAGCCAGGTCGAGGCCCATCAGCCCTATGGCGGCGTGGTGCCGGAGATCGCCTCCCGCGACCACGTGCGCAAGCTCGCGCCGATGGTTGCCGCGGCGCTAGCCGAGGCCGGCCTGCGCGCCGAGGAACTGGACGGCGTGGCCTACACGGCGGGCCCCGGGCTCGCTGGGGCGCTCCTGGTCGGCGCGGGCTTCGCACGCGGCTTCGCTTGGGGCCTGGGTATACCGGCGCTCGGCGTGCACCACATGGAGGGCCATCTGCTGGCGCCGATGCTCGAGCCGGGCGGCGCCGCGCCGCCCTTCCTGGCCCTGCTGGTCTCGGGCGGCCATACCCTGCTGGTCGACGTGCCGGCCCTCGGCGAGTACCGCATCGTCGGCGAATCCCTGGACGACGCGGCCGGTGAGGCCTTCGACAAGGTGGCGAAGATGCTCGACCTCGGCTACCCCGGCGGGCCGGCGGTCGAGGCCCTCGCCCGTGAAGGCGATCCCACCCGCTTCCAGTTTCCGCGCCCGATGACCGACCGGCCGGGCCTGGACATGAGCTTCAGCGGGCTGAAGACCCACGTGGTCAACACCCTGCGCAACGCGACGCCCGGCCCGACCACCGCGGCCGACATCGCGCGCGGCTTCAGCGACGCGGTGGTCGACACCTTCGCCATCAAGATCAAGCGTGCGCTCAAGTCGACTGGTCAGAAGCGCCTGGTGGTGGCGGGCGGGGTCAGCGCCAACCTGGCGCTGCGCGCGCGCCTGACGACGCTGTGCGCGGAGTTGGGCGTGCAGCCGAGCTTTCCGCGCCTGCGCTACGCGACCGACAACGGCGCGATGATCGCCTTCGTCGGGCATCTGCGGCTGGCCGCCGGTGAACAGGACGGCGCCGGCTTCGAGGTGCGGCCGCGCTGGCCCATGACCACGCTCACCGCGCCCGGCACCGCGACCTGATCGCGCTCAGGCCTTCTGCCCGATCTTCTTCTCGGTGCCGTTCACGAGGTTCTGGATGTTGCCGCGGTGGCGCCAGTAGACCAGCGCGCACATCGCGACGATGAGACCGACGGCGGCGGGCGGCGCGCCCAGGCGCCAGGCGACCAGGGGCATGCTCGCTGTCGCGACCAGCGCGGCGAGCGACGACCAGCGCAGCGCGAAGGCCAACGCCAGCCACACGCCGACGAAGCTCGCGCCCAGGCGCCAGTCGAGTGCCAGGGTCACGCCGATGAAGGTCGCGACGCCCTTGCCGCCGACGAAGCCGTAGAACACCGGGTAGAGATGACCGAGAAAGGCGGCGAGGCCGACCGCGGCCAGCCAGGTGATGTCGAGACCGAGCGCGTGTCCGATCAGCACCGGCACCAGGCCCTTGGCCGCGTCGCCGAGCAGCGTCACCGCCGCCGCGCCCTTGCCCGCATGGCGCAGGACATTGGTCGCGCCGGGATTGCGCGAACCGACGTCGCGCGGATCGGCCACGCCCAGCGCGCGACACACGAGCACGGCGGTCGACACCGACCCCATCAGGTAGGCGACGACCACGAGCGAGGCCGGAATCAGCATGCCACTATTGCACCCGATGGCGTCACGTCGATCAAGGCGCGTGCTAACCTGCTAACATCGCGCCACTCGCCGAAAGCCGCGGTTGCATGGACATCATCTTCCTTCACCACCTGAGCGTCGACACCGTGATCGGCGTATGGGAGTGGGAGCGCCGCATTCGTCAGACCTTGATTCTCGATCTCGATCTCGGCGTCGACACGCGCCGCGCCGGCGAGACCGATGACCTGGCCTACACCGTGGACTACAAGGCCGTCACCGACCGGGTGCGCGAGTTCGCGCGCGCCGCCGACTTCAAGCTCATCGAAGCGCTCGCCGAGCACATCGCCGGCATCGTGTTGAAGGAATTTCCGGTGCGCTGGGTGCGAGTGCGCATCAACAAGCAAGGGATCGTCAGGCACGTGCGCGATCTCGGCGTGATCATCGAGCGCGGCGAGCGCGCCTGAACCGCGGAGCAGGGGGCAATGCGCGACAGCATCTCAAGAATTCTCGGCCTGGCGCTCGCACTCGCGCTGCTGCTCGGCTGCGGCTCGATGCCGCTCGGCAAGAGCGATCGCACGGTGCTGCTGGACGGCGCGGTGAACAACTACCGCAAGCTGATCCGCTGGGGTTACTACGACGAGGCGGCGAAGTACCTGCGCGAAGCGGATGGCCGTGCCTTCACGGGCGATCTCAAGAACGCCGCGCGTTACCGCGTGACGAACTACACCATCGCCAGCCAGATCCTGGCCGACGACGGCAAGGAAGCGCGCATCATCGCGGTCATCGAGTACTACGAACTCGACGCGGGTGTCATCCGCACCCTGCACGACGAGCAGATGTGGTGGTACGACGCCAAGGAGAAGCGCTGGTATCTGCGCACGCCCCTGCCGCACTTCGGCACCGACGATGACGACGTGAAGCCCGGCGTGACCACCAGCGGTCCGCCTCCGGCGCCGGTGCCCGCGGACAAGTTCACGCCCAAGCCTGCCGCGGCCCCCTAGCCGGCTGGTGAAAAACTACCGCGTTCGTCGTTTCGCTTCCCGGCGGTGCTCGGCATCCTCACGAATATCCATACACGCCGCGGTTCCTCCGCTCCGGCGTGACGCAAACTTCCGTCGCTCGCGACGGTTTTCTTAAGCCCGCCAGCCGCGCCTCGCTCAGGACGCCAGGTGGCGTCCGCCGTCGACGTCCAGCACGTGGCCGGTCACGTAGGCCGCGCGCGCGAGGTAGCACACCGCCTGCGCGATGTCCTCGGGTTCGCCGCGTCGCGCCAGCGGCGTGCCGCGTAGCGTGGCCGCCTGCAGTGCCTCGTCTTCGCTGTCGGCCCAAAGTATCGGGCCCGGCGCCACCGCGTTCACGCGGATCTCCGGTGCGAGTTCCAGCGCGAGTCCTCGCGTCACCGCCACGAGTCCGGCCTTCGAGGCGCAGTAGGCGCTGTAGCCCGCGCGAGGCCGTTCGCTGTGGATGTCGGTGATGTTGACGATGGCGCCCCGTCGCGGCCTCAGCAGCGGCGCGCAGGCCAGCGCGAGGAAGTAGGGCGCGCGCAGGTTGATGGCCTGGATGCGTTCCCAGGCGGGGACATCGATCTGCTCGAGCGGCGAGGCATCGAATATCGAGGCGTTGTTGACCAGCAGGTCCAGCCCGCGGTGCTGCTCGGTGACGGCGTCGGCGATGCGCGCGGGCGCGTCCGCCGCGGCGAGATCCGCGCAGACCGTGCGGGCGGAGTTCGCGCGCACGGCGTTGAGGCTCGCGGCCAGGGCCTCGGCCTCCACGCTCGACAGGTGGTGGTGAATCACGATGTCGAAACCCAGCGCGTGCAGCGCACGGGCAGTGCACGCGCCGAGGCGCTTGGCGGCGCCCGTGATGAGCGCGACAGGGGCGTCCTCGGACTGGCTCATGGACAGGCGCTCTGGCGTTTGAGTGCGGCGCGGTGACGTGCCACGATGCCGGGCGACGTCATGAATGCCAGCCAGAGCTTACCGGATCCCGATCCCGCCGCGCTAGAAAGGTCGCGTCTGCTTGCCGCGCGCCTGCGCGCGGCGATCGCCGCGAGCGCGGACGGCGTGATCGGCTTCGATGAATTCATGGCCATGGCCTTGTACGAGCCCGAGCTTGGCTATTACGCGAACGGCGAACGCATCTTTGGGCGCGGCGGCGATTTCGTCACCGCTCCGGAAGTCGGCTCACTGTTCGGCGCCTGTCTCGCGGAGCAGTGTCGTGAGCTACTCGGCGACGACGATGTGATCGTGGAATACGGCGGAGGCAGCGGTCGCCTGGCGGCCGACCTGCTCGGCGCGCTCGCCGCGCAGGACGCGGCGCCCTCGCGCTATCTCATGGTCGAACCCAGCGCCGGGCTTGCGGCCCGCCAGCGCGCCAGCCTCGCGCATGTGGCGCCCACCGTCGCTACGCGCATCGAATGGTACGCGGATCACCCGCCCGCCGGTTGCCGCGGCGTGGTCATCGCCAACGAAGTGCTGGATGCGCTGCCCGCGCGGCGCTTCGTCGTCGAAGACCAGCGCTGGCGCGAGGTGGTGGTGGGGCTGGACGGCGAAACCTTCGCGTGGCGTTCCCGCGACTACGATGGGGCGCTGCTCGACCATGCCTGGGCAGCGGCCCTACCCGACGGCTATCTGACCGAGGCCCAGCCGGGGCTCGACGCATGGCTCCGCGCGCTGCGCGCGCGCCTCGCGCGGGGCGTGGTGCTGCTGTTCGACTACGGCTATCCGCGCCACGAGTACCTGCACCCGGCGCGCGCCCGCGGCACTCTGCAATGTCACTATCGTCATCACGTGCACGACGACGCGCTGCGCTGGCCGGGCCTGCAGGATCTGACCGCGTCGGTGGATTTCACCCGCGTCGCCGAGGCCGCCTTCGCGGCCGGCTTCGAGGTGGCGGGCTACACCAGCCAGGCGCAGTTCCTGTTGCACGCCGGGCTCGACGGTCTGCTCGCGGCGGCGGTCGACGAGACCGAGCGCTACCGTCTCGCGCAGCAGGCCAAGCTGTTGCTGCTGCCAGGCGCCATGGGGCAGACCTTCAAGTGCATGGCGCTCAGCGCCGGCCCGGCACAAGCGCTGCGCGGCTTTCGCCACGATGAGCGCCATCGGCTCGAAGGCTTCCTGTCATGACGCGTCGCGCGCGCACCCCGCAACTTTTGCCGCGCGCCGCGAGTCGTAGCGAAGCGATACCTGATTGAGGGAGAGATGACATGCCGGCTCGACGCTCGTCCCCGTTGCTGATGTTCTGTCTGTGGCTTGCCTGGGCCGGCGCGGTGAGCGCGGCCGACACCGACCCGCCCCCGCCCGGGGCCGAGCCGGCGATGATCGAGACGGCGGTGTTCGCCGGCGGTTGCTTCTGGTGCATGGAAGGTCCCTTCGACGCGCTCGACGGGGTGCTGTCCACGACCGCCGGCTACACCGGCGGCACGCTCGCCGATCCGACCTACGAGCAGGTGTCGGCGGGCGGCACCGGTCACGCCGAGTCCGTACAGGTGACCTACGACCCGCAGCGCGTGAGCTACGCGAAGCTGCTGGAGGTGTTCTGGCGCAACATCGACCCGACGGTCGCCGATCAGCAGTTCTGCGATCACGGCGACCAGTACCGCACCGCGATCTTCTACAAGGACGACGCGCAACGACAGGCCGCGGAGGCCTCGCGCGTGGCGCTCGAACGGGACAAGCCGTTCAAGGGGGAGATCAAGACGCAGATCGTCGCCGCCGGCACGTTCTACCCGGCGGAGGACTATCACCAGGACTACTACAAGAAGAACCCGGTGAGGTACAAGTTCTACCGCTACAACTGCGGTCGCGATCAGCGTCTCGAAGAACTGTGGGGCAACGCGCCCTGAAGGCGGCGACCCGCCGCAACGATGTTTTTCATGGCGCGCGGTCCGCGCGCTAGAGACTTCCAGGTCGAAGTGCTAACGTGACCCTGGGACCGCCGCGCGCACCGGGAACAGGCGCGGCGCAAGAGGGAGGCGCGGCGCCGCGCGGGGCATGACAGCCGGTACGGAATCGAGTTTCAAGGTCATCCTGTCCGCCGACATCGCCGGCAGCACCGCGCTGTACGAGCGGTTGGGTGACGCCGTCGCGCAGGCCCTGGTGGCCGATTGCCTGAGATGCCTCAAGGACCTCTGCGCCGCCCATGGCGGCCGCGTGGTCGCCGAGGTGGGCGACCAGATAGTCGCCCTGTTCGCCAGCGCGGAACACGCCGCCGCCGTCGCCTCCGAGATGCACTACGAAATGCTCGAACGCGATCCGCCGGACGGCGCGCCGCGCGTGCGGTTGCGCATCGGGCTGCACTACGGGCCGGTACGCAGTCAGGGCGACAGCCTGGTCGGCGAGACCGCCAAGGTCGCCAACTGGGTCGGCAACAACGCCAAGCCCGAGCAGACCCTGGCCACGCGCGCGCTGGTCGACCAGCTGCCGCGGCTCTATCGCGCGGTGTCGCGCTACGTGGACGACGAGACCTGGAACTTCGTCTCGCTCGAGCACGTGGAACTCTACGAGATCATCTGGGACGTCGAGTCCATCACCGCCTACAACGGCGAAGCGCCGGCGCGCGAGGCACAGAGCTACGACGCTGTGGAGTTCGAGTACGGCGAGCAGCGCGTGCGGGTGGACCTGCAGCGGCCGGTGATCTCCATGGGACGCGATGCCAAGAACGATCTCGTGATCGCCAAGGACCTGGTGTCGCGTCAGCACCTCTCCGCGCAGTTCAGCCGCGGTCGTTGCACCATCACCGACAACAGCACCAACGGCTCGCTGGTGTTGACCGCCGACGGGCGGCGCATGGAGATCAAGCGCGAGTCCACGCGTCTGACCGGCGCCGGCGTGATCATTCCCGGCAAGCCCGGCCCGGAAGAGCGCGACTTCGAGATCAGATACCGCTGTCTCTGAGCGCGGCGAGACGCGCGCCCTGCAGGGCCTCGGCCAGCGCCGCGCCGCGCAGGCCCTGCGCGAGCAGCGGCTGCACGTCGACTTTCGCGATCACATCCAGCGCGGCGCGCAGACGACCAGTCTGCGGATAGGCGCGGTCCTCCAGCCCGAGGCGGCCGCTGGCGTCGATGTGGCAGGCCTCGAGGAACTCCTCGAAGCGCGCGCGACGACGCAGCGCGTCGGCCTCGTTCAAGAGCTTCAGCACCGTGTCCGGCCTGAGTTCCAGCGCGAGATGCACCTTGGTGTGCAGGCGCGCCACCAGCACGGCCAGTTCGCGATGTTCCTTCGGCATCTTGAGGCGCGCGCACAGCGTCTCCACCAGCGGCACGCCGCGCGCCTCGTGGCCGTGGTGCGAGGGCAGGATATGGGCCGGCGTCTCGCCCTTGCCGAGATCGTGGGTCAGCACGGCGAAGCGCACGGTCTCGGGGGCATTGCGGCGCGCGGCCTGGGTGAGCGCCATCAGCACGTGCACGCCGGTATCGATCTCTGGATGATGCTTCGCCGGCTGCGGCACGCCGAACAGCCGGTCGACCTCCGGCATCAGCACCGCCAGGGCGCCGCAGTCGCGCAGCACTTCGACGAAGCGCGCGGGATGGTCTTCGCCGAGCGCGCGCCTGAGTTCCTGGCAGACTCGCTCGGCGGCCAGGGTCTCGAGTTCGCCGCTGGCGGCGATCTCGCGCATCAGGCTCAGGGTCTCAGCGGCGATGGCGTAGCCGAAGCGTGCCGCGAAGCGCGCCGCGCGCAGCACCCGCAGCGGATCTTCGCGGAACGCCGGCGTGATGTGCCGCAGCACTCCGGCGGCGAGGTCGGCCTGGCCGCCAAAGGGATCGATCAGCTGCCCGTCATCGTCGAGCGCCATGGCATTGATGGTGAAGTCGCGCCGCGCGAGATCCTCTTCCAGGGTCACGTGCGGCGCGCTGTCGGTGACGAAGCCCTTGTAGCCCTGTCCGGACTTTCGCTCGGTACGCGCCAGCGCGTATTCCTCGTGAGTCTCGGGGTGCAGGAACACCGGAAAGTCCGCGCCGACCTGGCGATAGCCGAGGTCCTGCAGCTGCTTTGCGTCGGCGCCCACCACCACCCAGTCGCGATCGCTCACCGGACGGCCGAGCAGGCCGTCACGCACGGCACCGCCGACCTGGTAGATCTTCACGGGCCGCGCCGCGCCGCGCGGCGCATGCGGTCGTAGCGACCGCGCTGCTGGCGGCCGGCCAGGTAGGACGGCACCACAGCGTCGAGCGGCGTGGGGCGAATGCCCAGGGTCGGCAGGTGATTCTCGCCGGCGCACACCGAGGGCACACCGAGCGAGCGCAGGTTGTCGCGGGTCATGGGCGTGCCGGGCGCGAACTCCAGCAGCCAGGCGAGCAGCGCGGCGGGCGGCCCGGCGAGCGGCACGATCAGTACCCGGCGCGCGATGAGATGCGCGACATAGCGCACCACTTCCTCGAGCGTGAGGACCTGCGGACCGCCGAGCTCGTAGCGCGCGAAGCCGTTGCCCCCGGCTTCGAGCAGCCGCACGGCCGCGCTCACCACGTCGCCCAGGTAGACCGGCTGCAGGCGGCCGGCCGCGCCCGCCAGCGGCAGCACGAACGGCAGCGGGCCGGGCAGCGCGCTCAGCATGCGGGCAAAGCGGTTCAGGAAGTCGTCGTGTGGACCGAAGATGACCGAAGGGCGCAGCACATCCACCGCGAAGCGTCGGCCCACGGCGGCCTGCAGGCGCTGCTCGGCCTCGCCCTTGCTGCGCAGGTAGTGGCTCGGCGCGTCGGGGGCGGCGGCGAGCGCGCCGAGATGCACGCAGTGACGCACGTCGCTGGCACGGCAGGCCTGGATCACGCGCTCGGGCAGTTCGACGTGCACGCGGTGGAAGTCCCGTCCGTCGTCGCGCCGCTCGTGCAGGATGCCGACCAGGTTGACCACGGCGTCGCAGCCGACGAGCGCCTGCGCGAGACCGTCGCCGTCGAAGGCATTGACCGTCAGCACCCGCGCTTCGGGCAGCATCCAGGCGCCGCGCGCGTGCTCGCGATCGCGGGTCAGGACGCGCACGCGATGACCGGCGGCGACCAGTCGATTGGCGAGCGCCGTGCCGACGAAGCCGCTGCCGCCGAGCAGCGCGATGTCCAGCGACTTCATGGCGCGCAGGCCGCGGCGGCGGCGCCGCGGGGCGGAACGGGGGGCATTACGCTGGCTAGTTTCATCACGGGTTGTCCGAGTCGTCGCTGGTACAGCGCTGCATAGAACAGCGCGCGTCGCGCATAGCCACGGGTCTCGAGAAACGGGATGGTCTCGATCCAGCGTTCGGTGGGCACGCATACGTCGCGTTGCCACTGGCGCACGCGGCCTGGCCCCGCATTATACGCCGCGGCCGCCATGGCGAAGTTGCCGTCGTAGCGCGCCAGCATCTGCGCGAGGTAGTGGGTGCCGAGCGCGATGTTGTGCGCGGGCTCGAACAGCGCGCCGCTGCCCGCGTGCCTGATGCCCGCGCGGCGCGCGGTCAGCTTCGCGGTCTCCGGCATGAGCTGCATGAGCCCGAGCGCGCCGGCCGGCGAACGGGCGCCGGGGTTGAACGCGCTCTCGGCGCGCACGATGGCCAGCACCCGCGCCGTGTCCAGGCCGCGTGCGCGGGCGTACTTGCCGATCGGGTCCTTGAACAGGAGCGGAAAGCGCAGCGTGAGGTCGTCATAGGCGTTGGCGGCGGCGAGCGCGGCGATGGCGCGCTCCGGTCTGCCCCAGGCGTTCACCACCACGGCCGCGACCTCGAGTTCGCGCGGCGTCATGCGTTTCTGTTCGAAGGCCCACTCGCCGTAGCCCTGGGCCGTCATGCCGAGCGCGTCGAACTCGCGCATGCGCGCGAGCCCGCCGCGCAGCTCCATGGCGGCGCGCTCCGTGTCGTTCGGCGTGATCGGCGTGTCGTTGAAGCGATAGTCCTGGCCGAGCCGGTCGGCGGCGAGGAAGCCGTAGTAGTCGCGCTCGGTCGCGAGTTCGCGCAGCAGGGTCTCGGCCTCGGCGTGGGCGCCCTCGGCGGCCAGCGCGCGGCTGCGCCAGTAGCGCCAGCGCAGGTCCTCGTCGGGAATGCGGCAGGGCACGCGGGTCCAGCGCGCGAGCTGCTGCCAGGCCTCCGCCGCGAGCCCCTCGCGCAGCTGGTAGCGCTGCACGTCGGCATCGACCGCCGTCTCCGGTACCGCGTCCAGCAGGGACAGGCGTGCGGGATGGGCGCTGCTCGCCGCCGCCAGCGCGAGGACCCGCGCCGCGCGGCCGGCGAACTCCGCGGCGGGCGCCCGGCGCGCGCTGAAGTCGCGCCAGGCCGCGAGCGCGGCGTCCACGTCCTGGCGGGCGAGGCGGCGGAGCGCGGCGAGCGCGACAGCGACCGACTCGGGACGCGCATCGAGCGCCACACTGCGCAGCACCGCCGCGGGCTCGCTCGCCGTGCGCTGCCACAGCGTGTACAGCTCGCGCAGGTGCGGCGTCCGCAGCTGTGCGGCGATGTCGTTCGCCACGCCACCGCGGCCCGCTTCCAGTGCTCGTTCGAGACGCGCCCAAAGGCGGGTGTCGTCGAGACGACCGCTGGCGTAGAGCGTCGCGAACGCCGGCGCGCAGGCGGCGACGTAGTCGCCATCGCGCTGCCAGAGCCGTTCGATGTCGTCCAGAAGGCTCGCGTCCCGCGGTCCGCGCAGCCGCGCCACCAGCCACTGGCACTGCAGGGTGGTGTCGTCCTGCGCGCGGTAGTGGCGCAGGAAGTCCGGCCAGCGCTCGCGCCGCGCGAGCTCGCGCAGCCACGTGCGCCGCAGGCGTTCGCCGAGCCAGGTGTCGGCCTGGCGGTCGAGAAACGCGCTGACTTCCGCGTCCTCCAGCGTCGGCAGGCGCTTCACCAGGTCTTCGTGGGTCAGCCAGGGCGTGAGCACGTAGTCGGGGATCCGCGCCGCCAGCGCGCGCGCGGCGGCGAAGTCGCCTCGGCCCTGGGCGGCGCGCGCGCGTTGGAACATGGCGCGCTCGGTCTCCCCGGTGTCGGCGCGCGGGGCGGCCGCGAGCGTCATCAGCACGAGGCACGGTGCGAGCGCGCGCAGCAGGCGTGGCGGGAGGTTCATCGGCGCGGTGGCGGCGTTAACATGACTCGAAGGCTGGCCGGCGAGGCGAGTCGCAGTGTAGGGCTGGCGGCGCGCGCTCACCAGTGAAGCGCCGTGCCGCGGTGCCGAGGCGCAACGCGTCTCGGCGCATGGTCTGATTCAACGATCGACATTCTAGGATCCGGGAACCATGAACGAGACTGCTCTCTCGCCGCGCGCGGCGGCGACGCTGGAGGTCCTGCGGGGACGTCGCACGGTCCACGACTTCCTGCCCGAGCGCGTCGACGCGGCGCTCGTTGAACGCGCCATCGAGGCTGCGCGCTGGGCGCCCAATCATCACCGCACCGAGCCGTGGCGCTTCTACCTGCTGGGGGATCTCGCGCGCAGCCAGCTGATCGCGCGCAACACGCAGCTGGTGATGGACGAGAAGGGCGAACGCGCGGCGGAGATCAAGCGCGCGCGCTGGGAGGCGGTGCCGGGCTGGCTGCTGATGACCTGCCTGCGCAGCGAAGACCCGTTTCGCGAGCGCGAGGACTACGCGGCCTGCTGCTGCGCGGCGCAGAACATGATGCTCGCGCTGTGGGCCGAAGGCGTGGGCTGCAAGTGGACCACCGGCGGCATCACCCGCGACCCCGAGCTGTTCCACCTGCTCGGACTGCATGCCGCGCGCGAGTTCGTGGTCGGCCTGTTCTGGTACGGGCGGCCGGTGGAGGTGCTGGAACAGCAGCGCCGCCCGCTGTCGCAGGTGCTCTCGCGCATCGAATGAAACTCGTCACAACCGAACTCTCCATCGCCACCCGTGGTCGTGGCTTCGTGGAGCTGAGCGCGGAGATCGGCGCGCAACTGCGGGACAGTGGCGTGAGCACCGGGCTCTGTTCAGTGTGGTGCCGGCATACCAGCGCTTCGCTCCTGGTGAGCGAGAACGCCGACCCGGAGGTGCTGCGCGATCTCGAGCGCTACATGAACCGCCTGGTGCCGGACGGCGATGCCTTGTTCCAGCACGTCGACGAGGGCGCGGACGACATGCCCGCCCACGTGCGCAGCGTGCTCACCCAGACCGAACTCACCATACCCGTGCGCGCGGGCCGGCTGGCGCTCGGCACCTGGCAGGGCATCTTCCTGTGGGAGCATCGCCGCCGCGCCCACCAGCGTTTGCTCGATCTGACTTTCCTCGGCGAATGACGCGCGCTCAGCGCGGCGCGCCGAGTTCGAGCGCGCGTGCCGCGGCCGCCGCGCGCGCGGTTTCGTCGTTGGTGAGCGTGGCGCGCCAGCCGCCGAGATGATCGCGCACCACAGCGGCGAGCGCGGTGACGTGCTCGTGCGCATCGTTCAGCGCCGGGATGTAACGCAGTTCGCCGCCGCCGGCGGCGTGAAAGCGCTCGGCGTTCTGCATGGCGATCTCTTCCAGCGTCTCCAGGCAGTCGACCGCGAAACCCGGGCACAGCACGTCCAGCTTACCCATGCCGGCCTGGCCGAGGGCTTGCACGGTGACGTCGGTGTAGGGTTCGAGCCAGCGGGTCGGGCCGACACGTGATTGAAACGTGACCGTGCAGGCCTCGTCGGGCAGCTCCAGCGCCTCGCGCAGCAAGCGCGCGGTGGCCTGGCACTGGCAGAAGTAGGGATCGCCGGCCATAAAGTATTTCTGCGGCAGGCCGTGGAAGGACAAGAGCAGGCGATCGCCGCGCCCGTTCTTCGCCCACCATTCGCGCACGGAGTTCGCCAGCGCAGTGATATAGCGTGGGTCGGCGTGATAGTCGTTGATGAAGCGCAATTCGGGCACCCAGCGCAGGCGCGCGCAATGGGCGAACACCGCGTCCATCACCGACGCCGTGGTCGGCGCCGCGTACTGCGGATAGAGCGGCAGCACCACGATGCGGCGCGCGTCCTGGGCGATGAGTTCGTCGAGCGCGCTGGCGATCGAGGGCGAGCCGTAGCGCATGCCGAGGGCCACCACGATGCCGTCTTCCGCTTCCGCCGCGAGCGCGCGAGCGAGTTGCGCGGTCAGACCGCGGGAGAGGGTCAGCAGTGGCGAACCTTCCGCGCCCCAGATCTTGGCGTAGGCGTGTGCCGAGCGCCGGGGCCGCACGTTCAGGATCAGGCCGTGCAGTATCGGCCACCAGATCGCGCGCGGCGTTTCGATTACGCGCGGGTCGCTCAGGAACTCGGCGAGATAGCGACGCACGGCCGAGGTGGTCGGCGCATCCGGCGTGCCCAGGTTGCACACCAGCACGCCGATACGCGCGCGGCGGCCATGGGCGAAGTCCGGCGTGCCGAGATACTTGGTCATGCGCGCACTCTCCGCCACGGGCAAACGCGCGACGCTACACCAAGCGTCGCGGCACGGAAAGTATCGCGCGCTGGCTTCACGCGTGTTCGCGCAGACCCTGCGCCACCGGCGCGCGCAGCACGCGCCGCGCCACCTGCCAGCCGACCAGCGCGAGGGCGAGCAGGGCCACGCCGCTGCCGAGCGCGGGCACGCGCCAGTCGGCGGTCCACGGAATGTCGAGCACGCGGCGCGCGATCGCCCAGCCGGTGGCGAGCGCGCCGGCGCTCGCGAGCGTGCCGGCCACCAGGCCGAGCACCACGAACTCCGCCAGCACCGCGCTGACGATGAAGCGTCGCGGTGCGCCAAGGGTTCGCAGCAGCACGGTGTCCGCCACGCGTTCGCGCTGGCTGGCCTGCACCGCCGCGGCGAGCACCAGCGCGCCGGCCGCGAGCGCGAACATGAACACCCAGGTCAACGCCTGCGCGACGCGCGCCATCACCTGCCGCACCTGTTGCATGAGGGCATCGACGTCGATCACGGTGACGCTCGGAAAGCGCGCCACCAGCCGCGCCATGAGGCCGCCTTTGTCACCCGCGAGGCGAAAGCTGGTGATGTGCGTGGTCGGCGCGTCGGCCAGCAGTTCGGGCGTGGCGACGACGAAGAAGTTGACCTGGAAATTGTCCCAGTCGACGTGACGCAGGTTGGTGATGCGCGCGCGTACTTCGCGATCGGCGACCAGGAAACTCAGTTCGTCGCCGAGCGCGAGCCCGAGCGTCTCGGCGATGCCTTCCTCGACCGAGAGCTCGCCGCGCGCGGCCGCCGACCACCAGCGTCCCGCGACCAGGCGGTTGTCGGGTTTCATGGTCGTGGCGGAGGACAGGTTGAACTCGCGGTCAGCGAGTCGACGGGCGCGCTGGTCCTCGAAGTGCTCCGGCACCACCGGCACGCCGTTGATCGCCACCAGGCGGCCGCGGACCATGGGATAGAACTCGGCCTGGGTGCGCGCCTCTTGCGCGAGGAACTCGCCCATGGCCGGCACCTCGTCGGGCTGGATGTTGATCAGGAACTGGTTGGGCGCGTCCGGCGGCAGGTGCTCGGTCCACTGGCGGAACAAGTCCTCGCGCACCACCCCCAGCAAGAGCACCACCGCGAGCCCGAGCCCAATGGCCGTGGTCTGCAGCACCGACAGGCGCGCGCGACGCGCCACCGCGGCGAGCCCGAAGCGCCAGCTCATGCGCGTCTGGCCACGCAGGCCGCCGAGCAGCCGCACCAGCAGCCAGCCGGCGGCCGCGAGCGTGAGTGCCGAGACCAGCATGCCGCCGAGGGCGTAGACCACCAGCCGGGGATTGCCGCCGTGCCAGGGCGCGATGGCCGCGAACGCGGCCAGCATGCCTAGCACGCGCCAAGGCCGCGCGGGCGGCAGGCCGACGCGGTCGCGGGCGAGGATGGCGGTCACCGGCAGGGCGCCGAGGCGGGCCAGTGCCGGCACCGCGAAGCCGCAGAGCGCGACCAGTGACACCAGGCCGCCGTGTGCCAGCGCGAGCGATACCGGCGGCGCGGCGGCATGCTCGGCCATGGGCACCAGGCGCGTGATCAGCGCGCGTTCGACCGCGAGCGCGAGCGCGTCGCCGAGCACCGTGGCGGCCAGCGCCAGGTACAGCGTTTCCCACACCAGCAGTCCGGTGATGGCGCGGCGGCCGAGACCCAAGGTCTTCAGGATCGCGACCGTGTTCTCGTGCAGTTCAGCGTAGCCCGCCGCGGCCAGCGCGATGCCAATGGCCGCGAGCATCACGCCCGCGAAGGCGGCCAGGGTGAGGAAGCGTTCGGCCTGGGTGAGCGCCGCGCGCATTTCCGGCCGCGCGTTCTGCGGGTCCTGCAAGGTGTCACCCGTGGCGAGAGTCAGGCCGTCCCGGAATGCGCCGATCGCCGGTCCGTCACCCGCCAGCAGCAGGGCGTAGGCAATGCGGCTGCCGGGCAGCACGAGGCCGCTGGTGGCGAGGTCGTCCCAATGCATGAGCACGCGCGGCGCGATGGAGAAGAGATCCCCGCCGCGATCCGGTTCGAGCAGCAGCACGCGGGTGATTCTGAGCTGCGCACGGCCGACGCCGACCGTATCGCCCAAGCCGAGATCGAGCAGCGCCAGGAGTTTCGCCTCGGCCCATACCTCGCCGCGCGGCGGGCCGTGGCGGGCCGGCACGCCCGCGCCGCCCGGCGTGTCGCTCACCAGCAGCTGTCCGCGCAGCGGGTAGGCATCGTCCACGGCCTTCAGCTGCGTCAGTTCCAGGCGTTCGCCGGCCGCCACCACGCTGCGCAGGCTGGCGGTGCGGGCCGTGTCCAGGCCAGCCGCGCGAGCGCGCTCGAGGTAGCGCGTCGCGGGGTCGGTGCTGCCGAGCAGGGCCAGGTCGCCGGCGAGCAGCGCGCTCGACTCCGCGACCAGCGCCGACTCCACGCGCGCCACCAGCAGGCTCACGGTCACGGTGCTCGCGACCGCGATGACCGTCGCCAGCAGCATCACGCCCAGGCGCCCACTGGCGAGGTCGCGCCACAGCAGCCGCCAGGCGAGACGCGGCAGGGCCGGCGCGGCGCCCATTCAGTCGACCAGCCGTCCGCCGGCCAGCGCGATACGGCGATCACAGCTCGCCGCGAGCAGCGGGTCGTGCGTCACGATGACGAGCGTGGTGCCGGCTTCCGCGTTCAGCCCGAACAGCAGCTCGGTGACGCCCTGTGCGTTCGCCTGGTCGAGATTGCCGGTAGGCTCGTCGGCGAACAGCACGGCCGGGGCGGTGCAGAAGGCGCGCGCCAGCGCGACGCGCTGTTGCTCGCCCCCGGACAGCTGGCGCGGAAAGTGCGCGAGCCGCGCGCCGAGTCCCACCCGCTCGAGCATGGCCGCGGCGCGCTCGCGCGCGTCGGCCACGCCCTTCAGTTCCAGCGCGAGCATGACGTTCTCGAGCGCGGTGAAGCTCCCGACCAGGTGAAAGGCCTGGAACACGAAGCCGATGTGGCCGCGGCGCAGTTCCGCGCGCTGGTCCTCGTCCAGCCCACCCAGGCTGCGACCGAGGATCTCCACGTCGCCGCTGCTCGGCGTATCGAGCCCGGCGAGCAGCCCGAGCAAGGTGGATTTGCCCGAGCCGGACACGCCGGTGATGGCGACCCGTTCGCGAGCCGCCACGGTAAAATTGATATCATCGAGTATTCGAAGCAAACCCTGCGGCCCGATGACTTCCTTGCCGACACGTCGCGCGCGAATGACGATTTCGCCGGCATGGTCCGGACTGCTGCTGGCGCTGTTCATGACGTGCTCGCGTTGGGCGGCGGCGGAGGCGGACAAGGTGATCCTGGTGCTGGGCGACAGCCTGAGCGCGGGTTACGGCATCGCGCTGGACCAGGCCTGGCCGAGTCTGCTGGGCGAACGGCTCGTGCGGGAAGGCTATCCGTATCGAGTCGTCAACGCCAGCATCAGCGGAGATACGACCGCAGGCGGCGCGCGGCGCATCGGCCCGCTGCTGGAGGCCCATCATCCCGACGTGGTGGTCCTGGCGCTCGGCGCCAACGACGCGCTGCGCGGACTCAAGCCCGCCGAGGTCCAACGCAACCTCGCGAACATGCTCGAGGCCTGCGCGGGGCAGGGCGCCGTACCCCTGCTGCTCAAGCTGCGGGTACCACCGAACTACGGGCCGCAATACACTGCCGCGCTCGAGGGCGTCTTCGAGGCGTTCTCCACGCGCGCGGGGGTGCTGGCCGGGCCCTTCATGCTGGATGCGTTCGCCACCGATCCCGCGGCGTTCCAGGCCGATGGCCTGCATCCCGTCGCCGCGCGACAGCCCGACATCCTGGCCACCCTGTGGCGGTCGATCGAGACCGCCCTGAAGGCGGCCGAGCAGAGGAAAGCTAGGCAGTGAAGTTTTGCAGTCTGTGTGGTTCCAGCCAGATGGTCTGGCGCGTGCCCGACGGGGACAATCGCCCGCGTCACATCTGCGACGCGTGCGGTGAGATCTTCTACGAGAATCCGAAGATCGTCGCCGGCTGCATTCCGGTGTGGGGCGAGCAGATCCTGTTGTGCAAGCGCGCCATCGAGCCGCGCTTCGGCTGGTGGACCCTGCCGGCCGGCTTCATGGAAAACGGCGAGACCACGGCCGAGGCCGCGGCGCGCGAGACCTGGGAGGAAGCCTGTTCGCGGGTCGAAGTCGAAGAACTCTTCGCGGTGTTCAACCTGCCGCAGATCAACCAGGTCTACATGATGTTCCGCGCGCACCTGCCGGTGCTCGAGTTCGCGCCCGGGGTCGAGAGCCTGGAGTGCAAGCTCTACTACGAACACGAGATCCCGTGGGCGGAACTCGCCTTTCCGACCATCACGCATACCTTGAAGCGCTATTTCCAGGACCGCGCCCAGGGGCGCTTCGGCCTGCACTTCGGCGACATCGTGCGCGACGGCCATCATGCCGAGTTCGTGCCGCGCCGGCCGCGGCCCTGACGCGGCGTCCTCCCAGCCCAGTCCTTCACCAGGAACGAACCGATGAGCGACAAGACCCTGTTCGAGAGAATCATCGCGCGCGAGATCCCGGCTGACATCGTCTACGAGGATGACGTCGCCATCGCCTTTCGCGACATCAATCCGCAGGCGCCGATGCACGTGCTGGTGTGTCCGAAGAAGCCGATAGTGATGATCTCGACCGCGACCGCCGAAGACCAGTCGACACTCGGCCACCTGATGCTGGTGGCGGCCAAGGTCGCGGCGGCCGAGGGTCACGGTGATGCGTTTCGCGTGGCGGTCAACAATGGCGCCGCGGTCGGGCAATCGGTGTTCCACCTGCATCTGCACGTGCTCGGCGGACGACGCTTCGCCTGGCCGCCAGGCTGAGTGCGAGAAACAAAAAAAGGGGCCGCGAGGCCCCTTTTTTTGTCGCGACGAACGCGTCGCTCAGCGGCGCATGGCGTCGAAGAACTCGGCATTGTTCTTGGTCTGCTTCAGGCGCTCGAGCAGGAACTCCATCGCCGCGATTTCCTCCATCGGGTGCAGCAGCTTGCGCAGGATCCACATCTTCTGGAGTTCATCCTGCTTGGTCAGGATCTCCTCACGGCGCGTGCCCGAGCGATTGATGTTCACCGCCGGGAAGATGCGCTTCTCGGCGATCTTCCGGTCGAGGTGGATTTCCATGTTGCCGGTGCCCTTGAACTCCTCGTAGATCACGTCGTCCATGCGCGAGCCGGTGTCGATGAGGGCGGTGGCGATGATGGTGAGACTGCCGCCTTCCTCGATGTTGCGCGCCGCGCCGAAGAAGCGCTTGGGGCGCTGCAGGGCGTTGGCGTCCACGCCGCCGGTCAGCACCTTGCCGGAGGACGGCACGACGGTGTTGTAGGCGCGCGCGAGGCGGGTGATGGAGTCGAGCAGGATGACCACGTCGCGCTTGTGTTCGACCAGGCGCTTGGCCTTCTCGATCACCATTTCGGCGACCTGCACATGGCGGCTGGCGGGTTCGTCGAAGGTACTGGCAATGACTTCGCCGCGCACCGAGCGCTGCATCTCGGTGACTTCTTCCGGCCGCTCGTCGATGAGCAGCACGATGAGGTAGCAGTCGGGATGATTGGCCGCGATGGAATGCGCGATGCCTTGCATCATCATGGTCTTGCCGGCCTTGGGCGGCGAGATGATGAGCCCGCGCTGGCCCTTGCCGATGGGCGCGGCGAGGTCGATCACGCGCGGCGTGAGGTCCTCGGTGCTGCCGTTGCCGAGTTCGAGATGCAGGCGCTTCTGCGGAAACAGCGGCGTCAGGTTCTCGAACAGGACCTTGTTCTTGGCGTTCTCTGGCGGTTCGAAATTGATCTCGCTGACTTTCAGCAGCGCGAAGTAGCGTTCACCTTCCTTGGGCGGGCGAATCTTGCCCGAGATGGTGTCGCCGGTGCGCAGGTTGAAACGTCGTATCTGGCTCGGCGAGACGTAGATGTCGTCGGGGCCGGCGAGATAGGAACCGTCGTTGGAACGCAGGAAGCCGAAGCCGTCGGACAGGATCTCGAGGACGCCGTCGCCGGAGATGTCCTCGCCCTTCTTGGCGTGGGCCTTGAGGATGCTGAAGATGACGTCCTGCTTACGGGATCGGGCTACGCCCTCGATGCCCATGGAATCCGCCAGGTCGACCAGATCGGACGCCGGCATTTGCTTGAGTTCGGTGAGGTTCATCGTTTAAGAGTCGCGTGTGGGATTGAACCGCGATGCGCTCATGCGCGCCGCGCCAGAATGGCTGCTACACAAGAATTCAGTGGAGGTCGAATCCGGGCAGGCTGCTTGGACTCGTCAACGGAAAATAGCACGCTCCCTGGGTGCCGTCTACCTGCGAAGTCGGGAAACTCGAACACCTGCGCCACAGCCCGTGGCGCAGGTGGGAGGCGCGCGTCAGACGTTGCCGTCGATGAAAGCGGTGAGCTGTGACTTGGTCAGCGCGCCGACGTGGGTCGCGACGATGTTGCCTTCCTTGAACAGCATGAGCGTGGGGATGCCGCGGATGCCGTACTTCATGGAGGTCGCCTGGTTCTGGTCGACGTCGAGCTTCGCCACCTTCAAGCGCTCGGCGTACTGCGACGAGACCTCTTCCAGGATCGGCGCGATCATCTTGCACGGGCCGCACCACTCGGCCCAATAGTCGACCAGCACGGGCTTGTCGGACTTCAGCACGTCGGCGTCGAACGAGTCGTCTGTGACATGGGAAATGTGTTCGCTCATGGGTGTGCGAGGGTCTCTCGAAAGGTGAAGTTGGCCGCATTCTCAGACGAGGCAAACGGCAATGCAAGCCGGCAAGGTCCGCCCGCGAGCGTCGGCCGCGGCGCCTGTCGGCCGCCTCGGAGTTGAGCGCAAGCCGCCTGCAGGCGATGCGCGGACCAGGGCGCGCGCAGCGCGCGAACACGTGGCCGTCGCCGCACGCCAGGGCTGTGGGTACAATGCCGGGGTGGTCAGTCCGGCCTTCGAGGGCCCGTGACCCGATGGCCCGAGCGGCCGTTGTACTCCACTTTCCAGTGATGTGATTCCTAGCTGTTTCGGTGAGGGTGCGCCCAGCGACCACGCCGATGCGGAGGGTAGCGATGTTGGCGACAAGCTTCGGTCATCGTCTGGCGGCGTTGCTGCTGCTGACGCTGCTGGTCGGCGTGGGCGGCTGCGGCCAGAAGGGCGACCTCTACATTCCCGATGAGCCCGAGAGTCGCCAGGACCTTCAGGCACGCTGAACAGCGGCAATCCGAGAGAGCTTCAATGCGCGCATACAGGAACGACGTCCTGCACGTCGACGACGTCGATCTGCGGGATGTCGCGCGCGCTTTCGGCACGCCCTGCTACGTCTATTCGCGACGCGAGATCGAGGCGAACTACCGCGCCTACGATCGCGCCTTCGGCGCACGCGCGCACCGCATCCATTACGCGGTGAAGGCCAACGACAATCTCTCCATCCTGCGCGTGCTCCTGCACGAGGGCGCGGCTTTCGACATCGTGTCGGGCGGCGAACTCGCGCGGGTTCTGGCTGCCGGCGGAGGCGCGGGCGACGTGGTGTTCTCCGGTGTCGGCAAGACGCGGCTGGAACTCGAAGAGGCGGTCGCGGTGGGCGTCGCCTGTATCAATCTCGAATCGGAGGCCGAACTGACCCGCCTGGCAGCCATCGCCGCCGCGGCGCGCAAGCGGGTGAGGGTGGCCATCAGGGTCAATCCCGACGTCGATCCCAAGACCCATCCCTACATCTCCACCGGGCTCAAGCAGAACAAGTTCGGCGTGCCTCTTCCGGACGCGGCGGCGCTGTATCGCCGCATCGCCGCCGACGAGTGGCTGGAGCCTGCTGGAGTGGCCTGTCACATCGGTTCCCAGCTGACCTCGCTGGCGCCGGTGGTCGAGGCCGTCGGCGAAGTCGTGGCGCTCGCGGAGAGGCTGCGTGCTGAGGGCATCGAACTCCACCACATCGACGTCGGTGGCGGCCTCGGCATTCGCTACGAGGCGGATGACGTGCCGCCCCCTGTCGCCGATCTGGTCGCGGCGGTGTGCGCGGCCGTGCCCGCGCGCTACGAAGTGTGCATGGAACCCGGGCGCTCGCTGGTCGGCGCGGCGGGCACCCTGGTGACGACCATCGAGTACCTCAAGACCACGCCCGCCAAGACCTTCGCCATCGTCGACGCCGCGATGAACGACCTCATGCGGCCCGCCCTGTACGAGGCGTGGCACGGCGTGCTGCCGGTGGAGCGCGCGGACGACGCCTCCCTGGTGCGCTGCGACGTGGTCGGGCCGGTGTGCGAGAGCGGTGACTGGCTGGCGCGCGATCGCGACCTGCCGGCTCGACCCGGAACGCTGCTCGCTCTCACCGACGTCGGCGCCTATGGCTTCACCATGAGTTCGAACTACAACGCGCGTCCGCGTCCGGCCGAGATCCTGGTCGACGGCGACCGCTTCGTAGCCATACGTCGGCGCGAGACCCTGGCGGAGCTGACCGCCAACGAGGCGAACCTCCTCATTCCATGAATTGTTCGATCCTGGTGCGATATCATCAAGAAATGATCAATATCAGTGCATTTCGGTTTCGCTGCGGGGGCTGCTCCCTTTAATTCAATAGCTTACCATTGGCATGCAATGTGCTCGCATTTGGCGCACGGACAGCAGACCGAGCCCCTGTTCGATGACCGAGCATGCTTTCTGCCCAAAGCGTTTAATTCGCGCTCCTTTTCAAACTCGATAGTGGATGGATGGAGGAATAACTAAATGTCATCGATCGAGAGCATTCTCAAAACAATCACGGACGAAGAGGTCAAGTTCGTCGACATCCGGTTCACGGACACCAAGGGCAAGGAGCAGCACGTCACCATTCCGTCGCGTGACGTGGACGACAGCTTCTTCGAGGACGGCAAGATGTTCGACGGCTCGTCGATCGCCGGCTGGAAGGGCATCAATGAGTCCGACATGATCCTGATGCCCGATCCCTCGACCGCGGTGATGGACCCCTTCTTCGAAGAGAAGACGCTCATCGTTCGCTGCGACGTGGTCGAACCGGCCACGGGCGAAGGCTACATCCGCTGCCCGCGCTCCGCGGCCAAGCGCGCCGAGGCCTATCTGAAAGCTTCCGGGGTCGGCGACACCGCCTACTTCGGTCCGGAACCCGAATTCTTCATTTTCGACGACGTCCGCTGGGGCGTGGAAATGCGCGGTTCGTTCTTCCACGTCGATTCCGACGAATCCGCATGGAACTCCGCCAAGGTGTTCGACGACGGCAACATCGGCCACCGTCCCGGCATCAAGGGCGGCTACTTCCCGGTGCCGCCGATCGATTCGCTGCAGGACATCCGTTCCACCATGTGCCTGGTGATGGAACAGATGGGCGTGCCGGTCGAGGTGCATCACCACGAAGTGGCGACCGCCGGCCAGTGCGAGATCGGCACGCGTTTCGACACCCTGGTCAAGCGCGCCGACATGACCCAGATCCTGAAGTACGTGGTGCACAACGTGGCCCATGGCTACGGCAAGACCGCGACCTTCATGCCGAAGCCCCTGGTCGGTGACAACGGCAGCGGCATGCACGTGCACCAGTCGCTCTCCCGCGACGGCAAGAACCTGTTCGCCGGCGACGGCTACGGCGGCCTGTCGGAGACCGCGCTCTACTACATCGGCGGCATCATCAAGCACGCGCGCGCCATCAACGCCTTCACCAACCCGGGCACCAACAGCTACAAGCGCCTGGTGCCGGGCTTCGAGGCGCCGGTCTTCCTGGCCTATTCCTCGCGCAATCGCTCGGCCTCCGTGCGTATTCCGTGGGTCTTCAGCCCGAAGGCGCGCCGCATCGAAGTGCGCTTCCCTGACCCGTCGGCCAACCCCTATCTCGGGTTCGCGGCGATGATGATGGCGGGTATCGACGGCATCCTGAACAAGATCCATCCGGGCGACCCGATGGACAAGGACCTGTACGACCTCTCGCCCGAGGAGTCGAAGGGCATCCCGACGGTGTGCCACGCGCTCGACCAGGCGCTGGAGGCACTGGACGCCGACCGCGACTTCCTCAAGGCCGGCGGCGTGCTCTCGGACGATGCCATCGACGCCTACATCGAACTGAAGATGCAGGACGTCACGGCGCTGCGCATGTCGACCCACCCGGTGGAATACGACATGTACTACAGCGTGTAAGGCACCGTCTTCACGCAGCTCGCAAAGGCCCCCTTCATGGGGGCCTTTGCTTTTCCGCATACGACGTCAGTGGCGCGCGGCCTAGTGCGTTAGACTAGACACCGGTTCACCTCCTGGGGCTCTGCGACGATGCGGCATGTCCTGTTGCTCATCCTGCTGCTCACGACCGGCTTGGCCTCGGCCGAGGTCTATCGACGCGTCGATAAGGACGGCAATGTCGAGTTCTCCGATACGCCCACCGACGGCGCCGAAGTGGTCGAACTCAAGGAGCCGACCATCGTTCCCGGGTCGCCGGTCAAGCAGGCCGGCGAAGAGGCGACGCCACGGCCCTCTGGTGAGGCGTACGCACCATACGAGAGCATAAGCGTCGTGGCACCGGTCGATGACGACACGCTGCGCAACCAGGCCTCGGTGGGCGTGGATGTGCTGACGGTGCCGGAACTGCTCGTGAGTCTCGGCCATCGGGTTCAGCTCTACGTCGACGGAGAGCCCTTCGGTTCTCCCAGTGGCTCCCCGCATTTCCTCCTGCCGGCCGTGGATCGCGGCACTCACCAGCTCGCGGCCGCCGTGCTCGACCGGGACGGCGCCGAACTCCTCCGCTCGCCCACTACCACTTTCCATCTGCTGAAGAACTCCGTCGCCAATCCCAAGACTGGTCAGCCGGGCGGTATCCGTCCGCGCGCCAACTCCGCCAAGTAATTGGTCCGATTCTTGCTCCTCACGCACTGAGGGCCGTCAGCCCGGCCTCCAATGCCCCAAGCGTGCGCGTCGCGGGGCCTGGCAGTCGGGCTTTTCAGGCTCGACGGGGCGCCGCGAGGGCGGCGCCATGTCCGATCGCACCACATTAGTGCACACTATTTGCCTGACCATGATGCCGTTCACCTTGCTGGACTTCGATCTCGTCGAGGCGCTTGCCACCGCGGTCATCCTCGTGGACGACCGGCTGCGCCTGGTCCGCGTGAACGCCGCCGCGCAGTCACTGATCTCGACCAGCGAGACCCGCCTGCGCGATCTGTCGCTGCCCGACGTCCTGCCCGGCGCGGACGAGCTCATCGCCGCCGCGCGCCGCGCCCTGCTCGAGGGGCGCTCCTTCACCGAGCGCGACCTCGATTTGCGCCTCGGGCGCATGACGGTCACCACCGTCGATTGCACCATCACGCCGCTGTGGCGCAACAGCGGCGACCCGTCGCTGGTGCTGATCGAGATGACCAATGTCGAGCGTCACCAGCGTATCCAGCTGGAAGGCAACATGCTCATGCGCAACCAGGTCTCGAGCGTGCTCCTGCAGGGCCTCGCCCACGAGATCAAGAATCCGCTCGGCGGCATCCGTGGCGCGGCGCAGCTCTTGGAGCGTGAGCTGGAAGACCAGAAGCTCGCCGAGTACACCCAGATCATCATCGGCGAAGCCGATCGGCTGCGAACCCTCGTCGAACGCATGCTCGGGCCGCGCGGCGAGTCGAACAAGCGGCACTTGAACATCCACGACGTGCTGGAGCACGTGCGCCAGGTCGTCGCGGCCGAGCGAGGCGGCGCGGTGGAGATCGTGCGCGACTACGATCCCAGCCTTCCCGAGATCATCGCCGACCGCGATCAGCTCGTGCAGGCCTTCCTGAACCTGGTGCGCAACGCCGTGCAGGCCATCGAGGGGCAAGGCGGCACGGTCACGCTGCGTACGCGCGTGCAGCGCAAGTTCACCATCGGCACGACGCTGCACAAGCTCGTGATCCGGACCCAGGTCATCGACAACGGGCCCGGCGTGGATCCCACGCTCGCGGCCAGCATCTTCTTTCCGCTCGTCTCCGGACGGGCCGACGGCTCCGGCCTCGGCCTGCCCATCGCGCAATCGCTGGTCCATCGCCAAGGCGGGCTGATCGGTTTCGAAAGCGAGCCAGGACACACCGAGTTCTCAGTATGGTTGCCAGTGGGAGAATCGTCATGAACAGACAGCACGAGGTATGGATCGTCGACGACGACCGTGCGATCCGCTGGGT
This sequence comes from Gammaproteobacteria bacterium, assembly GCA_050186725.1. Classification (GTDB taxonomy): domain Bacteria; phylum Pseudomonadota; class Gammaproteobacteria; genus JADJYF01. The sequence goes on along the minus strand of JBFWYG010000004.1, from coordinate 40,268 downwards.
GCTGGAGCGCGCGCTGGAAAAGGAGCACATCGCAACGCGCAGCTTCGACAGCGCCGACAAGGTGCTCGCGCGTCTCGACAAGTTCGAACCGGACGTGATCATCACCGACATCCGCATGCCCGGCACCGACGGCCTGGCGCTGCTCGAGTCCGTGCAGGCCGCACACCCGCAGCTGCCGGTGATCATCATGACCGCCTACGCCGATCTCGACCGCGCCGTGGCCGCGTTCCGCGGCGGCGCCTTCGAGTACATGCCGAAGCCCTTCGACGTCGACGATGTGATCAACATCGTACGGCGTGCGCTGCGCAAGTCCGCGGCCGGCACGGGCGCCGCCGAGACGCCTGCGGACAATACGCCGGTGCCCGAGATCATTGGCTCGTCCGCCGCGATGCAGGAGGTGTTCCGCGCCATCGGACGCTTGTCGAACTCCAACATGACGGTGCTCCTGACCGGCGAGTCCGGCACCGGCAAGGAACTCGTGGCCCGCGCGCTGCATCGTCACAGTCCGCGTTCGGCCAAGCCCTTCATCGCCTTGAACACCGCGGCCATTCCGCGCGACCTGCTCGAATCCGAGCTCTTCGGTCACGAGAAGGGCGCGTTCACCGGCGCGGCCGCCCAGCGCATCGGCCGCTTCGAGCAGGCCAATGGCGGCACGCTGTTCCTCGACGAAATCGGCGACATGCCGGCGGAGTTGCAGACCCGCCTGCTGCGCGTGCTGGCCGATGGCGAGTTCTACCGCGTGGGCGGCCATGAACCGGTACGCGTGGACGTGCGGGTCATCGCCGCCACCCATCAGCACCTCGAGCAGCAGGTGCGCGCCGGCAGCTTTCGCGAGGACCTGTTCCATCGCCTGAACGTGATCCGCCTGCAGTTGCCGCCGCTCCGTGCGCGCGCCGACGATCTCGACGCGCTGGCCGATCACTTCCTGCGCGCCACCGCCGCTGAACTGCAGGTCGAGCCGAAGAAGCTGCTGCCGCGCGCGCTGGAGGTCATGCGGCGCTTCTCCTGGCCGGGCAACGTGCGCCAGCTGGAGAACGTCTGCCGGCGCGTGATGATCATGGCGCCGTCGCGCGAAATCGATATCGAGGATCTGCCGGGCGAACTGCTGGCCGAAGGTGAAGTGCCGGCGGTGGCCGGTCCGGCGGACTGGGAGACAGCGCTGCGCCAGTGGGCGGAGCTGCGCACGCGCAGCGCCGGCGAACTGCCGATACTCGCCGAGGCGGTGCCGCGGTTCGAGACCACCATGATAGAGGTCGCGCTGAAGGCGACCCGCGGCCGGCGTCAGGAAGCTGCCAAGCTCCTTGGCTGGGGACGCAACACGCTGACCCGCAAGATCAAGGAGCTGAACCTCGACGTCTGAAAAGGCGCGAGGCGGCGAAGCTCAGGCGTTCAGCTCGGTCGCCACGGCCTCTGCGAAGTAGGTGAGCACGCCGTCCGCGCCGGCGCGCTTGAACGCCACCAGAGACTCCATCGCGACCGCCTGTTCGTCCAGCCAGCCGGCCTGCGCGGCGGCCTTCAGCATGGCGTACTCGCCGCTCACCTGGTAGACGAAGGTCGGCCGCCCGAACTCGGCCTTCACCCGCTGCAGGATGTCGAGGTAGGGCATGCCGGGCTTGACCATCACCATGTCGGCGCCCTCGGCGAGATCGAGTGAGACCTCGTGCAAGGCCTCGGTGGTGTTGCCGGGATCCATCTGGTAGGTCTTCTTGCTCCCCTTGCCGAGCTTGGCGCCGGAGCCCACCGCGTCCCTGAACGGGCCGTAGAAGGCCGACGCGTACTTGGCCGAGTAGGCCAGGATCTTCACGTTGTAGAAGCCTTCGCTCTCGAGTGCGGTGCGGATCGCGCCGATGCGGCCGTCCATCATGTCCGACGGCGCGACGATATCGACGCCAGCCCGCGCCTGGGACAGCGCCTGGCGCACCAGGATGTCGACCGAGGCATCGTTCAGGATCTCCCCGGCATCGTTCATCACGCCGTCATGGCCATGGGTGGTGAAAGGGTCGAGCGCGACGTCGGTGATCACGCCCATCTCCGGCCAGGCGTCCTTGATCGCACCGATGGCGCGCTGGGCGATCGCATCGGGATTGTAGGCCTCGCGGCCGTCGGCGCTCTTGCGCTCGTCCGGCGTCACCGGGAACAGCGCCACCGCCGGCACCCCGAGCGCCTGCAGGCGACCCACGCGCTCCACGGCCAGGTCGATGGAGAGGCGCTCCACGCCCGGCATGCTGGCAATCGCCTCGCGGCGTCCGGCGCCTTCCAGGATGAACATCGGCGCGATCAGGTCGTCGACCGAGAGCCGGGTCTCGCGCACCAGGCGACGCACGAAGTCGTGCGTGCGCAGGCGGCGCAAGCGGGTGGCGGGAAAACGCGAGTCGCTGGAGTGAGGCATCGGACGGTCCGCAACGTGAAGTGTGCGGCAATGATAAGGGCTGCCCCGGCGCGTGCGTCAATCACGCTGGACAGCGTAGGCGCGAAAGCGACGTTGACGCAGAGCAGCGCTCAGGCGGGTGTCAGCGGCAGGCGCGCGCAGGTCTCCTCGATCCAGGCCTCGGCTTCCAAGGTTACGGCCTTGGCGCTCTTGCCCGCGGTCGAGATCGGCGGGCCGACCACCACGTCGATGGTGCCGGGATACTTGGTCAGCGCGTTGCGCGCCCAGAATACGCCGGCGTTGTGGGCCACCGGCACGACCACCGTGCCGGCTGCCAGCGCGAGCGCGGCGCCGGTCTGGGTGTAGCGCCCCTTCTGGCCCGCGGGAATGCGCGTGCCCTCGGGGAACAACAGCACCCACCAGCCGTCCCGCAGCCGGTCGGCACCTTTCTCCAGCACGGTGCGCAGCGCCCTGGTGCCGGCCTTGCGGTCGATGGCGATGGGATTCAGGCTCGCCAGCCCCCAACCGAAGAACGGTACGTACAGCAGTTCCTTCTTCAGCACCTGGGACTGGCGCGGAAAGACCAGCTGCAGCGCGATGGTCTCCCACGCGGACTGGTGCTTGCTCAGGATCACGCCCGGCTGCGCCGGAATGTTCTCCTTACCGGACACCCGCCAGCGCAGGCCGCAGGCGATGCCGAGCCACGCGATGGTCAGCATCGACCAGCGGATGATGACCTGGTAACGCCAGGGCCGCGGCAGCGGCAGGATCAACAGGCCAATCAGGCTGAACAGCACCGTGAGCGGCGCGAGTCCGAGGTAGAACAGAAGCGAACGCGCCCTCGCCATGCTCACACCAGCGCGGCGATCGCCGCCGCGAGGTCGTCGTAGACCTCTTGCACGCCGCTCGCCGCCAGCGCATCGGGCTTCAGTGGTTCGATGCCGCTGCGCACCAGTATCGGCCGCGCGCCCACCGCGAGCGCGGCCTGGGCGTCACTCAGGCGATCGCCGATGAAAGGCGTGCGGGTGAGATCGACGCCCAAGCGATCGCGCAGCGCGAGCAGCAGACCGGCGCGCGGCTTGCGGCAATCGCATTCATCCTGCGGGCCATGGGGGCAGAAGAAGAAGGCCTCGACGCGGCCGCCGAAATGCGCGAGCTCTTCCGACAGGCGGCAATGGATGGCATTCAGATCACGCACGCCGAACAGCCCGCGCGCGAGACCCGACTGGTTGCTGATGACGATGATGCGAAAGCCGGCGCGATGGGCCCGCGCCATCGCCTCGAGCGCGCCTGGCAGCGCGCGCCAATGGTTGGCGGAGCGAATGTAGTCGCGCGAATCCTGGTTGATGACACCGTCGCGATCGAGCAGCAGGGTGCGCATGCCCTCAGGGCTCGTGCAGTCGCGCGATGTCCGCCACGCGGGTGAACAGCGCGTGCAGCCGTCCCAGCAGCGCGAGCCGGTTGGCGCGCAAGCGCGCGTCTTCGCTCATCACCATCACGCCGTCGAAGAACGCGTCCACCGGTTCGCGCAGCGTCGCGAGCAGTTCCATGTAGCGGGTGTACTCGCGGGTCGAGAACAGCTGTTCGGCCTGCGGTGCGAGCGCGGCGTACCGAGTCGCGAGTTCGCGCTCGGCGGCGTCGGCGAGCAGCGCATCGTCGACCTCCGCGCCGGGCGGCGTGTCGAGCTTCTTCAGGATGTTCGCGATGCGCTTGTTGGCTGCGGCGAGCGCCTGCGCGGCGGGGAGTTCGCGAAAGCGCGTGACCGCCGCCAGGCGGCGCGCAACCTCGGCCGGCGCGGACGGGTCGTTGGCGAACACCGCCGCGCACACATCGTTCGGCGTGCCGCGCTCGAGGTAGAAGCCGCGCAGGCGTTCGCGCATGAAGGCGTAGACCTGTTCGGTGGTGTCGGGCGCGAGCTTGACGCCGGCATAGCCTTCGAGCGCGGCGGCGAGCGCCACGCGCAGGTCGAGGTCGATGTCGGCTTCGATCAGGATGCGCAGCGCGCCGATGGCGGCGCGGCGCAGCGCGAAGGGATCGCGATCGCCGGTCGGCGCCGAGCCGATGCCGAAGATGCCGACCAGCGAGTCGAGCTTGTCCGCGAGCGCGATGCAGCGTCCGACCGGCGAGGCGGGGATGGCGTCACCGGAGAAGCGTGGCTGATAGAACTCGCCGAGCGCCTCGCTCACAGCCTTGCTCTCGCCGTCCGCCGCGGCGTAGTAGCGCCCCATGGTGCCCTGCAGCTCGGGAAACTCGCCGACCAGGTCGGACAACAGGTCGCAGCGCGACAGCATGGCCGCGCGCGTCGCCGCCTCCAGGTCCGCGCCGCAGGCGGCGGCCAGCGTGCCGCACAGCTGCTCGACGCGGCGCGTCTTGTCGCCGAGCGATCCCAGGCGCTTCTCGTAGAGCATGGCGTCGAGGCCCGGCAGGCGGCTGTCGAGACGCCGCGCGCGGTCGGCGGTGTAGAAGAAGTTGGCGTCGGACAGGCGCGGACGCACCACGCGCTCGTTGCCGGCGCGAATCGCCGCTGGCGTCACGCTCGCGACATTGGCGAGCGTGATGAAGCGATTGCGCAGGCGCCCGTCATCACCGGCCACCGGGAAATACTTCTGATGTCCCTGCATGGTGGCGATCAGCACCTCGCCCGGCAGTTCCAGGAAGTGTTCGTCGAACGCGCCGCAGATCGGCACCGGCCACTCGACCAGCGCGGTGACCTCATCGAGCAGCGCCTCGTCCAGCAACGCGCGGCCGCCCTCGGCGGCGGCGGTTTCCTCCACCAGCGCCCGGACCCGCGCGCGGCGTTCGGCGAACGAGACGATGACATGACCCGGTTCAGTGAGCCGCGCCTCGTAGTCGCGCGCATGGCTGAGTTCGAGCATGCCGCCGTGCATGAAGCGATGCCCGCGGGTCACGCGACCGGCGCCGAGACCCAGCACCGTGCCCGGCACGACCTCGTCGCCGTAGAGCATCACCAGCCAATGGGCCGGCCGCACGAATTCCGCGGTCTTGTCGCCCCAGCGCATGCGCTTGGGGATCGGCAGGCCGGCGAGCGCCGTTTCGACCATGTCGGCCACCAGGTCGAACAGCTGGCGGCCGGCGATACGTTGCTCGAACGAAAGCCAGGCGCCTTCGGCGGTCTCGAGCCGACCGAGGGCCTCCACCGCCACGCCGCAGGAGCGGGCGAAGCCCTGCGCCGCCTTGGTCGGCGCGCCGTTCGCGTCAAAGGCCGCGCTCACTGCCGGCCCGCGCCGCGTCTCGAGGCGCTCGGGCTGTTCGGCGGGCAGGTTCAGCACGCGCACCGCGAGGCGTCGCGGAGTGGCGAAGCGCTCGACGCCGTCGAAGTCGAAGCCGGCGCCGCGCAGCTGCTTCTCCAGGCCGGCGGCGAAGGCCTCCGACAGCGCGGGCAGCGCCTTGGGCGGCAATTCCTCGGTGCCGAGTTCGATGAGCAGGGCTTCGCGGCGACTCATGCGCGCGGCTCCTGGGTGCCGGCGCCGAGCAGCGGGAAGCCGAGCTGTTCGCGGGTCGTGTAGTAGCTCTCGGCTACCGCGCGCGCGAGGGTGCGCACCCGCAGGATGTAGCGCTGTCTCTCGGTCACCGACAGCGCGCGCCGCGCGTCCAGCAGGTTGAAGGTGTGCGAGGCCTTCAGCATCTGTTCGTAAGCCGGCAGCGGCAGCTTCACCTCGATCATGCGCTGAGCCGCCGCCTCGCACTGGTCGAACCAGGCGAACAGCGCGCCGGTATCGGCGTGCTCGAAGTTGTAGGCCGACATCTCGACCTCGTTCTGGTGGTAGACGTCGCCGTAGGTCACGCGCCCGGTGGCGGACTCCGTCCACAAGAGGTCGTAGACCGAGTCCACGCCCTGCAGGTACATGGCGATGCGCTCGAGCCCATAGGTGATCTCGCCCGACACCGGCCGGCAGTCCAGGCCGCCCACCTGCTGGAAGTAGGTGAACTGGGTGATCTCCATGCCGTTCAGCCACACCTCCCAGCCGAGGCCCCAGGCGCCGAGCGTCGGCGATTCCCAGTTGTCCTCGACGAAGCGCACGTCGTGCACGGTGAGATCGATACCCAGCGTGCGCAGCGAGTCCAGGTAGAGATCCTGGATGTCGTCCGGCGAGGGTTTCAGCAACACCTGGAACTGGAAGTAGTGCTGCAGGCGGTTGGGATTGTCGCCGTAGCGACCGTCGGTCGGGCGGCGCGAGGGCTGCACGTAGGCGGCCCGCCAGGGCTCGGGGCCGATGGCGCGCAGGAAGGTCGCGGGGTGAAAGGTGCCGGCCCCCATCTCCATGTCGTAGGGCTGCGCGATGACACAGCCATGGCCGCTCCAGTATCGCTGCAATTCAAAGATAAGTTGCTGAAAACTGGGCGCCGACGCGCTGGCCTGGGTCATGGCGATGGGTCACGGTCGAGGGCTTGCCTTGGGGGCCGGCAGTATAGCGGCAGCGTTCACGCTTCGGTATGCCGAAGGGGCTGGCGCCTAAAGCTTTGGCCGCGGCGCGCCGACACCGTGTCCAAGCGAGGACCCCGACCATGGTTTACCCCGAACTGCACATCGCCGAGACCGCCGGCTGGCGCGCGCTCCTGACCCATGCGCAACTGTCGGCGGGCGTCCGTATCAGCCCGGCGGTGGAAGAGCACCTGGTGAGCCTGCTGTTCCGCCACGTCGGCGCCGGCACCAGCACCCGCGACCTCGAGAGCGGCTTCATCGACCGCATCGACCGCATCCTGCACGCCGACACCTCGGACCCGTCCGTGGTGGGCGATCAGTGCCTGCTGTTCGCCGGCCTGTTTCCCGAGCACGCCATCCAGAAAGGCGTGCCGGTGTCCTATTTCGTGGAAGTCGGGCGCCACGCATTCCGTGAGTTCGCGTCCAAGCACAAGTCGGACATCCACACGCTGCTGGCCGACGAGTTCGTCGCCGCCATGGATACCCTGCAGACGCTGCGCGTGCTGCAGAGCGGTGAGCCCTGCCTCGATGGCTTCAACGCCTACAACCTGTGGCATGACCTTGGCAGCGCCCACGGCTGGCGCATGCTGCGCGCGATGACCAGCGCGCTGCCCGCGTCCTGCTGCGTCAGCGAACACGTGCACTGAGCCCAAGGCCGCGCCGATAGGCGCGGCCGCGCTCCCTCAGTCGGCGGCCCTCGCCGACTTCTTGATCGGCACCTGCACCAGGTCGTCCAGCCGCTTGGCCAAAAGGCGCAGCTTGTAGTCTGGCAGCACATAGGCCCAGTTCGCGGTCTTGTCCGCCAGCCGCCTGACCTCTTCCGCTACCGTCTCCTTGGGCTTCTCGGCCCCGTCCTCGGGCTTGCTCGTCGTTTCTTCCGGCGTCGCGGGTTTGGCGTCCGCCGCGTCCGGTGCGGTTGACGCCGTCGGGTCCTGCTCGAAGTGGAAGCGCGCGTAGGTCTTGGCGTCCTTTTCGAACAGTTCGATCCGCGCCTTCAATCCGTCGAAGGTTTCGACGATTGCGCTGCCCTGGGGCTTGCCGTCCGCGACCCGGGCGGCGCTCGCCACGGCGTTGAAGCGCAGGTCGAGCAAGGCGGCGCCGAGGCTGGACACCAGGGCCTTGGAACGCGGTTCCTTGCCGGCCGGCACTTGTTCGAGCGCGAAGAAGTTGTCCTCCGGCTTGGCCTTGGACACCACCACCGGCGGGCCCTCGACGGGCGTCAGGGTGACGCGGCGCACGCGGGCGGTGTCGATGTCGACAATGCGCGCATCCAGCCAGGTGATGGGATCGGCGGCGGCTTCTATCTTGCCGTTGACCAGCCAGGACTGCGCCTCGCCGGCGCGGCGCACGTAGCGCTGATCCTGCGGACCGCCCTCGCGTGCATGGCCGACGATGAGACCCAGCAGATTCTTGTCGCCCGCCCACACCTCGATCAGCAGGCCGTCGGAGCCCTCGCCCGGGTCGGCGACGCCGATACGCCCATAGCTCTCCGGCAGACTGGTCTTGGGCTCGACGGTCTCGAGGCCGGCGAGCTGCAGCAGGAGGCGGCGCACGGCGGCGGTATTGGCAGGGAAGCCGTCCTGGCTCGCGACCCGCCAACCGTCGCCGTCGCGCGTGAGCGTGGTGTGGCGCTGGCCGTCCCGCAGCTCGACGCGCGTGACGTCGTTGACCATGTCCATGAGCCCCGCGGCGAGCGCGCTGCGCTGCACTTCCGTCTGCGGCGCCTTGTCCACGCTCACTTTCCACGCCACGCCCACCATCACCAGGGTGAGCGCGATGAACCCCAGCCACTTGCCATTCATGTCGCGTATTCCTACGAGGCCGCGCGGCGCGCGTCGGGCTTCAGCACCGCGACCAGGATCGCGAACAAGGCGATCAGCAGCGGCACCAGCGCCGTGTTCACGAACTTGACCAGCGCGCCCAGGCCCTCGATGTTGGCGTCGAGCTCGTGCTGGACCGCGCGCAGTTCCTTGCGGGTGCGGAGCTGCTCCTGGCGAAAGCCCTCCAGCTCGGTCTTCTGCTCGGGGGTGAGCAGCATGTCCTTGCCATCGTGCTCGCCCTGCAGCGAGGTGAGCTTCTTCTCCAGTTCGGCCAGCTGTCCCTGCAGCGCCCGCTGGCGATCGCGGAACTGCGTCTCGGCCTCGCGCTGGATGGACTGCACGACCTCGAAGGGGCGGGTGTACTGGCCACGACTGCGCAGGCTGATCAGGTCGTCGTTGCCGCCGAGGTTGTCGACCGCGTTGACCAGGAAGTCGCCGTTGTTGCCAAAGGGCTCGGGGATGCGCATGTCGCCGAAGCTCGAGAAGCGTACCCAGAAGCGGTCCGCCAGCACGTCGGTGTCGGCCACCACGATGACGTTGATGGGCTGCTTCGAGCGGGCGAGATAGGCCGGGTCGGGCGCCACCTGCTTGCCTTCCTCGGCCTGCGGCCGGCCTTCCGGGAACGCGCTCTCGACCTCGCCTGTGACGCGCATGGCGATGACGTGACGCTTGCCGTCGGACTTGAAGTTCTCGAGCAGGCCGGCCGGATCACGCACGAAGATGATCGAGTCCCGCTCGATGAAGCCGCCGGTGGTCTCGGTCTGGATGAGCGGCGTGACCTTGGTCTTGGCGCCCGGCAGTGCTTCCAGCGCGCCGGCGGAACCGACGTTGACCGAGTTCAGTTCGTTGGTGATGAAGTCTTCATGGTTCAAGGTGTCGCCCTGCATCTGCAGCCAGGGCAGGTAGGACACCTCCTGCTGGCCGCGCGGCGAGCGGAAGTTCACGCGCACCGCGGCGACCGGATCGCCGACCACCTGGTCCGCCACCAGCTTGATGCCCCACTTCTCGAACAGCGGTGCGAGAGTGGAGTCGAGCTTGGGCGCCACGCCCGGCGTTTCCGGATTCGGCTGGGCCGGGTCCTGCTCGGCGAGCGGGTCGACGAAGATCAGCGCCTTGCCGCCCTTCAGCACGAACTGGTCGATGGCGTAGAGCGTGTCGGGCGGCAGGTCCTTGGGATGCACCACCAGCAGCGTGTCGATGTCGTCCGCGATGGTCTTGGTGTCGGGGCTCATCTCCTTCAGATCGTAGAGCTCCTTCAAGAGCGCGAAGCTCGTCCAGTCCTGCGAGCGTGGCCGCCCGGTCATGGGATCGGGTGGCAGCGCCAGCACCGGCAGGGTGGAGATGATGCCGAGCACGCGCTTCTTCGGGTGCGCCAGCGCGTAGATCATCTTGGTGACCTCGTATTCCAGCGCGTCTTCCCGCTCCGGGCTCAGGAGCGGCAGCGCCTGCACGTCGTCGGTGGCATTGGTGCCCACTACGCCGAGATAGCCCTGGTCACCGTTGCCGGACAACGGAATCTGCCGCACGCCGTAGGCGACCGCTTCGTCTTCGGCCTCGGAGAAGGGTTCGGGGTCGATCACCTGCAGGCGCAGCTTGCCGTCCGCGGTGGCGACGTACTCCTCGAGCATGTCGCGCACGCGCTTGCCGTAGTTCAAGAGCTGCGGCACGTCGGCGAAGGCCTTGGCGGAGAAGTACAGGCGCAAGGTCACAGGCTCGGCGAGCTGGCCGAGGATGTTGCGGCTGCCCGCGGACAGCGTGTAGAGCTTGTTCTCGGTCAAGTCCAGGCGCAGCGAGGTCAGCGTCTGGTTGGCGATGATGTTCACGGTCAGGAACAGCGCCAGCGCGATGACGAGGCCGGTGCCGGTCACGAGTTTGCGATTCATGCTCGAACTCCCCTGCGCTCAATTGCTCTTGTTGATCTCGATGGCCAGCACGTTGGCGTACAGCCAGAAGGCGATCAGCGAGGCGAAGAAGACAAGGTCACGCACATCGATCACGCCCTTGACGATGGCATTGAAGTGCGTGAGAAAGCTGAACGAACTGATGACGTCGACCACCGCCTGCGGCGCCCAGGCGCTGAACATGTCGATCACCATCGGAAACCCGCTCAGGTTGAAGGCGAAGCAGATCACGAAGCTGATGACGAAGGCGATGACCTGGTTGCGGGTCAGCGCGGAGATGCACGCGCCGATGGCGAGGAAGCCGCCGGCCATCAAGAGGCTGCCGAGGTAGCCCGCGAGAATCACGGTGTTGTCCGGATCGCCCAGGTAGTTCACCGTCAGCCACAAGGGCAGGGTGCCGGCGAGCGCCAAGGCCGTGAAGATCCACGCCGCGAGGAACTTGCCCACCACGCTCGCCGCGAGCGGAATCGGCAGGGTCAGCAGGAGCTCGAGCGTGCCCGCCTTGCGTTCCTCGGACCACAACCGCATCGAGATGGCTGGGATGAGGAACATGTAGAGCCACGGATGGAACTGGAAGAAGGGTTCGAGATCGGCCTGGCCGCGCTCGAAGAAGCCGCCCATGTAGAAGGTCGCGACGCCCGCCAGGACCAGGAAGATGACGATGAACACGTAGGCGACCGGGGTCGCGAAGTAGGCGCGCAGCTCGCGCTTGAGAATGGTGGTGAAGCCGTTCATGTGCGATGCACCTCGCCCGACGCGCTGGCGGCCCGCGTCAGCGTGCGGAACACCTCGTCCAGGTGGCCATGTTCGACAAACACGCCGCGCAGCTCGCAGCCTCCGTCGCGCAGCGCCTGCTGCAGGCCCTCGAGCGACTGTCGGCCGCCGACCAGCGTGAGCCTGCAGTCACCGCCGACCGCCTGCTGTTCTATCTCCTGGCCGACGCACAGCGGTTGGAGCACCGCCAGCGCCTGCGACTTCGCCGCGCTCGGCACGATCACCGTGACGGCGTTGTGATAACGCGAGCGTTCGGCGAGTTCCAGGGGCGTGCCGCTGAAGATGATGCGGCCCTGGTTGATGATGATGGCACGCGTGCAGACCGCGTCCACTTCTTCCAGGATATGGGTCGAGATGACGATGGCCTTGTGGGGCGCCATCTCCTTGATGAGTGAGCGCACCTCGTGCTTCTGGTTCGGATCGAGGCCATCAGTCGGCTCGTCCATCACCAGGATCTCGGGGTCGTGGAGGATGGCCTGGGCGAGGCCCACGCGACGCTTGAAGCCCTTCGACAGGGTCTCGATGCGCTGGTGGAGCACGTTTTCCAGGTGAATCTTCGCCACCACCTCGGCGATGCGCGCCGCGCGCGTCGCGCGGGGCAGGCCGCGCACGTCGGCGATGAACTCGAGGAACGCGGCGGGCGTCATTTCGCCATAGGCCGGCGCGCCTTCCGGTACATAGCCGAGCTTGGCCTTGGCCGCGAGCGGCGCCTGCTCGATGTCGTGACCGGCGATGGCCACTTGCCCGGCGCTCGGCGCGAGGAAGCCGGTGATCATCTTCATGGTGGTCGACTTGCCGGCGCCGTTCGGGCCGAGGAAGCCCAGGACTTCACCGCGGGTCACGCTGAGCGAAATGTCGCTCACTGCCTGCAATGCCCCGAAGTTCTTGCTCAAACCTTTGACTTCAATCAAGGTTTCCATGCCATGTCTCTTCTTTGTATGAAGCGGTGGGGGCCTGGCGGGATGTCGGGCGGCATGCATGGTCGCATCGCCTTCGACAGCTTCGCCAGCGGTGACGCGAGCGGCGCGCGCTTGAGAATGCGCCGGCTCGAAGCCCCCCTGCGGCGGGCGCGAGAGTGTTCCACAGGCCCGCGGAAAGCGTCAACAAAGCGCCAGACCGCGCGCCGCGCGCGAAGTTTCCACATCGCGCGCGCAAGCCTGTTCGCTGTATCCTGCGGGCCCCATCTCGCATTGGCCGTCGAGGCCGCATTCACATGCAGTATCCACAGCAGTTCGATGTCATCGTGGTGGGCGGCGGGCACGCCGGCACCGAGGCCGCGCTCGCCGCCGCGCGCATGGGCGCCGCCACCTTGTTGCTCACGCAGTCCATCGACACGCTCGGACAGATGTCCTGCAATCCCGCCATCGGCGGCATCGGCAAGGGGCACCTGGTCAAGGAGATCGACGCGCTCGGCGGCTTCATGGCGCGCGGCGCCGACGCCTGCGGCATCCACTTCCGTGTGCTGAACGCGAGCAAGGGCCCGGCGGTGCGCGCCACGCGCGCGCAGATCGACCGCGCGCTGTACAAGGTCGCGGCGCGCACGGCGCTCGAGAACCAGCCCAACCTCACCTTGTTCCAGCAGGCGGTGGACGATCTGCTGGTCGAGGGGGAGCGGGTCGCGGGCGTGGTCACGCAGATGGGGCTCGCTTTCCGCGCGCCGGTGGTGGTGCTGACCGTCGGCACCTTTCTCGCGGGCCTGGTGCACATCGGCGACGCCAACTACAACGCCGGACGCGCCGGGGACCCGCCCGCCATGCGCCTCGCCGCGCGGCTGCGCGAACTGCCGCTCAGGGTCGGGCGCCTCAAGACCGGCACGCCGCCGCGCATCGACGGGCGCAGCATCGACTTCCATGTGCTCGACACGCAAGCGGGCGACGACCCCTGCCCGGTCTTCTCCTTCCTCGGAAGTGTCGACGAACATCCGCGCCAGGTGCCGTGTCACATCACCTGGACCAGCGCGCGCACCCACGAACTGATCCGCGCCGGATTGTCGCGTTCGCCGCTCTACAACGGCTCGATCGAGGGCGTGGGGCCGCGCTACTGTCCGTCCATCGAAGACAAGGTGGTGCGCTTCGCCGACAAGGACGCGCACCAGATCTTCGTCGAACCCGAGGGGCTCACCAGCAACGAGTACTATCCGAACGGCCTGTCCACCAGCCTGCCGTTCGACTTGCAGCTCGAATTCATCCGCTCCATCCACGGCTTCGAGCGCGCCCACCTGACCCGCCCCGGCTACGCCATCGAGTACGACTACTTCGACCCGCGAGACATCACGCCCTGGCTCGAGACCAAGCAGGTAGCCGGGCTGTTCTTCGCTGGCCAGATCAACGGCACCACCGGTTACGAGGAGGCCGCCGCGCAGGGCCTGCTGGCCGGCATCAACGCCGCGCGTCGCGCGCGCGACCTCGAACCCTGGTACCCGCGACGCGACGAGGCCTATCTCGGCGTGATGGTCGACGACCTCGTGACCCGCGGCACGAGCGAGCCCTATCGCATGTTCACCAGCCGCGCCGAGTACCGCCTGATGCTGCGCGAGGACAACGCCGATCTGCGCCTGACCCCAATCGGCCGCGAGCTCGGCCTGGTGGACGACGCGCGCTGGGGGCGTTTTGCCGCCAAGCGCGATGCCATCGCGAGCGAGCAGGCGCGGCTCGAGCGCGTGTGGCTGTCACCCGATCGACTGCCGGAAGAGGCCGCGAGCGCGGTGCTGGGTGGGCCGCTGCGCAAGGACCAGCGACTCGCCGATCTCCTGCGTCGACCGGACGTGACCTACGCCGCGCTGATGGACCTGCCCGGCGCCGGGCCCGGCGTCGCGGACGCCGAAGTGATCGCCCAGCTCGAGACCGCCGCGCGCTACCAGGGCTACATCGATCGCCAGCAGGCCGAAGTGCTGCGCCATCGCGAGCAGGAAGAGGCGGCGCTGCCGCTCGATCTGGACTACGCCAGCGTGCGCGGCCTGTCGAGCGAGGTCCGTCAGAAGCTCGCCGCGCATCGGCCGACGACCATCGGCCAGGCCGCGCGCATTTCCGGCATCACGCCCGCGGCCATCTCGCTCCTGCTGGTGCACATGAAGAAGCACGGACCGCGCGCGTCGCGCACGGCCTGAGGCCGCGGTGGCGGACGAGGCTTCCCTTGCGAGCGTGCTGGATGCGGCAGCGGCGGCACAGGGCCTGCGCCTGGATGACGGGGCCCGCGCGCGGCTGGTCGCCTACGTCGCCCTGGTGCGCAAGTGGGGCCGCATCGCCAACCTGACCGGTGACACCACGCCCGCGGTGTTCGCCCGCGAACAGGTCGCCGATTGCCTGGCCGTGGTGCCTTACGCCGGTCACGGCCGCCTGCTCGACATCGGCAGCGGCAACGGCCTGCCGGGCATCGTCCTGGCCATCGTCCGGCCAGATCTGGAAGTCACTCTGCTCGAACCGCGCGCCAAGCGCGCGCGTTTCCTCACCCAGGCGCGCATCGAACTCGAGCTCGCCAACGTGGCGGTGGTCGAGATGCGGGTCGAGGATCACCATCCGGCGCTGCCCTATGACACCCTCATCGCCCGCGCGGTGGCCGCCCTGCCGGCGCTGCTGGGGGCCGCCCGGCACCTGCTGCAGCCAGGGACGCGCCTGCTGGCGATGAAGGGCCAGCTCGAGCCGTCCGAACTCGTGCTTCCCGAGGTCGCGGCGACGGCGGTCGAGAGCCATCGGCTCGTTGTGCCGGGTTACGCCGCGCGGCATCTGGTAGTGGTTCATGGCGAGGGGCTCGCGCCTGCGACGTCGAAAGGCTTTGTGCCATAATCCGGCCCGGTCCCGCCCAGACTACACCCATGCATAGCCACCGACAGCCCTGCGGACTGATCTAGCGATGTCCCGCGTACTCGCCATTGCCAATCAGAAGGGCGGCGTGGGCAAGACCACGACCAGCGTGAACCTCGCGGCGTCGCTCGCCGCGACCAAGCGCCTGACCATGCTCATCGACCTCGATCCCCAGGGCAATGCGACCATGGGCAGCGGGGTGGACAAGCGCCGTCTGCACCGTTCGAGCTACGACGTGCTGATGGGCGAGTGCAGCATCGAGGACGCCCTGGTGCGGGATGTTCCGGCGGGCTATCACCTGCTGCCGGCCAATGCCGATCTGACCGGCGCGGAGGTCGGGCTGCTGGAGGAACTCGGCCGCGAGCTGCGCCTGCGCCATGCGCTCGAGCAGCTGCGCGAGCGCTACGCCTACGTCATCATCGATTGCCCGCCGTCGCTGAACATGTTGACGGTCAATGCGTTGGTGGCGGCGGACGCGGTGGTGATCCCGACCCAGTGCGAATATTTCGCGCTGGAAGGGCTTTCCGCGCTGCTCGAGACCATCGACAAGATTCGGCGCTTCCTGAACCCGCCGCTCAAGGTCGAGGGCCTCCTGCGTACCATGTTCGACCCGCGCAACAACCTGGCCAACGACGTCTCGCGGCAGCTGCTCGAGCACTTCGGCGACAAGGTCTACCGCACGATCATCCCGCGCAACGTGCGGCTCGCCGAGGCGCCGAGCCACGGCCTGCCGGCGCTGATTTACGACAAGTCCTCGACCGGCGCCATGGCCTACCTGGCGCTCGCCGGCGAGATGCTGAGGCGCGAGGAGGCGAGCGCGGCCTGACCGCCGTGCCGGGGAGCGAGGGACGATGACCATCAAGAAACGCGGGCTGGGGCGCGGCCTGGATGCGCTGCTCGGCCTCGGCGCCGACCAGGTGGCGGTGGAAGAGCACAACGGCGACCAGCTGAAGCAGGTGCCGATAGACCTCATCCAGCGCGGCCAGTACCAGCCACGCCTGGACATGAAGACCGACAGCCTGCAGGAGCTGGCCGATTCGATACGCGTCCAGGGCGTGGTGCAGCCGGTGGTGATCCGCCCCATCGGCGAGGGCGGCCGCTACGAGCTGATTGCCGGTGAGCGTCGCTGGCGCGCCTCGCAGCTGGCGGGTCTGAGTACCATTCCGGCCATCATCAAGCGCGTGCCCGACGCCCATGCGATGAGCATCGCGCTGATCGAGAACATCCAGCGCGAACAGCTGAACCCGATAGAAGAAGCGCTGGCGCTCGACCGCCTGATTCGCGAATTCACCATGACCCACCAGGAGGTGGCCGAGGCCATCGGCCGCTCGCGCGCGGCGGTGAGCAACCTGTTGCGACTGCTGGAACTCGAACCCGCCTGCCGCGAGATGCTGGAGCGCGGCGACCTCGAGATGGGGCATGCCCGCGCCCTGCTGGGACTGGGCGGCGAGGCGCAGGTGGAGGCCGGGCGGCAGATCGCGGAGCAGGGCCTGTCGGTGCGCGAGGCAGAGGCCCTGGTGCGGCGCCTGAAGGGCGAGGAGGGGGCCGCGCGCAAGGCGCCGACGCCGAAGGCCGTTGACCCGGATGTCCGCTCGCTCGAGCAGAGCCTGACCGAGAAACTCGGCGCCAACGTCGCCATCCGCCATGGCGCCGGCGGCAAGGGACAGCTGGTCATTCGCTACGGTTCGCTGGACGAACTGGACGGCATCCTGGCGCACATCAAATAGCAAACAATCGCCACGGACTGCTTGCCGCGCTGCGTCAAAGGCGGCTAAACTCGCATGGTTTACGCCGGCAGAAGATAGCGTGATCACCAGAACCCCGCCTCGCGGCGAGATTCGCGGCCCACTGCGCGAACGAGCGCGCCACGCGATGCGGGTGCTCCTCGTCGGACAACTGGTGATCGCCGCCCTCGTCGTGCTCGTGCTCGCGGTGTGGCCCGGCCCTGCGGTCGCCTATTCGGCGATGGTCGGAGCCCTGATCGCCATCGTGCCGAACTGGTACCTGGCGAACCGCCTGACCCGGCGTGGACCTGGCGCGACGCCCGATCAGGCCTTGCGCGGAATTTATACTGGGGAACTCCTCAAGATCGCCTTCACGATCGCGCTGTTCGTGATAGCGATAAGGTTGCTCGATGTTGCCTTCCTGATCGTCGTGGCGAGCTATCTCGCCATGATTGTGGTCAATTGGGCCGCGCTGCTGTTCATCGATCTCGGTGAAGCGCCGCGGGTATCGAGCGCGGGTTCGTCCTCGTAGGAACGATTGGAAGCACTTTCGGACTAGCGTACATGTCAGCTGACTCGCCCGCTGCATACATCGGCCACCACATCCAGAACCTGACCTACGGTCGCCTGCCGGACGGTTCTCTCGGCTTCGCGCACACGCCCGCAGAGGCCAAGGCCATGGGCTTCATGTCGCTGAACGTCGACACGACCTTCTGGGCCGTCCTGTGTGGCGTGCTGTTCTGCTACTTCTTCCGCAAAGTCGCGGCCAACATCTCGATCGACAAGCCCGGGCGGCTGCAACTCTTCATCGAGATGGTGGTGGAGATGGTGGCGACCAGCGTCAAGGACGCCTTCCACGGTCGCAACGCCCTGATTGCGCCGCTCGCGCTCACCATCTTCGCCTGGATCTTCATGATGAACCTCATGGACCTGGTGCCGGTGGACTTCGTGCCCTACCTGGCCGAGCACGTGATGGGTCTCGGTCACATGAAGATGGTGCCGACCACCGACGTCAACGCCACCTTCGGCATGTCCATCACCGTATTCCTGCTGATGATTTACTACGGCATCAAGGTGAAGGGCATCGGTGGCTTCGCCGGCGAGTTCCTGTTCCACCCCTTCGGCAAGCTCATGGTGCCGGCCAACCTGCCGCTCGAACTGGTGTCCTTCTTCGCCAAGCCGCTGTCGCTCGCGCTGCGACTGTTCGGCAACATGTTCGCCGGCGAACTCGTGTTCGTGCTCATCGCGGCGCTGATTCCGTTCTGGCTGCAGTGGCTGGTGTCCGTCCCGTGGGCCATCTTCCACATCCTGGTGATCACGCTGCAGGCCTACATCTTCATGATGCTCACCATCGTGTACCTGGGTCAGGCGCACGAGAGCCATGACGATTCACACTGATTTCCAAACTTCGTAACGAATCCATCAGAGGAGAAAACCATGGAATCTATTGTTGCCTTCTCGGCCCTGGCGGCCGGTGTCATGGTCGGTCTGGGCGCGCTCGGTGCCGGTGTCGGTATCGGCATCCTCGGCAGCAAGTTCCTCGAAGGCGCGGCCCGTCAGCCCGAACTGGTGCCGATGCTGCAGGCCCGCATGTTCCTCATGCTCGGTCTGACCGACGCGGTGCCGATTATCGCCATCGCCTTCGCCGCGCTGCTGATGTTCGCCAACCCCTTCCTGGGCCAGGTCGCGCACTAAAACGTCCGGCTAACGACGAGGTAGGCCAACAGTCATGAACATGAATCTGACTCTGCTGGGCCAGGCCATATCCTTCGGGATATTCGTCTGGTTCTGCGTCAAATACGTGTGGCCGCCGATCATCAAGGCTCTGGAAGAGCGTGAAGCCAAGATCGCCGACGGCCTGGCCGCCGGTGAGCGCGGCAAGCACGAACTCGAACTGGCCGAGAAGCGGGCCGCCGACCAGCTGCGCGAAGGCAAGGAGAAGGCCGGCGATCTGATCGCCCAGGCGCAGAAGCGCGCCGCCGAGATCGAGGAGGCCGCCAAGGTGACCGCCCGCGAAGAGGCCGAGCGCATCAAGCAGGCGGCCGCGGCGGAAGCCGAGCAGCTCAAGAACCGGGCGCGCGAGGAACTGCGCGGCCAGGTCGCGCGACTGGCACTGGTCGGCGCCGAGCAGATCCTGATGCGCGAGGTGGACGAAAAGGCCCACCGTGACGTGCTGGACAAGCTCGCGGCCAACTTGTAGCAGCGGTCATGCAAGAAAAACTCACCATTGCCCGTCCCTATGCCGCCGCGGCCTTCAGCTACGCCGTCGAGCACGGTGAAGTGGAAGCCTGGTCCGGCCTGTTGCAGACCTTGGCCACGGCGGTCGTCGATCCGCTGCTCGCGACCTACATCGGTCATCCCAAGGTCAGCAACGCCGATCTGCTCGGGCTGGTCGCGGGCCTGTTCGGCCCGACGCTGTCGCCGGGCGGTCGCAACTTCATCGCCGCGCTCATCGATGCCGAGAGGCTGGAGCTCGCGCCGGAAGTCGCGCAGCACTTCGAGCGCAGTCGCGCCCAGGCCGCGGGCCAGATCAAGATCGAGGTGACCTCGGCCTTTCCGCTCAACGACGCGGAGCGCACCAAGCTCGATGCCGCGATGCGCGGCCGGCTAGGTAAGGACTGCAAGATCGAAGCGGCGGTGGACCCGGCGCTGATCGGTGGCGCGGTGGTCAAGGTGGGCGACTCCGTGATCGACCTTTCGCTGCGCGGCCGTCTGACGGCGCTGGCCCAGCAGGTGGGCTGAGCTCACCGCACCCCAAATTCAACAGTCTTTGCCGCAGAGGAATGCCATGAGCATCAGCGCAACTGAAATCAGCGAACTGATCAAGAAGAAGATCGAAGGCCTGAACATCAAGGCCGAAGCACGGACCGAAGGCACGGTGGTCAGCCTGTCGGACGGCATCGCCCGCATCCACGGCCTGTCGGACGTGATGCAGGGTGAAATGATCGAGTTCCCCGGCGGCGTCTTCGGTCTCGCGCTGAACCTCGAGCAGGACTCGGTCGGCTCGGTGGTGCTCGGCAACTACGAGCACATCTCGGAAGGCGACACCGTGCGCTGCACGGGCCGCATCCTCGAGGTGCCCGTGGGTGAAGCGCTGCTCGGCCGCATCGTGGACTCGCTCGGCAAGCCGATAGACGGCAAGGGTGACCTCGGCACTTCGCTGACGCAGCCGATCGAGAAGATCGCGCCCGGCGTTATCGCCCGTCAGTCGGTGAGCCAGCCGGTGCAGACCGGGCTGAAATCCATCGACGCGATGGTGCCGGTAGGCCGCGGTCAGCGCGAGCTGATCATCGGCGACCGCCAGACCGGCAAGACGGCGGTGGCGGTCGACGCCATCATCAACCAGAAGGGCACCGGCATTAAGTGCATCTACGTCGCCATCGGTCAGAAGGCGTCGTCGATCAACGCAGTGATCCGCAAGCTCGAAGAGCACGGCGCGATGGACCACACCATCATCGTCGCCGCGACCGCGTCGGATTCCGCCGCCATGCAGTACATCGCGCCCTATGCCGGTTGCGCGATGGGCGAGTATTTCCGCGACCGCGGCGAAGACGCGCTGATCATCTACGACGATCTGACCAAGCAGGCCTGGGCTTATCGCCAGGTGTCGCTGTTGCTGCGCCGCCCGCCGGGCCGCGAAGCCTACCCTGGCGACGTGTTCTACCTGCATTCCCGCCTGCTGGAGCGTGCCGCGCGCATCAACGCCACCGAGGTCGAGAAGCTGACCAACGGCGAGGTCAAGGGCAAGACCGGTTCGCTGACCGCGCTGCCGATCATCGAGACCCAGGCCGGTGACGTGTCGGCCTTCGTGCCGACCAACGTGATCTCGATCACTGACGGTCAGATCTACCTGGAAACCAACCTGTTCAACTCGGGCTTCCGTCCGGCCATCAACGCCGGTCTGTCGGTGTCCCGCGTCGGCGGCGCGGCGCAGACCAAGATCATCAAGAAGCTCGGCGGCGGTGTGCGTCTCGCGCTCGCCCAGTACCGCGAGCTGGCGGCGTTCTCGCAGTTCGCTTCCGACCTCGACGAGGCGACCCGCAAGCAGCTCGAGCGCGGCCAGCGCGTGATGGAGCTGATGAAGCAGAAGCAGTACTCGCCGCTGTCCGTGGCGCAGATGGCGGTCTCGCTGTTCGCGGTCGACCGCGGCTACATCGACGACGTCGCGCTGGACAAGGTCGGTGACTTCGAGGCCGCGCTGCACAGCTACATGGCGTCCTCGCACAAGGCGCTGATCGACAAGATCAACGAGTCGGGTGACTTCGACGACGCCATCGAGTCCGGCCTGAAGGCCGCGATCGACAGCTTCAAGTCCACCCAGAGCTGGTAAGCGCACGCGAGAATCAGGCGAGAGTAATCGAGCATGGCCGCAGCCAAAGAAATCCGCACCAAGATCGCGAGCGTCAAGAACACGCAGAAGATCACCAAGGCCATGGAAATGGTCGCGGCGAGCAAGATGCGCCGGGCGCAGGATCGCATGACTGCGGCGCGGCCCTACGCCGACAAGATGCGCCAGGTGGTTGCCCACATGGCGCACGCCAACAGTGAGTACAAGCATCCGTTCTTGATCCAGCGCGACGTGAAGCGCATCGGCATCATCCTAGTGACCTCCGATCGCGGTCTGTGCGGCGGTCTGAACGGCAACCTGTTCCGCCAGGCCCTGCGCCAGTTCCAGGCGTGGGAGAAGGACGGGCGTGAGCTCGAGCTCTGCATCATCGGCAACAAGGGCATCGGTTTCTTTTCGCGCATCGGCGGTCGCGTGGTCGGCCAGGTCGCGAATCTCGGCGACGCGCCCAAGCTCGAGCAGCTCATCGGCACGATCAAGATCATGCTCGACGCCTATGACGACGGTCGGGTAGACCAGGTCTTCCTGGTCTACAACCAGTTCGTCAACCGCATGACCCAGCGCCCGAACTTCGAACAGCTGCTGCCGCTGCCGCCGAGCGACACGGCGGATCTGAGCCATCACTGGGACTACCTCTACGAGCCCGAGGCCCGCGAGGTGATGGACCAGCTGCTGTCGCGCTACATCGAGTCGCTGGTCTACCAGGGCGTGGTCGAGAACATCGCCTGCGAACAGGCGGCGCGCATGGTGGCGATGAAGTCCGCGTCGGACAACGCCGGCAAGCTCATCGACGAGCTCCAGCTCATCTACAACAAGGCTCGTCAGGCCGCCATCACCCAGGAGCTGTCCGAGATCGTCGGCGGCGCCGCGGCGGTCTGAGCACGCCCCCGAATACCGAATAACCGAACTTAAGAGTCAACGCGACTTAGAAGAGGAACTTTAGCGATGAGTTCTGGAGATGTAGTACAGGTCATTGGCGCCGTCGTCGACGTCAAGTTTCCGACCAGCGGCGTGCCGAAGATCTACGACGCGCTCAAGATCGACAACACCGAGATCACGCTCGAGGTGCAGCAGCAGCTCGGCGACGGTGTGGTCCGGACCATCGCTCTGGGTTCCACCGACGGTCTGCGTCGCGGGATGGTCGCGAACAACACCGGTGAAGGCATCAAGGTGCCGGTCGGTAAGGAGACGCTCGGCCGCATCATGAACGTGCTCGGTGACGCCATCGACGAGCTCGGCCCGATCGGCGAGAAAGAGCGCATGGTCATCCATCGCGAAGCGCCGAAGTTCGTCGATCTGTCGCCCGCCACGGAGTTGCTCGAGACCGGCATCAAGGTCATCGATCTGGTCTGCCCGTTCGCCAAGGGCGGCAAGGTCGGCCTGTTCGGCGGCGCCGGCGTGGGCAAGACCGTGAACATGATGGAGCTCATCAACAACATCGCGACCGAGCATTCGGGCCTGTCGGTGTTCACCGGTGTCGGTGAGCGTACCCGCGAAGGCAACGACTTCTACCACGAAATGCAGGAAGCGGGCGTGGTCGACGTCAAGGACTTCGAGAAGTCCAAGGTCGCCATGGTCTACGGCCAGATGAACGAGCCCCCGGGCAACCGCCTGCGCGTGGCGCTCACGGGCCTCACCATCGCCGAGAAGTTCCGCGACGAAGGCCGCGACGTGCTGCTGTTCGTCGACAACATCTACCGCTACACGCTCGCCGGCGTGGAAGTGTCCGCGCTGCTCGGCCGCATGCCGTCGGCGGTGGGCTACCAGCCGACCCTGGCCGAAGAAATGGGCCGCCTGCAGGAGCGCATCACTTCGACCAAGACCGGTTCCATCACCTCCATCCAGGCGGTGTACGTGCCGGCCGACGACTTGACCGACCCGTCGCCGGCCACCACCTTCGCTCACCTCGACGCGACCGTGGTGTTGTCCCGCCAGATTGCCGAGCTCGGCATCTACCCGGCGGTGGACCCGCTCGATTCGACCAGCCGCCAGCTCGACCCGCTGATCGTCGGCGTCGAGCACTACGAGACAGCGCGCGCGGTGCAGAACACCCTGCAGCGCTACAAGGAACTGCGCGATATCATCGCGATCCTCGGCATGGACGAGCTGTCGGAAACCGACAAGCTGACCGTCGCCCGCGCACGCAAGATCCAGCGCTTCCTGTCGCAGCCGTTCTCGGTCGCGGAAGTGTTCACCGGTACGCCGGGCAAGTACGTGCCGCTGAAGGACACCATCGCCGGGTTCAAGGCGATCGTGGCCGGCGAGTACGATCACCTGCCGGAGCAGGCCTTCTACATGGTCGGCTCGATCGAAGAAGCGGTCGAGAAGGCGAAGAAGATCTGATCGGGACGAGCGAGAGAGGCAGATCATGGCCATGACCGTACACGTCGACATCGTCAGCGCAGAGCGCGAAATCTTTTCCGGCCAGGCCGAGATGGTGTTCGCGCCCGCCGTGTTGGGTGAAGTCGGTATCGCGCCGGGCCATGCGCCCTTCCTCACCAAGCTCGGTCCGGGCGAGGTGCGTCTCAAATTGGGCGATGGCCGCGAACATGCGTTCTACATCTCGGGCGGCATGCTCGAGGTGCAGCCGCGAGTGGTGACCGTGCTGTCGGACACAGCCGAGCGCGCCGAAGACCTGGACGAAGCCGCGGTGATGCGCTCCAAGGAAGCGGCGGAACGGGCGATGGCCGACCACACCGGCGCCATCGAGTACGCCAAGGCCCGCGCTGAGCTGGCCGAGACCGTGGCGCAGCTGCAGACCATCCAGCGTCTGCGGCGTCGCGGCGGGCGCTGAGTCCCGCGCTACAAAACCCATCGCCGCGGCCGCTACTCCCAAGGCCGCGGCGGCCCACGCCATCGCGCGGCCAGGGCCGTGCCTGCCATAATCCCGCGCGGTCCTGACTCGTCCATCCACGACCAGCGCCGGGGAATCACTTCATGTCCGTAGCCATCGTCGTCCTCGCCGCCGGCCAGGGCAAACGCATGCACTCCAACCTCCCCAAGGTCCTGCACCGTGTTGCGGGCAAGCCCATGGTGGAACACGTCCTGGATACCGCACGCGAGGTCTCCGCGGCGCGACCGGTACTGGTCTTCGGCCACGGGGGTACGCAGCTCCGGGCGGGCCTCGCCCACCGCGAGCTCACCTGGGTCGAACAGGCTGAGCAGCTTGGTACCGGCCATGCGGTCGCCCAGACCCTGGACGACCTGCCTGACAGCGGCTTGGTGCTCATTCTCTATGGCGACGTGCCGCTGCTGCGCGCCGCGTCGCTCAAGGCGCTGCTGTCCGCCGCATCCGACAGCGGGTTCGGTGTGCTGACCGTGCGCATGGCTGACCCGACCGGCTACGGCCGCATCCTGCGCGGCGCCGACGGCGACGTGGCGCGCATCGTCGAGCACAAGGACGCTTCGTCCAGCGAGCTTGCCATCAATGAAATCAACACGGGCATCATGGCCATCGACGCGGCCAGGCTGAAGACCTGGATCCCGCGCCTGGGCAACCAGAACGCCCAGGGCGAGTACTACCTGACCGACTGCGTGGAGATGGCGGTGGCCGCGGGCGTCGCGGTGAAGGGGGTGCTCATCGCCGATGCCGACGAGGCCATGGGCGTGAACAACCGCCGGCAGCTGGCCGAGGTCGAACGCCTCCATCAGCGGCGCCTGGCCGACGCGCTGCTCGAACAAGGCGTCACCCTGCTGGACCCGGCCCGTATCGACATCCGCGGCGAACTCGTCTGCGGGCGCGATGTGATCATCGACGTGAACTGTGTGTTCCAGGGCCGTGTGGTATTGGGCGACGGCGTGCGTATCGGGCCCAACAACGTGATCACCGACGCCGAGCTCGGCGACGAAGTCGAGGTGCTGCCGAACTGCGTGATCGATGCCGCCAGCATCGGCGACGCGTCGCGCATCGGCCCGTTCTCGCGCATTCGTCCCGACACGCGCCTGGCGCGCGACACCCACATCGGCAACTTCGTCGAGATCAAGAAAGCCGACATCGGCCAGGGCAGCAAGGTCAATCACCTGGCCTACGTCGGCGACGCCGAGGTCGGCCGCGACGTGAACATCGGCGCCGGGACCATCACCTGCAACTACGACGGCGCCTACAAGCACAAGACCGTGATCGAGGACGACGTGTTCGTCGGCTCCGACACCCAGCTGGTCGCGCCGGTGCGCATCGGTCGCGGGGTCACCATCGGCGCCGGCACCACCGTCACCGAGGACGTGGAAGCCGAGCGCCTGGTCATCAGCCGTGTGCGACAGAAGACCATCAGCGGCTGGCAGCGCCCGCGCAAGCAGAAGAAATAGCGCGGTCGGCGGCGAGGACCGCTAGTATCGACACCGAGCAAGATAGAAGGAGAGGGTATGTCCACCTTGCCAGCCACCGCCGACCTGTACGACGCGCACGGCGAAGCATTGCGCGTGATGGCGCCGATTTTTCGCGACTACGGCGGCAGCGAGTCGTTCGCCGGTGAAGTGGTGACCTTGAAGGTGTTCGAGGACAACAGCCTGGTGCGCGCCGCGCTGGAAGAACCCGGTGAGGGCCGCGTGCTGGTGGTCGATGGCGGCGGCTCGCTGCGCTGCGCGTTGGTCGGCGACAACCTGGCAGAACTGGGCGCGAAGAACGGCTGGGCAGGCATCGTCGTCTACGGCTGCATCCGCGACTCCGCGCCCATCGCCGCCATCGCCATCGGCGTGAAAGCCATCGCCACCAACCCGCGCAAGAGCGTGAAGAAGGGCGAAGGCGAGCGCGGCGTGACGCTGCGCTTCGCCGAGGTCACGATCGAGCCGGGCGACTACCTCTACGCCGATGTCGATGGCGTGGTGCTGGCCAAGGGTAAACTCCACTGAGCCGAAACCCGGGTCGGCCTGTTGGTCTGATTCCAATCCGACATTCGCATCCCTGAGCGTGGACACAACGCCGGAGGCCCTCATGTCCTCACCCTTCAAGGTCGCCTGCATCCAGAACTGTGCGACCGACGACATGCTGGCCAACCTCGCGCGGGTCGAGGACATGCTGCGCGCGGCCCGCGCGCAAGGCGCGGAACTCGCCTGCCTGCCGGAGTTCTTCTGTAACCTCGAGCCGGCCGACGGCAGTTACTACGACAAGGGTTACGAGGCGGACGACCATCCGGCGCTCGCGGCGCTCCGTGCGCTCGCGGTGGAGCTGGGGCTCTGGGTGCTTCTCGGGTCGATACCCGTGCGGGCGCCAGAGCGCAAGGTCTACAACCGCGCCTTCGTGCTCGATCCGGCCGGGCGCACCGTGGCCACCTACGACAAGATTCACCTGTTCGACGTCGCCATCAAGGACGGCCAGACCTATCGCGAATCGAACGGCGTGGCGCCGGGCGAGCAGGCCGTGATCGCGCCGCTGCCCTGGGGCGGGCTCGGGCTCAGCATCTGTTACGACGTGCGCTTTCCGCAGCTCTATCGGCGGCTGGCGCAGGCCGGCGCGAGTTTCCTGTCCGTGCCGGCCGCCTTCACCGCCAAGACCGGCGCGGCCCATTGGCACACGCTGGTGCGCGCACGCGCCATCGAAACCGGCTGCTATGTGTTCGCGCCCGGGCAATGCGGTGTGCGCCCCTGGGGCCGCCAGACTTATGGCCACTCGCTGATCGTCGATCCGTGGGGCGAGGTGCTGGCCGACGGCGGCGAGACGGAAGGCGTGATCGTGGCCGAGGTCGACCCGAAGCGAGTGACCGAGGTACGGCGCATGATTCCGTCACTCGAGCACGATCGGGCCATCGTCGGCCCCTGAGCCCGCAAGAGTTCAGGACGAGTTCACGCCGCGCCGCTAGCGTGCCGCGGATGATTGCTAGTCACCTTGACCTCCTTGCATGGGCGCTCGCGCGACCCTGCGCTATCATCCCGGCATGACTAGGCTCTCGCGCCCTGGGCTGGCCTTGGTGATGCTGCTGCTCGCGCTGTGCGTCGCGACGCGGGCGGCACGGGCCGGCGAGGCACTGGTGGAGGACGCTGGCGCGGCGGCCCGTCAGGCCGCGGGCCAGACCGGCGGCCGCGTGCTGGACGTGCAGAAGCGCTTCATCGGCGAACGGGCGGTGTACGTGGTGAAGGTGCTGCAGAAGGACGGGCGCGTGAAGCTGGTCGAGATCGAGGCCAATCCCACTTCCCCATCCGACTTCCTGGAACGCTGATGCGCGTCCTGGTCATCGAAGACGAAGATACCCTGCGCGCGCAGCTCGTCGACCGGTTGCGGCGCGAAGGCTACGCGGTGGACGAAACCGGGCTCGGCAAGGAAGGCGAGTTCTACGGACTCGAGTACCCCATCGACGCCGCCATCGTCGACCTTGGTCTTCCCGATGTGCCCGGCACCGCCATCATCGAATCGTGGCGGCGTCAAAAGAAGTCCTTTCCGGTGCTGATCCTCACGGCGCGCGGGCGCTGGGAGGACAAGGTGGCCGGCCTCGAGATTGGCGCCGACGACTATCTCGTGAAGCCCTTCTACCAGGAGGAACTGCTGGCCCGGCTGCGCGCGCTCCTGCGTCGCGCGGCGGGATGGAGCCAGTCGCGCATCGAGTGCGGTCCATTGGTGATGGAACTCGGTACCAAGCGCGTGATGGTCGAGGGCCGCGAACTCGATCTCACCGCGCTCGAATTCAAGGTGCTGGAGTTTCTCATGCTGCGCGCGGGCGACGTGCTGTCCAAGTCCGATCTCACCGAGCACCTGTACGAGGACGATGCCGAGCGCGACAGCAACGTGCTGGAGGTCATCATCGGCCGCCTGCGCAAGAAAATCGATCCCGACCGCCAGTTGAATCCCATCGAGACCATCCGCGGCCAGGGCTACCGTCTGCGCCTCGCCGCGCGGCCGTCCCCGGCCTGAATCCTCACCTGCCGCGATGACCTCGCTGCGCGCGCGCCTGCTGATCAGCGCGAGCCTGGTGCTGGTGACGGCGCTCGGCTGCGCGAGCGTGCTGCTGGACCGCGCGTTTCGCGAGAGCGCCTTGAACGCGGTCGAGGATCGCCTGCGCGGTCGGGTCTACATGCTGATCGGCGCCGCCGACTTCGACGCGCCGACGACTCGGCCACTGGTCGGCGAACTGC
This sequence comes from Gammaproteobacteria bacterium, assembly GCA_050186725.1. Classification (GTDB taxonomy): domain Bacteria; phylum Pseudomonadota; class Gammaproteobacteria; genus JADJYF01. Next base: position 12,030 of record JBFWYG010000004.1, on the reverse strand, counting down.
CCGACGCGACACTCGCCATGCCGGGCTCCGGGAACTACCTGCGCATCCTGTCCGACTCTGGCCGGACCCGTTGGCAGAGCCGTTCGCTGCTGGGTCTCGACCTGCCGTTGCCGAAGCGTCTGCCGATCGGCAGCTGGCGCCTCGAGCGCACGCGAACCTCGGAAGGCGAGGGGCTCTTCTCGCTGGTCTACGCCATCCTGTGGGATAGCCCGGGCAAGCGTAAGCCACGGCAGTTCGTCATCCAGGCCTGCGAGAACGAAACACTGTATCTCTCCACCGTGACGCGTTTCCGGCGCAGCCTGTGGTTCTGGTTCGGCGGGCTGAGCGTCGGGCTCCTGGTGGTGCAGAGCCTGAACCTCAACTGGGGGCTGCGCCCGCTGCGCAGCGTCGATGACGAGGTGCGCGAGATCGAAGCAGGCAAGCGCGAGGCGATCACCGGCAGCTATCCCAAGGAACTGCAGTCGCTCACGCGCAATCTGAACCGGCTACTGCGCCACAACCGGGACAGCTTGCGTCGCTACCGCAACGCGCTCGGCGACCTCGCGCATTCGATCAAGACGCCGCTCGCAGTGTTGCGCAACGAGCTCGCGGTGGGGCGCGCTGACATCGGTCGGGAGACCGCGCTCGAGCAGGTCGGGCGCATCGACAAGACTGTCGAGTATCACCTGCATCGCGCCGCCGCCGCCGGCCGCTCGCTGCTGGCGCCGCCGGTGTTTGTCGAACAGGTGGTGCAGCGTCTCATCGAAACCCTGCGCAAGGTGCATGCCCATCGCAACCTGGAGATCGAGGCCGAGCTGGACGCGCTCGCGGTGTTCTACGGCGACGAGGGCGACCTCATGGAGATCGTCGGCAACCTTGCTGACAACGCTTGCAAGTGGGCGCGCAAACGTGTCGTGGTGACTGCGCGCCACGGGCGCACCGCCGACGGCGAACCGCGGCTCGAACTGGACATCGCCGACGACGGCCCGGGGATTCCGGAACAGCAGCTCGAAATGCTGGGGCAGCGCGGCACCCGCCTGGATCAGTCGGTCGAAGGCCATGGCATCGGTCTCGCCATCGTGCGCGACATGGTCGAGGACGTGTACCACGGCCGCCTGTCGTTCGAATCCTCGCGCGAGGGCACGCGGGCCCACGTCGAGATCGAGTTCGGCTGAGCGCGGTTGACGCAAGGACTCTTGCGATATACTGCGGCTTCCTCAAGGTGCGCAGTTCCATGTCCCAGTCAGGCAGCCCCATCAATGCCGACGCCCCGATCATCCTGTCGGGCCGTCAGCAACCGAGCTACACGTTCGATGAGCTTATCGGCTGCGGTCACGGTGAGCTCTTCGGGCCCGGCAACGCGCAGCTGCCGCTGCCGCCGATGCTGATGTTCGATCGCATCACGTACATAGACGATTCGAGCGGCAAGTACCAGCGAGGTCTCATGCAGGCCGAGCTCGATATCCATCCCGACCTGTGGTTTTTCAAGTGCCACTTCGACAATGACCCGGTGATGCCGGGCTGCCTGGGCCTCGATGCGATGTGGCAGCTGGTGGGCTTCTTTCTCGCCTGGAAGGGCGGACTCGGACGCGGACGCGCGCTCGGAGGCGCGGACATCCAGTTCACTGGCCAGGTCACGCCCGACAAGCGCCTGGTCCGCTACACCGTCGACATTCGCCGCATCATCGCCCGTGGGCTGGTGATGGGCATCGCGGATGCCACCATGGAAGTGGATGGGCAGCAGATCTACAGCGGCGGCAATCTGCGCGTCGGCTTGTTCACCGCCGGCCAGATCTAGGCCGCGCGTCCAGCCTCAAATCGACTTCGGCTGCGGCTGGTGCGCCCGCAGCATCTCGACCTGCTTGTTGACGCTGTCGGCCCAGGGGTTGATCGCCTGTGCGGCTTCCAGCGCCTCGAGCGCGTCGCCCAGGCGCTGCATGTGCAGGTAGCACTGGCCGCGTCCCGACAGCGCGCCGAAATGCCGCGGCTCGAGTTCCAGCGTGTGCGCGACATCCTCCAGGGCGCCATCCAGGTCGCCCACCATGAACTTCGCGATAGCCCGCTGGTTCCAGGCTTCGGCGAAGTCGGGAAACTTCTGCACCAGCTGGTCGTAAGCGGCGAGCGCCTCGGGAATGTTGCCCTGCTCGCCGGCCGCGCGGCCGGCCTTGAACAGCGTGTCGGCCTCGGGTGCCGGCGCCTCGAACCACAGCGCCCAGATCTTCTGCTCGATGACGCGCGCCGCGGCGGCGGTGGGGGCGGTGGTCAAGCTGCCGAGCAGCGCCGGCAACTCGGCGGCGTGCTGATCCGCCGGACTCGGCACGGCCAGTACCATGCCGAGCATGAACAGCGTCGCGGCCGCGGCCTTGCGGAGCCCGGAGCAGGAAGAGCGCCGGTCGCGGTTGGTCAAGGCAGCCGCGCCCGATCGCATCAGCAGCGGGCCAGTGCGCGGGCGACGGCCGCCACGGTCTGCTCGATCTCGGCATCGCCATGGGCCGAGGACAGGAAGCCTGCCTCGAAAGCCGACGGCGCGAGATTCACGCCTTCGTCGAGCAGCGCATGGAAGAAGCGCTTGAAGCGCGCGACGTCGCACGCCATGACGTCGGCGAAGCTGGTCACCGGACGTTCACTGAAAAACAGGCCAAACATGCCGCACACGTGATTGGTGACCAGCGGCACGCGCGCATCGCGCGCCGCGGCCTCGATGCCTTGGCAGAGCTTGGCGGTCTGCGCGGCCAGGGCGGCGTGGAAGCCGGGGGCGCTGATGAGTTCCAGGGTCGCCAGACCGCTCGCCATGGCGAGCGGATTGCCGGACAGCGTGCCGGCCTGGTAGACGGGACCGGCGGGAGCGAGCTGGTCGAGATGCGCGGCTGGGCCGGTCACCGCGCCCACTGGCAGACCGCCGCCGATCACCTTGCCGAGCACGGTGAGATCGGGACGAATGCCGTACAAGGACTGGGCGCCGCCGAGCGCGACGCGAAAGCCGGTCATTACTTCGTCGAAGATGAGGATGGTGCCGGATTTTTCCGTCACCTCGCGCAGGGTCTCGAGAAAGCCCGGCGCCGGCGGCACGCAGTTCATGTTGCCAGCCACCGGTTCGACGATCACCGCGGCGATGGCGTGACCATGCTGCGCGAATACTTCACGCACCTGCGCGCTGTCGTTGTAGTTCAGCGTCATGGTCAGTTCGGCGAGCGCGGCGGGCACGCCTGGTGATGTCGGGACGCCCATGGTCAGCGCGCCGGACCCGGCCTTGACCAGCAGCGAGTCGGCGTGGCCGTGGTAGCAGCCTTCGAACTTCACGATGCGATCGCGGCCGGTCACGCCACGGGCCAGGCGGATCGCGGTCATCGCGGCCTCGGTGCCGCTGCTCACCATGCGGACTTTCTCCGCGTGGGGCACGATGTCGATGATGCGCTCGGCGAGACGGGTTTCGAGTTCGTTGGGCGCGCCGAAACCGAGGCCTTTGGCGAGCTGTTCGCCGACCGCGGCCAGCACCTTGGGATGCGCGTGACCAACGATGGCCGGACCCCAGCTGCCGATGTAGTCGATGTAACGCCGCCCGTCGGCGTCGGTGAGCCAGGCGCCCTCGCCGCTGACGAAGTAGCGGGGCGTGCCGCCCACGCCGTTGAAGGCGCGTACTGGCGAATTCACGCCGCCGGGGAGCACCCGGCGAGCTGCGTCGAACCATTGTTCCGAGCGTGTGGCCATACAGAAATCCGTGTGCTGTGTGCGTCAGGTGAAGGCGGGCGCGAATGCGCGTGCGGCGGCCGCGCCATCGCCGCGATCGAACAGCGCGCCGATCACGGCCAGCAGGCCGGCACCCGCAGCTACCACCGTTTGGGCATTCTCGGGGGTTATGCCGCCAATCGCAACGATGGGCACGGCCAGTTCGGCACGCGCTGCGGCGATGACTTCGAGGGGGCAGCGCACGGCGGCTGGTTTGGTCGAAGACGGGTACACGCTGCCGAAGGCGACGTAGTCCGCGCCGGCCAACACCGCGTCGCGCGCACGCGCCAGCGAGTCGTAGCAGGACACTCCGATGATCGCCCGCTTGCCGAGCGCCGCGCGGGCGTCCGCGACCGGACCGTCGTCGCGGCCCAGGTGCACGCCGGCGGCGCCGGTCTCGACTGCGAGCGTCACGGAGTCGTTCACGATGAGTGGCACGCCGACGGCGTGGCAGGCCCGCGCGAGCGCCTCGGCGCGAATCCTGCGTTCGGGGCCCGGCGCGGACTTGTCGCGGTACTGGACCAGGGCCGCGCCACCGGCAATGACGGCCAGCACGCGCGCGACCAGGGCGTCGATGTCGCCGGCATCGTCTGGAGTGAGGGCGTACAGGCCGCGGCGCGGCAAGGCGAGGGCGGATGGAGTCATGGCAACAGGCCTCGATACCGGCGAGGAAGATGCTGGACGCTGCCTGGCCGCCAGGCGTCGGCCACCGCCCGGTGCACGAAGACCTGGGCACGCTCGACGGCGATCTCCAGCGTCTCGCCTCGCGCCAGGCCGCAGGCAATAGCGGTGGCCAGGGTACAGCCGGTGCCGTGGTACTCCCCGGCGAAGCGGGTCATGGTGTAGGACCGCGGTGATTTACCGGCGACATGCAGGATGTTTTCGATGGCATCGCCGCCTGGCCTTGCATCGGTCAGGAGTATTGCTCGACAACCCTTGGACATGAGCGCGGCCAGCGCGGCGTCACTCTCCGCGCAGCCCGAGTAGTGCAGGGCCTCCGCGCGGTTCGGCGTGAGCACCGTGGCGCGGGGCAGGAGCCGCTCCATGAAGGCCGCCTCGATGCGTTCCTGCACCAGCTCGCCGCCGGAGCCGGCGCGCAGCAGCGGATCGACCACCAGCGGGCAGCCGGCGAGCGGGCCGTGCAGCAATTCGCTCAAGGTTTCGATCTGGGCCACGGTCGGCAGCAGGCCGAGCTTGCACGCGGCAGGCGAGAAGTCCTCCAGCAGCAGTTCGATCTGCGCTGCGAGCTGCGGGGCTGGCTGAGGCTGTATGACCGCCACCCGGGCGGTGTTCTGCTGCGTGAGCGCGGTGACCACGCTGAGCGCCAGGCAATCCAGTGCAGCGCAGGTCTCGATGTCGGCCTGCAGGCCGGCGCCGCTCGGGTCATGGCCGCCGATGCAGAGCACCACCGGCGCGCTGTGCGGGGCGGGACCCGATGAACCGCTCACCACGTCGGCTGCAGTATGACCAGCAGCACCGCGCCGACCAGCACCAGCACCGGCGCCTCGTTCAGCCAGCGGTAGTAGACGTGGCCGCGCGTGTTGCGGTCGTCGGCGAAGCGCTTCACCAGCTGGCCGAGGTAGGCGTGATACGCGACGAGCAGAGCGACCAGGGTCAGCTTGGCATGCAGCCAATGGGCGTGGGTGAACCACTCGGCGCCACGTAACCCGATCAGCCAGGCACCGGAGGCGAGCGTCAAGAGCCCGCCGGGGGTGGTGATGCCGCGATAGAGCTTGCGTTCCATGATCTTGAAGCGGGCAATGCCGGCCGCCTCTTCAGTCATGGCGTGGTAGACGAACAGCCTAGGCAGATAGAACAGACCGGAGAACCAGGTCACCATGAAAATCACGTGAAAGGCTTTCACCCAGAGATACATGCGCGCGCCCGCCTGAATTCGATCGTGATTCTACCTCCGCAGGCGGGCCTTGCCGGGCGTTGACCCGTCGCACCTCGAAAGATACTTTGCCCGGCACACTCGGCGACGTGTCGGACGCGGACGGCGTCCTTCGCAAACGCCGCCCTAGCCGGCCATTCGACATGCGCATCGATCACGACCTCTGCCCCGGTGCCTGCGTCCCTGGCCACGCATGAAGCTCGTCATCCGCCAGCACCGGCCGCTACGGCGCGTACTCATCGGCTGCGGCATCGCCCTGGCGACGTTGCTGCTGGCCGGACTCGTGCTGGATATCGGCGGATGGCGTGATTACGCGCGCGCGGTGGTGGCCCGGGGGGACGGCGACACCGGCGGGGCAGAGCTCGAGCGACTGCGCGAAGAGAACGGGGCGCTGCGCTTCCAGATCGCTCGGCTCGAGCGAAGCGAAGAGATCGCGCGCACCGCGCGCAGTGACAGCCAGGCGCAGTTCGTGCAGTTGCAAGCCGAGGTCGCCGGGCTGCGGCGCGAAATCGAGTTCTACCGCGACGTGGTTGGCGCGGCGGACACCGCCGCCGGACCGCGCGTCAAGGGTGTGCAGCTGAAGCCTCTGGCCGACGTCGGACGGTTCGGCTTCCGCGTCATCCTCGCCCATATCGACGTGAACGACAGGGAGGCCGAGGGGTCGGTGCGGCTTGCGGTGAAAGGTGAGATTAAGGGGCAGGCGAAGTCCCTCGGCACCGAAGTCATCGAGGCGGGATCGGCCAGCCTCAATTTCAAGTTCAAGCATTTCCGCATGGTGGAGGGGGTGCTGCGTCTGCCCGAGGGCTTCGTACCGCGCCAGATCACGGTCGCCGTGCAAGGTAGAATGCCAGCCGCGAGCTCGTCGTCCGAAACCTACGACTGGGCGGCGGTGCTCAACTGAGGAGTTGCAGATGCTCGGAAAGTCCAAGAAGCGCAAGCCATCGAAGATCGACTCCCTCATCGGGCACCAGTCGCGGGTGGTGGGCGACATCCGCTTCGGGGGAGGTCTGCACGTGGACGGCCAGGTCAAGGGCAACGTCTCCGCCGACGGCGACGACCGCGCGACACTCACGGTCAGCGACCGGGGGGCGATCGAGGGCGAGGTACGTGTGCCGTACATCATCCTGAACGGCGCCGTGCTGGGCGACGTATACGCAAGCGAGCACATCGAACTGGCCTCGAGCGCGAGGGTGGAGGGCGACGTGTACTACGCGCTCATCGAAATGGCGATGGGGGCCGAGGTCAATGGCAAGCTGGTACGCATCGCTGAGAGTCAGCGCGCGCCCCTGGCGCTGGACCACGACGGCAGGGTGACCCAGGTCGAATACGAATAGGCACAGGCGCTGCGCGGTTGAATAAGCCGGCCGGAGTCACTACCTTGGCCGCAAGCAACTGATTTACGGGGATTCGAGTCATGGAAACACAGGAAAATCCGCTGGTCTTCACCAGTTCGGCGGCACTCAAGGTGCGGCAACTGATCGATGAAGAGGGTGACCAGAGCCTGATGCTGCGGGTGTTTGTCCAGGGCGGCGGCTGCTCGGGATTCCAATACGGTTTCACCTTCGACCAGGCCGAAGGCGAGGGCGACACCGTGGTGGAGAACCAGGGGGTGAAACTGCTGGTGGACCCGATGAGCGTGCAATACCTGATGGGCGCTGAAATCGACTACACCGAGGGCCTCGAAGGTTCTCAGTTCGTCATTCGCAACCCGAATGCGGCGACCACCTGCGGGTGCGGCTCGTCGTTCTCGGTGTAGCCCGACCGCAGAGTCAGGCGCTGGCGTAGCCGGGCGTCGGCTCGTACACGCAGCCGAGCAGCAGTGCGCGCTGGCCTTCCCCGGTGGTCAGCGGTACCGGTCGGCCTGACAGGCGCATCCAAGCGAGCCAGGCGAAAGCACTAGCCTCGACCATGTCGGGATCGAGCCCCAGTGATGCCGTGGTCGCCACCGGGACCGGCGCGAGTCTCGTGGACAGCGCCGCCATGAGGCGGCCGTTCCTCGCGCCGCCTCCGCATACGAATACGCCCGCCGCCCAGTCTGGTCCAGCCCGTTGGATGTCTCGCGCGATGGTCTCGACGGTAAGGCGCAGCAGCGTGGCCTGCACGTCGACTGGCTTCAGCCCGGCAAACGCCGGCACCGCGAGTACCTGGTCCAGGTACTCGAGATTGAAGGTCTCCCGCCCGGTGCTCTTCGGCGGAGGGGCGCCGTAGTAGGGCGCCTTCAGAAGCTCTTGTAGCAGCGCCTCGTCAGGCGTTCCGCTTCCTGCCCATGCGCCGTCTGCGTCATACGCCGCGCCGCGGTGGCGTGCGCACCACGCGTCCATCAGGCAATTGCCAGGCCCCGTATCGTAGCCAAGTTGCGGCACGCTGCTGCCGGCGGGCAATAAAGAGAGATTGGCGATGCCGCCAATGTTCAGTATCACGCGGTTCTCGGTCGAATGGCTCAGCACCCAGGCGTGGAAGCCTGGAACGAGAGGCGCGCCTTCTCCTCCGTAGGCCACGTCCATGGCGCGGAAGTCGGCCACCGTCACGATGCCGGTGCGTGCCGCGATGCTGGCGGGATTGCCGATCTGCAGTGTGTAGGGATGGTCGCCAACAGGAGCGTGGTAGATCGTCTGGCCATGACTGCCGAGGGCGGCAACCTGTGACGACGAAGTGCCGGTACGCGTCAGGAGAGCGTCGACGGCATCGGCAAAGCAAGCGCCGACTTCGACGTGCAGTCGACTGAACGTCGGAAGATCCAACTGCGCCTGCGGCAAGATCGTCCGATGAAGCGCGGAACTTAGCGTAGCCGGATAGGGATATGTGAGGGCGCCGACGTGCTGCAAGCGGCTGCCCTCCACGCGGACCAGGACGGCGTCCACGCCATCCATGCTGGTCCCGGAAATGAGTCCGATGTACAGGCCGTCGGCCGAGGCGCGGCTCGGCGCGTTCAATTCGTGCCGTTGGCGTCGGCCGCCTGCAGGAACTTGGCGGAGTCGAGCTGCGCGACGTAGGTCGTATGCGAACTGTCGCGTCGAGCGACCATGGTATCGAGCTGATCGAGCAGCGGACCCGAGCGTTCGCGAAAATCCGCCATGTAGCGCTTTTCGAGTGGCAGCGAGCGAGGTAGCGTCACGCGCAAGGGGTCGCGATGTACGCCGTTGATTCGGAACTCATAGTGCAAATGAGGGCCGGTCGCGAGGCCGGTCTGTCCCACGTAGCCGATGATCTGTCCCTGCTTGACGAATCCGCCGCGCTTGATGCCCCGCGCGAAACGAGACAGGTGGCCGTATAGAGTGCTGTAGGCATCGCCGTGGCGGATTTCCACCAAGTTGCCGTAACCTGCACCGCCGCCGACCGTCAGCACTTTGCCGTCCGCGGTTGCCCGTACCGGAGTGCCTATCGGCGCCGCGTAATCCACGCCTCGATGCGCGCGAATCGTGTTCAAGATCGGATGACGTCGCGCAAGATTGAAACCGGAACTGATGCGCGTGAACTTGACTGGCGTCCGCAGGAACGCCTTGTGCATCGCTTCACCGTCCTGCGAGTAATAGGCCGAACGTCCAGAGGCGTCGTTGTAGAGCACGGCGCGCATGCGCTTGCCCTGATTGACGAACTCGGCAGCGAGGATTCGGTCCTGCTTCACGAGTTGATCGCCTTTGTACACCTCTTCGTAGATGATGCTGAAATGGTCATTCGGCTGCAGGTCGAGTGCGAAATCGATATCCCAGCCGAAGATGTCGATGAGCTTCATGATCACCGCATCCGACAGGCCGACTTTCTGCCCGTCCACGAACAGGGACTGGGTGATGGTGGTTGTGGCCGCGCGAACCTTGATGTCAGGTTCAATGGAATCCACGCGGGCCGCGAACTCTGCCTCCGATTTGCTGACGACCAACGAATTCAGTTGATCGAGTTCCAGCACCATTTCATCGATGGCGCCGTCGGTGCTGCGCAGGCGCAGCGTCATGCCAGGCTTCAGATCTTTCAGTGCCGCGGTGTCGGCGCCGAGACTGACGATTTTCTGCAGGTCGTTTCGCGAGAGCTTTAGCCGGGCGAAAATAAGAGACAGGTTGTCCCCGGGCGCTACAGTGACGTTGGTCCAGGGCTGCTGCGCGAGGGCGGCGGGTCCGGCGGCTGTGCTCGTGCCACCCACCAGCGAGTCCGCGGGCGCATTCAAAGGCGTGGCGGGCGGAAAGTCATGACTTGATACGTACCCGGTATCGGGTTCGTAGGGCAGACGCCCGAAGAGTCGATAAGCTTCCTGGAGAATGGCGGATTCGTGATTGGGGAGCGCGATACCGATTTGCTTCTGGACGTGCTGCACGTCTACTTGGGGCGTAATCCTCGTGTTCTGCTGGATGGCAATCACGGCCAATGCCGCAGGAACTAGGAAGGCCAATGAGCGAAGTTGCGGGCCCTGGTGTGTCTGCAAGGCCAAAAAACGCCGCCTTCTTGTGATCCCAAGATACTTCATGAATATTGTGTACTTATGCCGGGCGCGGGCGTGGACCTAGCCCGGGACCTTAACTTCATAAATCTGATACGTCAATGTTTTTTAACATTTTTGTGTCGAGTCTCCGAGCCTCTCATGAGCGACAGCACAAGCACCTCTTTTATCGAAGATCAACTGTCAGTCATTCGGCGCGGCGCCGTTGAAATTCTCGTCGAAGACGAACTCAGGAAGAAGTTGGCGAGCGGACGGCCGTTACGCGTCAAGGCAGGTTTTGATCCGACAGCGCCCGACCTGCATCTCGGGCACACGGTGCTTCTCACCAAGCTTCGCCAGTTCCAGGACTTGGGCCATCAGGTCATCTTTCTTATAGGTGACTTCACCGGAATGATTGGCGACCCGACCGGCAAGAACGCCACGCGACCGCCATTGACGGCCGATGCTGTGGCCGCCAATGCACTGACCTACCGGGACCAGGTCTTCAAGATCCTGGACGAAGACCGAACCCAGGTCGTGTTCAATTCCGAATGGATGTCAAAGGTCGATGCGGCCGGCCTGATCCGTATTGCCGCGCAACATACGGTCGCTCGAATGCTGGAGCGTGATGACTTCCACAAGCGCTATACCGAAGGGCGGCCTATTGCGGTCCATGAATTCCTGTACCCGCTCATCCAGGGCTACGACTCGGTTGCACTGCACGCGGACGTCGAATTAGGGGGGACCGACCAGAAGTTCAACCTGCTGGTTGGACGCCACCTCCAGGCGGCTAGCGGCCAGTCTCCTCAGGTCGTCCTTACGATGCCCTTGCTGGAGGGTACCGACGGCGTCCAAAAGATGTCCAAGTCGCTCGGCAACTACATCGGGATCAACGAGCCGCCTGAAGAAATATTCGGCAAGATCATGTCGATTTCCGATGAACTCATGTGGCGCTACTTCGACCTGCTGAGCATGCGTGACAGTCGGGAACTGGTACGGCTGCGTGAAGAGGCCCACTCTGGACGCAACCCTCGCGACATCAAGATGGAACTCGCTGGCGAACTTGTCGCCCGTTACCACACGGAGCGCGACGCCGAGTCAGCACGTGACGCATTCATCAGGCGCTTCAGTCGAGGCGAGACGCCAGAAGATGTACCCGAATTCAGTCTTCCGGCCGAGGCCGGCAACCTGTTGCTATCTACCGCATTGAAAGCCGCGAATCTGTGCGGAAGCACGTCGGAGGCAAGGCGGCTTATTGCTCAGGGTGCGGTGCGTCTGAATGGTGAGCGAGTTGGACAGATCGATGCCGTGCTTACGCCAGGCGGTGCGGTGACCGTCGCCGTGGGCAAACGCAGAATCGCAAGGATTTCCGTAACTTGAGGGCTGACCACAGCCCTGCTGTCTGTGGTCGACTTTCAATGGGCCAAGTTTTTTCGAAAATAATCGGCGCAGGGGGTTGACGGCCCTTTCTCCCTCCCTATAATGCGCACCTCTCGCAGCGCACTACCAGGCTGCAGGTTCTTTAAAAGTCTGTCCAAACAAGCAATTTGTGTGGGCGCTAGCGATTAGCCAAGACGTCATCAGAAACCCTGATGAGTCTACTAAAACCTAGTGTCTTAATAGATCTCGTCAATGCAAGTATATGTCCGCTCTTCGGAGTGGACGCTGTGATTAAACTGAAGAGTTTGATCCTGGCTCAGATTGAACGCTGGCGGCATGCCTAACACATGCAAGTCGAACGGCAGCACAGTATGTAGTAATACATATGGGTGGCGAGTGGCGGACGGGTGAGTAACGCGTGGGAATCTGCCCAATAGTGGGGGACAACCCGACGAAAGTCGGGCTAATACCGCATACGCCCCATGGGGGAAAGGCTTCGGCCGCTATTGGATGAGCCCGCGTCCGATTAGCTAGTTGGTGAGGTAATGGCTCACCAAGGCGACGATCGGTAGCTGGTCTGAGAGGACGATCAGCCACACTGGGACTGAGACACGGCCCAGACTCCTACGGGAGGCAGCAGTGG